>NZ_JBQFXD010000015.1:0-111921 GCF_056540665.1 Ruegeria sp. AM4 | reverse complement strand
TCACCGAGCCCTGCGCCTCCATCACGGCGGCAGAGACGATGTTCTCGGATGCGATCAACTCGATCTCGTCGCGCTGACGGCCCAGCTCGGACGTGATCGAGCCATAAAGCTCGGGGTCGCGATCCGAAAGGGATTGAGTGAAAAAACCGTTTGTTCGATGAGGGGCATTCACGGTTCAGATCTCCTGAAAAAGAGGGTGAAACCGCCGTGCGGCAGTATCGGTCTAGATATCGAAATGGGTCTCAGATCACGCGGTCGCGCGGCTCACGGCCTGAGAAAAAGTCGCTCAGGTTGTCGAGGACGCGGAACCCCATGGCCTCGCGGGCTTCGCGGGTGGCACTGCCGAGGTGGGGCAACATCACGAGGTTATCGCATTGCAGAAGGTCCGGACTGATGCGGGGTTCCCCGCTAAACACGTCCAGCGCCGCACCACCGATCATGTCGAACATAAGGGCCTGAATCAGAGCCCATTCGTCGATCACCTCACCTCGCGCCGTGTTGATCAGGAAAGCGTCAGACTTCATCAGATTCAACCTGCGCGCATTGATCAGGTGACGGTTTGCGGCGCCACCGGGGCAGTGGAGCGACACGAAATCGCATCGCGGCAGCAACTCATCGACCGTATCGACCTGCGTCGCATTGCACCGGGCCAGAACCTCTGGTGCGATCTGGCTGCGATTATGTACGATGATCTCCATCCCGAACCCGTGATGCGCCCGGCGGGCCATTTCCTGCCCGATGCGACCATACCCGATGATGCCCAGCGTCTTGCCGCTGACTTTGGTGCCGATCAGATGCGTGGGCCGCCAGCCGGTCCAGTTGCCGGCGCGTAGCTCGCGCTCGCCTTCGCTTGCGCGGCGCGCCACCATCAGCAGCAGGGTCATCGCGATATCGGCGGTGCACTCGGACAGAACATCGGGCGTATTGGTCACGGTCATGCCCAACCCACGCGCGGATGGCTCGCAGATGTGGCTGTAGCCGACCCCGTAATTGGCAAGGATCTTTGTCTGCGCCCGGCCGACATCCAAAGCCTCGGCGCTGAGCGCGTCGGTAACTGTTGGCAGCACCGCGTCATAAGATTTCAGCGCTTGCCGGAGCTCGGCTGGAGACATGGGCGCATCCCCGGTATTCAGAACCGTGTTGTAGTTTTCGGCCAGCTGCGCCTCGACTGCGGCGGGCCAGCGACGGGTAACAAGGACCGAAGGTTTGACCATTACGCGGCCTCCATCACTCGGGCGATCGTTTCGCCGATAACGGCCGGATTTTCGGCCACGGTCACGCCGGCAGCAGACAGAATCTCGACCTTTTCGCTGGCGCTTTCTCCAAAGGCCGAGATGATGGCACCGGCGTGGCCCATGGTTCGACCCTTGGGCGCGGTCATTCCGGCCACGTAGGCAACCACCGGCTTGGTGACGTGGTCGCGGATATAGACTGCGGCTTCGGCCTCTTGCGGGCCGCCTATTTCGCCGATCATGGCGATGATTTCGGTATCCTTGTCCTGTTCGAAACGCTCCAGAATGTCACGGAAGGACGACCCGTTAATCGGATCGCCGCCGATGCCGACGCTGGTCGACACACCGATCCCACGCTCTTTCAGTTGAGCCGCTGCCTCGTATCCGAGGGTGCCGGATCGGCCGATGATGCCCACGTTCCCGGGCAGATAGATATGACCGGGCATGATCCCCAACAGCGACTTACCGGGGCTGATTGTTCCCGCGCAGTTCGGGCCGGTCAGAACCATACGTTTGTCCTTGGGATAGCGATACATGTACCGCTTGACCCGGATCATGTCCTGCGCCGGAATGCCATCCGTTATGCAGACGCAATAGCGGATGCCAGCGTCTGCGGCCTCCATGATTGAATCCGCGGCAAACGGAGGTGGCACAAACACAAGGCTGGCATCAGCGCCCGTCGCTTGGACAGCCTGCTTGACGGTGTCGAAAACCGGCACACCCTCGACGGTTTCGCCGCCCTTGCCGGGAACCACACCACCCACCACATTGGTGCCATAGCGCAGCATGTCCTTGGTATGGAACCGGGCCATGCGCCCGGTGATGCCCTGTACGATAACTCGGGTTTCACGATCGAGAAGAATGCTCATTACACAGCCCTCATCCTGGTGCCTTGGTTCAGGTCGTTTTTCCATGCGCCGACGGCGCGTTCGGCTGCTTCCATCAGCGTTGTGGCGCGGATGATCGGCAGGCCGGATTGGGCCAGAATCTTCTGGCCTTCCTCGACATTTGTTCCAGCCAGACGGACGATGACAGGGATATCGATATTGAGCTCGCGCAGCGCCTGCACGACGCCTTCGGCTACCCAGTCACAACGGTTTATACCGGCAAAGATGTTGACCAGCACCGCCTGAACATTGTCATCGGACAGAACCAGACGAAACGCCTTGGCCACACGCTCGGGCGAGGCGCCACCGCCAATGTCGAGGAAGTTGGCCGGTTCTCCTCCGGCCAGCTTGATCGTGTCCATGGTTGCCATGGCCAGCCCGGCACCGTTAACGATGCAGCCGATATTGCCTTCCAACCCGACATAGGACAGTCCGCGATCCGCCGCGCGGCTTTCGCGCGGGTCTTCCTGACTTTTGTCGCGCAGTTCCGCGATTTGCGGATGGCGGAACAAAGCGTTGTCATCAAAGCTCATTTTGGCATCCAGCGCCAGAACGCGGTCATCGCCGGTGATCACCAGAGGGTTGATTTCAACCATGGTTGCATCGAGGTTGCGGAAGGCGGAGTAACAGCCCCGCAACGTGCGCACCATTTGCTGAACCAGTCGCGGCTCCAGCCCCAACTCAAAGGCGATCTCTCGCGCCTGGAATTCTTGCAGTCCGACTGCGGGTTCGACGATTGAACGAACGATGCTATCGGGACGTTCAGCCGAGATTTCTTCGATCTCCATGCCGCCTTCGGATGAGGCCACGATCATTACGCGTTGGCTGGACCGGTCCAGAACGAAGCCCAGATAGATTTCGCGGTCAATCGGAACGGCGGATTCGACGTAGACACGGTAGATACCTTTGCCCTCGGGTCCGGTCTGATGCGTAACCAGCTTGCGACCAAACATCTCGTCACATGCTTCGTGAATTTCGTTCTCCGAATTGCACAGTTTGACGCCGCCAGCCTTGCCCCGGCCTCCGGCGTGGACCTGCGCCTTGACGATCCATTTGTCGCCGCCCAACTCGCGCGCGCGGTAGGCGGCTTGTTCGGGGCTGTAGGCCAGCGCCCCCGAAGGGATGGCGACGCCAAAGTTCGCAAGAACCTCTTTCGCCTGATATTCATGGATATCCATCTGCATTCCTCCCGTTCATGCAGTCCGACTAGGCGGCGATCGATGTGCCGTAACGGCTTTCGAGCAGCGCCTCGACCTCTTCGAAATCGACATTGGCCCCCAGTTCTCGCATGGCTTCGGCAAACAAGCGCACGATCCGGCTGACGGCTTTTCGGTTCAATTGGTTGAGGATGCCGATGCGGACCTGGACCGGCGCGCTGAGCGTCGGCCAAATGCCAAAGCCGCGTGCCCGACAGTTCTGCACCAATTCCATTTCGCGCCCCGCAAGCGATGGCGGCAGGTTCAGGACAACAAGGCTGGGCATGTCGGATGTCACTTCGCAGCCAAGTGCGGTGACCGCATCGCGCAGCACCTGTTCGTGAATCCGGTATGAGGTGGCGCGTTTTGCCAACCCATCCGACAGTGTCAGCCGCAGGGATTCGTGGAACGCGGCCACCGCATAGCCCGAATGCGTGCGGTGATAGGTTCCCTTCTCGACGTCCTGCCCGTCGACAACGCCCCAGTGGCGGGCTTCGAATATCGGATTGTGGACATAGGAATATGCGCCAGTCGAATTGATCGTACTGATATAGGCGTCCGTGAAACTGACAGGTGCGTAGGTCAAAGGCAGGCAGCACAGGCCTTTTTGCGGGCACGATGCCCAACCCGCGATACCGGGATAATCGTCAATCCGGAACTCATCGACGCCCAGCGACGAGACCGCATCGATAAGGCCCATTGTCCCATGCCGTTCGCAGGCATCCGAGAAACCGCGCAGATCGTTGATGCGACCCGAGCCGGTCTCCCAATGCGCCATGAACGCCCATTTGGGTTTGTGCCGTGCCAGCGCCTTTTCGACCATCTCGCCGGTGACAGGTTCGCCATGCGGGATCTCGATTACCGTGACGCTTGCCGCTTGAGGGTCAAGCGGGCTGGCGGCGTGTTCTTCGGGCGTGGCTGCCTTGATCCGCAAAGTCAGGCTATCAATGCCCGAGAAGGTGCCATTGGCGAAAGCGACAACCTTGTCGCCTGGCATGACGGCCGAAAACATGGTGTCCAGCGCGCTCCAGCCGGTGCCGGCGACCGCAAAAGTATAGGTGTTGTCAGTGCCCCAGATCTGCCGCAGCATGTGTTTGCATTCAATCATGCCGCGCAGAACATCACCCTGCATGTGGTCGGCGACCCCGGCATTGGCGAACGCCTGCAACACACGGGCATCCGTGTTGCCGGGGCCGGGACCCGCCGCAAGCGTGTCGGGGATTTCAAGCGCAGGGAAGATCTGAAATGTCATCGTTAAATATCCTCGGCAATTGGTCGGGCGCTGACGCCATGTTTGTGGTTTCGCCGACAGAAAATCCGAAACTTGCCATATGACGCAACGTAACATACTACTGCTAATGGGCATCCATATTGGTGGGTAAAAAACTACCCAAAAGTGTAAGAATGCCGTTGTATGCCAAGAAAGAAGCCACCCATACGGGTAGTATTGGAAAAATTGGACAGTGAAAACAAATGGCTGAGTATTCGCATTCTCCGATAGACATCATGTTGGCAGACAACAATCCGCTGGTCTTGTCAGCGATGTCCGAAATTTTCGAGCGCGACCCGCGATTCTCTCTGGTGGCGACTTCGGCAACCGCCGAAGGGTTTCTTGGCGCCGTGATGCGCGTACCGGTGAAGGTCTGCGTTGTGGCGTGGAACCTGCCGGTTCTGGGGGCGGCGAAGTTGATCGAAGTGCTGCGCGAGCAGGAAAACGCCCCGCGCTTTGTGATCTATGGCGACGAGGCGGGTGATATTCCGCGACTGGCAATGCAGGCAGGTGCCGCCGGTTTCGCACCCAGGTCAGGCGAGGTCGAGGGTCTATTGGAGACATGCATCGATGTCGCTGCCGGGAAGATGGCGTTCCCCTTCATCGACGTCCGAAAAATGCAGCGGGATCCGATCCAAAACCTGTCGCGCAAGGAGCGGGTGATTTTGGAAGCATTGGCCAAAGGGCTATCAAATCGCGAACTTTCAAAGGAACTGCAAATTTCGACAAATACGGTGAAGTTTCACCTGTCGAATATCTATGAAAAGCTTTCGGTCAAGAACCGGGCGCAGGCGATTGCATTTTATTACTCGACCAATCAGGGATCAGGATAGGCACCCCAAAAAACACACGACCGTGAATTTCTTGCCGAGGTCCTGACTTGACGCTCCGGATTGCAGACCCGATGTGTTCCGCAAGGGCTTGATGCCGAATTGTTGGTTTGAACAATGATCCTATTGGCATCATAAGCACACAGGCGCGCAAACACATGAAAAAGAACAGGGAAGCAGACGGGTGCAAAAAGTACTGATTACGGGCACAGCCGGGTTTATCGGGTTTCACCTCGCCAGGTTGCTGCTTGCGAACGGAGACCGGGTACACGGATTTGACGGGATGACGGACTATTATGACGTCCGTCTGAAACAGCGCCGACATGCGACCCTGCTGCAAAACCCCAATTTCTCGTGTGACGAGGCGATGCTGGAAGATGTTGCGCGATTTGATGCTGCTGCAGATGGTTTCGAGCCGGATGTCATCGTGCATCTGGCTGGTCAGGCGGGTGTTCGCTACAGCCTCGATAACCCGCGCTCGTATATTGAGAGCAATATCGTCGGCACGTTCAACGTCATGGAAGCAGCACGTCGTCACAAGGTCCGACATCTGTTGATGGCGTCGACCTCTTCCGTTTATGGCGCCAACACCGACATGCCTTACACCGAATGCGATAAGGCCGATACACAACTGACCATTTATGCGGCGACGAAAAAGGCCAATGAGAGCATGGGGCATTCCTACGCCCATCTCTGGGACCTGCCCACCACCATGTTCCGCTTTTTTACAGTCTATGGAACCTGGGGTCGGCCTGACCTTGCGTATTACAAATTTGTTAACGCGATACTGGAAGACAGGCCGATCGACATTTACAACCACGGCAACATGTACCGTGATTTCACCTATGTGGACGATCTGGTGCGTGCGATCTCACTTCTTATCAAAGCGGTGCCTGAGCGCCCGGAAAATCCCGAAGACATTGAAGAGGGCGACAGCCTGAGCCCGGTTGCGCCCTACCGCGTTGTCAACATCGGCAACTCGGACAAAGTGAAACTTCTGGATTTCATTGACGCAATCGAAGACGCGCTGGGCAAGAAGGCCATTCGAAACTACATGGACATGCAAATGGGTGATGTTCCCGCGACCTGGGCGGATACGGATCTGCTTCAACGTCTGACCGGATATCGCCCTCAGACGGATTTCAAGGATGGAATTAAGAAATTCGTCGACTGGTTCCGTGAGTATTACGGCAAGTAGACCTCGGGTTTCGCCCATCGTTACAAATTTCTCGGGGCCCGCATCCTGAACCATGTCGTTTCCTGCAACGTCGCATCGCATTCGGAGACGTGGGCAGCTGTCGAATCTCTCAATAAATGATTGAGATTGGAGATACGCCAGATGAATATTCGAACTGCTTCGCGCTCTGGAGGGCGCTCGGCGCGCCGTGCAATACGTACGGCGCCGAACTTTCAGATGCTACCCGGCCTGACCCGCAGCATTCCCGAATGTGAGGTGATGGATGGCAGCCAGGTTGAACGCATCGACGCCGCGGCCATGGACATTCTGGAAAATGTTGGTGTTCAGTTTCGCGACCCCATCGCGTTGGAAGACTGGAAGAAAGCCGGCGCCAAGGTCGTGGGCGAATTGGTCTATCTGGATCGCAACATGGTGCGCGAACTGATCGCGACCATCCCGGCCCAGTTTACCTATCATGCGCGCAACCCGGCCAATAACCTCAAGCTGGGCGGGAAGCACTCGGTGTTCGTGCCGATGACCGGTGCGCCGTATCTGCGCGATCTGGACGATGTGCGCCGCAATCCGCTGCTCGAAGATCTGGCGATGTTCCACAAGCTGAGCCACATGATGCCAGCTATGCACAGTTCGGCCCACCATATCGTCGAACCCTACGATCACCCGATCAGTCAGCGGCACCTGCGCATTACATATTCGTCGATGAAGTACTCCGACAAGATGTTCATGGGCATGACCACCTCGCCCAAGAACGCAGAGGACGTCATGGACATGTGCGATATCCTGTTTGGGGCGGATTTTATTGACGACCACCCTGTCACCACCGGCAACTGCAACGGCAAC
Source organism: Ruegeria sp. AM4 (assembly GCF_056540665.1). Classification (NCBI taxonomy): domain Bacteria; kingdom Pseudomonadati; phylum Pseudomonadota; class Alphaproteobacteria; order Rhodobacterales; family Roseobacteraceae; genus Ruegeria; species Ruegeria sp. AM4. The sequence goes on along the minus strand of NZ_JBQFXD010000015.1, from coordinate 104,471 downwards.
AGCCCGCTTGTCTGGGACGAGACGATGCTGGGCGCGATGCGTGCCTTCTGCCGCCGTAATCAGCCGGTTCTGTGCTCGCCCTTTGTTCTGGGCGGCGCAAACACCCCGGCGTCGGTGCCCGCCACGGTGGCGCAGCTGACCGCCGAGGCGCTGTCGGCACTGGCCTATACGCAGGTGATCCGCAAGGGGTCGCCCGCGATATGGGGACATTACCTGTCGACCGTGTCGATGAAGTCCGGCGCGCCGATGGCGGGCACGCCCGAAATCAGCCTGATGAACTTCATGATCGGGCAGATGGCGCGGTATTATGATGTACCGTGGCGCACCTCGAACACGTTGGGCGGAGCCAAGACGTTTGACGCGCAGGCGGGGTATGAATCCGCAACGACGCTCAGCGCAGTTCTTCACGCGGGGGCCAATTACATTTGGCATTCGGCAGGGTGGAACGAGGCTGGTATGCACTGCTCGGTTGCGAAGTTCATCGTCGACGCAGAACAATGTGCCATGGCCTATCGCATGGCCGAAGGACCGAAATGGGATGATTTCGATCAGGCCGTTGCGGCAGTTCCGGATGTTGGGCCGGGCGGACACTATCTGGGCCACCCGCATACCCAGGACAACTTCCAGACAGCGTTCTTCATGCCCGAGCTGTTCGACAATAACTCGATCGAGCAATGGCAGGCCGAAGGCAGCGTCGAAATTACCGAACGTGCATTGAAACACGCCAGGAAACTGCTGGCCGAATATCAGGAGCCGAAACTGGACGAAGCCAAGAACGAAGAGCTTCTGGACTATATCGCGCGCCGTGAACGGGAGATTCCGGCAGCCGACGAGTTGAACCAAAGCTACTGAAAAGGTCTACCCGATATTGCGCACCACTCAATCTGGTCGCAGTGTTCATTTGACCGCAGGGTTCTGTGGGCCCTGCGGTTCAGTCCTAAACAAATGACGGGAATTTCGATGAGAATATCCGAGATCCACATCTACCAGCATGATCTGCCTGTCAAAAACGGCCCCTACACAATGGCCAATGCGCAGGTCTGGGCACTGGATACGACCCTGATAAAGCTGGTTGCCGACAACGGGCTTGTTGGCTGGGGTGAGGTCTGTCCCGTTGGCCCGACCTATGCCGAGGCTCATGCGAAAGGCGCGCGCGCGGCGCTGGCCGAGATGGCGCCAGGATTGATCGGGTCTGAGGTGTTGCCGCTGACCCTGCACCGCAGGATGGAGGGGCTGCTGAACGGTCACAACTACGCCAAGGCCAGTATCGACATCGCGGTGCATGATCTGCTGGGCAAACATCTAGGAGTTCCGGTTTGCGATCTTTTGGGCGGCTCCAACACGAACAAGGTGCCGTCCTATTACGCGACGGGTGTTGGCGCACCCGACGATATTGCACGCTTGGCAGGCGAGAAGCTGGCAGAAGGGTATCCGCGCCTGCAAGTCAAAGTAGGCGGGCGTCCGGTTGAACTGGACATCGAAACCATTCGCAAGGTCTGGGAGGTGATCAAAGGCTCGGGCATGCGTCTTGCGGTCGATGGCAATCGGGGTTGGACCACACGCGATGCGCTGCGTGTCAGCCGGGAGTGTCCTGAGATTCCGTTCATCATGGAACAACCCTGCAACACGATCGAAGATTTGCAGAAGATCAGACCTCAGGTCAGTCACGCGATCTACATGGATGAAAACAGCACCAGCCTGAATACGGTGATCTCTGCAGCGGGCACCGGCTTGGTGGACGGCTTTGGCATGAAAGTCACCCGTATCGGCGGGTTGCAGCACATGTGTACCTTCCGCGAGATTTGCGAAGCGCGAAACCTGCCGCATACCTGCGACGACAGTTGGGGTGGCGACATCATCGCGGCCGCGTGTACGCACATGGGCGCAACCGTCCGGCCTGACCTGCTGGAAGGTGTTTGGCTGGCGGCTCCATACATTGAAACCAACTACGACCCGGAAAACGGTATCCAGATCAAAGATGGGCATATCGAATTGCCCACCGGTCCGGGGCTGGGCATCGTCCCTGACGAGGACCGGTTTGGTGAGCCGGTCGCGTCGTTCTGAAGGCGGGGGAAGATTACATGGACCTGACGGGAAAGGCGGCGCTTGTAACCGGTGCGGCCGGAGGTATCGGTGCATCACTGGTGGCGCGTCTGCGCGACGCTGGGGCACAGGTGGCCGTGGCGGATCGTACCGTGGATGGCCTCAAGGCCGACGCGCATCTGCCCGGTGATTTGCTGGACCCAGCTTATGCTGATGGATTGCCCGCGGCTGCGGCCCACGCGCTGGGCGCGTTGGATATCGTCGTCAATAACGCCGGTATCATCACCCGCGGTGCTGTCACGGCAACCTCGGATGACGACTGGTCGCTGTCGCTGGGCGTGAATGTCGAGGCACCGTTCCGCATCTGCCGCGCGGCGATCCCGATCATGGCCGAGACGGGCGGCGGTGCGATCGTCAACACGGCGTCCTGCTGGGGATTGCGCCCGGGACCCAATCATGCGGTCTACTGTATGACCAAAGCGGCCATCGCCTCGCTGACACAATGTATGGGTATGGACCACGCCCATCAGGGTATCCGCATCAATGCGGTTTGCCCGAACGAGGTGAACACGCCAATGTTGCGTTCAGGTTTTGCCAAGCGCGGTTTTGATCCCGATACCGCCGTCGCCGAATTGGGTCAGACAGTTCCTCTGGGGCGTATCGCCGAACCCGAAGATATTGCAGATGTCATCATGTTTCTCGTCTCGGACGCGTCACGCTACATGTGCGGAGCGCTGATCGAGGTTAACGGAGGGAAGCCTGTGTCATGAACCGGTTCGAAGGCAAGGTGGCGCTTGTCACTGGCGGGCGCAGCGGCATCGGAAAGGCCATAGCAACGCGTCTACAACAGGAAGGCGCGCGGGTGTTCACCGCGCAGCGCGGCGCGGATACCGTGTTCGAGAGCATCGCTGCCGATTTCACCGATCCCCTTTGCCCGGACCGGGTGATGGACGAACTGATCGGCAAAGCCGGTCAATTGCACGTGCTGGTGAACAACGCCGGAATGATGCAGGAGGCTTCGGTCGAGGACATGAGCCTTGAGGATTGGCAGCGTACCATAATGGTCAATCTGACCGCCCCGTTCCTGATGATCAAAGCGGCGCTGCCGCATCTGCGTGCAACCCGAGGCAGTATTGTCAATACCGGCTCGATCGAGGGGTTGGGCAGCAATCCCGGACATGCCGCCTATTGCGCCTCCAAGGCCGGGCTGCACGGGTTAACCCGCGCTGTGGCTGTGGATCACGGCGCTGAGGGTATCCGCTGCAACGCGGTGGCGCCGGGTTGGATCGATACCGAACTGAACGTAGATTTTGTCGAATCTATGCCGGATCCCGAGAGATTCCGCAGCGAAATCAGCCGCATCCACCCCGTCGCGCGTACGGGCGCGCCTGAAGAAGTGGCCGCGCTCGTCGCGTTTCTTGCAGCAGAAGAAGCGGGCTTTATCACCGGTCAGATCTATACGGTCGACGGTGGCCGTATGGCCAAACTCAGCCTGCCGTAACGGGCGGGCTTATTCCTTGCCCGACCGCCATTCTTTCCAGATCAGATAGCTGTTCGCCCCAAGCGCGGCGAACGGTTCCGGTGGTAGTCGAGACGGCCTCGGTTGAGCCAGAAAGTGATCGGCAATCTTGGATCCGCCTTGCGTGATCAATTCGGCAACACCCATACCCTGTAACGTGCCGCGCGCGATGCCGAGCCCGTTCTGGCAACAGGCCGAAAATACCCCGTCGTCCAACTCGCCAAACGCGGCGGACCCGTTGCGACTGAGGCACAGCATGCCCGCCCAACGGTGTTCCATGCGCACGTCCGGCAGATGCGGAAACCTTTCACGGAACTTGCGGTCATGCACCCACCCGGCGTTGCGCAGGCGCATGGGGCTGGTTTCGATTGTCGGATGAAAGCTGGAGCAAGTGCGGATCAGAATGCGATCCCCATAGCTGCCCGAAATGCGTCGGACCGACGTTCCCATCGGGTTGGCCGGCGTCACGGCCCAGCGCGTCTGACCACCCAGTGTTTTGATCTGTTCCGGAGTCAGCGGTTCCGTCATCGAAGCATAGAGACAGATATGCATCAGCCGTCTTTGATAGAATCCAAAGCTCTCGAGATGACCATTATTGGCCAGCGCGATGCGCCCGGTTGTCACCTTGGCTTTGGGCGTTTTGACGACCCAGCTGCTACCTTGCCGTTCAAAGCCGGTTGCGGGTGAGTTTTCGTAGACGCCGATCGTTTCGGCCAACCGCTGCGACAGCGCCCGGATATAGGCTGCGGGCTGGATCATCACGGTGCCCGGTGCATAGAGGCCCGAGGTATAGTGCGGGCTCCCGGTGATGTCCTGCATCTGTTGCTGGTCATACAACGTATACGGTTCGCCCAGTTGATCGAGATGGGTTGCGAATGCGCGGTTGTGCCGATCGCCCGCCCGGGTCGCGGCGGCGTTGAACTTTCCACAAGGGTCGAACATGTCCTGCGGCAATTTACAAAGCTCCGCGACCTCGGATGCAAAACCGATTGCCTTGCGGTTCAGCGCAATAGCGGCCCGATCCGCTTCCAGCCCGTCCCCGGCGTAGTTTTCCGAGGCCAGATCATGTGGCAGGTCGATCATGAACCCCGAATTGCGTCCGGCAGAGCCTTCGGCAAACCGCCCTGCCTCGAGCACAGTGACCTTCAGGCTTGGGTCTAGCTGCGTAAGGCGCTGCGCCGCGCTGAGCCCGGCAAACCCACCGCCGATGATGGTGACATCGGCGGTGTGATCCTCGGTCAGCTCGGGCAGGCCGGTCTGGGGCGGCAAGATTGCATTCCACCCCGCTGCACCGGTTTGCCGAGGGAGACGTTTGGCGTCATATCGGCTCACTCAACCGCCTCGTCAGCGTCGTCAGCCAAATCGATCCAGATGGTTTTCAACTGAGTGTATTGATCATGCGCATGGACCGAGTTGTCGCGTCCGCCAAAGCCTGATTGCTTGTAGCCACCAAACGGGGTCGAGATATCGCCCTCGCCAAAGCTGTTGACCGTCACGGTACCCGCCCGCAGCGCGCGGGCGCCGCGGATGGCGCGTTTGGCGTTGGAAGTAAAGAGTGACGCGCAAAGACCATAGTCTGTGTCGTTGCCAACCGCGATAGCCTCGTCAAAGCCCGAGATTTCGATCACCGACAGGATCGGGCCAAAGATTTCCTCCTGCGCCAGTTCGGTCGAATTGTCGGCAACTTCCACAACCGTCGCCTCGACAAATCCGTCCTCTGCCTTGCCACCGATCACCACGTTCTCGGCCTTGTCGAGATAGGAGCAGACCTTGGCAAAATGCGCCGCGGACACAAGCGCGCCCATGCGGGTTTCCGGGTCCAGCGGGTCGCCGACATTCCACTGTTTGGTATGATGCGCGATGCGCTCCAGCAACTCTGCCTTGACGTCCTTGTGCACGATCAGGCGCGAGCTGGCCGAGCAATTCTCGCCCATGTTCCAGAACGCGCCATTTACCAGATGCTGGGCGACGCGATCCAGGTTCTCGGCATCGTCCATGACGATGGCGGGGTTCTTGCCACCCATTTCCAGCACGATCTCTTTGGCGTTCGACTCTGCCGAATAGGTCAGGAATTTCTTGCCAGTGACGGTCGATCCGGTAAAGGACACCATGTCGATATCCATGTGTCGGCCAATCGGCTCACCGACATCAGCGCCGCCACCGGGAACGACATTGAGAACGCCTGCCGGAATACCCGCCTCCATCGCCAGTTCGGCCACGCGCAGCGCGGTCAGCGTAGTTTCAGCGGCGGGCTTGATGACCAGCGAACAGCCTGCGGCCAAAGCCGGACCGATCTTCCACGCCAGCATCAGCAGCGGGAAGTTCCAAGGCAACACCAAGCCTACCACGCCGATCGGTTCGCGCACGACCATGGCGATGTGGTCATCGCTGGCAGGGCTGACCTGATCGTATATCTTGTCGACCGCCTCGGCATGCCATTTCAGGCAGTGGATGGTTTCGGGCACATCTACGGTTTCGCAGTCGTAGATGGTCTTGCCGCTGTCGATGCTTTCCATCACCGCCAGCTCACGTGCGTTACGCGTCATCAGTTTGCAGAGACGGATCAGAACATCCTTGCGTTCGGACGGGTGCAGTTTCGACCAGCGACCATCGTCAAACGCTTCGCGCGCCTTTTCGACGGCAAAGTCGACATCTTCGGCGCCGCAAGCGGCGATTTCCGTCATAGTCTCTCCGGTCGCCGGGTTGGTGCTGGTAAAGGTCTTGCCGGAGATCGCCGGGCGGAACCCGCCATTGATGAAGGCATTGTTGGGCAGGGTCAGCCCTGAAGCGATGGATTTGTATTCGTCCTGTGTCAGCAGATCCATGTCTCTTACCCCTCGGCCACGATATCGGCGATTTTGCGTTTCAGAACGCGCATGACCTGTTCCAGCGCGCGTTTGTCATCTTTGTTCAAACCCTTCAGCGGCGCGCGCATCGCGCCCGCGTCGATCCCGTTTATGGTTACGCCATGCTTGATGGTCTGGATGAACTTGCCGCCCTGTTCCAGCACGCGCATCAACGGCAGCATCGCGCTCATGATCCGGCGACCCTTGTCGAAATTCCCTTCGACGACACAAGCATTGTACAGCGCCACGTGTTCCGTCGGTAAGAAGTTCGATCCGCCGCAAACCCAGAACGGCGCACCCCAGGCAAAGAATTCCAGCGCCTGATCGTCCATACCGCAGCCAAGTTGGATATGCGGATAGTCCCGCGCCAGCAGGTGCACCCGGTTGATATCACCCGAGCTTTCCTTGATGCCGCAGAAGTTGCGGCTGCGTCCGACGCGGTCAAGGAACTCTTCCCCCATCATGGTGCCAGTACGGTGCGGATAGTTGTACAACATCACCGGCAAGTCTGCCGCTTTGTCGATTGCCAGAGCATTCAGCGCGTTTTCCCGGTCGGTTGGCACCGAATAGGCCGGGCTGGCCAGCAGAATCGCATCCGCGCCGATCTCGCGCGCGCCAGCAGCCAACGCAACCGAGTCCGGTGTCATCATTGCGCCGGTACCGACAACAAGCGGCAAACGGCCCTTGAGGCGTTCATGGGTGAACTTTGCCACCTCAAGCCGTTCGGCGACGGGTTGGGCATAGTTTTCACCGGTCGATCCGCCCGATATCAGGCCGTGCACGCCATTTTCGATCAGATATTCGATCACATCCGACAATGCGTCCCAGTTTACGCTGCCGTCCTCGTGAAAGGGGGTCACCACAGGGGTGTATATCCCTTCGAATTTGAACAGGGGTGTCATCTAAGTCCTCATGCAGGGGTTTTGCGCTCCACAGAACCCAGCGGCATGTCCAACCCGGCGGGCATGACAAACAGCTCGATCCTGTCACGCGACAGGTTCCAATGATCTATTGCCAGTTGCGCTGCGGCTACGTCGTCACCTGCTTCGATAGCGGCGATAATGGCGTCATGCTGTGCGCTGGCTTCACTCAGGCTTTCCACCATCTGGTGATCCTGCGGGCGATAAAATGTCATCCCGATGCGGGCGTGATCGATCAGCAGTCGCTGAAAAGACGGGGCAAGGTAGATGTTATCCGCCATCTCGCCCGTGATTTCGTGAAACCGGTTGTTGGCCATTGCGCGTTCGGCGCCCGAGCCGCTGCGCAAGGCGGCTTTGAAAGTCATCTGCGCCTGTTTCAACTCGGCGATTTGCGGTTCGGTCGCGTGTTTGGCTGCCAATTGCAACACAGCGCCATACATCATTGGCGCGGCAAGAAAGAAATCCCGCAGGGTCATGTGCGACATTTCACTGACCCGCGCTCCGCGATTTTCCCGCAAATCGACATAGCCTTCCCCTGCCAGCTGGCGCAGAACCTCGCGCAGCGGCGTACGGGACAGTTCGAACTCTTCCGACAGACTGGATTCGTCCAGATCAGCGCCCGGTCGCAGCGTCAGCGTCATGATGGCGGCTCTCAGGTACTCATACAGTTCTGTTTTCTTACGTTTGGATGCGTCTTTCATTCCAATCTCCGCAGTTGCATCCGCGCGATTCGACCGGAAAGGCGGTCATTTTTGCCTTGCAACCATATTGTCTTTCGGATGTATTAAAATAAAATACAAAATGTGTACAGAAAAAACCGCAAGCTGTTCAAGCGCGGATACCAAAGGAACGGCCTTGATGGATATTGAATGCGCGGCGGCATGCGGCACTGACGGAGATCGCATCGTTGCAGCTAATGACCTTCGATCAACCAGCCCGAATGCACTCTGTGGCGACATGGGTCAAAATTGACATGGGCGCTGTTTCGACACAGAAATAAACCAGCGGGTGGCAGCTCTTCCAGGCCTGTCACCCCCTGGATCGTAGCAAACTACACCAAACAAGACAGCTGCCTCGTTCCCCGCCTGCAAAGCAACAAAAACGGGCCTGTTCGAGCTGAAAAGAGAGCGGGGTTTGCCCCCGCAGATGTTGCGACAAGAAACGAAGGACGCCATGCCCAAGCCCCAGCATTTTGTCTTTTTGCTCATTGAAGAGTTCTCGCACCTGGCGTTTTCCTGTGCGGTCGAACCGCTGCGGATCGCGAACCTTGTGGCCGGTGAAGAGCTGTATGAATGGTCGATCTTGTCCGAGGACGGGGAAACGGCGACTTGCTCGAACGGGACGAAGACCGTTGTTGATGGCGGTATTTCAACAATCCCGAAATGCGACCGGATATTCGTTCTGTCGGGCATAAACATGCAGGCGCACGCCTCGCGTACCTTGTTGGCTACCCTCAGACGGCAACGCGCGATGGGAACCCGGATCGGAGCTTTATGCTCTGGCGCGTGGCTGCTTGCCGAGGCCGGCTTTCTGGACGGGTCCGAGGCGGCGATACACTGGGAATATCACGACAGCTTTATGGAGGCGTTTCCCGAGGTCAATCTTGTACGAAGCGTATTCACCGTTGAAGGCAAGTTCATCACAGCTTCTGGCGGCACCGCCACCGCCGATCTGATGCTGCATCTGATCGAACAGGATCACGGTTCCGATCTTGCCGTGTCGATCTCGGATCAGATGGTGTACAACGCTGTTCGCAATTCCACTGCAGAACAGAGGGTGTCGATCCAATCGCGAAGCGGGATGCGCAATGCCCATCTGGCCAATGCGATCCAGCTTATGGAACGCAGTATCGAGGCACCGGTCTCGCCATCGGAAATTGCCGAGGAAATCGGAATTTCAACCCGGCAGTTAGAGCGGTTGTTCGGCAAATACCTAAACGCTTCTCCCAAGAAGTATTTCATGGAGATGCGTCTGGATCGCGCGCGCAAACTGCTGTTGCAGACCGAGGCTTCGGTGACCGAGGTGGCGCTGGCCTGTGGGTTCAAGAACCCGGGCCATTTCTCACGCGTCTACCGAACCAGCTTTGGCGTCACGCCGCATCTGCAAAGGAACAAGATCGGGTAGGTCGAGATACGGCCTCACCACGACGCAATAGGGTCGCCCAATACCGAACGGTCGACCGTGATCCCAAGCCCCGGTGCAGTCGGAGGCAGAACGCCGCCATCCTTTACCGGTGCATCAAATGCCGCCGTTTTCAGTGTCACCATGTCCCGGCAATCCAGAATGCAGCGCAGATAGCGTTCGGGCACCGTAGCACCAAGATGCACGATTCCGGCAAAGGCAATGGCAGAGCCAACCGTATCCTGAACGCTGATTGTCAGACCCGCAGAACGGCAGATGTCGCGATGGCGACGTCCCCGGGTCAGGCCACCTGCCTTTGAGATCTTCAGTCCGATCCCGTCCGCGATGTCCTGGGACACGATCTGAGTGATATCCTGATCCTGCTGCGCCAATTCATCGATGATGATGGGCACATTGCAGCGTTTGCGCAGAGACAATGTCTCGCGCCAAGAGGCGCACGGTGCCTCAAGTACAAAGTCCAGCCCGTCGGGCAGCAGTCGAAGCATGCGCAGCGCGGTTTCGGGCATCATGCCACCATTGGCGTCGACAATGAAATACTCCCCCGGTTGCCGGTCGGCCAGCGCGGTCGCGATCCGGTCGGCATCCAACGCAGGCCCACCTTCGGAATCCAGCGCGCCCACCTTGATCGAGTGACCAAGGTATCCCATCGCGCGGTGTTCGGCGACACGCTGGCGCATATCCTCGGGATCACCGGCGTAAATTGACGAGATTGTCGGCAGGCGATTTCCGGTCGCACCGCCAAGCAATTCGCAAACCGGCATATTCACCGCCTTACCGAACACGTCCCAGCAGGCGATATCCAACGCGGTCTTGGCGTGATTGTGACCAACCAGCGCCTCGTCCATCGTGTCATTGATGCGATCGACCTGGCGCGGGTCACGACCTATCAGATGCGGTGCGATCTCTTCGATGCCGGCGCGGACCCCGCGCGCATGCGCAGCGATATAGGTTGATCCGAACGGGGTGCTTTCGCCCCAGCCCTCCAAACCGGTATCGGTCTCGATCCGCACGATCGCTGCGTCAAAGCTGTGATATGCGCGCCCGCCGGACAACTGGTAGGTTCCGCCCGCATAGGGCAACGCGACTTCGAACAGTTCGATCTTACGTATCTTCATCCGTGACCCCCGGGCGGTTCCAGAACCAGTTCTACAGTGCTTATACCGGCAATAAAGTCTTCTCGGGCAGACGCAATATCCTTGTGCAGAGAGGTGGCGAACCGTGCCGAAGTTAAATGATCCATTCACCTTCGGAATGTAGACGGTCCACACGTATTTGTTGGGGATCGCATGTCTTCGGTTTAGGCTGATTCATCTGAGTTTTAGTTTTTTTGTCGTTGTGCACCTCATAAATATAGCTTGAAGCTGCGTTTGACCGTTATGTTTCGACTTATGTCGTCAAAATTGACGAATGTGTCGGTTCTGACCGAACGCAAGTGTTGCTTAATCTGTAGTGAGGCAGACCAAGAAACCAAGTGCTCAAGCTGTCGCCACGGGCGCTTTTGCCGAGCCAAAACTGAAGGGCACGACGTGTATCGTACGATGTCGTCGTGACCCGGAACCGCTTAATGGGAAACGCCTGAAAACAGGCTGCTTAATCGGAGATTGTCACGAAACACCACTTACGTACGCGGAAACGTCATACGAACTGTGGAACGTCTCGACCCCTGGACGCAAACAAAATGAACTCGCTGCGCTGGCAGCCAAAAACAAAGAATATAATCGACACGGAGGAACAATATGTCGGTACCCGAACCCTTCACTGATCTCGAGATAGAAACGGCGGACGCCGGTTTCTACGAGAACTACAGCGTTCCCATCGCGCTGATCAGTAAATCAATCATGGTCGCCCTCGTGCTATGGGCACTTGTTTTCCCGGCCAACGCCAATGGCACGCTGGGCAGCCTGAACAGCAAACTTCTGGAAAGCTTCAACAGCTTCTATGTGGTCATTGTCGGCCTGTTCTTCTTCTTTCTCGCAATCGTGGCGCTGATCCCGTCCACCGGCAAGCGGATCATGGGTACACCGGGAGAGAAGCCAGAGTTTTCGAATTTCTCGTGGTTCTCAATGATGTTCGGAGCCGGTTTGGGCGTTGGCCTGATGGTCTTTGCGACCGCTGAGCCACTGGGCTTGTGGGGATCGAACCCGGTTGTGGTTGCCGGAGACGTTCCGGGCAATCAGCCCGAAGCGATCCAGTCAGCCTATCGGTATACATACCTGCACTACGGTTTCCATGCCTGGGCCATCTATGTGGTGACCGGTCTGTCGCTGGCTTACTATGCCTATACACGCGACATGCCTCTGACCATTCGCGCGGCTCTTACACCGCTGTTCGGTCGCCTGATGAATGGCTTCCTTGGCCATCTGGTCGATGTGCTCGGTGTTGTGGCCACGATCCTGGGTGTTTCGGTCACCATCGGATATGGCGTCAGCCAGTTCATTGACGGTGTCTATGCCATCACGGGCATGGAATGGGTCATGAATCTGGGCGGAGAGGTTCCGACACCCAGCAAGGTTGGCCTGATCTCGGGTCTGGTCGTCATCATGGGGCTGTCTATCATCTCGGCTGTTTCGGGTGTTGGCCGCGGCGTCAAATACCTGTCGAACCTGAACCTTGTGCTGTCGATCATCCTGCTCGGTACGTTCATCATCTTCGGTTCGTTCGTCTTTGCCATGACCACCTACGGCTCGGCGATGGTCGACTATATCCTGCACTTCCTTTCGCTCAGCTTTGGCGCCTATGGCCCGCTTTCGGCGGAAGCCTTTGCAGCGGCTCTGCCGGCAGAGGCGCAGGCGCATGCCGCCGACCTGATGGGCGGCGCGACCAACGCCTGGGGCAGCTTTGACGGCTTCAAGAGTGGTCTGGAGGGCGCAGCGGCCGAACTGGACGAAGCAACTCTGGCGGCAGCTTACGCAGCCGGTGAGCAGGGTCGCCAGTTTGGCTGGCAGGCCGGTTGGACGACCTTCTACTGGGCCTGGTGGATTGCGTTCTCGCCCTTTGTTGGCCTGTTCCTGGCGCGCATCTCCAAGGGTCGTACGGTCCGCGAGTTCATCCTGGGCTGCGTATTCGCACCGGCGCTGGTGTGCTTTGCCTGGATGACTGTTCTGGGCGGCACCGCGATTGATCTTGAGCTGGCAGGCGCCGCAGAAGGCGCGATCATCGGGGCATCGAACACCAACAAACTGTTCGTGACGCTGTCCTACATGATCGACGGTGGGCTGCTGTCCATGCTGAACGTCATGTGCGTGATCCTGATCATGACCTTCCTGGTGACGTCTGCAGACTCGGGCATTCTGGTGATGAACACCATCATGTCCGGCGGAAGCCAGGAGACCGGCATCAAGCATCGCATCATCTGGGGTGTGATCCTGACCGCCGTGATCGGAGCCCTGATCCTGGCGGCGGGTGAAAACAACCCGATGGACGCATTGCGGAACGCGATGATCATCGGCGCTTTGCCGTTCACCATGGTCATGGGCCTGATGATGGTCTCGCTTGCCAAGGCGCTGTATCGCGACAGTCAGCGAGACAAACACGCAGCATCGGCGCAAGCGGCCGAATAAACCTGATGCGAACAATCAGCGCGCCGTCTTGAAAAAGGCGGCGCGTTTTCTTTTGGAAAGCCAGATCCTCCGGTTTCTCGCACGCTGCGCTTGAGGGCGCTGCCGAAATTTCTAGAGCCAGATATGTGCCCGAGGGTCCAATTCGAGCGTTGGAAACGTTGTCGTTCCAACAATGTGATGAAGCTTGGTTCCAACCGGCGCTTTAGGATCAAAAAAACCGGCCCAAGGGCTCTGCCAGGTTGCGTCTTCTGCCAATGCCAGCTGGGTCAGGACGTTGGCGCAACCAACGAAATGAAGTTCGCTGCCGAACATGACGCTGTCATTGTAGAGACCCAGGCCCTGGGTTCAACTACTACATGATCGGCAATCACAAGAAGCTGATTATTAATACTAGCGGCATTTATGATGCATTCAGAGTCAACGCGTTTAGGGCTTAACGTGGGATACCAAAATGCGAGTTTTGTCAGTCTTCCACGGGAGTGGTTTATGCGGCTAGCGCGCTCGGGCTTTCCTGCGAAGCTTGGTATATTCGCCATGGTAGGGAAAGTCGCCAAGACCAAGGTCATGGTAAGAGACCATACTGCGAACGAGGCCATTTCTAAGCCGCGATCTGGGCCGAACGGCTGCCGTCAGTTGGATCAGGCGCCGATCATTGAATGGGTTGACGACAAAGCCGTCGACAAATGCCGTGAATTCGAGCGTTTGAGAGGACGGTAACCAGAGTTCGATATGTGCCAGGTCATAGAGGCGGGTTCTTGCTTGCAACGGCAGCGTGTCCATCCAGGCCTGATACCGGGCGACCAGCTGGTCATAGATGCTTGCCTCCTCTTTGGTTCGCGTTGCATCGGGCCATTGTCTGCGCAGCGCAACGACTCCGGTCGTCGCATTTATTGGCATGCGCACGACGCCGCGCCGCCACTTGTTGGCGCGGGTCATCTCAACGCCGGTGCCGCGCAATACAACATCGACCCGGGGCGAGGCGGCTACAAACCGAATCCAGGCCTGACGCAAGCCGTAGCACCATCCTGTGCGCAGCAGGGATCTTTGGTATTCGGCATCAAACTCCTCATCCGTCATGATGTTTTGGATGCGCGGGGATTGCCGCGTAAGCACCAGAAACGGAACGCTGAGGTATTCGGCCAGAATTCGACCGAGTTCCGAGTCGATCTTTGTCGACCAGTTCAGGTCGTAGCAGTAAAAGCTCTTGATCTTGTCGAGCACCGGAATGGCGCTGCCCAATATGATGCGAGAGTCTCTGCCGGCAGTTATCGGAAGGGCGCAATCATAGGTCTCGGCCAGGGCTGCGACATTGCGCGTCATGCGTGCTGAGGCTTGCTCGAACAGCGCCTCTTCGTCGTCCCGAAGGTTCTCGAACTCGGTGTGTTCGTGGGGCCAGAACCGGTGCTGAGTGACGTCGGCCAGGTCCAGATAGTGGTTGGGGGTCAGTCTTGTGACATTCTGGTCGCTGGTGTCGCCAAACAGCAGGAACTGCTTACGCGCCTCGACCTTTTCGAGGTCGTAGCCAGGTGGTGGATCAAGCTCGCCTGACACGGCAAGGGCGACGCTGGATGCAACGACTTTGGTGTTTGTGTTGTAGACAACCGGTAGGTTGCCCGAGGGATCGCCGTAGACACGCAGATCGCCGGTATGCGCCGTAAGGATCACAAACCGCCCTGCCAAATCCTCGATCCATTGGTCCAGCGTATTGTCTGGGCCCAACTCTGCTTTTTCGCCCAAACACGTGCCTTCCGGCGAAATCGCAATGCCAAAAACGTACCCGAACAGATTGCCGTTCTGATCCATCAATCGACAGCTTGGCAGCATCGGACAATGTTCGATGAACCAGCCGCCAAGCTGTTTGTCGCACCATGTTGGATCCAGCGACGCCGGCGATTGTGCGGCGCGAAACTGGTATCTGAATACCTGCGTAAAATCCCAGCCTTCTGCTTTGCAGCGTTCATTTGCCAGGGATTTGGAAGAACGCGTCTTTGTGTTGTTCATTGTGATACTGGAAGAGTTCGCCCGACTTTTTCAGAAGGATGCGCACGCCCAATCGGGTTTCGCAACAGGAGTAGGTGGATTTTTCGAAGAAAACCCATCGAAAGTGGGAAAAACGCTTCCGAACGCGAATGTTCCGGGCCGGCGTCTTCCATCGATATCGAAAGAAGACGCCAATCGCCCAATCTGGCCGGGTTAGACTGGGGTCAACCTCTTTGCCCAACGTACCGCCCTGCGCCCTCTGGCAACGGCAGTTCGGCGTGGCTTTGTGCGTGGGCTGCAAGCTTGGTGGCAACATCCTCGGATGGAAGAGAGGTTTTGCGCGCGTTCAGATCCATGTGCAGCAGCAGCGTCTCGACTGTCGCGGCTACCTCTCCATTTTGTCCGTGCAGCCGGTGGAACAGGTGCATGATCTTGCCGTCACCGCGCAAGACCTGAGTGGTTACCGTAAGACGGTCACCGGCATGCAGTTCTGACTGATACTGCACAAAATTCTCGACCGTGAAATAGCTGTTGCCAGCTGCCACATAATCGGCATCCGCACCGATCATCACCATGAACTGGTCGGTCGCTTGGGCCGAAACTTCAACATAATGAGCCTCATTCATGTGGCCATTATAGTCTGTCCAGCTTTGCGGGATTACGCGATCGACAGTTATTGGCAGGTCGTGGCCTTCCGGGTCAGGGAAGGTGGCTTCGTGAGCATTCAGAACACTGCCGGCGCCGCTGTCGGTCTTCTTCAGCGCGCGCATCATGCCGATCAGGTTGTCGTCGCGCAGGCGTTCAAGCTCGCGGATGGACATGTGACCGGATTGCGCATCCGACTGGCCGGCGATCAGGTCGACCAATTCGTCGGTGAATTCGGGCACATCCATCAGCTTGGTCCAGGGCCACTCCAGCGCGGGTCCGAACTGCGCCATGAAGTGCTTCATCCCGGCCTCGCCGCCAGCGATCCGGTAGGTCTCGAACAGACCCATCTGCGCCCACCGGATGCCAAAGCCCATGCGGATTGCTTCGTCGATCTCTTCCGTCGTGGCAATGCCGTCCTTGACCAGCCACAGGGCCTCGCGCCAGACCGCCTCGAGGAAACGGTCCGCAATATGCGCGTCGATCTCTTTGCGGACGAACAGAGGGTACATACCGATCGACCGCAGAATATCTGACGCCTTGGCGCAGGTATCAGCATCACCCACCAGTTCGATCAACGGCAGCAGATAGACCGGGTTGAAAGGGTGCGCAACGACCACGCGGCCACCCTTTTCGTTCAGTTCAGAGGGTTTGAAACCCGAGGTCGATGAGCCGATAATTGCATCGGCCGGGGCCAGATCGTTGATCTGGGCGTGGATCTTGTGCTTGAGGTCCAGACGTTCGGGAACGCTTTCTTGAACCCACGCAGCCCCTGCCAGTGCCTCGCCCACATCGTCATGAAAGGTCAGAGTGCCTTCGGCAGGCAATGCCTTGTCGTAAAGCGCGGGCAGGGCGCGTCGGGCGTTGGCCAATACCTCGCCGATCTTGCGTTCCGCTTCAGGGTCGGGATCAAAGACTGATACGTTCCACCCGTTCAGCAGGAACCGGGCAGCCCAGCCGCCGCCGATGACGCCGCCGCCGAAGATGGTTGCTTTCTGTGTCATGGGGCAAGGGTCTCCGTATGGCCATCAATGGACAAAATCTGTCCGGAAATCTTGTTGCCTGCGTCCGAGGCAAGGAAATGAATGCTGTTCGCGACGTCCTGGGCGGTGACCCATGTCTTCATGGATACTCCGGTCACATAAGCAGCCCGCATTGTGTCTATGGATTCACCGTGGGCCACCGCTTCGTTGGCCAGCACACGCTCCATCCTGTCGCCCTCGACCGCGCCCGGGCAGATTGCGTTGACGCGGACCCCATGGGGGCCAAGTTCCATCGCCAGCGTCTTGGTCATGCCAATGACAGCCCACTTTGCCGCAGCATAGGGTGAACGCATGGGGTATCCCATGATGCCCGCGGTTGAGGAGGTCATCGTGATAAGACCGCCTTTCTGCGCCTTCATCACGCGTGCTGCCCAGCGACAGGTCAGATAGGATCCATGCAGGTTGGTGGCGATGCAGTGTTGCCAGTCATCGTAACGCAGATCCTCGATCGCTCCGGCAGGGCCGCCGGTTCCGGCATTGGCGCAGACCACGTCGACACCGCCCCATTCAGCCTCGACCGCATTCAGAAAGGCGTCCATATCCTTCTCGGAGGTCACGTCAGCCACGGCTGCGATCGCTTTGGGATGCGCCGTGGCAAAGTCATCAACCGCAGAAGGGTCAGCATCGCAGATTGCGATGCGCGCGCCGTCCCGCAGGAACCGTTCGGCGATGGCACGTCCGATACCGGACGCGCCTGCCGTGACAAGAACGCGCTGGTTCATCTGACGACAGGCGCGCGTTTTGTCAGGCCCAGTTTTTCGCGCACCGCCTCGGGTCCGATGATCTTGGCGCCCATGTTCTCGACTATTGTCACCGCGCGCTCGACCAGTTGCGCGTTCGTTGCCAGTACACCCTTTTCCAGAAACAGGTTATCCTCCAGGCCAACGCGGACATTGCCGCCAGCCAGAATTGACTGCGCAACATAGGGCATTTGATCTCGACCCAGCGCGAAGGCCGACCAGGTCCAGTCGGATGGGACGTTGTTGACCATCGCCATGAAGGTGTTGATGTCGTTCGGCGCCCCCCATGGCACGCCCATGCACAATTGAACCAATGCGTTGGGTTCCAGAATCCCCTCGTTCACCAGTTGCTTGGCAAACCACAGATGTCCGGTGTCAAAGGCTTCGATCTCGGGCTTGACACCCAGGTCGGTCATCATCTGACCCATCGCCCGCAGCATCCCGGGGGTGTTGGTCATGACATAATCGGCTTCGGCAAAGTTCATGGTGCCGCAGTCCAGGGTGCAGATTTCGGGCAGGCATTCTGCGATATGGGCCATCCTCTCGGTCGCTCCGACCATGTCGGTCCCTGCTTCGTTGACCGGCAGCGGATTTTCGGTCGAGCCGAATACCATGTCCCCTCCCATACCTGCGGTCAGGTTCAGAACCATATCGACCTCGGCATCGCGGATACGGTCGGTGACCTCGCGATAGAGGCCCGGATCGCGCGCGGGCGCGCCGGTTTCAGGATCGCGCACGTGGCAGTGAACAACGGCCGCACCAGCCTTGGCCGCATCGATTGCAGAATTCGCGATCTGCTCGGGCGATCGTGGCACATGCGGGGATTTGTCCTGAGTGCCGCCCGAGCCGGTTATGGCGCAAGTGATGAATACGTCACGGTTCATTGCGAGGGGCATGTTGCTCTCCTTCGATCGACATTTGAGGTCTGGCTGGCCCAGAGATAGGCCAATACTCCGGGGTTTGCGGGGTCGTTCAGTGCTCATCCGGGTCGCGTGAGCGTAGCCGGGGCATAGTTGCCAGATCGATACATTTTTCGTCTATCCAGAACCATTTTTCGACAAATTGACTGAAAGGCCCGAACAAAGTCGCAACTCAATTGATTGATCAATGGCCAAACAATGACAATTGGTTCCGATCTCGCGTCCTCGTCGGGATCGGTTCAGTCAGAACATTCTGCGACAAATTGCTAATTCGGAATATCGTTCTGGTCCCGGTGGTGGCCATTCCGAAACAAACTCAATATTAAAGGCGCCACGTGTTCATCAGGCAGAAAACAATCCCGTGTTCGACCTACCGGCGCAGCGTGCGCATCTTTCCGAGAAATACGATCTGACCCCATCGCCCGAGTTGGCGGCAAGCATGAGCGGTCTCTACGACCGCATGTCGCGTGTGGTCTCGCCGATGGACTGGGCGATCTATGCGCCCTACATCAAGGCAATCAACGATCTGAAGGTTCAGCGCAACGCGGTCATTCTGGGCCACAACTACATGACGCCCGAGATTTACCACGGCATATCCGATTTCGGTGGCGATAGCCTGCAACTAGCCATCAAGGCGACCGAGGTCGAGGCGGATGTGATCGTGCAATGCGGCGTTCATTTCATGGCCGAGACATCCAAGATTCTAAGTCCCGAAAAAACCGTGTTGATGCCGGATATGGAAGCCGGGTGTTCGCTGGCGGAATCGATCACGGCCGACGGGATAGAAGAGATGCGCCGCCGCTATCCGGGCGCGCCGGTCGTCTCATATGTGAACACCACAGCCGAGGTCAAAGCGGCCTCTGATATCTGTTGCACCTCATCCAATGCAGCGCAAATCGTCGCTGCGCAGGACAGCGACACGGTTATCATGACGCCGGATCAGTATCTGGCACAGAATGTCGCGCGCGATGTGCCGCAGAAAAACGTGGTTTGGTGGGAAGGCTCATGCATCGTGCATGAGCAGTACAGCGCCAGCGATCTGCGTGATTTCCGTGAATGGAATCCAGGCACCCGATTGATCGCGCATCCCGAATGCCCACCGGATGTGGTGGCCGAGGCCGATTTCTCGGGCTCCACCAGCGGGATCATCAAATACGTCACGGATGAAAAGCCCGAAAAGGCGCTGCTGATCACAGAATGCTCGATGGCATCCAACATTGCCGACGAGCTGCCCGAGGTCGAGTTTGTCGGCCCCTGCAACATGTGTCCCTACATGAAGAAGATCACGCTTGAGAAAGTGCTGTTTGCGCTGGATACAATGACCGGTCAGGTCGAGGTCGATGCGGAGATCGCAGACAAGGCGCGCCTGTCGGTTCAGCGCATGATCGACCTGTCACGCAAGCTGGGCCTCTGATCGGGGCAATGCAAACCGTCACCACCTCACGTGTGGTTATCATCGGTGCCGGTCTGGCTGCGGTGTACGCGGCGTTGAAACTGGCACCGCGCCCGGTTGCCATCCTTTCGCCGGAACCGCTTGGCTCGGGTGCAAGTTCGGCCTGGGCGCAGGGCGGGGTTGCCGCCGCCATGGATCCTGCGGACAGCGCCGAAGCACACGCGGATGACACGATGCGCGCAGGTGCAGGGGTTGTGCTTCGCGATGTGGCCGAGTTTGTGACCCAAGCCGCGCCGGATCACGTTCTTGATCTGTCTGATCTTGGCACAGGATTCGACCGCACCGCCGATGGGGGCTTTGTCCAGTCCCGCGAGGCTGCGCACTCGGCCGCGCGCGTTGTGCGGGTCAAGGGCGATCAGGCCGGGACTGAAATCATGCGTGCGCTGATCGCGGCGGTGCGCCGGACGCCATCGATCCAAGTCATCGAAGGCGCGCAGGCCATTGGACTTGAAAGCGATGGATCGCGGGTCAGTGGGGTCTACCTTACCCGGGCGGACGCGCCGGATGCGCAACCGCTGCTGCTGCGCGGTGCAGCACATGTGCTTGCTGCGGGCGGTTCTGCCGGGCTGTATGCCCGAACGACAAACCCGGCCCGGATTCGGGGGCAGGGGATCGGCATGGCAGCCCGCGCAGGCGCGCAGATTGCAGACGCCGAGTTTGTGCAGTTTCATCCGACCGCTATTGACGCGGGTGAGGACCCGGCACCGCTGGCGACCGAGGCGTTGCGCGGCGACGGCGCGGTTCTTGTTGTTAAAACAGGGCACCGATTCATGCCGGAGCTGCATCCGGATGCGGAATTGGCACCGCGCGATATCGTCGCCCGTGCCGTTTACCTGCAATCCGAGGCTGACCGGCGCCCGGCGCTCGATACGCGTACAGCGCTTGGGTCTGAGATTGCTGAACAGTTTCCTGCCGTGACCGAGGCCTGCCGCCGCAATGGTATTGATCCCGTTTCGCAAACGATTCCAGTGGTGGCCGCTGCGCACTACCACATGGGTGGTGTGGCCACGGATATGTCGGGTCGCAGCTCTCTGCGTGGGTTGTGGGTTTGTGGCGAGGCGGCCTCGACCGGGCTGCACGGGGCCAATCGGTTGGCTTCAAATGGCCTGCTGGAGGCACTGGTCTTTGCCCGCGCCTGTGCGCTGGATATCGCCGCCGAGGTGCCTGCGAGTGATGCGCCGACACTTGAACTGGCGCTTCCAAAAGGGGTGGACGGAAACCAGGCGGATACGGTCGACAAGCTGCGGAATTTGATGACTCGATTTGTTGGCGTGGTGCGTGACGGTGCTGGACTGCGT
Organism: Ruegeria sp. AM4; assembly: GCF_056540665.1. Taxonomy (NCBI): domain Bacteria; kingdom Pseudomonadati; phylum Pseudomonadota; class Alphaproteobacteria; order Rhodobacterales; family Roseobacteraceae; genus Ruegeria; species Ruegeria sp. AM4. The sequence continues at coordinate 83,362 of NZ_JBQFXD010000015.1, read as the reverse complement.
GAAGCCCTACGTGGCATCGCGGCGCTCGAAGCTGATAACGCCGGGTCACCGTCCTTTCTCAACATGACCGCGACGGCCACCCTGATCGCGGCTGCGGCGCTTTTGCGTAAGGAAAGCCGAGGTGCGCATTACCGGTCCGATTTTCCACAGACCAGGCATGAGCCGGGCCAGCGGTCCATGCTGACACTGCAAGATGCCATCAAGATACGCGACAAAATCGCAAAGGAAGCCCCATGACCGTTCCCGCTCTTCCCGACCTGATCCTGGAACCTCTGGTGCGTTCGGCGCTGATGGAGGATTTGGGCGCAAATGGCGACATCACCTCGCAAACGGTGATCCCGCCCGGCGCGACCTATCGCGCCCGAATGAACGCGCGCGAGGATACGGTGGTCTCGGGGATGAAGCTGGCCGCGATGGCTTTTCGGCTGGTCGATCCCGCGCTGAAAGTGACCCACCTTGTGCAGGACGGGCAGCGTCGCGCGCGTGGGGAAACGTTGATGGAAATCGACGGCAATGCAACCTCGATCCTGATGGCCGAGCGGGTTGCCTTGAACTTTGCTGGGCGTCTCAGTGGGATCGCAACCGCGACCTCTGGTCTGGTGGCCGAGACCATCGGAACAAAAGCGCGTATCACATGCACCCGCAAGACGACGCCGGGACTGCGAATGGTTGAAAAGCAAGCGGTGTTACATGGCGGCGGGTTCAACCATCGCTTTTCGCTGTCCGATGCAATTCTGATCAAGGACAACCACATCGCCGCCGCAGGCGGTGTACGCGCAGTGCTTGAGGCCACGAAAGCCCGCGCCTCGCACATGATGAAGGTTGAGATCGAAGTCGATCATCTGGACCAGCTGGCGGAGGTTCTCGAAGTTGGTGGCGCAGATGCTGTGTTGCTGGACAACATGACACCTAGCCAACTGGCCGAGGCGGTGGCGCTGGTGCAGGGTCGATTGACGACCGAAGCCTCGGGCAATGTAACCCGCGAGACTGTCGCGAAAATTGCGGCAACCGGAGTGGATTACATCTCGTCCGGTGCGTTGACGCATTCCTACCGGACCGTTGATCTGGGGCTGGATTTTTGACACCCGGCGCCGATTTGCGATTGCATTAGGCCAAGACTGGGCTGCGTCCGTCCGCCCCCAGAACCCAACATTTGGGTCCATCGAAAACAGCGACGGTCAATGCATGACCATAGCCTGCGCCGGTGTCGAGATTGATCCGGTTTCCGTGATGTTCCGGCCTGCGCACAGGCGTGTGCCCATGCACCACCAGCCAAGGATGAGCGGCCCGGTAGTCGAGAAACGCCTCGCGGATCCAGATCATGTCGTCGGGATCCTGCTGGCTCAACGGTACCCCGGGTTGAATACCCGCGTGAACGAACAGCATGTCGTTCTCAAGATGATAGGGCTGAAGCTGGCGTAGAAAGTCGATGTGGGCTTGCGGAACGGCGGCCTTGGCGCGGGTGTGTACCTGATAGGTTCGATCACCATCTGCCACTTCGACCCCGTAGGATTTCAATGTCTCAATCCCGCCAATGCGGGGATGCAACCAGTGATAGCCAAGCAGTAACCTGGCATCATTGCGCGGGTAGTCTTCAAGGAACATCGCGCACATCTGATCGTGATTGCCCCGCAGAAAGATCCAGTCACGCCCTTGGCGTTGACCCTGCAGCAACAGGTCCAACACAGCGGAGCTGTCCGGCCCCCGATCCGTGTAGTCGCCCAGAAAGACGATTCTGGCATCGGTGCCGCCGTCAGCTTCAATGCGCGCCAATGCTTCGAGCAGCATCTCGTGCTGACCGTGGATATCCCCAATGGCGTAGATGGGATCAGACATCGCGCTCACGTCAAGCCAGCATCATGGCAGATCAATCGGCCCAATCGATCTTGAAGTCTTCGCGGAAGGCAAATCGAACCAGATGCGCCTCGATCACCTGCTGCCAACGCGCCAGATCGCCACGCGGTCCAGTTTCGGCCAGGATCGACAAGCTTTCGTTCGTCGCCGAGAGCTTGACCCGGTTCCCTTCGGGAAAGGCAACACTACCGTGATCAGCATCAAATGAAACTTCGGCCTTGTGCGACCAATGTTTGCACAGCTGTTGCAGGTATCTGCTGGCGGCTTCGGTCTGGGCGATGCCTGTCACGCTTTGATCCGGCAACAGGGTCAGGGCGGTTTCGGCGGCCTGACGTATCGAATTGGCAAACAAGGTAATATCGATGTCAGTCGCCAGAAATGTGACACCCAAATCCAGACATTGGCGCTGCATCACAGGGTCCAGTGTCAGGATACCCGCAGCCTTGCCTGCTGCCACAATGCGGGTCAGGGAGTCCGTAACCGCGTCGACAACTTCGGGATGGGCGGCATTGCCGAGATGCCCCATATCGGCGGCCAGATCGGCGGGGCCGACAAAGACACCGTCCACATCGGTGGTCAAAATATCATCCAGCGCCGCAAGACCGGCGCGATTTTCCACCTGCACCAACAGGCAGACCTGATCATCTGCCGTTTTCAGATAGTCGGGAATAGCGGCAAATTGCGAGGCGCGGGCCAGGGACGATCCGACGCCGCGAACGCCATGCGGCGGATATTGCACCGCCCGGACCAATTCGCGCGCGTGATCGCCGCTTTCGACCATCGGCACCAGAATACTCTGAACGCCGGCGTCCAGGTATTGTTTGATCATCCAGGTCTCGCCGATTGGCAGACGTGCGACCGGGTGACTGCCAGACGCTTCGATCACCCTTACTTGCTCCAGGATCGAGCGCAGGTCGTTGGGGGCATGTTCGCCGTCAACCAGCAACCAGTCGAACTGTGCGGTGGCGGCGACCTCGGCGGCGTAGGCGTCACCCATCGCGATCCAGCACCCGATCTGAGGGCGACCCGCGGCAAGCGCTGCTTTGAAACTGTTATTTGGCGCAGGCATCAGGATGCTCCTTCAGGCAAAGTTGATGTCGACCGATCCGAACGGACCAAAATCGGCATGAATTTTTGTGCCCGACGGGCATTCGACGGGGCGGATGAAACTGCCCGACAATATCAGCTGACCGGGTTCGATACGTTGGCCGTATTGGGCCATGCGGCGGGCCAGCCAGACGACGCTTTCGACCGGATCGTTCAGCACGCCCGCACCCAATCCGGTTTCCTCAATCTCGTTATTGCGGAAGGTCAGCGCGCCGACCCAGCGCAGATCGAAGGCGTCGACGGCGTGGCGTTCCCGGCCCAGAACGACACCCGCATTCGCGGCGTTGTCGCTGATGGTGTCATAGACTGTGCGCGCCTGCCCGGTCTCAGGGTCGATCCTTTGGATGCGGGTGTCGAGGATTTCGATTGAGGGCGCGACAAAGTCGGTGGCTGCAATGATATCGTCTCGCGTGACGTTGTCACCGCCGATAGCCGACTTCATGACAAAGGCAATCTCGGCCTCGATCCGCGGTTGAATGAAGCGATTTGCGGGAACGGTACTGCCGTGCTCAAAGACCATGTTGTCGAACAGAATACCGCTGTCGGGGATGTCGATGTTCAATGCATATTGCATCGCCTTTGAGGTCAGCCCGATCTTCCAGCCGATCACCTTACGTCCCTCGGCCAGTTTCTGGCGATAGATGGCGTTCTGCACCTCATAGGCGTCATCCATACCCATTTCGGGATGGCGTCGCGTCAGCAATCCGATCTGCGCGCGCATGGTCTCGGCCCGCAGCAGATCGGCAGCAGCGCGGGCGTGATCCTCGGGCGTCATACCTGTTCGTCCTCGATGGTGTTGCGGAGCGTGCCGATGCCGTCGACCGAAACTTCGACCACGTCGCCGGGGATCAGGTATTTCGGAGGATCGAACCGCGCGCCTGCGCCGGTGGGGGTTCCGGTGACAATGATGTCGCCCGGCTGCAAGGTCATGAAAGTCGAAATATATTCGATCTCGCGCCGGATCGGGAACATCATGCGATCCAACGTGTCGTCCTGGCGCAATTCGCCGTTCACTCGGGTCTGAATGCGAGCCTCGTCCAGTTGCGCCGCATCGGTGAACGGAACCAGCCAAGGGCCGATTGAACCCGAGCGGTCCCAGTTCTTTCCCGGCGTAACGTTGAACTTGGCATGGCGAACCCAGTCGCGGATCGTCCCTTCATTGCACAACGTCAACGCGGCGATGTGGTCATAGGCATCGGCCTGGGCAATGCGGCGGCCCGATTTGCCAATGACGATTGCGACCTCGCCTTCATAGTCCAACTGGGGGCTTTCCGGCGGTCGGATCAATGGCAGGTCGTGCCCGGTGAAGCCGCTTGCGAAACGTGGAAAGAGTGACATGTATTCTGGCTGATCGCTGCCATCTTTGTATTCCGCATTTCGATCGGGAAAGTTTACCCCCACGCAGATGATCCGGCGGGCATCGGGCAGAACCATTTCAAAGTTGAAATCGGTGTGTGTTACCGATCTACCCTCGGCCGCCAGACTCAATTGATCGAAGCTTCCGGCGGCAATCACTTCATACAGGCTGGCATGATCGGGGAAGGCATCGTTCAGCGCAATCGCCCCGTCGTCGGTAATAGCCCCAAAAAAGGTCTCGCCTTTGGCGGTGTAGGTCGCAAAATTCACGTGAGAGTCTCCCAGACGTCGCGGATCGCGTCAGCAGCCATCAAGACGTGCTCGCGCGTGGTGTCAAATTGCCCAACTTGAAAACGGATGATCTTGCGGCCTTCAAACAGGCCTTGGGTCAGATAGATCCGGCCATCGTCATTCAACGCGTCCACCAGTCGTTGCTGCATGTCGTCATCACCTGGGCAGCGGAAGGAAAACAGGCTCAGGATCGGGCCAGTGGTGATTTCAAACCCATCCATCGCCCCAATAATGTCGGCCAATTCCTGCGCCCAAGCCACATGGTTCCGAATACGCGTGCGCAACCCTTCCAAACCGTAGGACCGCAGAAGGAACCAGATCTTCAACGCCCGGAACCGGCGGCCCAGAGGGATGGTCCATTCTGAGTAATTGGTAACGTCCGCTCCGGTGGTCTTGAGGTATTCCGGTTCGATTTTCAGCGTGTTCAACTGCGGTGTGGGGTCCTTGAGGAACTGGATGGCGCAGTCGAATTGCGCGCCCAACCACTTATGCGGATTGAAAACGATGCTGTCATACCTTTCTGCACCGGACCAGAATACTTCCCGAAACTCCGGGCAGATCATGGCTGACCCGGCCCAGGCGGCATCTAGATGGGAATAAAGATCGTAACTCTGCGCAATATCGGCGACAGCGTTAAGGTCGTCACAGGCGCCGACCCCGGTCGCTCCGGTGGTCGCAATGATGCCAGCCGGAATATGCCCGGCGGCGATATCTGCCTGAATTGCGGCCTCCAATGCGGATGGGTCGACAGCAAATGTCGGGCCTTTGCTTGGGAGCTTGACCAGATTGTTTTGGCCGATCCCCGAAACCCAACACGCCCGATCAACCGACGAATGTACCTGGGCTGAACAGTAGATACGCAGCGCGCCTTTGGCGTACATTCCGTCGCGATTGCTCGAGTAACCGGTGGCGCGTTCCCGCATGGTCAATACGGCCGACAAAGTCGCGGATGATGCGCTGTCCTGAATGACCCCGGTGATGCCATCCGGAAGGCCAAGTGCCTGGCGCAGCCAGTCGACCATGACGGTTTCAACTTCGGTAGCTGCGGGCGAGGTCTGCCACAACATGCATTGCGCAGCAATTGCCGTCACCAGCTGTTCGGCCAGCATCGAAGGCGGTGCGGCGTTGGCGGAGAAATAGGCAAAGAAACGCGGATGCTGCCAATGGGTCATGCCCGGCATCACGATCTGTTCGAAATCGGTCAAGATGGCCTCCATCGGCTGACCGGTTTCTGGTGGTGCAGGTTCCAGTTGTCGCGCAATTTCACCCGGTGCAGTCTGTGCGCGAACGGGCCGGTCCGGCAGTGAGGTGTGATACTCCGCAGCCCATCTGGAAATGTGCTGGCCCCAATGTGAAAACTCGTCCCAATTCATTATTGCTGCGCCCTTGATTGCCGAGTGGTCCCGGTGCCTGTCTCTTAGACCGAAAAGCTGATGTTGGCCTGTCCCGTGCCCGAACTGCCAAAGTACGGGGTGTAAATGTCGATCTCACCCTTGTAGCTGCCCCATCCAAGCGCGCCGAACAACAGCGCAGTGTCGTTCATGGCGCATTCGCCGGTGCATTTTTTGGCATAGTCCGGCAAAAGCTCGAGAAACTCCTCGAACCGGCCCTGTTCCCACAGCTCCAGCACCCGCAGGTCCATCTGCCGGTTGAACTCTCCATTGACCGCGTTCAGCCCGTCGACGGACCGTTCGTTTGGCGTAAAATCGTGGCTCAGAGAGCCCGACGCCAGAACAGAGACATTCCGGTCCGAACGGCGGATGCCTTCTGCGATGGCTTCGCCCCAAACGCGGTTTTCGGCGATCGATGAGAACTGATTGACGGCCACCGGCAGCACTCGGGCATTGACGCCTTCATTGATGAAATACATCGGCAACAGCGTGCCGTACTCCATTCCCATGTCCGGATGCGAATGGCCCAGCGCGCGTTCGCCGCGCTCGCGCAGAACGTCGAGGATTGTTTCCCCCAACGCGTGGTCGCCGCGATAGTCGAACTCCATATCCGCCAGCATATGTGGCAGTTCATGGCTGATGAAGCGGCCTTTGTGGTGCTCTTTCGTGTTCAGGTGAAAGCCCTGATTGGTAATCCAGTGAGTGTCGAAGATGATGAACGTATCGACGTTGCGGTCGATTGCGTCCTGGCGCAGCCGGGCGTAGCCGTCAATTGCAGATTGCCGGATGCCTTTGTATTTCGGCATTGTGTGGGACATCCAGATGCTTGGCACATGTGTGATCTTCGCGGCCTGTACAATCTTTCCCATGGCAGTTCCTCCTTATGAAAGGTGACGATCGATCGCCCTGGCAGAGGCGAGAGTTCGAACATCGATTGGTCCAACCCGAACGTGGATTTTAGACCATGTGTTTATGCGCGTATCCTATTCCAACTTGTTGTGTTGCACCCCGGCGGGACGCCACGAAGTACGGTTTACTTGCCCAGTTGCATAATCTTGTGCTGGCCCGTGGCAAAGCCAATATGTTTCTGTTCCATGTAGAATTCGAATGACCAGTCGCCGCCGTCGCGACCAATGCCCGATGCCTTGACCCCGCCAAAGGGGGTTGGCAGGTGGCGGACATTCTCGGAATTCACCCAGATCATCCCGGCTTCGAGCTTGTCGGTAAAGCGCAGGGCGCGGGTCAGATCGTTGGTCCAGACATAACCGGTCAGGCCGTATGGGGTGTCGTTGGCGACCGCCAACGCCTCGTCCTCGGACGAGAATGGAATGGCTGTCAGCACCGGGCCAAAGATTTCCTCGCGCGCGATGCGCATCTGGTTGTTGGCGTTGGTAAACAGGGTCGGTCGCACAAAATACCCCTGATCACCGACCTTTACACCGCCGGCTGCCACGGTTGCGCCGTCCTCTTTGGCGATGTCAAAATAGCTGGTAACCTTGTTATAGTGCTCTTCGGTTACAAGTGGGCCGATTTCAGTTGCTGGGTCCAGAGGGTGGCCAACTTTGATGTTGTTCACGCGCTCGATCAATCTGGCCTCGAATTCATCCTTGATCGATTCCTGGATCAGCAGGCGCGAGGATGAGGTGCAGCGCTCACCATTGATCGAATAGATCATGAAGATCACCGCGTCCAGCGCGCGGTCCAGATCGGCGTCGTCAAACACGATGACCGGGTTCTTGCCGCCCAATTCCAGATGCATCCGCTTGAGCGTATCGGCCCCCTGTTTTGTGATGATGGCGCCGGTGCGGCTTTCACCGACAAAGGCGATGGCCTTGATCAACGGGTGTTCCGTCAGGGCTTTGCCTGCATCCGGTCCAAAGCCATTGACCGTGTTCAGCACGCCTTTGGGCAATCCGGCCTCTTCGGCGATTTCCACCAGCAAACGGGCAGACAGCGGTGAATCTTCGGCAGGCTTGTGGACCACGGTGCAACCGGCGGCCAGAGCAGGTGCGATTTTCCAGGTCGACAGCATAAAGGGGGTGTTCCACGGCGTGATCACGCCAACCGGGCCAATCGGCACGCGTGTCGTGATATTCATCAGAGTGGGCGATTTCAGATGTTGGCCGTCGCGGGCCAGTATTACCTGATCGGCGAAATAGCGGAAATTCTCGGCCCCGCGTAGCGCGGCCTTGGACATGAACCTCATGGTCTGGCCAGTGTCCCAACATTCGCACAGTGCGATTTCTTCGGCGCGGGCCTCAATGGCATCGGAGACGTTCAACAGAATACGGCGGCGTTCTGAGGCAGGCATATCGCGCCATTCGGCGAATGCCGCATGGGCGGCTTTGGCGGCTGCGTCAATGTCCTCGGCGGTGCCGTGTGCGACGTCACAGATCACCGACTTGTCGACGGGTGAGGTTGTTTGAAACACACCGGCCGCGCCGCTTCGGTCCTGACCCGCAATTCGGTTCCGGATACCGGTTTCCTTGAAACGGGCCAGAAATCTGTCGAGTTTTTCGATATTTGTATCCAGTGCGCTCATGCTTCAGGTCTCCTGAGTGGTCGCGGCCAAATGATCCCGGATTGTGCCGGTCTTTGGCGAAAAATGAGGGTCGATATCGCGCATCTCAAGCGAGAGCGCGATCGAATGCTGCAAGAAGGCAGACGCCAGATACGTTTTGACCGCATCAAAAATGCGCGTCGTGGCGTCCTGCTTGATGTCGTCTGGCCGACCGCCGCGCAGGCGGATCGATATATCGATGAATCCGTGGGCCGGATTGCCATCCGCAATTGCAAAGTGATCGACCCGCGTTGCCCGCACACGTATGCCCGGCAGTGGAAAGGTGTCGATCCCAGCCGCAGTTGCCCGAATGCATTCGCATAGGCCACCCATGTCGATCTCGTCTTCCAGATTGCCGGAATACTCGACGTGAAAATGAGGCATCAGCTCTCCTCCAATTAGTAAACATGTTTAGTAAAATGGAGTGCAACTGTCAAGTCCTTGCCTTGTTAATCTTTGCAATCCCCTGACCGGCGTTTTACAAAGCGACATGAAGATCGAAAGCCAAACAAGAAGTACAACGCGTTCGCTGCCCATTGCGCTGCTGCGCGCACGCGAGACTGTCATGGCCCCAATCCGGGACATGCTGAACGGCATTCACCTGACAGAGCAGAAATGGCGCATCCTGCGGGTTCTGGACGAATTGGGGGAGGTTGAACAAAGCACGATCGCCAAAGAAGCCTGCCTGCTTTTGCCCAGCTTGACCCGGATTCTGCGCACCATGGAGGCCGAAGGCCAGATCAGTCGCCGCCAGGATAGCAATGACAAGCGATGCACGCAGGTCAGTATCACCGAAGAGGGCCGCAGGATTCTGGAGGAAAACATGAATACCTCGCGGGAAATCTATCACAGCATCGAGGCGCAGATGGGTCCGGAGAAGCTGAGGCAATTGTTGGATCTTCTGGAAGAATTGCAGTCGGTGAAAGTCTGACCCCGCCGGCAAGGACGGGGTCTCTACCGCAATTATAGACTCGCCAGTCCGGTATCCAGCGCTGACAGTATCTTGGCGACATCGTCCGAGGTGACGACAAGCGGCGGCGACAGGATGATGTTGTTGCCCGACACACGTACCATCACGCCGTCTTCATAGGCCGCTTTCTGAACCTGCAACGGAAGGTGTTTGGCGATGGGTGCCTTCGTCGCACGATCCGAGACCAGCTCGAGCGCACACATCAGGCCCTCGCCCCCGCGCACATCTCCGATCGCGTCGTGTTTGTCGGCCAGTATCTTTAGCCCAGCAAAAAGTTCATCGCCACGGACCGCAGCGTTTTCCCAAACCCGAAGACGGTTGATTTCCGATAGTGCCGCCAGCGCGGCCGCCGCCCCTACAGGATGGCCGGAATAGGTATAGCCCTGATCGACGCTTGCCTTGCCGGTTGTGTCGCTCTCGAACACTTCGGCGATCGAGCCGGATATCATCGCCGCACCAAACGGGAAATAGCCATTTGTTATGGCTTTGGCCGTGGCCATTATATCAGGCTGCACGCCCCAATGGCGCGCGCCGCTTTCGCTGCCGGTTCTGCCAAACGCAGTGATGATTTCGTCCGAGATCAGCAGCACGCCGTGTTTCGAGCAGACTTCGCGCACCATCGGCATAAAGCTCTTGTGCGGCGGAATCACCCCGCCTGCGCCCAGGACCGGCTCCATGATAAAGGCGGCGACGGTGTTGGCACCCTGAAACGCGATCTCGGCCTCCAACGCTTTGACGCAGAGCTGTGCCAGGCGCGCGGGGTCGGTCTCGTCGAACGGATTGCGATAGGTCCAGGGGGCGGGAACATGAAAGCAGCCCGGCATCATCGGTTCGTAAATCGCGCGGAACTTTTGGTTTCCGTTGACGGAAGCCGCCGCAAAATGCGTCCCGTGGTAACCTTGTTTCAGGCTGATGAATTTGGTGCGCCCGGCCTCGCCCCGGATCTTGTGATACTGACGTGCCAGTTTGAGCGCTACTTCGACCGAGTCAGAGCCGCCTGATGTGAAGAACGCACGTGTCAGCCCATCGGGGGCAAAGAACTGAGCCAGCTCATAGGACAGCTCGATCGCCTTGTCGTTGCTGGTCCCGCGAAAGGTCGAGTAATAGGGCAGGGCGTTCAGTTGATCGGCAATGGCCTGTTTCACGGGGTCGCAGGAATAGCCCAAGTTGACGTTCCACAACCCCCCAACAGCATCGAGTGCCCTGTGTCCATCAATGTCGACAATGCTGACCCCGTCGCCGCCTGTCAGGATTGTCGGCGGGTTCTGCTGACTGTCAGCGGGGTGCGCCATCGGGTGCCAGAAATGACGGGCGTTGTTTTCCTTCAGAAAGTTGGAGTCTTTCATTTTTACGTATCTCCGGGGTTTGGCCGCCGTTTGGTCAGGGCAGAAATTCGGTTGGAAAGCTCTCGGGCAACTGACCGCCGAAATTTGCTGTCAGTGTGTGCGAGAGGGTGTGGAGCGAGGCCAGAATCGCAGGCAATAGTTCTGACGTCGCGCGGATTGCGGGGACGGCGAACGACACTGTGCCAAGGGCAATGCGGTCAATGCCGAAGACCGGCGCGGCAAAACCGTGGACGCCGGTTTCGTAGGTGCCTTCGCTGGTGGACCAGCCCTTCTGATGGATGTATTCGACCCGGTCCTGAATTTGCATGGGTTCGGTCAGTGTGGTTTCGGTATAGCTCTGCAAATTGCCCTGGTTAAGTTGCTGGGACAGTGACTCCGGTCCAAAGGCCAGCAAACACAGCCCCGATGCCGTTGCATTGATCGGAAGAACCTCGGTCGGGTCCAGACTTACCCGAACGCTATGTTGTGTCGCCTCAACCACCAGCGCCGTTTTCAATGCGCCTTTCTCAAGCAGGGACAGGTGCAGGCTTTCGCCGACCTCTTGCATCGCTGCACGCATCTGCGCGCGCGCACCTTCGAGGCCGGGCTTTGCAATCTCGCGCAGCGCCGCCAGCCGCAGCGCGGCAGGTCCGATCATATAGGATTTGGACATCGGATTTTGTTCGATGAGGCCGAATTCTTCCAATGCTCGGAGATGTCTGAGCGTCGTCGCCTTGTTCGCTCCGGACAGGCGCGAAAGCTGACTCAGTCCGATTTCTGGCCGTGAGTTCGAAAAGTATTCTAACATTTTCAGAGCGTTAAGCGCGGTTCCCATCCTCGGGCTCTCCTTGGGTTACCTAATACTTGACAGAATAAAATTAACAAAGCAATATTAAATTCGCTAACACGGTTCAAATAATGAACCAAACACTGGGAGGTGTAAATGAAGAAGTTTCTCGCAGCCGCGGTGATGGCAGCCTCTGCAACCGCAGCCTTGGCCGAATATCCAGAAAAGCCGGTTTCCTTTGTGGTTCCATGGCCTCCGGGTGATCTGGAAGATGTTCTGACCCGGATGATTGCGGATGAGTTCCAGGCGATGTACGGCGTTCCGGCGGCCGTGGTGAACAAGCCTGGCGGCGGCGGCGGCCCGTTCCCGGGCGCTGTCGAGGTGGCCACGGCCCCGGCGGACGGCTACACCATCGGGTCCTTTGTGATTGGCGTGCCGGTGATCGGGCCCGAGATTGGCATTCCCGAGCTAAACCCAAATCCGTTCGACCCGATCGGGATCTTCCTGACCTACCCTTTCGTGATCGCATCAAGCAAGGACGCGCCTTTCTCAAGCTGGCAAGAGCTGGCGGAATACGGCAAGGATAACGACGTGGCGCTTGGGCATTTCGGGTCGGTGCTGCCGCCCACACAGGTGACCTTTGCGGCAGCTGTCGGCAGCGGCTTCGACTTTGCCAGCGAGGCAGCGTTCGATGCGTTGGATTGCAACACATTGGCATCGGGCGATGTGGACGTGATCAACACCACGCTTCAGCTGGTGCTTCCATGTCTGGATCAGGTGAACGTCCTGGCCAGCATCGGTGGCGAGCGGATTTCGCTGGTGCCGGACACACCAACGGTTGTCGAGCTTAACCCGGATCTGCCCCTGGCCTTGTGGAACGGTCTGTTCGTCCACAAGGACACGCCAGCCGACGCGCGCGAAAAGATCTCGGCTGCCGCGCAAAAGGCGCTGCAATCTGACAAGGCCAAGGAACTGGCGGCAGAAACCGGGGCGCTGATCTATTGGCAAGACCCGGATGCATCCAACGCGCAGATTGAGCAGGACAAAGCCTCATTCGCGAAAATCGAAGAGATACTGGGCGAGTAAGACTCAGACAGGCGCGGGACACAGTCTCGCGCCCATTCTCTAGGTTGGGAAGGGAACAATGATCGCAAAGACGCTTCAGGACATGTTCAAAAGATATCGCCGACCGGGTGATGTCGTGTTTGCGGTGCTGTTTCTGGCATTCTCGGTCTTCCTGTTGTCCCAACTGGGCACGCAGACCGAGGTCGTAAAGCGGACCAAGTGGTTTTCGCAGCCGTCATTGTGGCCCACGATTGCGGTCTGGTGCATGGTTGCGTTCGCTCTCCTGCATTGGCTTAGCTCGGCGATGTCGCCCCGGATTGAGGGTCGCTGGGCCGAGGTCGGGTTCTGGCTGAGGTCTTTCGAATATGTCCTCTACTTCCTGATCTATGTGCTGCTGGTTCCACAACTGGGCTACCTGCCGTCAACCGTTTTGTTCGCGATCTTCCTGACCCTTCGTACCGGGTTTCGCGGCGCCCGCGCCGTTGGCGTAGCCGCGTTGTTCGGCTTTGTGGTCACCATCGTGTTCCGCGCTTTTCTGCAGGTCAAAATACCGGCTGGCGCGGTCTACGAGTATCTTCCTGACTCCGTGCGCGCTTTTGCGCTGACCTATCTGTAAGGGGCCACTATGGAAACGCTTGCTTCCGGCATCTCGATCCTGTTGCAGTGGCAGGTCATCGTCGCGCTGCTGATCGGGTCCATTGGCGGTGTCATTATCGGCGCTTTGCCTGGGGTCGGCGCGGCTGTCGCCATCGCCATCCTGCTGCCCGCCACCTTTGCCTTTGAACCTATCGTTGGACTGACCCTGTTGTTGGGCATCTACGGTTCGTCCATGTATGGCGGGGCCATTCCCGCAATTTTGATCAACACGCCCGGCACAGCGGTCAATGCACTGACCACCTATGACGGGTTTCCGATGACGAAACGTGGACAGGGGCACCGGGCGCTGTCGCTGGCCTATTCGGCCTCGTTCTTCGGAGGCGTTTTCGCAATCCTCTGCCTGATGGTCTTGTCACCGGTTCTGGCGCTTGTCGCACCGCATTTCGGCAGTCGCGAGATCTTTTTGGCCGCGCTTTTGGGCATTGTTCTGGTTGTACTGGCGCATCGGGGGCAAATCTTTGCCGCCGGGATGCTGGCCGCATTTGGCATCTTCCTGAACACCGTCGGGCTTGAGCCGGTGAAATACACTCGGCGATTCACCTTCGAGCAAAGCTGGCTTGCCTCGGGCGTTGATCTTATTGTTGTCGTTCTGGGTCTGTTTGCGATCAGTCAGGCGTTTCTGCTGCTCTTGGAAAAGAACCACGCGCCGGGCGATACCCATGTCAGCGGAAACATCTTTGCCGGGTTGAAAGAGCTTCTGGGCCTGAAGCGCGTCGCGACTGTATCCTCAAGCATCGGCGTTTTTATGGGGATGGTGCCGGGGACAGGTGAGTTCACCTCGCAATTTCTGTCCTATACCTACGCGCAAAAGACGTCCAAGGCCCCCGAGAAATTCGGGGACGGTTCGCCCGAAGGTTTGGTGGCCTCTGAGGCCGCGAACAATGCCGTGCCCGGCGCTGCGATGATCCCCCTTCTGGCTTTGGGCATCCCGGGCGAGGCGCTTACGGCGATGATGCTGTCAGTGTTTTATGTTCACAACGTGATCCCCGGTCCGCAGCTGTTCGAAAACCAGATGGATTTCGTCATGGCGCTGTATATGGCGTTGATCCTTCTTAACGTGATCGTGCTGGTGTTCTTGCTGTTTTCGACGAACCTGCTGCTCAAGATCATTCAGATACCGACGCGTTTTCTTGGCGTGATGATCCTGATCCTGGCCTTTGTCGGAGTCTACAGCTTGCGCAACTCGATCACCGATTGCGCCATCGCGGCCGGGTTCGGGGTGTTTGGCCTGATCCTCAAACGGCTGGACCTACCGATTGTGCCAATCATTCTGGGCATGGTGCTGGGCGGGATAATGGAAACCAAACTGCGCAGCGCCATGGCGCGGGTGAAAACGCCGCTCGATTTCATTGACCGACCCATCGCGGCCATCTTGTTTGCTCTGATCGTGCTGATCCTGATCCTGCACTTCCGTACGCTGTACGCCGAATTCCAGAACAAACTGAAACCTGAGCCGAATATGCCGCCCGTGGACTCTGACCATCCGAACCAGCAGGGATAAGTGAACAATGGATCAATCAGCCATCGATGCGTTGCGCCACCTCCCAGTGACGGACCGCTCACTTCTGATCGACGGGAAACACGCCGAGGCCGCTGAAGGTGGGCAGTTGGAGGTCATCTCACCAATCGACGGCCGTGTACTGTGCCGGATTGCGGGAGGCACTCCGGCAGATATGGAGAGGGCAATTGCCGCGGCCCGCACCGCCTTTGAGGATGGACGCTGGTCGCGTCAGGCGCCCGCAGCGCGCAAAAAGGTACTGCTAAGACTGGCGGAGCTGATCGAGAAGCACGCGCTGGAACTGGCAGTTCTGGGGGTGCGCGACAATGGCACCGAGATCAATATGGCCATCAAGGCCGAGCCAATGTCGGCAGCGGGTACCTTCCGATACTATGCCGAGGCAATCGACAAGATTTACGGCCAGATCGCGCCGACAGACGAAAACGTTCTGGGGCTTGTGCATCACGCGCCCGTTGGCGTAGTCGGGGCGATTGTACCCTGGAACATGCCGATGATGATCGGCGCGTGGAAAATCGCACCAGCGTTGGCAGCGGGCAATTCTCTGGTTCTTAAGCCGGCGGAAACGGCCTCGCTGACCCTATTGCGGCTTGTTGAACTGGCGCATGAGGCCGGTTTGCCTGATGGCGTTCTGAACGTTGTCACCGGCAAGGGCAGTGTCGTCGGCGAGACACTGGCGTTGTCGATGGATGTGGATGTTCTGGTCTTCACCGGCTCAGGCGCGACGGGGCGACGGCTGTTGGAATATTCGGCGCGGTCCAACCTGAAACGCTGCTATCTGGAATTGGGTGGCAAGTCCCCCAACATCGTCTTCAACGATGCCCCCGATCTGGCGCAGGCGGCGCAGGTATCGGCGGCGGGGATATTCCGCAATTCCGGCCAGATCTGCGTCGCGGGTTCGCGCTTGCTGGTGCAGCGGGACATTCATGAAGAGTTCGTCACCGAGATCGTCAAATACGCGAAAGCCTTTCGCGTTGGCGATCCGCTGGATCTTGGCAATCAGATCGGTGCAGTGCATTCGATGCCCGAACTGGAAAGCAACCTGAACTTCGTTGCCAAGGCCGAAGCCGAAGGCGCGGAACGTCGCACCGGTGGCGATCGCATCCTGACCGAAACCGGAGGCTACTACATGGCGCCTACTGTGATGGACGGGGTCCGGCCCTCAGACAACCTGTTCCGTAACGAGGTGTTTGGCCCGGTTCTGGCGGTAACACCTTTCAGCGACGAAGACGAGGCGCTGCGCCTTGCCAACGATAGTGTCTATGGGTTGGCCGCCGGTGTCTGGACCGCGAATCTCAGCCGGGCGCATCGCATGGTCGCGGGCATCCGTGCGGGTGTTGTGCACGTGAACACCTATGGTGGTGCCGATGGCACGGTACCGTTGGGTGGTGTCAAACAGTCCGGCAATGGTCACGACAAATCGCTTCACGCGATGGAGAAATACTTCGATCTGAAAACAGCCTGGATCCAGCTGTAAATCGATCCTATGAACAGAGGAGAACCCCGTGGGCGACAAGACGATTTTGCTGATCGGAACCTACGACACCAAGGACCCCGAGATGCGCTTTATCGAAGAGTGCATCCGGGCGCAGGGTGGCGATGTTGTCACGATGGACGTCTCGGTTCTTGGCGACCCGACAATGCCAACGGATATCTCGAAACACGATGTTGCAGCCGCTGGCGGTATGTCCATCGACCAGGTGATCGCGCTCGGGGATGAAAACAAGGCGTTTCGCGTCATGTCGCAGGGTGCCGCGAATGTGGTGGCGCAGGCCTATGCCGAAGGTCGCTTTGACGGGATGCTCGCCACCGGCGGCACCATGGGCACCGATCTGGCGTTGGACTGCGCGCAGGCCCTTCCAATGGGGGTGCCGAAATATATCGTTTCGACCGTCAGCTTCTCGCCATTAATCCCGCCACACCGGTTGGCCCCGGATATCCAGATGATCCTCTGGGCGGGGGGGCTTTATGGCATGAACTCGGTTTGCCGGTCCTCATTGAGCCAGGCGGCCGGTGCCGTCCTGGGCGCTACCCGAGCGGTTCAGTTTCCCCGGCGCGACAGGCCAATGATTGGCATGACGTCGTTGGGGTCGTCCTGCCTGCGCTACATGAAAACGTTGAAGCCCGCGCTGGAATCCCGAGGCTACGAAGTGGCCGTGTTCCATTCGACCGGCATGGGCGGCATGGCATTCGAGAAACTTGCGCGCGAAGGTGCGTTCTGTTGCGTGATGGATTTCTGCATGCAGGAATTCGCCAATATGCTGGCCGGTTCGCTGGTGTCCTCGGGGCAGGATCGTTTGACCAATGCCGGGCATGCGGCCGTGCCACAGATGGTGGCTCCGGGCGCGTTGGACCTGCTGGATTTCGCCGGTTGGCAGGAGACCCCCGAGCGATACGCCGACCGCCCGTTCCACGAGCATAACCGTCTGATCAAAAGCGCGGTCTTCAACGCGCAAGAACGGCGCGAAACGGTTCGGGAAATTGCAAGCCGACTTTCGGCTGCCACGGGGCCGACCCATTTCTTCCTTCCATTGGAGGGCATCGAGGAATGGGACCGGGTCGGCGGCGACGCCCATGACCCCGAAGCGCGTGCTGCCATGATAGATGAAGTCCGTAAGGTGCTGCCCCGAGCCACGCCGACAACCGAAGTGGCGGCGCATATCAATGACACCGGCTTTGCCGAGGCTGTTCTGGAGAAATTTGACGCCTGGGTCGCCGAGGGCATTGTTGAAAAGGGCAGGGTGTCTGACACCGACTGACCTGAGTAAACTGTCGGTTCCGACCAGGCAAATTTTGTCTGCTCCGGTAGCCCGCATCGACAAGAGAAAGATCTACAGCTTTCGAACCCCGTGCATCGTCAAGGTGCTGACCAGGTCGGCATAGTCTTCGCGGGCCTCGGGCCCGGCACCGGTGTTCCACATATAGTACCAGTTCAACATGCCAAAGACCGACATTGTCGCGGCCCGCAGCTTGTCCTTGTCGCCATCGAAGGTTTCAGGCGAAAGGTCGCTTAGGATGTCTCGGACAAAGTTCACCAGCTCAATCTGATAGCCGCGCAGATGCTTCTGCTGTTCGGCGGTCAGGGCGGTCATGCCGCTGATCTGAACGCGGTGTTCGTCATCCGCGCCCTGATAGGCAAGCAGAATTTCCCGAACCACTTTTTGCATCTTTTGTTCCGGTGTAAGCCCTTCGACGTCGACATTGCAAATCCGGTCGCGAAGCTCGCGCAGATAGGTATCGAGGATGTCGTATAGAATGGCATCCTTACTGTCGTAATAGTGGTATATGTTGGCCTTCGATATCCCGCATTCTTTCGCCAGAAGGGTCATCGAGGCGCGGTCAAACCCCTGACCGGCAAACACCTTGGCGGCTGTTTTCAGGATTTGTTTCCGCTTTTGATCGTGGTCTTTGGCGATTGTTCGGGCCAAGGTTTATTCCTTATCACGGTTGTCTACTATTCGCTTCGCCTTGCCTTGCGAGCGTTCGACGGTGCCTGGGTCACCTACTATAATTTCTGTGGACACGCCAACGACGTCCTTTATCCGCTTGGTCAGCATGCGCGCGGCGGCTGTTTGGGACAGCTCATCAGCCGCATCTGGCTTTGCTTCGACATAGACCCGCATCGCGTCCATCCGACCGGCCTTGTACAGCTCGATCTGGTAGTAAGGCGCAAGGCCACCTGTCGCCATGACCTGTTCTTCGATCTGGCTGGGGAACACGTTGACACCGCGCAGGATCATCATGTCGTCGCTGCGACCGGTGATTTTAGCCATCCGGCGCATCGATCGCGCCGTTCCCGGCATAAGCCGTGTCAGGTCGCGCGTTCTATAGCGCACCATCGGCAAACCTTCTTTGGTCAGGGTCGTGAATACCAGTTCGCCGGTTTCGCCATCGGGCAGGATTTCTCCGGTTGCGGGGTCGATGATTTCCGGCAGAAAATGGTCCTCCCAGATGACCGGTCCATCTTTGGTTTCAACGCATTCATTGGCGACGCCGGGACCCATGATCTCGGACAGGCCGTAGATATCAACCGCGTGCATATCAAAGGCGGCTTCGACCTCGCGGCGCATCGCGTCGGTCCAGGGTTCGGCGCCGAAGACGCCAACCTTGAGCGAGCTTTCTCGCGGGTCGTGTCCCACCTTGTGAAACTGTTCGAGGATATTGAGCATATAGGACGGTGTGACCATGATCCCGTCGGGCTGAAAGTCGGTGATCAGACCAACCTGCTTTTCCGTTTGTCCGCCCGACATCGGCACAACGGTCGCGCCCAGGCGTTCGATGCCGTAATGTGCGCCCAACCCGCCGGTGAAGAGGCCATAACCATAGGCGTTGTGGATCAGATCCCCTTTGCGCAGCCCAGCGGCCCTAAGCGATCGCGCGCCAAGATCTGCCCAGTTTTCGATATCGGTCCGGGTATATCCCACGACCGTGGGTTTACCGGTTGTGCCGGACGAGGCATGCAGACGGATAATTTCGCTTCGCGGGACGGCAAACATCCCGAATGGGTAATGGTCGCGCAAGTCGTTCTTGTAGGTGAAGGGAAATCTCGAAAGGTCTGATAGCTGCTTCAGATCGTCGGGATGGACACCCGCCTCGTCAAAGCGCTGCCTGTACATCGCGACATTTTCATAGGCATGACGAAGGGACCATTTCAAACGCTCAAGCTGTGTTGCGCGGATTTCATCGATCGAAGCAATCTCGATTGGATCCAGGTCGGATTTCTTTGGGCTCAGATCTTCCATCGCGGTGTTCCTCCGGGCGCGCGGTTATTCTGCAAAGTTCTGACCGCCGGTTGCACGCGACATTCCGCGAAATTCAGCGATCAGTGTGTTGTCCTGATTGATTATTCGAACGTCATAGATGCCGCTGCGCCCGGCCAGATTGACCTCGGTCGCGGTGGCGGTCAGACGATCCCCCTTATGGCCGGGGGCGAGATAGCTCATCACCGTATGCTGACCGACGGTCGACACATTACGGCTGTTGCAGGCAAAGGCGAATGCACTGTCGGCCAGCGCGTGGGTGATGCCACCGTGGCAGATGCCGTGGCCATTGCAGTGATGCGCCGCGACCGTCAGCGCCAGAGTGGCGCGGCCTTCATCCACCTCGACAATTTCCATCCCGAACCATTTGCTGGCTTCGTCGTTTGCCCACATCGCTGCCGCCGATCGCGTGGCACGTTCCTTGGGTGTCATGTTCATTTCCCCTGAAACACAGGCGCGCGCTTTTCGAGAAAGCTGCTCACGCCTTCGGCATAATCCGCGCTTTCGCCACAGGTTTTCATTGCCTCGGCTTCGACATCCAATTGATCCGACAGCGAGGTGGTAGCAGCCATCTGAATGCATTGCTTTGTAAGGCCCAATCCAAGGGTGGGGCCATTGGCAAATTCTGCGGCGAGCTTGCGCGCTTCTACCATCAGTTGATCGTCCGGCAACGCCTTCCAGATCAGGCCCCACTCTTCAGCCTGCTTTGCGGGCAATGGCTGGGCGGTCAATGCAAGACCCTTGGCACGCGCCTCGCCCAGAAGGCGGGGCAGGTGCCAGCTACCGCCGGTATCGGGGATCAGTCCGACTTTGGCGAAACTCTGAATGAACTTTGCGCTATCTGCGGCCAGGACCATGTCGCACGCCAGGGCAAGGTTTGCTCCTGCGCCCGCAGCGACGCCGTTCACGGCGCAGATAACCGGGAAATTCAGCGACCGGATCAGACGCACCAGAGGCGCATAGAAAGCGCGCACGGTTTCACCAAGATCCGGCGGCCCGTCCAACTTGGATGGGTCGCGATCACCGAGATCCTGTCCGGCGCAGAAGCCGAGCCCTTCACCCGTCAGCAAAACGGCACGCGCCTTGGTGTCGCGTGCAGACTCTAGCGCTTCGCGCAAAGCGAGGTGCATCTCGTCATTGAAGGCGTTCAGCTTGTCGGGACGATTCAGAGTGATTTCGACCCAGTTCCCGTGATCTTCTACAAGAAGCGTATCGCTCATTCGGTTTCACCTGTTCTCGCTGCAACTAAAACATTGCATTAACCGAACGGTTGGTCAATATATAAACACAAACCGAATCCGACCCATTGCTTCGGGCGGTCTTTGCCCGGACTTGTGCTGCGCAAGGCGCGACCGGGACTCTGAAATCAGCCCGCCGACGGCAACGATGTGGCGCCGATGGAGGGCCGCCGGAGCATTGATGGTTACAAAAAGTGCAATTAACGCATCTGTTACACATGTTTCTTAGGGAGGAGACAGACACATGAAGTTCACCAGATTGAACACGCTATTGGCCTCGGCGGCGCTGGCCGTTGCCGGTGGCGTTGCGATGGCCGCCGAACATACGTTGACCATTTCCAGCTGGGCGCCTCCGACCCATGGCATCAACGCGATGATGTGGCCGAAATTCGTCGAAATGGTTGAAGAGGCCACCGACGGCAAAGTGACTGCTGAGCTGAAGCTGGGCATTGCACCACCGCCGGCGCAGATGGACCTGATCATGGATGGGGCGGCGGATGCGTCGATCATCTTCCACGGCTACCAGCCTGGCCGTTTTGTCACCACCAAGATGATCGAACTGCCCGGCTATGAAGGATCGGCCGAGGCCGCATCGGTCGCCTATTGGCGCACCTATGACCAGCACCTCAAGGCCGCAGACGAACATCGCGGAGTGAAGGTGATAGCCCTGCATACCCATGGACCGGCGCAGTTGCATTCCAGCAACCCGGTGACATCTCTGGACGAAGTTTCGGGCCTGAAGGTTCGCATTCCCGGCGGTGTCGGCGGTGATGTTGGCACGGCGCTGGGCGCAACCGGTATTCAGGTTCCGGCCCCCAAGGTCTATGAGACGCTGGCTTCAAAGGCAGCGGACGGGGTGGTCATGCCCTTCGAATCCCGCAAGGGGTTCAAGCTGACCGAAGTGGCGCAGAACGTTTATGAGGTTCCCGGCGGCCTCTATCGCGGATCGTTTGCGTTCATCATGAACGAAGACACTTTCGCCGACTTGCCAGAAGATTTGCAGCAGGCATTGGAAGAGCAGGTGTTCGGAGAACCGCTGAGCCGCGAAATCGGCAAGATCTGGGATCAGATCGACGCAATCGGTCGCGAAGCCACGGAAGGCACCGATGGCAACGCCATCAACGCGGCCTCGGCCGAAGACCTTGAAAAGTTCAATGCGATTGCAGCTGACGTGCGCACCAAGGTCATCGCCGAAGTCAATGATGCCGGGGTGGATGCGCAGGCCGCCTATGACATGATCGTCAATGAAATGGCCGGCCAATAAGGCGCTTTGGTCGGCGGTTTCAGATCGCCGACCCTTCTCATTCGCTGGGATCCAATGATGCACAACCTTGTGACTATTGCGCGTCGCATTAGCTTTGCGCCCACGCTGCTGGCATGTGTGGCGCTATTCGTTCTGATGGTGATGACATTCTGTGATGTCGTTCTGCGATCGGTTTTCAACGCTCCGATTGAGGCGGCAACAGAGTTGACGCGCATTCTGATGGCCATCCTCGTGTTTTCGGTCTTGCCGATGATCTCGGCGTCACAGGGCCAGATCGCGGTTGACCTGACGGATGGGTTGTTTTTGCGACTGCGCCTGAGCCGTGCCCGGGATGCTGTCGTGTATCTGGCCTCGGGCATCATGTTGATCTGGCCGATCCAGCGCGTCTGGATCCTGTCCGAGCGTGCGCGCGAATATGGCGACGTGACCGAGTATCTGTCGATCCCGGTGTTCTACGTCGGATGGTTCATCACCGCTTCGACCGCAATCACGGCCGCCGCAATGATCGTCACCGGCCTGTTGCACATCTTTGCCCCACAATCGTTATCGGAGCACCCTAAATGACAGCGGCACTGATCGGATTCGCCCTTGTCCTCATCCTGGTGCTGGTGCGCCTTCCCATCGTTTTTGCGATGGGGCTCGTCGGCACGCTGGGCTTCGCCTATGAGCGCGGTGGCAGCATCTTTTCCGAACGCGGGCTCAAGGCCGCCATGTCCATGGTGGGTCGCCAGATCACCGATACCGCCCAGGATTACGGCCTGTCGGTCATTCCGCTGTTCATCCTGATGGGGTTGTTCGTGAACAAAGGGGGTCTGGCGCGCGAGCTTTATGCGGTTTCCAATGCCTTTCTTGGGCACTTCCGCGGCGGTATCGCGATGGCAACGGTTGCGGCCTGTGGCGGATTCTCGGCGATCTGCGGGTCCTCGCTTGCGACGGCAGCAACAATGTCAAAGGTCGCCATGCCCGAAATGCGCCGCTATGGCTATTCGGATGAACTGTCGACCGCATCAATCGCCGCGGGGGGAACGCTGGGTATTCTTATCCCGCCATCGGTGATCCTTGTGATCTATGGACTGCTGACCGAAACTTCGATCGGCAAACTTTTTGTCGCGGGTATTCTTCCCGGCGTTCTGGGTATCCTGTTCTATCTGTTCGCTGTTCGTTGGACGGTCTGGCGCAAGCCCACCTCGGGTCCGGCGGGCGAACGCCACGACTGGGGCGAACGGTTGTCGGCCTTGCGGTCCGTCTGGGCGGTCCTGCTTTTGTTTTTTCTGGTGATCGGCGGTCTGTACGGTGTTTTCGACTTTTACCCGCTGAACCTGACCTTCAGCCCGACTGAGGCAGCGGGCATGGGGGCGATGGGTGCCTTTCTGATTGCTTTGACCCGAGGCGGGCTGACATTGGGATCGACTTTCGAGGTCTTGAAAGAAACCGCGTTTACGGCAGCGGCCCTGTTTTCGGTTCTGATCGGCGCGCAGATTTTTTCGAACTTCATCAACCTTGCAGGCTTGCCCGAGGCGTTGATCGCCTTGGTGACAGCCTACGATGTGCCGCCCTTTGCCGTGATCCTGATGATCCTGGGCATCTACATTGTTCTTGGCTGCGTATTTGAATCGCTTTCAATGCTATTGCTGACCGTCCCGATCTTTTTCCCACTGGTGACGTCGCTTGGTTATGATCCCATTTGGTTCGGCATCGTCGTCGTTGTCGTGACCGAGATCAGCCTGATAACACCGCCTGTCGGTCTGAACGTTTTCATTCTGAAAGGTGTTGTGGGTGATGTATCGACCGGAACGATTTTCAAAGGTGTGACACCATTTTGGGTGGCAGATATCTTCCGGTTGGCGTTGATCGTACTGGTGCCGTGGCTTGTCCTGGTATTACCCGAACAAATGGGGGCGATGGGCCATTGACCTTCTCGCTTACCGCGCTGCCTAGGGGCTTTCACGCGGATCCGTACCCATTCTATGCCCAACTGCGAGAGGATATGCCCGTCTGCCCGCAGCCCGACGGGTCGATGATCCTGTCGCGCTATGCGGATTTGGATCGGGTATATCGGGATACCAAGCGGTTCATTTCTGACAAAAAAACTGTATTTGGACCAAAATATGGAGTCGGGAGCCCTTTGTACGAACACCATACGACGAGTTTGGTGTTCAATGACCCCCCGCTTCATACCCGCGTGCGTCGCGTGATGGTCGGGGCCATGAACCCCCGTGCGCTGGCGCAGATGGAGCCGGGTCTGATCGAATTGGTCGACAGCCTTCTGGACCAAATGCAGGACAGACAGGATGTCGAGATTATCGAGGATTTTGCAGGGGCAATCCCGATCGAAATCATCGGCAACCTGTTGGGCATTCCCCGGTCCGAACGTGGCCCGCTAAGAGGCTGGTCGCTGGCCATCCTTGGCGCGTTGGAACCAAAGCTGACGCCAGAGCAGGAGGCGCGGGGCAACGAGGCCGTTTTGGAGTTCAAGGCGTTTCTTCGACATGTGATCGACGACCGTCGGGCCCATCCTGGCGACCCCGCGTCGGACGTGCTGACCCGGTTGTTGCAGGACGATGCAGACGGCGGGCTAAGCGAAACGGAACTGTATCAGAACTGCATCTTCATTCTGAATGCGGGCCACGAAACGACGACGAACCTGATCGGCAATGCGTTGGACTTGCTGGACCGACATCGCGACAAGCGGGCAGTGTTGTTGGGAAATCCGGATCGGATCACCACCGCGGTCGACGAGTTTCTGCGATTGGAAAGCCCAAACCAGTTCGGCAACCGCCTGACCACCCAGGATGTAGAGTTCCACGGCCATACCATTCCGGCAGGCACGGACATCCATCTATGTATCGGTGCTGCCAACCGGGATCCGAGGCAGTTCGATTGGCCGGACGAGATGATGCTGGATCGCCGTCCCAACAAGCACCACGCATTCGCTGGTGGGCCGCATACCTGTGTCGGCCTGTCGCTGGCACGGATGGAAGGCATCGTGGCGGTCGGACGATTTCTGAAACGCTTTCCAGACTACCGGATCAACGAAGGGGCCAAACGGGGTGCTCGTATTCGGTTTCGTGGGTTCGCTCAGCTTCCGGCGCGTGTTTGAGGTTTTGGTTTCGGGACGTGGTCGTCAAAACTATTGACCGACCGTACGGTTAAATATAAACCAAAACCAAGACGCACACATCTTCTGGCGAAATGCCATACAGGGATGAGGAGACGCTCAAAATGATCCAACAGGTATCAAGTTTCGCGGCAGGTAAGCGGGTTCCGCCCGCTGAAGGCGCTCGCTCTATCGCAAGCGCGGTGACCGGGGAGGTCATTGCAACGGCGGGCAACACCGCGCTGGATGTGCAGGGAATGCTGGATTATGCGCGCAATGTTGGTGGGCCAGCGCTTCGCAAACTGACGTTTCACGAACGCGCAAAGATGCTCAAGGCGTTAGCGACCCATTTGGGCCAGAACAAACAGGTCCTATACGATCTGTCGTTCAACACAGGCGCGACGCAATCAGACCACTTGATCGATGTCGACGGCGGCATCGGCACGATGTTCGTCTTTGCCTCGAAAGGACGTCGCGAGTTACCTGACGGCCAAGTGTATCTTGACGGTGAGGTCGAGCAGCTATCGCGCCACGGGACCTTTCTTGGACAGCATATCTGTACCCCCTTGCATGGCGTGGCGGTTCATATCAACGCGTTCAACTTTCCCGTTTGGGGTATGCTTGAAAAGCTGGCCCCAACGCTGCTTGCAGGTGTTCCGGCAATCGTGAAGCCGGCGACGAGTACCTGCTATGTCACCGAATTGTGCGTCCGGCTTATGCTGGACTCGGGCATTCTGCCTGTAGGCGCGCTGCAATTGGTTTCGGGAGGGCTGGGCGACATGCTTGACCGGCTGACGATGCAGGATGTGGTCAGCTTTACCGGGTCGGCCCAGACTGCGCAAAAACTGCGCTCGAACCCGCGCATTCTGGAACAATCGGTACGGTTCGTGGCCGAACAGGACAGTTTGAACAGTTCAATCCTTGGCCCTGACGCGGAGCCGGGTACACCCGAGTTCGACCTGTTCGTGAAGGAAGTTCAGCGTGAAATGACGACAAAGGCGGGGCAGAAATGTACCGCGATCCGTCGCATCATTGCACCTGAACACCAGGTGCAGGCGGTGGTCGACGCCTTGTCCGCACGGTTGGCCAAAACAACCATAGGTGACCCGAAGCTTGAGACCACGCGCATGGGCGCGCTGGTTTCGAACGGACAGAAGCATGACGTTCTGGAAAAGGCCGCGATCATCGGGCAAGAGGCCGAGCGGGTCTTTGGCGATCCCGACGATTTCGTTGTGGACGGCGCTGATGCGGACAAGGGCGCATTCCTTCCGCCGATGCTGTTTCATTGCGCCAATCCGGACGCAGCGCAACGGGTTCACGATACCGAAGCCTTCGGCCCGGTCAGCACGATCATGGGCTATCGCGACCTCGATCATGCGATCGAGCTAGCGAACAGGGGGCAGGGCTCGCTTGTGGCGTCGGTCATCACCCGAGACCCCGTAGTCGCCAGTCAGGTCGCGATGGGCGCGGGGGCTTATCACGGACGGCTCTATTTCAACAATCGCGACTCGATGAAGGAATCCACCGGCCATGGCTCACCCCTGCCGCATATGGTCCATGGCGGCCCAGGTCGTGCTGGCGGGGGCGAGGAAATGGGCGGCGTACGGGGTGTGAAACACTATATGCAGCGCACTGCAGTTCAGGGCTCGCCAGACCTGTTGACTGCGATCGGGGGGAAATGGGTGCCGGGTTCAACCGAGATCGCAGCACCCACGCACCCGTTCACGCGCCGCTACCACGAGCTGGCGATTGGTGAGACGATCCAGACCGATCCGCGCATTGTAACGCTTGATGATATCGAGCATTTTGCCGAATTCACTGGCGATACTTTCTATGCCCACATGGATCAGGCAGCGGCCGAACGGAATCCATTCTTTCCAGGACGTGTGGCACATGGCTATCTGCTGTTGTCGTTTGCCGCCGGTTTGTTCGTTGAGCCGAACGAAGGCCCGGTTCTGGCCAACACTGGATTGGAAGGATTGCGCTTTATGAAGCCGGTCGCGGCGGGTGACGCCATCAAGGTGCGTCTGACGGTCAAGAATAAGACCGGGCGTGGTGACGCGTATGGCGAGGTTCGCTGGCACGTAACACTGACCCAGCAGGATGATGAAGTCGTTGCGGAATATGACCTTCTGACTATGGTCGCCTATTGATGGCAACGGGCCGCATGGCGGTTTCGCTGCGGCCAGAGTATACTAATCTCATGAAGGATGCGGCACCCGATTGGTTTGAAACCTGTGTTGCCCAGCTGACTGGCTCGGGTACGCTGCGTGTGTGGTCGGTGCTGGTGACAATCTTCGGTGATCTGGCCCAGAGAGAGAAGGATCAGATCAGCGGCGCTTTGATCTCGGAATTGACCGGGCTTGCGGGCATCAAGGCCGAAGCGACGCGGGTTGCGCTGCATCGTCTGCGCAAGGAAGGCTGGATCGAAAGCACCCGGATCGGCCGGAACAGTGTACATCGCTTGACGGAGTATGGCCGCCGTCAGAGCGCGGCTGCCACGCCCCGGATTTATGGTCGCGATCTGGATGCACCCGATACCTGGCACCTGCTGATTGCCAGCAGCACGGACACGTCCCGTAAGGAATTGTCGGTCATCATGCAGGTGGGCGATTATGTTTCTTTGAACGCGTCCACTGCCATGGCTGCGGGCCCGGCCCCAGAGGGTCTGGAAGAGTTATTTGCCGTTCAAGACAGCAAGGGCACCGTTCCGAATTGGGTGCGAGACATCTGCGGGCCGGGCCCGTTGAAAACCGCATATGAGCAATTCTGGGACACAGTTCAGGTCGTGGACCGGAATTTGCCCTCAGAAGGGGCGGGCGACCCGGTCAAGAAGGCGGTGTTGCGGGTTCTGATCGTACACAATTGGCGGCGTTTGGTTCTGCGTCACCCGAACCTGCCCGACATGTTCTTGCCGACCGGTTGGAAGGGCGTTGCTTGTCGTGAGGCGGTCTTCGCGCTGCTGGAAAGACTGCCGCGCAGCACGCTTGAGACTTTGGAAGCAGAACTGGTCGCGTAGATTGCAACGATATGTTACAAC
This sequence comes from Ruegeria sp. AM4, assembly GCF_056540665.1. Lineage (NCBI taxonomy): Bacteria > Pseudomonadati > Pseudomonadota > Alphaproteobacteria > Rhodobacterales > Roseobacteraceae > Ruegeria > Ruegeria sp. AM4. The sequence goes on along the minus strand of NZ_JBQFXD010000015.1, from coordinate 55,084 downwards.
TATGCCGGTCGAGCTTTGATTTAGTAACATAAGGCTTGCGTCGAATCGCGCGTGATATTAAAAACCGACCAGACGGTTTAATAATGCGCCGTTCGAACCAGCCGATTCATCTATGAAGGGCGGGCGAGGCGATCAAAGGCGGTTGGGGCGGCGATCGGGACTGTAGGAAAGGAGACGGGACATGTACGCACAGATGGTGAAATCCGAGTCGTCAAATGATGACCCGGAGAAGCTTGCCGAATTCCAGGCGCGGATCGATGCCGGTATCAAGATCGAGCCCAAGGACTGGATGCCGCAGGCGTATCGCAAGACGCTGATCCGTCAGATTGGACAGCACGCCCATTCCGAGATTGTCGGTCAACTGCCCGAGGGCAATTGGATCACCCGCGCGCCCACGCTTGAACGCAAAGCGATCCTTCTTGCCAAGGTGCAGGACGAGGCCGGGCACGGGTTGTACCTGTATTGTGCGGCTGAAACTCTGGGTGTCAGCCGCGATGAATTGACTGAAATGCTGCTGGACGGGCGCATGAAGTACTCGTCGATCTTCAACTATCCCACGTTGAATTGGGCTGATATCGGTGCCGTCGGCTGGTTGGTCGACGGAGCGGCGATCATGAACCAGGTTCCGCTTCAACGTACCTCCTACGGACCCTATTCGCGTGCGATGATCCGGATTTGCAAGGAAGAGAGTTTTCACCAGCGTCAGGGCTATGATGCTATCCGCAAAATGGCTGAAGGCACGCCCGAGCAACGCAAGATGGCGCAGGATGCACTGAACCGTTTCTGGTACCCGTCGCTGATGATGTTCGGCCCGTCCGACAAGGACTCGGTCCATTCGGCGCAGTCGATGGCGTGGAAGATCAAGATCAACACCAATGACGAACTGCGCCAGAAATTCGTCGACCAGACCGTACCGCAGGCCGAATATCTGGGTCTGACCGTTCCCGACCCTGACCTGACATGGAACGAGGAACGCGGGCACTATGACTTCTCGGAACCCGACTGGACTGAATTCTTTGATGTGATCAAAGGCAATGGCCCCTGCAATGTCGACCGATTGGCGGCGCGCAACAAAGCCTGGGACGACGGAAAGTGGGTGCGTGATGGTCTGCTGGCGCATGCCCGCAAGAAACGCGACCAGAAAGTCGCGGCCGAATAAGCACCCCAAGGAGGATTACGCATGAAAAACGAATGGCCCCTTTGGGAAATCTTCATCCGTGGCCAGCATGGGATGAGTCACCGCCATGTGGGTTCATTGCATGCACCCGACGCGGAAATGGCGATCAAGAACGCGCGCGATGTCTACACGCGCCGCAATGAAGGTGTGTCGATCTGGGTGGTTGAAGCCAACAATATCTCGGCCTCCTCACCAGGCGACAAAGGCCCGCTATACGAGCCCAGCGAAAGCAAGGTGTACCGCCACCCGACCTTTTTCGACATCCCCGAAGACGTAGGGGCGATGTGATGGCAAGCGCCGAGGCTTTCCAGCAATTCCTGCTACGGATGGGAGACAATACCCTGATCCTGGGGCATCGCGTCAGTGAGTGGTGCGGCCAAGCGCCCGTGCTTGAGGAAGATATAGCGCTGGCAAACACCGCGCTGGACATGATCGGGCAGACGCAGATGTGGCTGGGATTGGCGGGTGAGATCGATGGCGGAAAATCCGCCGACGATCTGGCGTTTCTGCGCGACGTTTGGGATTTTCGCAATGTTCTGCTTGTAGAAGTTCCGAATGAGGATTTCGGGCGCACTCTGATGCGTCAGTTCCTGTTCGACGCCTGGCACTCGATCATGCTGGGGCGTCTGCTGATGTCTTCGGACGATCGCGTTGCGGCCATAGCGGCGAAAGCCAGTAAAGAGGTCGCCTATCATCTGGAACGGTCAAGCGACACGGTTGTCGGTCTGGGTGACGGAACCGAGGAAAGCCATGATCGGATGCAGGCGGCGCTGGACTATCTCTGGCCTTATGTGGGCGAGATGTTTGCCGGTGATGAGATCGACGCCGAGATGGTTGCGGCGGGCATCGCACCGAACCCTGCCGATCTTCGGGCCGAATATGACGCGCTGGTGCAGCGGGTATTGACTGATGCGACACTGACGATCCCGGACAGCGATTTTGCGCACAAAGGCGGGCGTGACGGGCGGATGCACACCGAGCATCTGGGTCACTTGCTGACGCAGATGCAGTGGCTGCAACGCGCCTATCCCGGTGCCAGCTGGTAGATGACATGCAACACGCGTCGACGGATGAGATATGGGAATGGCTGGACGCAGTTCCCGACCCCGAGATCCCGGTGATTTCGGTGGTCGACCTGGGCATAGTTCGGGACGTCTGCTGGGATGCCGGAGCGCTAAAAGTGACGGTTACACCCACCTATTCCGGTTGCCCTGCGACATCTGTGATCAGCATGGATATCGAAACGGCCCTGCGCGATCACGGGATCACGGATGTGCAGATCGAGACCAGCATATCGCCTGCCTGGACTACGGATTGGCTCAGCACCAAGGGTCGAGCGCGGCTTGAAGAATACGGTATAGCACCGCCGCAACCGGCAGGTGGCCCCGACCGTTGCCCATATTGCGGCAGCAAGGCGGTCGAGAAGGTCAGCCAGTTTGGCTCGACCCCGTGCAAGGCGCATTGGCGCTGCACCGACTGCCTGGAGCCTTTCGACTATTTCAAGTGCATCTGAGGAGGAGCCCAGGATGGCACGTTTCCACGACCTGAAGGTCACAGACATCCACAAGACAATCCGGGATGCGGTGGTCGTGACGCTGGAGCCTGCGGATGGCGCGGCGGATCAGTTCGAATTCACGGCTGGTCAGTACCTGACCTTTCGTCGTGACTTTGACGGCGAGGAACTGCGCCGGTCTTATTCCATCTGTGCGGGTAAGGACGACGGTATTTTGCAGGTCGGGATCAAACGTGTCGACGGTGGCGCATTTTCAACCTGGGCAAATACGGATCTTCGGGTGGGCGAGGTCGTGCAGGCGATGCCGCCAATGGGCAGCTTTCACACACCGATCGATCCGCAGGCAGAAAAGCAATATCTGGGATTTGCGGGAGGGTCAGGGATCACGCCGGTTCTTTCGATCCTGAAAACGACGTTGGCACGCGAACCGCACGCGCGCTTTACACTGGTTTATGCCAATAAAGGCATCAACACGATCATGTTTCGAGAAGAGCTCGAGGATCTCAAGAACCTTTATATGGGTCGTTTGACCGTGGTTCATGTTCTCGAAACAGACGCGCAGGAAATCGACCTGTTCACCGGGCTTGTGACACAGGAAAAATGCGGCAAGCTATTTCAGCATTGGATCGACATTCAGAACGTGGACACCGCATTCATCTGCGGCCCCGAACCCATGATGCTGGGCATTGCCGCAGCCTTACGCGAACACGGGCTGAAAGACGACCAGATCAAGTTCGAACTGTTTGCCAGCGCACAACCAGGACGCGCCAAGCGCAAAACGGGTGCGGTGGATGCGGATAAGAAAGCAAACCAGACAAACGCCTCGATCACGCTGGATGGGTCCACGCAATCCGTCACCATGCCCAAGGATCAATCCATACTAGAGGCAGCGTTGGAAAACGCGATTGACGCGCCATATGCCTGCAAGGCCGGGGTTTGTTCGACCTGCCGCTGCAAGGTGCTTGAAGGCGAGGTCGAGATGCTCGCCAATCACGCACTCGAGGATTACGAGGTCGAAAAGGGCTATGTTCTCAGCTGCCAGTCCTTTCCGGTGACCGACCGCGTGGTCGTTGACTACGACCAATAAAGGAGCAGGACCAATGACCGAAGCCATGTCAATCGACACCTATCTCGCTGCGGGCGGAGTGCTGACAAACCCAACGAATGTGCCGCCGCGCTATCGCGCCGAGTTGATGAAACTGATGGCAACGTTTGTCGATAGTGAACTGGCTGGGGCGGCCGGTTTCGCCGACGTTATTAATCAGGGGCCTGGTATCAAAGAGCGTATCGCTGCGGCCCGGATCGTGCTTGAAAAGACCGACCATGCTGATCGGGTCCTTAACCTCATGGGTGAATTCGGTGCCGATACGCAACGATATGCAAGGCATCACCCTTGGACCGCGCGCCTGGATCGCGACGCTGATATCGGTGCAACGCGCAGCGAACACGACATGCGGCTTGCGGTCTTCAACTACCCAATTGAGGGTTGGGTCGACGCAGTGGTGATGAACTTGCTGATGAGCCGCGCCGTGGCCGAGCAACTGGCAGAGTTCTCGATGGTTTCATACCAACCGCTGGCCGAAGCATTTCGAACCATCGCCCCGACCGAGGCGCATCACGGCGAATTGGCGCTGGAGGGCGCGCTCAAACTGGTCGAACGCGGTGAGGCTGCGCAGATGCAGAAGTCGGTAGACTATTGGTGGCCGCGCGTGGCGATTTCGTTTGGAGGAGATGACCCCAAACGGTTTGCACTTTTGAAGGCTTTGGGGCTTCGTCACAACGAAAACAAGGCGTTGCAGGACCGCTGGGTCCTGTCCGCGACCGAGGCTGTAGCAGCGCTCGGTCTGAAACGCCCCTCTTAGGCCTGACATCTTTCGGGCGATGCGCAAGTTTGATTACGTGGTTGAACCGTCAGTTTGCGCTGTAACGATCTCAAGTATCCGGTTGCGTTGGATTTTCCCCGATGGCCCTTTTGGCAGTTCTGGCAAAAAATGGACACGATCGGGCGATTTGAACCGGCCGACCTGGGTCTCGCAGATCTTCGACAGGTCCATAGAGGTCACTGCAGAACCCTCGCGAATTGCAACCGCAGCTTCAACTGTTTCGCCATAGTTGGCGCAAGGGCGCGCGAACGCCGCTGCTTCGACGACGTCGGGATGGGAATAAAGTGCCTCGTCAATCTCGCGCGGCGCGATGTTCTCGCCGCCTTTGATGATCAGCTCTTTCAAGCGCCCGGTGACAAAGACATATCCGTCTTCATCCATGCGAGCGAGGTCACCGGTGCGTAACCACCCTTCGGTAGTAAATGTGTTCAATGTCGCGTCGGGATCCTTGAGGTATTCCAGCATCACGTTGGGACCGCGTATGACCAATTCGCCCTCGGTCCCGTACGGCACAGGTTCAAGGTCGGCGTCCAGAATTCCCGCTTCGTTTCCATAGGCGATCCCGGGCGACCCGATTTTGCGAATGCCCGGAGGCAGCGGGTTCGACAGAATTTGTGCTGCGGTTTCGGTCAGGCCCATGGTTTCGATGATAGGAATTTCGAAGCGATTTTCAAAACTGCGTTGAACGTCCGGGGCAAGGGCCGAGGATGCAGACCGTCCGAAACGCACGCGCTGTCGGGTGCTGGCATTCGGGCTGGTATCCGAGTGCAGCAGATGAGAAATGATGGTCGGCACAACCGAGAACCACGTTGCGTCAACCTTGCCGAGATTGTCCCAGAATCGGCTGGCGGAAAACTTTTCGCACATGGCCAGTGAACCACCCGAAACCAAGGTGCCGATGACCGTCACACACAGCCCGTTGATATGGTAGATCGGCAACACGCAAAACCCGCGATCAGCCTCGGTCAGCTGGTGCGCAACCGCTGTTGTCCAACCACCTGCCAGCAAACTGGCGTGGGTGTGCACAACCCCCTTCGGGCGTCCCGTTGTCCCCGAAGTGTACATCAATAGCGCATGACTGTTTGATGAGATGCCGTGCAGGTTGCTGCCGGTATCCCGGGCGTTCGAGGTTTGCAGCGCAGTAATCTTTGCGGGATCCGCAGTTCGCGCAAACAGATCCATTTGATCGGTATGCACGAAGCCATAGCGCGCACCGCTGTGGTCCAGCGCATAGGAAACGGCACTGTCGCCGGCAACGAGATTGATCATCGTTGCCCGAAATCCGCCGTAGAGAACGCCGAAAAGAACCTCCAACGCTTCGCGACAATTTGGGTAGAGGATGGCGACACTTTCACCCTTTTCCACACCCAAGTCGGTCAACATGACGGCAACACGACGCGCTGTTTCGCGCAGTTCGCTCCAAGTCAGGTCTGCTGCGCCGTCCGGAAAGACGAAGCCGGTGCCGCCCTGAATAGCTCGGTGATCCAGCCAATCGCGGATTGTGCCTTCGGGCGGGTTGGTCATTGGCCGACCTCCGACCAGTACGTGCCGAAAATCTCGTCTAGGGCGGGTTCGCGCGGCGGTGTTTCGCGCACGATCTTGGTGGTTTGGACGAAATGCCGCCAGTGCAAATTGGTATCGATCGAGTTTCCACCCCAACTGCCGCAGCCCATCGACAACGAAAAGGGCATCCCGTTGGTAAAGCTGCCGCCGGTGGCGAACGTATGCGCCTGATTGACGATCACCCGGCATGTTGGCAGTTCGCGCCCCATCTCAACTGCGCGCGCGTCGTCGCCGGTATGTATTCCGACAGAATGCCCCGCCCCCTGATGCGCCAGAATGCGGGCGGCAATTTCTTTGGCAGCGTTGAAATCCGTCGCGCGATAGAGCGCCAGAACCCGGCTGAGTTTTTCGCCCGACAAAGGATGATCCGCGCCGATACCATCGGTCTCAACCGCAAGAAACTGGGTTCCTTCAGGGACTTTGCCTGCCATCCCCAGGGCGTCGAGCATCTTGTCGGCGTCCTGCGCGATCACGGACCGGTTGAGGTGACCGTCTGGCCAGAGCCGTGAAATAATGCCGTTTGCTTGCGATGACGGCACGAGAACACCACCTTCGGTGGCCATTGCAGCGATGAAGGCGTCGTAAACCGCGTCCACTACGACCAGCGCGTTTTCGGAAGAGCAGGACGTCGCGTTGTCGAAACATTTGGACGCAGCGATCTTGGCTGCGGCATCTTGCAGATTGGCGGTTTCGTCCACAATCACTGTAACGTTGCCAGCGCCGACCGCCACTGCTGGCGTGCCACAGGACTGCGCACGCTGGACGTTGTTTTGACTGCCGGTGCAGATCACCCGATCAACAGTTTCGATTAACCGTTGTGTTTTGGCTTTTGACCCGGGTGCGGGGATCATCTGTACCAGATCTCGGTCCAGCCCCAGTTTGTCAAACTCAGCGTGGATATAACCCAGCAGCATCTCGCAAGAGGCCACGCCTTTGGGCGACGGTGCCACAACGATGGAATTGCCACCCTTGAGAGCATTGATGATGTTGTTCGCGGGCGTAGCGGCAGGGTTGGTCGAGGGGACGACTGCGCCTATGACGCCGATCGGTCGGGCAATCTCGGTAATTCCGGTCGCCGGGTCGTCGCTGATGATGCCTTGGGTTTTTACGTCCGCAATATCCCGCAACAAGCCCAGCGTCTTGCGGTGGTTCTTTGTGATTTTGTCGGGCACGTTGCCCAGACCCGTGGTTTCGACGGCAATCTCGGCCAACGCTTGATTGCGTGTCGGTTCCATGATGGCCCAGCCCGCCGCCAGCGCCGCTTTGTCGTACAGCGCCTGGCTGGCACTTGCCTCAAATGCCGCCTGCGCCTTTCGCGCGCGCGCCACTATGCGATCTATTTCAGCAATTTCGGGGGAAATCCCGTCCTGAGCGTTCATCTTGTCCTCGAATGGTTGGTCGGGGCGGACCCGTTCCGCCCCGCTTTGATCACCGGATCAGAGACCGGCCAGCAACTCGTTCAGCGTTTGTTGACGCTGCGCCCACATCTCGATCACTTCGTCCCGTGTCATGATGTGCATCGGCGAACCGCCTGCCTCCATCTTTTTGGCGACGCGGGAATTGGCAAACATCTCGGGCACGGTTGCTGACAGTTTTTCGATCACCTCGGGCGGAGTTCCCTTGGGCACCATCACACCCCGGAAGTTGACCGACGAATTGTCGACCTCGAGCCCCTGTTCCATCATCGTCGGAACATCCGGCAGGAAGGCGTTGCGTTCCAGATCGGCGACGCCCAGGATTTTGACGTTACCCGCCTCTTGCGCGCGGAACGCATCAGACAGGTTGTTGATGCCGCCCATAACCTCGCCCGCGATCACCGCTTTCATCGCTGCGGCCCCGCCACCCTTTGTCGGGATATAGGCCATTTTGGTCCCAGCGGCCTTGTCGATTTGCAATGCAGCAATGTGGTGGCCCACAAACAATCCAGCACCCGAAACGGTCAGTTTGCCGGGGTTTTCCTTCGCAAAATCGACAACATCCTGCATCGAGTTGAATTCGCTGTCCGCACCGACGACGAACACAGCCGGGTCGGCCCCCCAGTTGGCGATGGGCTCAAAGCTGTCGGTCGAGTATTCGACGCCGCCCTTGATCGATTGGGCGATGAAGTGGGGAACGTTGTAGGCGGCCAAGGTATAACCGTCCGGGTCGACCTGCGTGGCAAACCAGTTCCAGCCAACGCGACCACCTGCGCCGGGTTTGTTGATAATGGCGATGGGCATCCCCAGCGCATCCTCGTTCCCGGCGGTCATGGTGACAATCCGCGCCTGAAAGTCGGTTGCACCTCCGGCGCCATAGCTGACCATCATCATCAGTGGTCGTTCCGGATAGTCTTCGGCCATTGCCGGGCCTGACAGGCCAGCCAGAACCAATGCGGCCCCTGCGATCAGTTGTTTCATTTTGCGTTTCCTCCCTGATTTGGTTCACCCGCAAATTGGTGCGGTCAGAACAGAATTTCTTTTGGTGTGTAGACGTTTAGAAGCATGGCAAAGAGCCCGTACATCACCGCCACAAACACGCCCGTGATGATCCCTCGCCGGAGCCAGCTTTTGGCTTCGGCATGAGGCGCAGGATCGTAGATCGACAGCAGGACAAAAAAGGCGATGGTCGTAGCGGTGTAGAACCCGAGCGTTTTTGCCGCCCAGAACACATAGATCAGCGTGATGATCAGGCCGGGCAGCATGTTGATGAACATTGTCCGCGTCACGCCGTTTCCAACCTTGGATAAGCCCAGCAGAGCTTTGCCAAATGTCCACCCGGCAAGGACCACGAAAACAGAAGCGATAAGGCGCGGGAACAGAAAGGCTTCGGCCGGTTGCTGGGTATAGCTGACCCATGCGACCCACAGCCCAACGGCAAAAACCAGACCCGAGCCGAATATATGCTGAGAGCGGTTCATGCCTGTGCCTCCTCTTTGGTGGTGTAGCGACGGCTGCGCAATTCCATCCAGACCGAGTAGGCGATCGAAGCCAGCACAACTGCGATCAGCAACAGGTTAAGCCCGCCGGTCAGGAAATACGAAGCCTTGCCCACGGTGGCATCAGCGATCATTCCACCCTGAATGAAGTTGGCCTCGGCGATGGGCCCAAGGATCAGCCCCAGCACCAGTGGAGCGGCAGAAAACCCGAAACGTTCCAGAAAGAACATGCCAATGCCCAGGCAGGCCATGACATAGACATCACCCATCGAACCTTGCACCGAATAGGCCCCAAAGACCGACAGCGCCAGCACGATGGCCGCCATGACCGATTGCGGCACCTGCGCCACGCGAGCTGCCAGCCCCGCGACATAAAGACCAAAGATACACATCAGGACCTGCCCGATCAGCATCGAGTTGATGAATGTCCAGGCGACATCGGGGTGATTGTCGAACAGGTCCGAGCCTGGGAAAATCCCGTGGATCAGCAAACCACCCAGAAGAACGGCGGCGGTGGGGCTGCCGGGAATGGACAACGTCAATAAAGGTACCAGAGACGGGCCGACCATGGCATTGTTGGCGGATTCCGCAGCGATCACACCTTCGGAATGACCAGTGCCGAACTTGTCTTTTTCAGCTGAGAATTTCTTGGTCTGATCATAGGCGACAAGACCCGCGATTTGCCCGCCGACACCCGGGATCAGGCCGATGATCGAACCTGTCATCGTGCCGATACTCAGTGCGCGGGTACGGCTGAAAAGCTCTCGGAATGCATCGATGATCGAGTGGCGCTGCACTTCGATAACCTCTGCCCCAGCGTTGTGGCGTCCTTTGGCGAACATCGTCAGCACTTGGGGGATCGCGAACAGGCCGATCAGCGCGGCGATGATGTTGATGCCTCCACCCAATGCCGGGTGAAAGATGAAACGCTGTGCGCCCATGATGTCGTCGAACCCGATGGTCGCCAGCCACAAGCCGATACAGCCTGACAGTAGCCCCTTTACGACCGAGGCGGAATCCAGCGTCCCGATCACTGTCACGCCCAGGATGGCCAGCCAGAACAGATGGGACGGCCCAAACGCCAGCGCCCATTTGGCCAGAACGGGAGTCAGAAAGATCAGAAGCAGAACGCCGAATATTCCGCCCACCGCCGAGGCCAGAAACGAAAGTTGCAGGGCGCGCGCACCTTGGCCTTGTTTGGCCATCGTGTGTCCGTCCAGCGTTGTGGCGATATTGGCAGGTGCGCCGGGGATCTTGAGGAGAATTGCGCTGACCGCCCCTCCGGCCACGGTCGAGGTATAGGCCGCGCCCAACAGGATCAGACCCTGCGCCGCCTCAAGCTGGAAGGTGAACGGGATCAGCAGCGCGACAGCCATGGTCGGCGATAACCCGGGCGTTGCACCCAGAATGAGACCACCGATCGTGCCGCCGAGCAACAGCATGAATGACAACGGGGTAAACACGTCTCCGAAGTAATAAATGAATTCCATTCAGGGCCTCCCAACCCGTCGGTTCATGTTTCTTACTTTTGTTGACAAATCAGGTTAGGCGATGAAAATAGTATTGCAAATGTTTTCATAAATTCGACCAAGCGGGAGAATATTATGTCAAGTTTTCAAAAAGGTAAGGTGGATATTGTGGCGGTCGCAAAGGCCGCAAAAGTGTCACCATCCACAGTGTCGCGCACCTTTAATCACCCGGATCTGGTGAACCCAGCGACTCGCAAAAAGATCAATCGAGCGGTTCAGAGACTGGGGTATATCCGCAACCGGGCCGCGCAAACGATGCATGGCAAACGGTCCGGGACCATCGGCCTTGTGGTGCCCACGATCAACCATGCCATTTTCGCCGAGGTTATTCAGGCATTCTCGGATTCAATCGACAAGGCCGGGTTCAGCCTGTTGCTGGCGTCGCACGGATACGATCTTGACCGGGAATACGCCATGGTCCGTAAACTGCTCGAGCATCGCGTGGATGGCGTCGCGCTTGTCGGTTTGGAACACGCTGAGGCAACCGCCCGCCTGATCGACCAGCAGAAAATTCCAGGGTTGGCGATATGGAACTACTCCGAAGATTCAGACTTGCCATGCGTCGGGGCGGACAACCTGCTGGCGGGGCGACTTGCAACCGAGCATCTGCTGGCCTTGGGGCATCGGGACATTGGTCTGATTTTTCCCAAAACCAATGGCAATGATCGAGCGCAGCACCGGTTCACAGCCGTACATGATACGCTCGCGGAAAGGGATATTTGCCTTCCGGACAAGCGAGTTTCCGAAGCGCCCTACAGTGTCTCGCAGGCAAAGCAGGCTGCCATTTCCCTTTTGACGGATCATCCACGTCCAACGGCATTGTTGTGCGGAAACGACGTTATTGCACAGGGTGCCTTGTTTGCCGCGCAGAATCTGGGCCTGACCGTTCCCGATCACCTGTCGATTATCGGCATCGGCGATTTCAAAGGGTCGTCAGACGTCGAGCCGGGCCTAACGACCATTCGTATTCCGGCAGAAACCATCGGAACGCTGGCGGGGGAAAAGTTCACCGACTACATCACAACGGATGATCCCGAGCACTTCAGGGTTTGCTGCGCATTGGATTGCGTTGTTCGTGGCACAACGAGCCCGCCAAAATAGGCGGCAGCAGATAAATTGGATCCTGGTCTCGGAATACGACGAGACCCCGAATATCAGCCTGGCGAACCTATAGCAGGTACCGTGTGCAATCTGACGTTCGCAATTGCGATCGCGCAGGAGCGCTCGTCACCTTCAAGCCGACAGCGCCTCTTTCAACGCGTGATACGAGGCTTTGGGCGTTCGTTCCAGCGTGTCAAAATCCACATCCACCAGCCCAAAGCGCTTCTCATAACCAAAGGCCCATTCGTAATTGTCCAGTAATGACCAGACAAAATACCCCTTGACGGGCACGCCCTCGGCCAACGCAACCTGTACGGCCGACAGGTGGCGATCCAGATAGTCGATCCGGTCATCATCCTGTTGGCGCGCGGGGCTGGCCATGCCGTTTTCCGTGACGTAGATCGGCAATTCCCCGGTGTAGTCTTTGGCTGTACGGATCAGAAAACGGGACAAACCCTCCGGTTCGATTTCCCATCCCATCTGCGTCTTGGGCAGAGGTCCCGGGACTTCGCGCAGGCCCGGCCAGGGTGTGTCGGAAGGCGCGATCAGCTTGCGCGTATAGTAATTCAGTCCGCACCAATCGACCGGCGCTCCGATCACATCGAAATCGTCCTGCCAGCCGGTCGGCAAATGCGGGGCCAGCCCTTCGAGCACGTTTTCAGGGTAGGATTTGTCGAATACACCGCCCAGAAAAAACCGGTTGTAAATCCCGTCATAGAGCGCAGCCGCCTTTTGCGCCTCGGGGCTGTCATCCGCAGGTTCCGCCCATTCCAGATTGAACACCGCCCCCAGGTTGGACATCCCCAATCCGCGCATCACTTCGGTAGCACGACCATGGGCCAGCAGGACGTGATGCATCGCACGGGCCGTCGCGCGAATGTCGCGCAGGCCGGGCGCGTGGTGGCCCTCGAAATGGCTCAGCCAACTGACGCACCAGGGTTCATTGATGGTGGCGACATTGAACATGCGATCGCCGATACGACGCATGAGGATTTCGGCAAAATCGCCAAACCAGCCTGCGATATCTCGGTTGCGCCACCCGCCCAGATCAGCAAGGGGCGAGGGAAGTTCCCAATGGTATAGCGTTGCGCATGGGCGAATGTCGCGTTCCAGCAAGGCGTCGGTCAACCGGTCATAGAAATCCAGACCTTCCTGATTGACGGGTCCACGTCCTTCTGGCAGCACGCGCGCCCAGCTGGTTGAAAAGCGATAGGCGTCAAAACCAGCGGCTTTGACCAGATCCAGATCCTGCTCGAACCGGTTGTAGTGGTCGCATGCCAGCGCGCCGTCTTCGGCATTGGCAACGTTTCCCGGCGTGGCTGCGAAGTCGTCCCAATGGGTAAGGCCCGCGCCACCCTGCGCGTGTCCTTCGATCTGATAAGCTGAAGTTGCGACGCCAAACAGAAAGTCGGGCGGAAAGTCGCTGCGGTTGTATTTCATTTCAATTCCTTTGCGGAGCCGGACCCGTCGAGTTTCCAACCACCAGTTCTGCTTCGAGCAGGCAGGTTTTTGGGGGATCATTCGGCGCATTGATGCGCTCGATCAGCATTTCAGCGGCCTTTTCTCCGGCGTGGCGGACGGACGAACGAGTGGCAGTGAAGATCGGTACATCCTGGCCGTTGCGCATGTATGACAATTCATCGTCATGAACGATGACCGAAATGTCGCGACCCATTTTCAACCCGTTTTCTTCCAATGCGCGACGGATACCAATTGCCGGGATGATCGATGAAACCAGAAAGGCGGTCGGAGGATTGTCCTGCTTGAGCATGTCACTAGTCGTCAGATATCCGTAGATTTCCGTCATCTCGGCGCTGCGCAACAGGGCCGGATCAAGCGCGATCCCCGCCTTTTGCAAGGCGGCTTCATAGCCATTGCGACGGCGCTGCGCAAAGTCCATCACTTCCAGCCCGTTGATCAATGCGATGCGGCGATGGCCCAGATCGATCAGAAACCGAGTTGCGCGCTCGAACGAGCGCAGATTGTTCACGTCGATCCAGTCATAGGGTATGTCCACGCCGGTCGAACGGCCATGAACGATAAACGGCACGTTCATTTCCGAAAGGACGGAGATGCGTGATTCATTCACCTTGGGGCCTTGCAAGACGACCCCATCTACGGCACCGCGTGTGAACAGGCTGCGATAGGACTCTTCGATCGAGGTGTCGGCAGCATGGGTGAACATCATGTCATAGTCGTTTTCGGCATAAGTCCGGGCTGCGCCGGCGACAAAATCTCCGAAAATCGGGTTCACCATCTCGTGCCGGGACGATGTCGGGATCACATGCCCGATCACCATCGAGCGGCCCGTCGCCAACCCCTTGGCGCGGATGTTGGGGCGGTATCCATGTTTTTCAGCCGCAGCCTGAACCCGAATGCGCGTGCCCTCGTTGACCTCGGGATACCCGTTCAGCGCACGGCTGACCGTGGTTTGAGACAAACCGAGGATTTCAGAGAGCTGTTTGAGGTTCATGATCTCCAAAGCGCCTTCAAATAGATGCTCTTCTTGTTTTGTTTCGAATTTCCTCTTACGTCAACCTGTTTCAGGAATCAGGAAATCACGGCAAGTAAATAAGAGAATCCGAATCCGATTGTTGACAGGAATCGAATGTTAGCGGATAAAGTCGATCATTCAAAGCGCTTTGGAAAACGAATCTCAGGAGGCGCAGGGAAATTTTGGGAGGAGAACTCATGAAACACTCGCTTTATGCAGGCGCGGCGACGATCGCTCTGCTGGCTGGGTCAGTTCAGGCAGAAGATCTGGTTTTTGCACCTGGTGAAGGGCCGTTCAACTGGGACAGCTACAACGCCTGGGCCGAGAATGCTCCTGATCTGAGCGGTCAGACCGTCACGATCTTCGGTCCGTGGCTGACACCCGAGGACGGCTATTTCAACAATATGATTGCCTATTTTGAGAAAGCGACTGGCGCAGATGTGATCTACACCGGCTCTGACAGCTTTGAGCAGCAGATCGTCATTGATGCCGAAGCGGGGTCGGCCCCCAACATCGCGGTATTCCCGCAGCCCGGTTTGGCGTCGATCATGGCTTCAAAAGGCCAGTTGACGCCTCTGGGTGAAGATATGGCCAGCTGGGTCGGCGATAACTATGCAGCCGGTGATTCATGGGTTGATCTTGGCACCTACAAAGATGCCGATGGCAATGATCAGATGTATGGCTTCTTCTACAACGTGAATGTCAAATCTCTGGTCTGGTACAACCCGGAAAACTTCGAGGATGCCGGTTACGAAGTTCCGACCACCATGGAAGAACTGAAAGCGTTGACCGAACAGATTGTCGCCGATGGTGAGACACCTTGGTGCATCGGTCTGGGTTCTGGTGCCGCGACCGGTTGGCCTGCGACCGACTGGGTTGAAGACATGATGCTGCGGACGCAACCGCCCGAAGTCTACGACCAGTGGGTGACCAACGAGATTTCCTTTGATGATCCTCGCGTGATCGCCGCGATCGAAGAATTCGGCTGGTTCGCACGTGACGATGCCAAAGTCTCGGGTGGGGCTGACGCAGTCGCCTCGACCGACTTCCGCGATAGCCCCAAGGGCATGTTCTCATCCCCGCCGCAGTGCTACATGCACCGTCAGGCGTCTTTCGTGCCAGCCTTCTTCCCCGAAGATGTCGAGTTCGGCCTGGATGCAGATTTCTTCTACATGCCGTCTTTCGCAGACAAGGATCTGGGCAACCCGGTTCTGGGGGGCGGTACCCTGATGGCGGTCAGCAATCCTTCGGATGCGACCAGCGCATTCATGGAGTTCCTAAAGCAGCCGATCGCTCATGAAGTCATGATGGCACAGACCGGGTTCCTGACCCCGCACAAGGGCGTGAACACAGAGGCCTACAAGGACGATACGCTGCGCGGTCTGGGTGATATCCTGCTGGGCGCGACGACCTTCCGCTTTGACGGCTCTGACCTGATGCCTGGCGCGGTCGGCGCGGGCACCTTCTGGACCGGCATGGTTGACTATACGGGCGGCAAGTCCGCCGAAGAAGTTACCGGCGAAATCCAGTCGTCTTGGGACGCCCTCAAGTAGATCGCTGAACCTTCGGGCAACCTGTTCATTGGGTTGCCCGGACCCGAAGCAAGGGAGAGGACACCATGAACCCGGCAATTCAGGGCCTGCTGACAATCGCCATAGGCGTGTCGGGATGCGTGGGCTATTTCTACCTGTCCAATCAGCTCTTGGACAAAGTCCTGTTCCCGCCACGTGGACCCAATGCAGGGCGCAATATCAACCGCGCGAACATGATCCGGCCCTGGCTGTTCCTGTTTCCTGCGATCCTCGCGCTTGGCGTCTATCTTGCCTATCCCGTTGTTGAGACGTTGCGCTTGTCGCTGACCGATCGCGTGCCCGGTGGCGGATATGAATGGGCGGGTCTCGACAACTATACCCAGATGTTGGCCGAGCCGAAATTCTGGGAGGCGATGCGCAACAATATGCTGTGGCTGATTGTTGTGCCGGCCATGTCAACCGCATTTGGCCTGCTTGTGGCGCAGCTGACGGATCGTATCAGCTGGGGCAACGTCGCCAAATCGCTGATCTTCATGCCGATGGCGATTTCTTTTGTCGGCGCCTCGGTGATCTGGAAACTGGTCTATGACGCGCGCCCAATTGATCAGGATCAGATCGGCATTCTGAATGCGATCTATATCTTCTTTGGCGGAACCGAAGCGCACACTTGGTTGACGCTGCCGTTTTGGAACAATTTCTTCCTGATGATCGTGTTGGTCTGGATTCAAACCGGCTTTGCCATGGTCATCCTGTCCGCTGCGCTACGCGGGATCCCGGAAGAGACCATCGAGGCCGCCATTTTGGATGGGGCGAACCCTTTTCAAATTTTCTTCAAGATCAAGGTGCCGCAGATCAAAACAACCATCATGGTCGTCTGGACCACTATCACGATCGTGGTCCTCAAGGTCTTTGACATCGTTTTTGCGATGACCAACGGCCAGTGGGAGACGCAGGTTCTGGCCAATTACATGTATGACAAGATGTTCCGCGCCAATGACTGGGGCGTCGGATCGGCCTCGGCGATGGTGATCATGTTGCTGGTAACGCCGATCCTGATCTGGAACGTGCGCAATGCGCGCAAAGAAATGCAGTAGGAGGTTGGGGATATGAGCGATATTGCAGGAACCCGACCGGCCCTCAGATGGGTGGTCCATGCCTCAGTCGTGCTGCTAGTGGTGCTTTGGGTGTTTCCGACACTCGGCCTGTTGATCTCGTCCTTCAGGACGGGTGATCAGATTGCCAGCAGCGGCTGGTGGCGCGCCTTGTTTCCGTCCGAACAGAATCTGACCCTTCGCGCGGCCGGGCCTGAGGCCCAGGAGCTGCAAGGCGACATGTATGTAATCGAGGGCAATATCTTCGAAGGTGAGCGGGCGTCGGATATCTCCAGATGGGGGGTTAATTCCCGTGCGATCGATGCCTTCGCACCCGGCGATACTGCCGAGTTGCGCCGGGGTGGAACGATCACCGTTCAGGCCAATGGCGACTATCGCATGGAGAACACCGAAGAATTCTCGGGCAAGCGTGGTCCCCGCGTGTTTGTGACAACGACATTGCCGCCTGAATTTACAACCGAGAACTATGCCCATGTTCTGTTCAACGCAAATAGCTCTGACAGCATGGGTAAGGCCTTTTTCAATACGCTGACGGTGACCATCCCGGCGACGATCATTCCCATACTGGTTGCGGCCTTTGCGGCCTATGCGCTGGCATGGATGGATTTTCCGGGCCGGGCGTTGCTGATTGCTGCCGTGGTGGGCCTGTTGGTGGTGCCGCTGCAACTGGCGCTGATCCCGCTGTTGAAGTTCCATTTGAATATCGGGATCGGCAAAGGATATCTGGGTGTTTGGCTGGCCCATACCGGCTTTGGGATGCCACTGGCGATTTATTTGCTGCGCAACTATATGGCCGGGCTGCCCCGCGATCTGATCGAAAACGCACGTGTTGACGGCGCCACCGAGTTCCAGATCTTCACCAAACTCATCCTGCCGCTGAGCTTTCCGGCATTGGCATCTTTTGCGATCTTCCAATTCCTGTGGACGTGGAACGATCTGCTGGTTGCCAAAGTGTTCCTGATCGACGCAACGGGCCAGACCACGGTCATGACCAACCGCATCGTGGAACTGTTGGGTACGCGCGGCGGCAATTGGGAAATTCTGGCGACGGCGGCATTCGTGTCGATTGCGGTGCCGCTGATCGTCTTCTTTGCAATGCAGAAATACCTCGTCCGCGGCCTTTTGGCCGGGTCGGTGAAATAGAGGCGTGTGATGAACGTGCAGAACAATGTAAACCTTGAAAACTCGACCAACGCCTCCGCCGATTGGTGGCGGGGTGGCGTGATCTATCAGATTTATCCACGCAGTTTTCAGGACAGTACCGGCGATGGGATCGGTGATCTGAAAGGCATCACGCAGCGCCTTGGCTATATCGCCTCGTTGGGCGTCGATGCGATCTGGATTTCGCCATTCTTCAAATCCCCGATGAAGGATTTTGGCTACGATGTCAGCGATTACCGCGATGTCGATCCGATGTTCGGCACCATGGAGGATTTCAAGGCGCTTTTGGATCAAGCGCATGGCCATGGTCTGAAGGTCATGATTGACCTGGTGCTGTCGCACACTTCCGACCAGCACCCATGGTTCGTCGAAAGCCGCGCCAGTCGCGAGAACCCCAAATCCGACTGGTATGTCTGGGCCGACCCGAAGCCGGACGGCACGCCGCCGAACAACTGGCTGTCGATCTTTGGGGGCTCGGCCTGGCAATGGGATGCGCGACGCCTGCAATATTACTTGCACAACTTCCTGACCTCGCAGCCCGATCTGAATTTCCATTGCAAGGATGTTCAGGATGCGCTGCTTGATGTAGCACGGTTCTGGTTGGACTTGGGTGTCGACGGATTCCGTCTGGACACGATCAACTTCTATTTCCACGACGCTCAGCTGCGCGACAATCCCGGCTTGCCGATGGATCAGCGCAATGCCTCGATCGCGCCGATGGTGAACCCTTACAATCATCAGGATCACCTCTATTCCAAAAGCCAACCCGAGAATATCGCGTTCCTCGAACGGCTGCGCGCACTGACCGACGAGTACGAAGGCCGCGCCTGTTTGGGAGAGGTCGGCGACGCGCAGCGTGGGCTTGAGATCATGGGTGAGTACACGACCGGCGATAAGCGGATGCATATGTGCTATGCGTTCGAATTTCTTGAAAAACGAGCGCTTACCGCAGCCTACGCCAAGCAGGTGTTCGACCAACTTGAGGACAAGGCCGGCGACGCCTGGCCTTGCTGGGCCTTCTCGAACCATGACGTGCAGCGCCATGCCTCGCGCTGGGGGCTCGACGATGCGGCAATCCGGCAGCACGCCGTTCTGATGATGTGTTTGCGTGGGTCGGCTTGCCTGTATCAGGGCGAGGAATTGGGCCTGCCCGAGGCGGATGTGGCGTTCGAGGATCTGCAAGACCCCTATGGCATCGAGTTCTGGCCCGAATTCAAAGGCCGTGATGGGTGCCGCACCCCCATGGTCTGGACTGCGCAGGACGAACATTCAGGCTTTAGTAGTGGCACCCCCTGGTTGCCGGTCAGTTCGGCGCAGGCTGAAAACGCCGTAGACCGTTCAGAGCAGGATCCGCAATCGATGCTGCACCACTACCGCCGCGCGATTGCCCTGCGTCACGCGCATCCCGCGCTGATGGCCGGAGCGCAGGTTGAAATGGACCAGAACGGCTCGGTGCTGACGTTTCTTCGCGAGGACGCAACCGAACAGGTGTTCTGTGCCTTCAACCTGGGTACAGACCCGGCGCAGCTCACCTTGCCCCAAGGAAACTGGCGCGTGATCGGTGAGGATCTGGGCGGCGTGGATGGGACCGAAACGGCGGTACTCAATGCCAACCAATTCTGTCTGATGACCAGAGAAAAGAGGTAAGCCATGTCGGAACTCAAGCTTACGGATGTGGCCAAGACCTATGGTCCGGTCGACGTTCTGAAACACATCGACCTTGAGATCGAAACCGGTGAACTGATCGTGTTCGTCGGACCCTCTGGCTGTGGCAAGTCCACCTTGCTGCGCATGATTGCCGGGTTGGAAAAGATCTCGGGCGGAACGCTGGAGATCGAAGGGCAGGTTATGAACGATGTTCCGCCCGCGCAGCGCGGTATTGCGATGGTGTTCCAATCCTATGCGCTTTACCCGCATATGACTGTGCGCGAGAACATGGCGTTCGCGCTGAAGATTGCAAAGATGCCGTCTTCCGAGGTCAATGCCGCGGTCGAACGCGCTGCCAAAATTCTGCAACTGGAACCCCTTCTGGACCGGTTGCCCAAGGCTTTGTCGGGTGGGCAACGTCAACGTGTCGCCATCGGGCGGGCCATCGTGCGCGACCCAAAGGTCTACCTGTTCGACGAACCGCTTTCAAACCTCGACGCGGCGCTGCGCGTCGCCACCCGCATCGAGATCGCGCGCCTGAAGGAAGCGATGCCCGACAGCACGATGATCTACGTCACCCACGATCAGGTCGAGGCAATGACGCTGGCCAGCCGCATCGTTGTTCTGGCCAACAAGGGGATTGCGCAGGTCGGCACCCCGCTTGAGCTCTATGAAACACCGGATAACGAGTTTGTCGCACAGTTCATCGGTTCACCTTCGATGAACCTGCTGCCCGGCGTAATTTCCGCGACCGGAGAGCAGACCGAAATCACGTTGGACGCGGGTGGTACCGCCGTCTCTTCTATCGCGACCGATCCTGATCAGATGGGTCTACAGGTTAACATCGGCGTACGACCCGAGGACTTTGTTGCAGACGCGGCAGGGTTCCTTGAGGGGAAAGTTGATTTCATCGAAGCATTGGGTGAGGTCACCTTGCTGTACTTGGCCAACCGTCCCGGTGCCGAAGACGTTGTCGCCAAGTTCCCTGGGATCGAAAAGAACCTGCGTGGGCAAACAGTCAAACTGAGCGCTGACCCTGCCAAAATCCATCTGTTCCACAACGGGCAATCGTTGCGGTAGCCCCTGGGTTTGGCCTTACCCAGCACAATGTAGGCACGTTGTTTCAAGAGACAGTAGCGTGGTGTTGCGGAGAGAGCCGTTCGCTGATCCGGGTTTATTCGGAAATGCACAGGCACATACCTGAACGGCGCGTTGTGCCCGGGGCGGCATGCTGAGATATCTGGCTGGTTCTCGATCTAGCTGATTTCGGGAACCGAAGGTCTGTTGGAACTAAACGAACCAGAATCGTCAGATAGTCATCTAACACGCTGGAAAAATACACTGTTCCGCAATTTTGGCCGAAGCTATCTTTAGTGGTAGCATCGTTGCCAAAGACCTTCTTTCCAAGCCGTTTACATTGAAAGCCAGGGAGATTTGAAATGAAAGGTGACGAAAAGGTAATCGAATATCTGAACAAGGCACTTCGGCACGAATTGACAGCCGTGAGCCAGTATTGGCTGCACTACAGGCTTCAGGACGATTGGGGGCTTGGCAGTATGGCCAAGAAGAGTCGCGAAGAGTCAATTGAGGAAATGGAGCATGCCGATAAGCTGATCGAGCGGATCATTTTCCTTGAGGGCCATCCGAACCTGCAAAAGCTTGATCCGCTCAGGATCGGACAAAATCCGCGCGAGACGCTTGAATGTGATCTTGCTGCGGAACGCAGCGCCCGGGCGTTGTACAAAGAGGCGCGCGACGTCTGCAAAGACGCTGGGGACTATGTTTCGATGGGCTTGTTCGAGGACCTGATGTCAGATGAAGAAGGCCATATCGACTTCCTCGAGACGCAACTCGACCTGTACGATCGGGTTGGACCCGAACTGTTCGCACAGCTGAACGCAACCAACATGGAAGACGCTGACTGAGGCATTCTGAATTGTGACTTTCGCAACGCGTCGAGGCATGACCTCAGCGGACGACGACGTAAGCCAACCTATTGCGCTCGCCTAGTCGAGCGCGCGCAACCTTTTGAACAACGACGACGTATCCCACCGACCGCCGCCAA
The DNA here is from genome assembly GCF_056540665.1 of Ruegeria sp. AM4. Lineage (NCBI taxonomy): Bacteria > Pseudomonadati > Pseudomonadota > Alphaproteobacteria > Rhodobacterales > Roseobacteraceae > Ruegeria > Ruegeria sp. AM4. The sequence continues at coordinate 33,393 of NZ_JBQFXD010000015.1, read as the reverse complement.
GTTTCTGCACATCTTTGTAGAATTGGTCCACCAGCGCAGTAACTGGTAAGCTTGCGCCGGTCTCGTTCGCGGTATCCAGACAAATGCCAAGATCCTTGCGCATCCAGTCCACAGCAAAGCCGTGATCAAAATGATCGTCCAGCATGGTTTCATAGCGGTTGGCCATCTGCCAGCTGCCTGCCGCACCCTGGCTGATGACTTCTACAACGGACCGGCCGTCCAGCCCTGCTTTCTCGGCGAAATGCAACGCTTCGCTCAGGCCTTGTACCAGACCGGCGATGGCAATCTGGTTGCTCATCTTGGTCAGCTGGCCAGCGCCACTTTCGCCCAGTCTGCGGCAGATTTTGGCGTAGACCTGCATAATTGGTTCGGCGGCATCATATGCCGATTGGTCGCCCCCGCACATGATGGACAGGGCGGCATTCTCGGCCCCCGCCTGGCCGCCCGAGATCGGCGCGTCGACATAGGCAAGCTCGTGGTCCTTCGCAGCAGCGAACAACTCGCGTGTGACTTTGGCAGAGACAGTCGTGTGATCGACCAGGGTCGCGCCGGATGACATTCCGGCGAAAGCACCATCTTCACCCAGACAAACACTGCGCAGGTCGTCGTCGTTTCCGACGCAGGTCATCACAAACTCGGCGTTTTCTGCCGCTTTTCGAGGGGTCTTTCCCACGTTGCCGCCGTAGGTGTCGACCCAGGCTTCGGCTTTGGCGGATGTGCGATTGTAGACCGTTACGTCGTGGCCAGCGTTCTTGAGGTGACCGGCCATCGGATAGCCCATGACGCCAAGTCCGAGGAATGCAAGTTTTGCCATTTTTATGCCCTCTAGTTCAAAAGGTCCCGCGGGGTCCTGCCCGCAAAGAACGCATCCAGATTGTCCAGAGCGCGAAAGCCCATGGCATCCCGGGTTCTGGTCGTGGCGCTGCCGATATGCGGCAGCATGAAGATATTCTGATGGCGTGCAAATTCCGGGTTGCCGCCGGGTTCGGTTTTGAAGCAATCAAGACCTGCAGCCGCCAGTTTTCCGGTTTCGACGGCATGCAACAGCGCATCCTCGTCCACAAGCGAACCGCGCGCTGAATTGACGACAACAGCCCCATCCGGCAGCGCCGCAATGCGGTCGGTATTCATCAGATCCATGGTTTCCGGGGTAGCCGGACAATGAAGCGACAGGAAATCAGCGACCGGTAAAAGGCTTTCGATGCTTTCATGGTATGTCGCGCCTTGTTCAAGATCGGGGGACAGGCGCGAACGGTTGTAGTAGTGGATTTCCATGTCAAACCCACGCGCTTTCGCGGCAAAGGCGCGACCGACGCGACCCATTCCAACGATCCCAAGACGCGCGCCGGTCACCTGTTTTCCGACCATAAACGATGGGCTCCAACTGTCCCAAGTGCCGGTGCGCATTAGCTGATCGCCTCGGACGGCGTGCCGTGCTGCCCCCAACATCAATAGCATCGCCAATTCGGCAGTCGCGTCAGAAAGAACATCGGGTGTGTTCGTGACCGCAATCCCTTTGTTGGCCAGCGCGGCAAGATCACAGTGATCGACGCCGACCGAGTGGTTCGCAACGATTTTCAGGCGCGGGTTCAGACGAGAGACCACATCTGCCGAGAAATGCTCGGAATGGCATGGCATCATGGCGTCCACCCGCGCACTCATGTCGATGATCTCGTCCGCCGTGCCGGGTGTGTCGGCTTCGTTCAGGATCACCTCGTAGTCGCGGCGGGCGCGTTCGATGGTGGCGTCAGAGACCCGCCGCGGCAGCCACAGGACTGGTTTTGCGGTCATCGGATCAGTCCTTTTTGATGGCATCTTCCCAGAAGTTGTAAAGCGCAAGCGCGATGACGAAGAACGCAATGCACATGAAGGGGAAACCGCCCCAGAAGCCTGCGAAACCGGTCGAAATACTGTGCGACAGACCCAGAACAAAAACCATCATCAAGCCTGTGCCGATCAAACCCATGAGAATGTTTGTTAGGCGTGACATATGTTTACTCTCCTTGTTGTTCCTGCTCGGCGAGCTTTCGCTGGACCCAGGATGCGGTGCGCAGAAGGCGGTCGTCTTCTTCTATCGCGCCAATTAGTTGTACACCGACCGGCAGATCGGTCTGTCCGACCAAAAGCGGCAGTGTCAGACAGGGCAATCCGGCCAGCGTCCAGGTCAGACAGAACACCGAATCCCCGGTATGACCCGCGCTCAACGGCACCGCCTCGCCCGTGGCTGACGGGGCGAGGATGGCGTCGAAATCGTTGAAATAGCCCGAAAAGAATTCCTGCGCGGATGCCATGACCGCAACCGCGTCTTCATATTGCATCTCGCTGATCTCGGTACCGCGTTTGATCGCCGCCTGCATTTCTTCGCTAAGCTGGTCCCAGTTGGTCTCGGAAACCGGCGCCATGTTCTGGCGAATTTCGTAGTCGTAGATAATCTTGTGGACATTGATCAGATCGGCCAGTTGCGGCGATGCGGAAAAGCGCTCGACGCGTCCGTCCAGCCCGTCAATTACGGCATTCAATCCATCGACGGTACTTGCATCAAGGCGGTCGTGAAACGGGAAGTCCAACCAGGCTATATTAGGCGCAACCGGCGCGTCGGATTGAGCACCGTCCAGCATGGGTGCGCGCGGTCTTGCAAAGCTTGCGGTGTCGCTCTGGTCGAAGGATGCCAGGACATCGGTCAACAACGCGATGTCTTCTAAGGAGTTCGCAAAGCCACCGACATGATCCAGCGACACAGATGTTCGAAACACGCCACTGCGTGAGATCGTACCGCGCGTTGGTTTGAACCCGTAGACGCCGCAAAAAGAAGCTGGACGGATCACCGAGCCGCCGGTTTGCGAGCCAACGGCAAGCGGGACATGTCTGGCGGCGACCGCAGCCGCCGAACCGCTGGACGACCCGCCCGGAGTGCGCGTCGCGTCAAAGGGGTTGGTCGTGTCTGTCGGGTGCATGAAGGCGAATTCGGTGGTTTTGGTTTTGCCCATTATCACCGCGCCAGCTTCGCGCAAGCGTTCGACAAGACGAGCGTCGGAGTTTGGTTGGCGGCCCGCATAGACCGGGCTGCCGCATTGTGTTGGCATATCCTTTGTGTCGACAATGTCCTTCAGACCCACCGGCACACCGTGCAACGCCCCGGTGGCGCGCCCGGACTTGCGGATGCGGTCCATTTCGCGCGCCTGATCCAGCGCCATACCCGCATCCAGATAGGCCCATGCGCGGATCTCGCTGTCGGTTTTGTCGATCCGCTCGAGGCAACATTCGACCAGCGCTTCGGATGTGATTTGACCCGAACGGATGGCCTCGGCGGATTGAACCGCCGAGAAGAGGGACAAATCATGTTTTGTCATGGGACCCAAACCCCGAACAGATAATCAGGCAGCCAAAGTGCGATCCCCGGGAACTGGTACATCAGCACCATGCATAGGATCACGATGGCCAGATAGGGCATCAGACCCTTGAAGATCTCCATCAGCTGGATCTGGTTTTTCAGCACCCCTTTGAGGTAATAGGCCGACATCGCCATCGGGGGTGTCAGGAAGGAGGTCTGCAAATTCAACGCCACCAGCATCGCGAAGAAATACGGGTTTACTCCGAACGTATCCAGCATTGGCAGAAAGATCGGGACGAAGATGATCAGGATCTCTGACCACTCCAGAGGCCAGCCCAGCAGGAAGATGATCAGCTGCGCAAGGATCAGGAACTGCCACGGTTGCAGGTTCATGCCGACCACCCAATGCTCGATCACGTCGTGGCCACCGAGATATGAAAAGATCGAAGCAAAGGTCCACGAACCGACAAACAGCCAACACACCATTGCAGTGGCTTTGGCGGTCAGAAAGACGCTTTGCTTTACCTTGTCCCATGTCAGCGACCGATAAAACATTGCCAGCACCAGTCCACCAAGCGCGCCCATTGCGGCGGCTTCGGCAGGTGTTGCTAGACCCCCGAGGATCGATCCCAAAACCAGCATGATCAACACGGTCAAAGGTACGAATGAGATCAGCAGATCCATATAGATCTGGCGCTTCGGCGGGATGTCATCCTCTTGCGGCTTGGGGGCCAGGGAGGGGTTTATCCACACGCGGATCATCACATAGACGATGTAGAGGCCGGCAAGCAGTAGCCCGGGGAACACCGCAGCCGCATAGAGTCGCAGAGGCGAAAGCTCGGCGATCGCGGCGTAAACAATCAGCATGATCGACGGCGGGATGAGAATGCCCAAGGTTCCGCCCGCACAGATGACACCTGATGCAAAACTGCGCTGATACCCGGCATTGGCCATCGCCGGATAAGCCAGCAGCCCCATCAGGGTAACGACCGCTCCGACGATGCCGGATGCGGTCGAAAACACCGCACAGGTCAGCAAGGCCGCGATGGCCAGCGACCCCGGAAGGTTGCGCGCAGCCATGTAGAGCGAGAAGAACAGGCGGTCGACGATATTCGCCCGTTCGACCACATATCCCATGAACAGGAACAAAGGGATGGCCACCAGCGTGTCGTTCTCCATCACCGAATAGGTATTCTGGTTCAGTAGATAGAAGATGTTGTTGTTGAAGATATCCGCAATGGTTTCGGGCGCGGATTGGTAATAGGCGTAATAGCCAAACGCGACTCCCATGGCCAGCAACGTGAAGGCAATTGGAAAACCCAGCAGCACCAACACGATAAAGAGGCTGAGCATCAAGATGGCGACCTGAGGATCAGTCATCGCTGCGGCCTCCTTGCTTGGTGTCGGTTGGCTGAAGTTTGTCGACAGTCGATTCCATCAACATGTCCTCGGTCTCTCGCACATCGTCGAGACGTTCGAGCCAGACGCCATTTTTCATGGCCAGCCAGCACCGCGCCATTTCAGCGAGGCCTTGTAACATCAGCAGCATGCCCGCGACCGGGATCAGGGTTTTGAAGAAATAGATCTGGATGCGCGCGGGGCTGTTCCAGCTAACTTCTTCATAGCGCCAGCTGTCTTTCGCGATCTCCCAGCCGTACCAGAACAAGGCGAACATGCCGGGAAAGAAAAACAGAATGTACAGAACGAAATCGACGCGCGCCTGCCATTTGACCGAAAACAGCCGGTATAAGACGTCGCCGCGCACATGCGCGTCCTGGGCCAGCGCGTAGGCACCTGCCATCAGGAACAGCGCGCCATACATCTGGACCATCATGTCGAAGGCCCAGACCGTTGGCTTGTTCAGCACGTAGCGGACAAACACTTCGTAGGACACTGAAAGCGTCAGTATTAGGATGCACCATCCAAAGGCTTTGCCGACCCATTGGCTTAGCCCTTCGATGGCGTGAATTGTCTTGACCAAGATCAGTTCCTCGCCTGTTCTGCCCGAAGTTCAGGAAGCCGCGCAAAGCGCGACCCCCAATGTTTTGCGACCTTAGACGTCAGCCGAAATAGTGTTTATAGGCCAGCTTATAGTCAGGCTGGTTCAGGTTGAGGTAGTTCATAACCGTCTTCGCGTATGCCTTCTGGCTGTCGATGACCTTGGCAAAGAAGGGGTCCTCGTTCGCGATACGCTCGACCACAACGTCCCAGGCATCTAGCTGAGCTTGCATAACGCTGTCCGGAGTCCTGTAGACGTTGACGCCCTGTTCCTCGGCCAGTGTGACCAGGTCTTCGGAATAGCGCTTGGTGTTGTTCCAGTAGAAGTTGGAATTTTCGGCCTCGGACGCATATTTCAGGATCGCCTGAAGCTCGGGCGCAAGGGCGTTGAACTTGTCCTTGTTGAATGTGACTTCAAAGAACTCCTGACTCTGGTGGAACGACGCAAGGTGATAGTGTTTGGACACGTCTTGCATACCAAAGTCGCGGTCGGACGTCGGGTTGTTGAACTCGGCCGCATCGATCAGGCCGGACTTCATCGCGGGCTGGATTTCACCGCCCGGCAACTGCACAACCGACATGCCCATCTCAAGCAGAACGTCCGCAGCAAGACCAACGGTCCGATATTTCAGGCCGTTCATCTGGCCCGCGTCCGTGATCTCTTCTTTGAACCAGCCCAACGGCTGCGCTGGCATCGGCGAGTTGAAGAAGGATACGACATTCAGTCCGAGTATCCCCATCAGCTCGTCAAACAGCTCCTGTCCGCCGCCATAATTCACCCAACCCAGAACTTCCTGGCTGGACCAGCCAAAGCAAGGGCCGGTTCCGAACAATGACGCGGTCTTGGATTTCGAGTACCAATAGGCTGGCACATAATGCGCAGCGTCCAGAACGCCGCGATGAACCGCGTCCTGCATCTGGCTGGTTTTCACGACCGAGTTCACGGGCAGCAGTTCGATTGTCAGCTTGCCGCCCGACATTTCGTTCACGCGGTTCACATAGGATTGCGCGTTCTCAAGAAAGATGCCGCCGCCCCAGGCTGCCTGCATCTTAAACGTGGTTCCTTCCTGCGCATGGACTGCGGGCGCCGCAAGCGCACCTGCGCCCACAACAGCCGTACCACGCAGAAAGCTTCTGCGGTTCAAAGATTTTGTCATGTTTCCTCCCTAAACTGGCTCGTTGCTGATATTTTTCAGCGTTTGGGCCAACCCGCCGTTCGGCGGACACGAGTAACGATAAGGCAGAATTCTGAATTTTCAAAATTTTTCGAAACCGCCCGGGCTATTTTCTGCAAGATTCACGTAACGTAATGATGAAAAATGACTTTATGCTTTTGACAGTTCTTGGGCCCAAGGTCGGGCCGATCTCTTTCATCGATATCCCAAACATCAGCGTCTCTGGCGGCAACCGAATGCCATATTGCGTCGCACCGGTGCTGGTTTTGTTGTCTTAACCAGGATGGAAACGGTGTCGAACGTCCGAATTGGGCGTGGGAACGGAACCGCCCTTGCGGCGCGTAATCCGACCCGGCTTTCAGGAAACGAATTTGAATGCTACGTTCAACGCATTCACGGACCTAGCAAAAACCAAGCGCGAAGATCGGGTGACCGAATTCTGCCCTGTTCCAAAGCAAGGCTTTGCCGATTGTGATCAGAAAGTCGGCATCGGTAAGTTCAGTGTCGCAGCTTTTTTGCGGGTAACGACTTTGGCGAAGCGCTATGCGCATTGGTCGTCCGACCACAGCGGCGTTTCGATCACGAATACAGGCAGGAGATTGGAGCACAAAAGAAGAAATTGGCGATAAAAATTCTGAGCGCCAAACAGCGTAGTGACGTCGCACAGGTGTAGAGGAGGCACTGGTACGGCGATCGCGGACGCGCCTCAGCGACCTGGGGCAAACATATAATGGGAGGACTGAAATGAATCTACGACCAGATCCGACGTTTCATGCGTCACCAAAACTGGCGATGGAAGCGCCGGTCGAGAATTTTGCCTTCACCATAATGCTCGGCAAAGACGCCAGCCATCATGATGGATTGGCGGTGATAGACCTGCGGTCCGGTTCGGACACTTACGGACAAATTGTGCACACCGTCATGACGCCGACCCCCGGTGATGAGTTTCACCATTTCGGTTGGAACGCCTGTTCGTCGTCGTTGTCGCCGCTGTCGGGCCACGCGTTTCTGGAACGTCGCTATCTGATCGTTCCGGGCATCCGCTCGAGCCGTATCTATATCTTCGATGTCAAGGAACCGCTTGAGGCAAAGATTCACAAGATCATCGAGCCTGAAGAGGTGTTTGCCAAAACCGGCTACTCTCGCCCGCATACCATCCATTGCGGACCCGAGGGCATTTATGTCTCGACCCTTGGCGGGGCCGGGCCGGATGGCACCGACGGACCGCCGGGAATTTTCATCATGGATTGTGAAAGCTTTGAGATAATCGGTCGTTATGAAATGGATCGCGGTAAGCAGGACAAACACTATGATTTCTGGTGGAACCTGCCGCAAGATTACATGGTCAGTTCCGAATGGGGTCTGCCACCGCAGTTCGAGAACGGAGTAGTACCCGAAGACCTGCTGAGCAACAAATACGGCCATTCCATCCATTTCTGGGACCTGCGCGCGCGCAAGAATATCCAGACGATTGATTTTGGCGAAAACTATCAGATGGCGCTGGAAATCCGCCCCGCGCATGACCCAAGCAAGTCTTACGGGTTCTGCGGAGTGGTGGTCGACACGACCAACCTGCAGGGCGCGATCTTTACCTGGTGGCGCGATGACGACGGCAAATGGCAGGCGAAGAAGGTCATCACCATCGACCCGCGCCCCGAGGACCCGGAGAACCTGCCAGAGTTGCTCAAGGGCTTTAGCGCCGTGCCGCCGCTGGTTACGGATATCGACCTGAGCCTGGACGACAAATACCTCTATGTCGCCTGCTGGGGGCTGGGCGAGATGCACCAATATGACGTCTCCGACCCGTTCAATCCCGTTCTGAACGGCAAGGTGGAGTTGGGCGGCATTGCGCGTGAAACCAAGCACCCCAACGGCCAGGATTTTGTCTATGGCCCGCAGATGGTCGAGATCAGCCGAGACGGCAAGCGTGTCTACTGGACCAACTCGCTGTATTCCACCTGGGACAATCAGTTCTACCCCCATCACGAAGGTGGCCAGATGGTGATGGCCAATGTGGGCGAAGATGGCAGTTTCGCGATGGACCAAGATTTTTACGTCAGCTTCCCGGAAGGGACGCGAGCGCACCAGATCCGTCTGGAAGGGGGCGACTGTTCGACCGACAGTTTCTGCTATTCCTCCGTGTAGGTGGTAATGGACGGATTGTCTTTGGCGGCCCTTTGGTGGGCCGTCATTTTTTCGGGCGTCTATCACGGCATCAACCCCGGCATGGGCTGGCCGCTGGCCGTTTCTGCCGCGCTGATGGAGCGCAAGCCGGCGGCCATGGCGCGGGCGCTGGCGATGTTGGCGTTAGGGCATTTTCTGGCGATGATCGGCATTCTTCTGCCGTTCTCGCTGATGATCATTCTGGTTGAGCGCGAAACCGAAATTCGACTGGCCGCCGGTGTGATCGTCATTGCCATGGGTGTCTACCTGCTGGTCAATCGCAAGCATCCAAATATCCTGACCCGGGTCCATCCGGCACGGCTTGCGCTCTGGTCGTTCTTGGCCGCGATGGCGCACGGGGCAGGGTTGATGCTGGTCCCGATCTATCTGGGAATTTGCGGTATTTTGGAGCCGGGCAATATCGCCGAAACCGGCCATGCCGCCGTGCAAAACCTGATGAGCAGCGACATTGCAACGGCCTTTATCGTGGCTGCAGTGCATACGTTCGCGATGACACTTGTAGGTGCCGCCGCGGCCGTTGTCGTCTATTGGTGGTTGGGGCTGACATTCATCTCAAAAAGTTGGTTCAACCTCGACGTCGTGTGGGCCGTCAGCCTGATTGTCGTCGGCGCGTTTGGATTCTGGTCGGCCTATGCTGGGCATTGATGGATTGAACAGTGTCTTGCGTAAGTCGAACCCGTTCTCTTTGTCTGTTGGGTGTTTCGTGACAGACTAACCAAGTTGATTGAAAGGAGTTTCCCGGATGGCACTGTTTTTTTCGCGCCGAACCTATAATGCGTCCAAGAAGAAATTTACGCTGAAACCGGCTGTTAAGACACGTTACGTCAGCATCACTCAGACCAGCTCAGACGGGCGTATCCGAAAGGGTGGAATTGTCAAAAAGTCAAATTGGCTCGAACTGGTGCGCCAGCAGGGTGGTGACAAGGAAGTTCTGATTTATGTCCACGGGTTCAACACCTCGCAAAAGGAAATGCTGGACCGGCTAGCAAAGATCGAAAAAGGCGTCAGGGCCAAAGGGTACAAGGGCGCTGTGGTGGCGTTCGACTGGCCCAGTGACGGGTCGGTTCATGCCTATGATAAGGATCGCTCGGACGCCAAAAAAGTCGCCCCGCATCTTGTCGGGGACGGGATGCTGCCGCTGTTGGCCATGTCGCCGCGCCCGAAGGTTCATATAATCGCGCATTCCATGGGGGCGCTCGTCGTGCTTCGCGCCTTTTCTGATTTCGGAGATTCCGCCGGTCCGGGCAGAAGCTGGGGCGCGGATCAAGTCATGTTCGCCTCGGCCGACGTGGATTCCGCCTGGCTGGAGAAAGGGGCCTGGGGCGGGCTGGTCCTGAAGAAACGCTGCAAACGGTTTACGAACTATTACAGCGGAAAGGACAAGGTTCTGGCCCTGTCGGGCGGATTGATAAACGGCGGTCGCGCCCGTGCCGGTCATGTCGGAATGCCGGACCTTATGACCAAGGGACATTGGGACATTTTCTGCGATGAGCAATATCGGCGTGACGTTCCCAAATCCAAGCGGTCCCGCGTATTTTCACATCGTTGGTGGTTCGACAATGACGGTTTCTACAAGGACCTTGCGCTGACGATAGACGGCAGGGACGCCAAGTCGATGCCAACACGCAGGGGAACGACAGGTAGGGACCTGGCCATGCTCAGCTGATCGGTATCCGCGCGCCGATGGTCGCCGGTGCAAATCCGACGACATCGGCACATGGGCGATTGACAAAATCCTTCAACCGAACTGGAAATACCGCAAGTTGGCGCTGTACCATCGGATCGATCATACCAGCGAGCCGGGGTGGTGACCTTGTGATCTGACGGAGGAAAGATATGAAGATCGGATTTATCGGACTGGGCAACATGGGCGGCCCGATGGCAGCCAATCTGGCCAAAGCGGGTCATGACGTTGTCGGGTACGACATGGCGGATGTTGCGATCGAAGGTGTCACGCTCGCCGGGTCGGGGGCCGATGCCGCCACCGATGCCGATGTCATCATCACCATGCTGCCCAACGGCCAGATCCTGCGCGCTGTCGCCGACGAGGTGATCCCGGCGATGACCAAAGGGACGGCGCTGGTGGATTGTTCGACAGTGGACGTCGACAGCGCGCGCGCTGTTGCGGAACAGGCAACAGCGGCCGGGTTGAAATTTGTCGATGCCCCTGTGTCGGGCGGCATCGGCGGCGCCTCTGCCGGAACCTTGACGTTCATGGCAGGGGGAACGGCTGATGCCTTCGCGACCGCAGCCCCTCTGTTCGAGATCATGGGTCAGAAAGCCGTGCATTGCGGCGACGCCGGAGCCGGGCAGGCCGCGAAAATCTGCAACAACATGATCTTGGGCGTCACCATGATCGGCACCTGCGAGGCGTTTGCTTTGGCGGACAAGCTGGGTCTGGACCGCCAGAAGATGTTTGATGTCGTCTCGACCTCGTCGGGCTATAGTTGGACGATGAACGCCTATTGCCCCGCACCGGGTATCGGGCCGGAAAGCCCTGCGGACAACGACTATCAGCCCGGGTTCGCAGCAGAACTCATGCTCAAGGATTTGCGCCTCAGCCAGCAGGCTGCCACCAGCGCAGATGCGGACACGCCGATGGGGCAGTTGGCTGAACAGCTATATGCCCGGTTCGTTGAAGATGAAGACGGTCAAGGTCGCGACTTTTCGGCCATGCTGCCGCGCTTTAGCGCAAGAGGACGGGTCTGACGCCAGCGCCGTTAATCTGACCGCCGCGCCGCGTGAATTCCGACGCCTCGACGTCTGTTGATGCGACGGATTGCTTCTACGTCAGATCAGCTTGCTGTCCAGAATGAAAGAACTGCATGCTTCGGTCAGGTCTGCGGACCGGGGTTTCTCTTTCACGTACAGATAGACCTGCCGTTTATCGGGCAAATCCGAAAGCGCGCGAAACGCGGTGGATTCAGGAATGAATTGCGCAACGGTCTGCGGCAGAACGGTTACCCACTTGCCCGTTCTGACCATGGTGATAAGCGAATGCGTATTGTGGATGGTCACCTCGGTACCTTTGATCGCATCCACAAATTTTGGCGTCTGGATCAGGTCGCACAGGGCATTCCGTACAAATGATGCGGCCATCACGTCCTTGATGCTCGGAGGGTTCGGGTTTGTAACAAGCGGATGGTCGGACGCGCATACAAGCCCGAATTGGTCTTCGAACAAGGGAATGGCTTTGATGCCCTTTAGTGGATGAAGACCCGAGGCAATTCCAATGTCGGCTTTGCCTTCGGCCAGCGAGTCCAGCACCTGTTGCGTATCTGTGTCGCGCAGCTCGACCTTCAGCCCGGGAAATCGCTTGGTCATGTATTCGAGGACCGAAGGAAACACCAACGCGGCGACTGAGGGCACCGACACTATGCGCATCAAGCCATGCGCCGCATCGGCCGCCGCTTCGATGGATTGCACCGTCTGATCGAACTGGCGTATCTGTTTCAGTGACATCTCGAACACCTGCTCTCCCAATGCGGACAGGTGGTTCTTTCGTTCCCCATCGAACAGTTTCTTGCCAAGATGGCTTTCCAATTGTTTGAGAGTCATTGAGACCGCAGATTGGGTGCGTCCCAGACGATCGGCCGCCTCGGCAAGATTGCCGGTCTGAGCGACGGTACAGAAACTGCGCAGCATTTCGATCTTGATGGCCATACTTCAAATTTCCTGAAGTTTCTTTAAGTTGTTTGAGTTTGACTGATGTGGGTCGCAAAGTCCATTCTGCTCCCAACCATTTTTTGACCTGGGGCTTACCGTGAACAACCTGAACCTGATCGCCGGCGAATGGCTGACTGGCGAAAGCGAGATTGAAAACCGCAACCCTTCAGATCTGAGCGACGTGATAGGGCTCTACGCGCAGGCCAGCGCAGATCAGCTTGAGGCGACTCTGGATCAGGCGCGCATCGCGCAGGCCGAGTGGGCAGCCTATGGGCTCGAGCGCAAGCAGGCCGTACTGATGAACATCGGTAACGAACTGATGGCCCGGGCCGAAGAGCTGGGCACACTTCTCAGCCGGGAAGAGGGCAAGCCGCTTGCAGAAGGCAAGGGCGAGGTTTTCCGCGCCGGTCAGTTTTTCACCTATTACGCCGCCGAGTGTTTGCGTCAGATTGGCGAGAACGCGGATTCCGTGCGCCCCGATATCGAGATCGACGTCCGGCGCGAGGCCGTCGGTGTGGTCGCGATCATCAGCCCCTGGAACTTCCCGACTGCCACCGCATCGTGGAAGATTGCACCGGCGCTGTGCTACGGCAACGCAGTGATCTGGAAACCCGCAAACATCACGCCTGCTTCCGCTGTTGCACTGACCGAGATCATCAACCGTCAGGATATTCCCAAAGGTCTGTTCAGCCTTGTCATGGGTTCGGGCCGGTCCATTGGGCAACGGCTGGTGGAAAGCCCCAAGGTCAATGCCATTTCATTCACCGGCTCGGTGCCGGTCGGCAAGGGAATTGCAGCCGCTGCAATCCAGAACCTGACCAAGGTTCAAATGGAAATGGGGTCGAAAAACGCATTGGCCGTGATGGATGACGCCGATCTCGATCTGGCGGTGTCGCTGGCGTTGGGCGGGGCCTTTGGAGGCACCGGTCAGAAATGTACCGCCTCATCGCGCCTGATCGTTCATTCGGCGATTCACGACGCGTTCGTTGAAAAGCTGGTGACAGGTGCGCAGGCGATGAAAGTTGGCCATGCGCTAGAGGATGGCACCCAGATGGGTCCGGTTGTCAGCCAGCAGCAGTTGACCGAGAACCTGGCCTATGTCGATCTGGGGAAATCCGAAGGTGCCGAACTGGCTTGCGGTGGGCAGCGTTTGGATATGCCCCACGATGGCTATTACATGAGCCCCGGCGTGTTCCTGAACACAACCAACGACATGCGCATCAACCGGGAAGAGATGTTTGCCCCGCTGACTTCGGTCATCAAAGTTTACAGCTATGACGAGGCGCTGGCGACGGTGAACGATACCAATTTCGGTCTGACTTCGGGCATTGTCACACAAAGCCTGGCGCGTGCCACGCATTTCCGTCGGAACGCGCGTACAGGGGTTGTCACCGTGAACCTGCCAACCGCAGGCACCGACTATCACGTGCCCTTTGGCGGACGCGGCGACAGCTCGTACGGCCCGCGTGAGCAGGGCAAGGCAGCGGCCGAGTTCTACACAACGGTCAAAACCGCATATATCAGCGCCGGAACGCCGGTGTGATGCGGATCGACGGCCTGCAATACGCCAATTGGTCGGAAAAGATTTTTCGACAACTGCGCGAAGGTGGCGTGGACGCGGTTCATGTCACCATCGCCTATCATGAGAATTTCCGGGAAACAGTTCTGAACTTTGAACAATGGAACAGGTGGTTCGAGCAATACCCGGATCTGATCATGAAGGGCCTGTGGGCCAGCGATATCGACGAGGCACGGGAAACCGGTCGCACGGCAATTTTCTTTGGCTTTCAGAACCCGTCACCCATCGAAGATGATATTGGCTTGGTCGAAATCGTGCACACGCTGGGCGCGCGGTTCATGCAGCTGACCTATAACAATCAGTCCTTGCTGGCGACAGGTTGCTACGAGGCCGAAGATACCGGCCTGACGCGAATGGGCCGTCAGGTTGTCAAGGAGATGAACCGCGTTGGCCTTGTGGTCGACATGAGCCACTCGGCAGATCGGTCCACGATCGAGGCGGCAGAACTGTCCGAGCGACCCATTGCCATCACCCACGCGAACCCGCATGAGTGGTCACCCGCGCTGCGCAACAAGCGTGATGCGGTGATCCGCGCGGTCACCGAAAATGGTGGGATGTTGGGATTTTCGGTCTATCCTCATCACCTGAAGGACAAATCTGACTGCACGTTGGAGAGTTTTTGCGAGATGATCGCACGGACCGCAGAAAAATATGGCGCCAAACATCTCGGGATCGGCACGGACCTGTGCCAGGATCAGCCCGACAGCGTGGTCGAATGGATGCGCGTCGGCCGGTGGAGCAAACAAATCGACTATGGTGAGGGGTCGGCCAGCAATCCCGGTTTCCCGCCGATGCCGGGGTGGTTCAGTGACAATCGGGACTTTGGGAATATCGAAAAAGGGTTGCGCGCAACCGGTCTGAATGACGACGAAGTGGCCGGGATCATGGGTGGAAACTGGTATCGGTTCTTCGCCGAAAACTTTGTCTCTCGGGGGTAACAGCATGGAAACGGCGCAGACACAATTCGGGACACGGGATCCCGCGACCGTCATGCGCCTGTCGCGATTGGGGTCGCTGCATCAATGCCGATTGAGTTTCATGCGGCAATTGACGCGCCGTATGGCACGGGAAAGCTGGTCGTTCTCGCGTCCGGTGTTTGACATCGACGACAACGGTGTCGGGCGTGCTGTCTACACCGCCCACGGACCGGAACGGGCATATTCACTGGTTGCTTTCGCGCATGACCTGCCGCCCGAGAAACGTTCGGACCGGGTCATCGCCGATGCCTGGGACGCGACATTTGCCTTGTTTGACGGTATCCCGACCAAAGCCGATATCGACCGTTTGGCGCAAAACGTACCGTTACAAGAGGCTGGGCGTGTCAGTGAAAGCGAGTTGTCATTGTCGCGGGCCAACCGCTCGGTCCGGTTGTGGGCCCATGTCGTCGATGCCCTTGCCAGTGGGGCGCAGCCGGATTTGGAGCAGATCTACCAAGTCGGTTACCTGATGCGTACGACCGCCGTGTATGGATCGGGCAAATTTGGCGCAGCAGATCGCGAGAAAATCGCCGGACGTCCGGAAACAAGCGCACCGTTTCAGGCCGAAATGTTGTCCGTGTTTCTGACCCGCGCCTTTGTTCGGGATCTGGTGCAGCACATGGCAAACGCCAAGGGCGGTGAGAAGACCGCCAAACTGGACTCAGGCATCGCCCAGTGGTTGGGCATTGGCAATTCAACCGGCCTCGGCATGGCGCCGTTCATCATCAACCACCCGGTCCTGTTCAACAATTGGATCATGGCGAGAGAGGAGGCCATCGCGCGCGTCCGATCGTTGGAGACCGCAACAGTGGCCGAAGCGGAGACCTTCCGTCAAATCTTTGAACGCAGTCGGCTTTCGATTTCTTGGTGGCGGTCAGAACATCCGATTCAGGTCGAGAAGCTGGCAAATCTGAAGGCGGATGTGCAAGCGATCTCGGGCTTTCTTGCCGAGGACGACCTTGTCGGCGATCACCCGTGGAACCGAATGCTGAGCTGGTCGGAAAGCACGCTCAGCGAAGAGGGTCAGGAGCTTTTGGCCTCGTTGGTTCTTGAACCTTACGCCAATCTTGTAGACGGGCTTGCCGCCAACATGGCCGACAGCAACCCCAGGGCGTTTGTGATCGACGGTCGGATGCAGATCGGTGACGTGCGCGACCTTGTTCGTAAGGTGTTCGGGTGGGCGTTGGAATTGGATTGGGGGGCTGCTGAAAACTGCGCACGGGCCTGGTATGTGTCCGAGGAAAAGCTGGAACCCCGATTAGGCGAACGGTTTGAAGAGCCGATTTCCGACTATGAACAACCGCTGGCCCCAGCCCGCGATGCGGCGGCGGCCTATGCCGCGCTTGGCGAATGGGACAATGCCAAACCGGTTGCCGAGTTTCTGCTGCGTCACCCCGAACATCGCCACACGATCCGGCGCATTCAGATGAACGGCATCGCGCCTTATGGCGAAATTTGCGACAACACGATCAGCTCTTCGGTGGCGCCGATTGATATGCTGCGGGCAAAGCTATCGTTCTTTGGTGCCACACATTTTGATCCGCGTTCAGATCGCTGGGTGCGTATCTGTATGTATGCCGGTGCGCCGTACCCCGAGGAATTGACTGGCGATAATGCTGATCTTTGGGTCTATCCGCAGGTGCCGGAATGAACCTTTCACTGAACGAAATGGAGGCGACCGCCAAACGGGCCACCCGCGGCGCGGGCTATAGTTGGGGTCAGGCGGAAGAGGCGTCAAAAGCGACCCGTTGGCTATGCGCCGAGGGGCTGGACGGGGCTGGTGCCCTGGCTCGCTTGCTGTCGCTTGGTTTGGCATCAAACCTTGCCGCACATCGTCCGCAGCAGGTTGATGGCCTCTGGCTGGGTGACGGTGATCTGTGCCCCTTGTCCGCTGGGCCGCTGCTGTCGGACTATGCGCTTCTGCTTGGTGAAGGTCCGATCGAGATGCAGTCCGTGGTATCGCCAGCATTGCTGTTACCTTTTGCCGCGAACACAGCCCGTGTGCTGGAGTGTGCGGTGACAATGGATCTCGACGGTCTAGAGGTGGTCACAGATGGTGAACGTCTCGCCTCGCCCGATGATTTGCCCGACATCGCACGCAGGGTTGTGGTTTCGCGCGGTACTGCCTCTGAAGTCCGCCGTAAACGGCAATCCCGAGCGCATCCCACAGACGATGATTGGGCCGTGCTGAACCGTTTCGCCCACCGCACCTACGCTCCCGCAACCGAGGAATCCCGTCTGCTGGGCGCAGGGGCCGGGCTTTCCGACAACGATTGAAGAGACATCCAAGTGACTGACACACGAACCCTCACCCTTGCTGAAATCGAAGACCTGTCTTTCCGCGCGCTGGTCGCGGCGGGCACCTCCGAGGACAACGCCCGCCCGCTGGCAGAAGCGACTGCGGCGACCGAGGCAGACGGCGTCGCCAGCCACGGTCTGGCCTACATCCCGATCTATGCCGAGCATGTGCAATGCGGTAAAGTTGATGGCCTGGCGAAGCCTGTGCTGTCTCGTCCCAAACCGGGGGTCATTACGGTTGATGCGGCGACCGGTTTTGCCCATTCCGCCATCGATCTGGGGTTTGAAACACTGATCCCGGCTGCGCGCGAGCAGGGCGTTGCGGTACTTGCCATCAGGAACAGCTATAATTGCGGGGTTTTGGG
This sequence comes from Ruegeria sp. AM4, assembly GCF_056540665.1. NCBI lineage: Bacteria > Pseudomonadati > Pseudomonadota > Alphaproteobacteria > Rhodobacterales > Roseobacteraceae > Ruegeria > Ruegeria sp. AM4. Next base: position 15,820 of record NZ_JBQFXD010000015.1, on the reverse strand, counting down.
CTATCACACCTACCGGCTAGCGCAGGCCGGACTGGTTGCGTTGGGCTTCACCAACGCACCTGCATCGATTGCACCCTCGGGTGGGTCAAAGCCTGTTGTGGGGACCAATCCATTCTCGATCGCAGTCCCGGGGACCGATGGTCAGCCCGCTCTGCTGATTGACCAGAGCGCCAGCACCATCGCAAAAAGCGAAGTGATGAAACATGCGCGCGAAGGTAAACCGATCCCGGTGGGATGGGCGCTGGATTCCGATGGAAACCCGACCACCGATCCCGAGGTTGGACTGAAAGGGTCTATGGCACCTTCGGGTGGTTACAAGGGCGTGGGCATCGCTCTAACGGTTGAGTTGTTTGCCGCAGCGCTTACAGGCGCGACTCTGGGCATCAACGCTTCGCCATTTTCGGGAACTGCCGAGGGTCCACCAAAAACCGGCCAGTTCTTCATCGCTATCGATCCGGGCGCGACGGCCAACGGGCAGTTCGAAAAAGGTGTCGCTGGTCTGGTTGAGGCGATCCGCTTTCAGGACGGGGCGCATTTGCCTGGGGACGGACGCCGGGCGAAACGTCTGGCAGCGCGCAAAGACGGCGTCGCCGTGAACACCGCGACGCTTGCCAGGATCGAGGCCCTATTGGGCTAGGCGCGCCCTCAAACGATGCGTTCGCCGCTGGGGCCGAACCGATAAGTGCGCTCGGGCGGGTAACCAAAGTGGATCGGTTGACCTGCGCTGACTTCATGCTGGCCGAACAGACGTGCGGTGATTTGGTGCTCCTGCATTGACGCAATCACGTTTGTGTCTCCGCCCAGATGCTCGACATGGGTGACCTGGGCGGCAAGGGGGCCGTCATCCGCCAGAAACAGATCCTCGGGGCGAATACCGGTTGTGACATCTGCACTTTCGCCAATCAGGCTGGCGGGAAAGAAGTTCATCGAGGGCGCTCCCAGAAAACCGGCCACGAACTGGTTGGCCGGGTTGTTGTACAGCTCCATAGGGCTGCCGACCTGCTCGACGCGACCGTCGCGCAGGACGACGATCTTATCTGCAAGCGTCATCGCTTCGGTCTGGTCGTGGGTGACGTAGATCATCGAGGCGTCTAGCTGCTGATGCAAGTTGGCGATCTCCAGTCGCGTGTTCATGCGGAGGGCAGCATCCAGATTTGAGAGCGGCTCATCAAACAGGAACAGCTTGGGCTCGCGCACAATGGCGCGGCCGATGGCGACTCGCTGGCGTTGACCGCCGGACAATTCGGACGGGTAGCGGTCAATATAAGGCTCCAGATTCAGCATTTTGCTGGCCTTGGCGACGCGTTCTTCGATGATCTGCTTGCTCTGACCTTCCTGTTTCAGCGCCAGCGACATGTTTTTGCGTACGTTCAAATGGGGGTAAAGCGCATAGCTCTGGAACACCATGGCAATACCGCGTTTCGACGGAGGTGTCAGGTTCACGATGTCACCACCAATGCGGACCTCACCGGACGAGACATCTTCAAGCCCGGCAATTACCCGCAGAAGGGTGGACTTGCCGCAGCCCGACGGGCCCACGAAGACGACAAACTCTCCGTCGTCAACTTCGATATTGATATCTTTCAGCACATGGACGTTGCCAAAGGACTTGTTCACGTTCGTAAGCGTCAGGGCGGTCATGCGTTTGCCTCTTTCAGCGAAATGGGTTGGCCGGTGCGGATGCTTTCATCGGCGGCCAGGCAGATGGCCAGCGATTGCACAGCGTCGTTCATGTGGCGGGTCAGGTCGATGTCTTCGGCAATAGCGCGCAGCATATAGGCTTGTTCGGCGTCGCAGAGTTCCTGGTGGCCGGGCTCATCAGGCATGTCGATGGTCTGGTCACCCTCGGGCCGGTGTACCAGAAGGCCACCGACCTTGGTGTGGCCATCGATATCGGCTGACGCGCCCTTGTTGCCATCGGTGATCGAGACCGACCCGTTGGGTGACACGATGTCTTTCACGAAGAACGCGGTTTCCGACATCATCGGCCCCCAACCGGCCTCATACCAGCCGACCGAGCCGTCCTGGAAGATCACCTGAAACTGGCCATAATTGTACATGTCTTCGGCGATCTCGTTGCTTAGGCGCAGGCCCATGCCGTGCACGCGCACGGGGTCAGAGTCGGTGATCTGGCACATCACATCGACATAATGCACACCGCAATCGACGATCGGCGAGGTGGTCTGCATCAATGCCTTGTGTGTCTCCCACTCGGCCCCGCTGCTTTGCTGGTTGAGGTTCAGGCGGAACACGTAAGGCCCGCCCAGATCGCGCGCTTCCTTGATCAGGCGCATCCACGAAGGATGGTGGCGCAGGATATAGCCAATCACCAGCTTGCGGTTGGTCTCAACGGCTTTCGCAACAACGCGCTTGGCATCAGCCACAGTCGTCGCCAGCGGCTTTTCAACAAAGACATGCGCCCCGGCCTCCATCGCCGCGCAGGCGAAGTCGGCATGGCTGTCGGAATAGGTCGCGACAACCACCAGATCGGGGCTGGTTTCGGCCAGCGCTTCTTGGAAAACCGAATAGGCCGGGTAGTCGGATAGATCGGGATGATCTACACGACCGGACCGGTTCACCAGTCCAACGATCTGCGCGTCCGGGTGGTTGTGATGGGCCAATGCGTGGCTCAAGCCCATATTGCCAAGGCCAGCGATCAGAACTTTGGTCATTTGACAGCTCCTGAAGTGAGGCCGCGGATCAGCTGGCGCGAGAAGATGACATAGAGCACCAGCACCGGCAGGATAGCCATGCTGAGCGCCGACAGAACTGCGTTCCAGTCCGTCACAAACTGGCCGATGAAAACCTGGCTGCCCAGTGTCAGGGTTTTGGTTTCTTCCGAGGGTGCCAGGATCAACGGGAACCAAAGGTCATTCCAGATCGGGATCATGTTGAATACGGCCACTGTCGCCATTGCGGGGCGGACAAGAGGCAGGACCAGACGGAAGAAGATCGTGTATTCCGACAAGCCGTCCACGCGGCCCGCGTTTTTCAGATCGTCCGAGACCTGACGCATGAATTCGGACAGGATGAATACCGCAAGTGGCAACCCTTGGGCGGTATAGACGAGGATCAAAGCCCAAAGAGAATTCACCAGGCCGGTCGCCACCATCAACTCGAGAATGGCGACAGTGCCGATGCGGATCGGGATCATGATGCCAAGCGCCAGATACAGGCCCATCAGCATGTTGCCCTTGAACCGGTATTCACTAAGCGCAAAGGCCGCCATGGCACCGAACAGCAGAATGAAGACGAGTGATACGACAGTGACGATCAGCGAGTTCTGGAAATAGAGGAAGAAGTCCCCTTGCTTCATCACCGTTTGGTAACCGACCAGAGAGAAGCTTTCCGCGTCGGGCAGGGCGAGCGGTTCGCGGAAAATGGCGCGGCGGGTTTTGAAGCTGTTGATGATGATCACGAAGACCGGGAACAGCGCGATCAGCGTGTAGAGGATCAGCGCCCCGTGCATGGCGGCCGTATTCAGCGGGTTATGGCGTGCTTTGTTCATCTGTTCACTCTCACAGCTGATACCGGCGCATCCGGGTCTGGATGCCGAAGAGGTAGATACAGACACCCACTAGGATGATTGCGAACATGGCCCCGGCGATGGCCGATCCCATATGTGGATCACCCAGTTGCAACTGGAAGCCAAAGAAGGTCCGATACATGAAGGTACCAAGGATGTCGGTCGAGAAATCCGGACCTGCCAGCGCGCCTTGTGACACATAGATCAAGTCGAACGCGTTGAAATTCCCCACGAATGTCAGGATCGAGATGATGCCGATCGAGGGCAGGATCAAAGGCAGCTTGATCTTCCAGAATGCGGACGCTCCGGTGATGCCATCGATCTCTCCGGCCTCAAGGATCTCTTCGGGGATCGACAGCAGGGCGGCGTAGATCAGCATCATCGGGATGCCGACAAATTGCCAGACCGAGACCAGCGCGAGTGTTGTCAGAGCATACTCTTCTTTGCCCAACCACGGTGCAAACAGCGATTTCAGACCTATGGCGTCCAGCATCGACGGAGCAATGCCCCACAATGGCGACAGGATCAGTTTCCAGGCAAAGCCCACGATCACAAAGCTCAGGACGGTCGGGATGAAGATTGCTGACCGATATAGCGCGGCGAAACGCAGTCTGGGGTGGGACAAAAGCGCGGCCAACGCGACCCCGATTGGGTTCTGCACCAGCATGTGGATCAGGAAAAACCAAAAATTGTTGCCCAGGGCGTTCCAGAATTGGTCCGACCAGATTGGGTCAAAGAACAGCGTTCGGAAATTCTGCAAGCCCACAAAGATGCGGGTTTGATCAACCTCGGTGAACAGCGCAAGGCGCAGCGTGTTGAACAAGGGGAAGATCATCACCGCCGTGTAGACCAGCACCGCAGGGGCGAGGAAAACGGCAATGTGCCAGCGTATGCGGCGGGTTTGCATGGGAATCTCCGAGGAATGGGACCGGACGCGACCTGGCCGCGTCCGGTGTGAGTGGCCTGGGTTTTACTGGTGTGGTGCGTACCAGGTGGTCAGGCCGTCTTGCAGCCGCTGGCCGGCATCCTCGGGGCTTTCTGCACCCCGCACCACATTGGCCGATGCGTTCCAGGTTTCCAGTTCGAGGTTCGGTTCACCTCGAGACAGGATCTGGTAGGTCGAGCGGATTGTTGTTTCGCAATCATTGCGCCAGCTCACGAACTCTTTCGCGAGCGGGTCTTCCAGCTCAACCGGCTCGTTAGACAACGGGAAAAAGCCGGGCAGGGCGTTGCCGAAAATATTGGCAAACTCGGGCGACGCAACCCAGGCGAGGAACGTCCTTGCGGCCTCGGGGTTTTCTGTGGCCGCGTTCATGCCGATACCGATATCCGTGTGATCCGAGATATAGCAGGTATCGCCTGCATTACGCACCGGAGGTTTGAAAGCGCCCATCTCGAAATCGGCCTGCGTGTTGAAACCCGAGATCTCCCAGCTGCCTGCGGGATAGACAGCTGCGCGTCCCAGCGTGAACAGGTTCTGGCTGTCGGGATAAGTCTGCGCTTCGTACCCGTCGCCCAGATAGTCACCCCATTTCGCAAGTGTCGCATATGGCGCAACCCATTGTTCATCGGTCAATTTTTGCGAACCATCGATCAGGGCAATGCGTCCTTCCTCGCCCTTCCAGTAGGTGGGACCGATGTTCTGATAGCCCATCGTGGCAGCTTCCCACTGGTCGTTGGTTCCCATTGCCATCGGGATATAGGTGCCGTCTTCCTTGATTTTGTCGAGGGCGGCAAAGAACTCTGCCTCTGTGGTTGGCACCTCAATCCCCAGCTCGCTGAAAGCGTCCTTGTTGTAGATGAAACCGTGGATCACCGACGCCATCGGAACGCAAAACGTGGCCGAACCGTCATCGGTCTGCCAAGCGGCTTTTGCCACGTCGGAGAAGTTGGACATTGCGGAAAGGTCCGACAGGTCCGACAGATGTCCGCCGTCATAGAGCCCCAGAGACCGGTCAAATGGGCGGCAAGTTATGATGTCTCCGGCAGAGCCTGCTTCGAGCTTTGCATTCAGTGCAGCATCGTATTCAGTGGGGGCAAACGGCGAAAAAACAAGCTTTATCCCGGGGTTAGCGGATTCAAATGCCGGAATGATCTTGTCCTGCCATAGGGTCAGGTCGTCGTTTCGCCAGCTTTCGATCGTCAGTGTGACGTCTTCGGCGTAAGCGCTGCTTGCGACGAGCGCGGTGCTCATCAAGGCCAAGCTCAAAACTCTGCGTTTCATGTGTTTTCTCCCAGGTTGATGGATTCGTTGTTGTGTTTCAGGTGCGCCATGGCGGGGCGCAGGTGATCGTCTGCGTCGCGCAGCAAATCCCTTGCTTCGTCCGGTGTTTTGGCACCGGCGGCGATAAGGGCTGCTTGCTTGAGGTTGCCATCTGCTGCCATCAACGCGGCGTCGGCAATTGCGGGTGTTACACCGGTCAATTGGCAGACAATGCCATTGGCGCGTGCGCGCAATTTGTCATTGTCGGCGCGCAGGTTGATCATCATGCCGTCCTGAATATGGCCGAGTTCGAGTGCCATCAACGTCGACAACATATTCAACGCGATTTTCTGTGCGGTCCCGGCACCCATTCGGGTCGAGCCCGAGATCAGCTCGGGCGGGGTAGGTAGCAAAACGGCGTGATCGGCCAGTTCAAGCAACGGCGCGTTCGGGTTATTGGCAATGCCGATAACGGGTGTCCCATTCGCGCGGGCAATTTTGGCAGCGGCGATGGTATAGGGGGTGGTTCCACTGGCTGAGACAGTGATCAGAATGTCCCGCGGGGACAGATCGCCCAGTTCATCTTCCAGCTCATCCGCAACATCTTCGACGTCACCCGGCATCATGGCCGAGGTTGGCAGACCCCCGGCTAGGTGGATGCGTATCTGGTCCGCTGGAATTGAAAAGGTTCCCCCAAGTTCCAGTGCGTCGGACGCTGCCATAAGGCCTGATGATCCGGCAGCCAAATAGCGCAAAGCGCCGCCCGACCGGATCGTATCGGCCATGGCTTTTGCACCTGCGCAAATGTTGGTTACAGCGTTCAAAGGGGCTGCGGCAGCTGCGGCTTGCGCCTGCGCCAGAAGACAAGCGACCTCGAGCAGCGGCCTGATGTCGAGCCCGCGCGCGTCTTGGTGCAATTGTTCGGTCACTGGCGTGGTCACCTGATTCTCCCCCAAAGCTTCTGGCATCATACCTTTTAGATACCATTAGTCTACCATTTATTTTGCCCTAACAAAAACAAGGGGTATTTCAGCGGTTTGGTTATATTTGGGACTTCAAATTTCTACAAAGGTATTATAAAGGTATTTCCATGGACCAATCTATGGAATCACTCGTTTTGGCCGCCGATGGCGGCGGGACGCGCTGCCGGATCGCTGTTTCTGGCGGCGGTTTGGATCATAGGGTCGAGGTTGGCGCCGCCAATGTGACGACCGACTTTGACGCGGCTTGCGTCGAATTGCGCCGAGGGTTTGATGTTTTGGCATCTCAGCTCGGTCGCTCATTGAATGAACTCGCGCGCGTTCCGGCGTATCTCGGGCTTGCGGGCATTACCGGCAACGAAATAGCCGAGAGACTCGCGGCGGCTTTGCCCTTTGACAAAGTTCGGATCGAAGATGACCGCACATCAGCGCTGCGTGGGGCCTTGGGCCCAAAGGACGGGTTTGTGGCGCATTGCGGGACCGGGTCTTTCATTGCGGCGCAAGCATCTGGCGGCGTTCGACTTGCCGGAGGGTGGGGCCCTGTTCTTGGGGATCAGGCGTCGGCGCAATGGGTCGGTCGGCGAGCGTTGTCAATGTCTCTTGAAAACGTTGATGGGACGGCCCAGCCGTCAAAATTGGTGAACGAGATTTTGTCTTCGTTTGGTGGGGCAAGCGAAATCGTTCAGGCCGCTGCCAAAATGACACCCGGTGAATTTGGCGCGTTTGCGCCGATCGTGACGAAGCACGCAAAGCGTGGCGATGGGCTGGCCGAAGACATAATGCGGGATGGGGCAGGCTATCTGGCAGATCGTATGACCAAATTGGGTTGGGTCGCGGGCTTGCCGATTTGCCTGACCGGTGGAATCGGGCCGCTATATACCGAATACCTGCCCAAAGCCATGCAAGCCGATCTGGTCGAACCTCTGGGCGACCCGCTATCGGGCGCTCTGGCATTGGCGCGCGCGTACCAAAGGGAGATCGAACATGAGCGTAGCTGATTTCCTGCGGCCCGAGGGGTGGTTGGGGCAGACATCCGGCCCGCGTTACGTGCAACTGCGTCAACGGCTTGAGAAAGGCATCGAAGAGGGGATCCTGCCGCCCAACAGTTCGCTGCCGCCCGAGCGCGAAATCGCTGAACTGACAGACCTGTCGCGCGTGACCGTTCGGAAAGCCATTCAAGAGCTTGTGCGCAAGGGGGCGATCGAACAGCGGCAAGGGTCCGGCTCGTTTGTGCGCGAACCAGTGGCGCGGGTCGAGCAGTCGCTATCGCACCTGACCTCTTTCACCGAAGACATGGAGCGGCGCGGATACGAGACGACCTCAAAATGGCTTGAACGGGGAATTTTCCTGCCGTCGCCGGAAGAGATGATGGCGCTGGGTTTGTCCGCAAACGAGCAGGTTGCGCGCATCCACCGTCTCCGCGAAGCAGGGGGGCGGCCGATGGCGCTGGAGCGCGCAGCCCTGCCGCTGGATATCCTGCCGAACCCGACCGAAGTGACCGGGTCGCTTTATGCGGTTCTCGATCAATCCGGTTTTCGGCCCGTTCGCGCGATTCAAAAGATCTCGGCCATCAATCTTGAAGCGCCCGAAGCTGAACTTCTGGATGTCGCAGAAGGTACGGCCGGGCTGCGGATCCAACGGACCTCTTATCTGGAAAGTGGCCGGGTCGCCGAATTGACCCGGTCGATCTATCACGGCGATGCCTACGATTTCGTGGCAGAGCTGCGCCTGTCAACTTGAAAGCCTGGGAAAATGTCTGACAAAACCACTCAAATGCGGCTGGAAATCAATGAGATACCCGACGCCGTGGATCGTCTGCTGACGGAAGGCGCGGATCTGATTGCAAAGGCGGCCGATGAAATTCGTGCCCGCGATCCGCGTTTTCTGATCTCGGTGGCGCGTGGATCTTCGGATCACGCCTGTAGTTTTCTGAAATATGCCTCCGAGCTGTTGCTCGGCCTGCCAATGGCGTCGGTCGGACCATCGGTCAAGTCGATCTACGGTGTCGATATGCGGTGCGACGGTGCGGTGTGCATATCGGTTTCGCAGTCGGGCCAAAGCCCGGACATTGTTCAACTGACGCAGTCGCTGACCGCAGGCGGGGCCTATTCGGTCGCCATCACCAACAACACCGCCTCGGCGCTTACCGAAGCGGCGACCGCGACTTTGCCGATCCATGCCGGACCCGAGTTGAGCGTGGCAGCCACCAAGACATTTGTGACCTCACTGGTCACAGGTCTTTGGTTGATCGCGCGTGTGAAGGGCGATGACCAATTGCTGCGGGCGATCCATGGGCTTCCGGACAGCCTGTCCGCGGCCATTGCCTGTGACTGGAGCGTCGTGGCAAATGCTGTTGACGGAAGCTCGTTGTTCACGCTGGGGCGCGGCACGTCTTTTGCGATCTCGAACGAAGCGGCGCTGAAGTTCAAGGAAACCTGCCAGATTCACGCCGAAAGCTATTCAGCGGCCGAGGTTCTTCACGGACCGGTTTCTATCGTTGATCACGGGTTCCCGGTCCTGGCGCTGTCGTCGGGCGATGCGGCCGAGGCCAATATGGCCGATGTCGCCGATCAGTTGGCCTTGAAAGGGGCCGAAGTCTTCGCCACGACCAGCCGCGTAAAGCAGGCGACGGTGCTGCCGCATGTTCGAACTTCTCACTGGATGACGGATCCGATACCAACAATCGCCTCGTTTTACGGGATGGTCGAATATGTTGCCGCGCAACGCGGTATCGATCCAGACACCCCGCGCCACCTAAAAAAAGTGACTGAAACGGTATGAGCATCCCACAGGTGACATTTGCTGGCGGCCTGATCTTTGATGGCAACACATTGCATGAAGGTCATGCCGCGCGCTTCAGGAACGGTCTGTTGGATGCTGTCATCCCAGACACCCAGATACCCGCAGAGGACCGGGTCGAAGATCTGGCCGGTGACATTCTCAGCCCGGGCTATGTCGATCTGCAGGTGAACGGGGGTGGTGGGGTCATGTTCAATGACGACCCATCTGCCGAAACGCTGGCGCGGATCGCTGCGGCCCATCGGGATTTAGGCGCTACCCGCATCCTGCCGACGCTGATAACGGACACACCCGAGAAAACGCGTGCCGCCATTGCCGCCGCCATCACGGCCGTTGATCAGAATGTCCCCGGCGTTGCAGGGCTGCATCTGGAAGGGCCGCACCTGTCCGAGCGGCGCAAGGGTGCGCACGACGCCACCTTGATCCGCCCGATGCTACAGGCCGATCTGGATGCGATGATCGAGGCTGCGGCGCGCCTGCCGGTCCTTATGGTCACACTGGCGCCCGAGAGCACGACGCTGGCGCAGGTTGAGGCTCTGACGCAGGCCGGTGTGATTGTCTCATTGGGCCATACAGATGCACCATTTGAAACCTGCATGGACTATGCTGGTGCCGGTGCGCGCTGCGCCACGCATCTGTTCAATGCCATGAGCCAACTTGGCAGCCGAGAGCCCGGTTTGGTCGGCGCTACGCTGGCCTGCGGTGAGATGTCGGCGGGATTGATCGCAGATGCCGTTCACGTACATCCGGCAACGCTGCGTGCCGCGTGGGATGCCAAACGCGGTCCCGGGAAGTTGTTCCTGGTCAGTGACGCAATGGCGGTGGCGGGCACGTCGCTGTCAGAGTTCACGCTGGAAGGTCGCGTCATCCGCCGCAAGGACGGCAGGTTGAATCTAGAGGACGGCACTCTGGCTGGCGCTGACCTGGATCTCACCACGGCTGTTCGCGTGCTGACGACTCAGGCGGGTATTCCATTGCCGCACGCAATGGCGGCGGCGACAAGCGTTCCTGCGGCCCTCATTGCAAACGGACGGGCATCACAACCGCTGAAGCTGGCTGAAACCATACGGATTGCGCCGGACCTTTCCCAAGCCAGCCCTGTGCGTTCGCTTTAGTGAAAGTCCCGGCTGGGGAACAGCCGCTTAGCCTGGTCGCGAGGGTGCATTGCGCGGGCGGGGTAGCGGGTATTTTTGGGGGTATCATCTGTCCGGGGACCTTCGGTGGTCAGCGCTTCGGGTTGTGGGTGGCCCAATTCGGACAGTTTATGTGACAGGTCTTGCACATCCTGCGCGATCAGATGCACGACAATCCCTTCGCGCTGTAGGTAACCTGTAACGCGGAGCAGCCGTCCGCCCATGACGGTACGCCGGAAACGCTCATAGACCTTGGGCCAGACGACCACATTGCTGACGCCGGTTTCATCTTCAAGCGTCAGGAAGATCACGCCTGATGCCGTGCCCGGGCGTTGCCGGGTGATGACAAGGCCACAGACACTGTAACGGCCCAGGGGGATCTCTGGCAAAGACGCGTGCGTCACAAGCCCGGGGATCATGGGGCGCAAAAGCTCCATCGGGTGGGCGCGCAGGGTCAGTCGGGTAGAGACATAGTCTTCCACGACCTCTTCGCCCAATTGCATATTGGGCAGCAGAACATCTGGCTCATTGATAATTTCGCCATCGATGGGGTCATCAAACAAGGGCAGCGGTTTGGTGCTTTGAATGGCTTTGACTTTCCAAAGCGCATCACGCCGCGTCAGGCCCATGTCGGAAAACGTGTCCGCTTCGGCAAGCCGCACCAACACATCCGGTCGGGCACCGGCCCGAAGCCACAGCGCCTCGGGGTCGGGGTAACCATTGCCCCGGGCGGCGACAATCCACCTTGCGTCCTCTTCCTTGAGCCCTTTGATCTGACGGAACCCAAGCCGAAGGGCCAAGGCCCCGTCAGGGCGGCGTTCCAGCGTGTTGTCCCAATCGGAATGGTTCACACAGATCGGACGGGTTTCCACGCCGTGTTCGCGGACATCACGCACAATTTGCGCCGGGGCATAAAACCCCATCGGCTGGGAATTCAGCAAAGCGCAGGCAAAAATCGCCGGGTGGTGGCATTTCAGCCAGGCCGACACATAGGCCAGCATGGCAAAGGCCGCGGCGTGGCTTTCGGGAAAGCCATAATCGGCAAAGCCTTCGATCTGACCAAAGCAGCGTTCGGCCACGCCCTGAGAATAACCGTTCTTCAACATACCGGCGATGAACTTGTCCCGGTATTTACCAATTGTGCCCATGCGCCGGAACGTTGCGAGTGAGCGGCGTAAATGATCGGCCTCTTCGGCGGAAAACCCGGCGCCCACGACAGCGATCTGCAGCGCCTGTTCCTGAAAAAGCGGAACACCCAGTGTGCGCTTGGTCACCTGTTCCAGTTCCGGGCCAAAGGGCTCGGGCTTTTCCAACCCGTTTCGGCGGCGGATATAGGGCTGCACCATATCCCCCTGAATGGGGCCGGGGCGGACAATGGCGACCTCGATGACCAGATCATAAAATTCGCGCGGCCGCATTCGGGGCAGAAAGTTCATTTGCGCCCGGCTTTCGACCTGAAAGACGCCAACGGCATCGGCACGACACAGCATGTCATAGGTGGGCTCATCCTGTTGTGGGATAGAGGCGATGCTGTGGCTGATGTTGTTGTGCTGCTGCATCAACTCAAAGGATTTCCGAAGACAGCTGAGCATCCCCAGCCCCAGCACATCCACTTTCAGGATGCGCAGCGCATCGATGTCATCTTTATCCCAGCAGATCACAGTGCGGTCTTCCATCGCCGCGTTTTCGATCGGGGCCAGTTCGTCCAGCCGCCCGCGGGTGATGACAAAACCACCAACATGTTGGGACAGGTGGCGGGGAAAGCCGATAATCTCGCCAATCAGGCGGATCGTCTGCATCAGGCGGCGGTCTTGTGGATCAAGGCCCATCTCGCGGATCCGGTCCATGTCCACTCCGCCATTGCTCATACCCCAGATTTGACCCGTCAGCCCTGCGGTCACATCCTGGCTGAGCCCCATGACTTTGCCCACCTCTCGAATGGCGGCGCGTGTGCGGAAATGGATCACAGTCGCGCAGAGCCCGGCACGGTGACGGCCGTATTTCTCATAAATCCACTGGATCACCTCTTCGCGGCGTTCATGTTCGAAATCCACGTCGATATCGGGCGGCTCGCCCCGATATTTGGACACGAACCGTTCAAAGACCATCGCGATCAGATCGGGGCTTACATCTGTGATGCCCAAAAGGTAGCACAGGATGGAATTGGCCGCAGAGCCGCGACCCTGACACAAGATGCCTTTTGATTTGGCAAATTGCACAATGTCATGAACGGTCAGGAAATAGGCCGGGAACTCAAGCTCTTTGACGACCGCCAACTCTTTGTGCATGAGCTGGATCGCCCGTTCCGATGGGCCATCAGGGTATCGGCGCTTCAAACCCTCTTTTGCCAGGCGCTCCAGGCGTTCTTGGGGCGCTTCGCCATCGGTTTCCTCATGCGGGTATTCATAGGACAATTCGCTCAGGTCGAAGCTGCATTTGTCAGCGATCTCCAATGTGCGCCGCAACGCGGCCGGATGATCCCGGAAAACACGCGCCATATCGGCCCCCGCTTTCAGACGGCGCTCGCCATTGGGCAGGGCACGGGTGCCGATCTCATCAATGGTGATATGTTCGCGCATGCAGGTCAGCACATCCGCAAGCTGCCGCCGATTGGCGCGGTGCATCAGAACGTCGCCCACTGCCACCATCGGGGTTGATGCCCGTTGCGCGGCCCGGGCGCAGGCCGCCAAATAGGCTTGATCACCGCCGTCATAGCGTGGGGCCGTTCCCAGAAAGACGTGATTGGGGAAATGGCGTGCGAGTAATCGAATGTCCCGGATCGCTTCGTCCAGCCCCGCCTGAGGCAAGGCGATCAAGCTCATGCCTTTGCAGGCCGAAATCATATCCTTGGGGTATAGAATGCATTGCCCTTTTTCTGCGCGCCGCTTGCCGACAGTCAGCAGGCGCGTCAGTCGTTGATAGGCAGCCCGGTCATGCGGCAGCGCAACCCATTCAACCGCGCTGTCCTGCAACACCAATCGGCACCCCACGATAAGTTTTGGAAACTTTGTTAGGGGCGGCCTGTCAATTGGGGTGCTGTTTCCAACCTCTTGCCGAGAGGATGAGTCCACCCGTTGGTGAGAGCGGATTTGCAGGGTGTCCTGTGTGTCCTGTTTGAGCTGCTTCAAGGCGCTCCAGGCGCGCACGACACCCGCCAGCGAGTTCCGATCGGTAATTGCCAGCGCGGACAGGCCCAATTCTGCGGCGCGCACCACCAACTCTTCGGGATGCGAGGCGCCGGTCAGAAAGGTGAAGTTCGTGGTGACGCATAATTCGGCATAGCTTTGCCGCTGCGCGCGACTGTCCAGCACATCACGCCGAGCGGCCTCGGCCAGGCGATGGGGCTGGTTGACGTCGGTCATGCGAATTCCCCCTGCACGAACCAGCCCGGGTTTTGCGGTGTGTAAAACAACCACAAACGCCGCCCTTGCGTGGTTTCCACGCGCCAGTAATCGCGAAGACCCGAGCGCCAGTTCTCGTCATCCAGCCACCATTCAGGGGCAATGCGTTCGGGGCCTGTGGCGCGGGTGGTGGTCAACGGCATGCGCCGCCAGCGAAAATGTCTTGGCGGGCGGGCCCCTTGTCCCGAAACTGGTTCGGCGGGAAAAAGGCAGATCGGGCGCGGCTGGACGCAGGCCCAACTGCTGGCAGGTTCTGAATAGGCCGCAGGCGCAATGATAAAACTACGCTCGGGAATATGGCTGTCGGCGGGCAGAAACCGTTGGATGTTTTCCAGGCCAATCCGTGTGCCCAGCCGCGAGATCAGATCGTCCAGCTTGTCTTTGCCGCCATCCGAGACATGGCTGATCTGTTGCACGGGCAGGGCTTCCACCTGGGTGGCCTCAAGCCTCAGCATGTCAATGCCAAACCCCGCATCGATCTCGGCCAATCCGCGTTCAAAGAGCGGCAGAATGCGGTGGGGGTCGCGCAGCGGACGGGCCAGACGCAGCTCAACCTGTTGCTGATCCTGATCGACCCGGCGCAGAGACAGGCAGAGACGCCGCGCACCCATGTCCTGTGCTTTCAGTTTTGCGCAGAGTTGGATCAGCAACCGCTCGGTCCCTGCCATTACGTCTGACAGCAGGCCGATCGGGTCGGGCAAGGTCATCCGCACCGCATAATGTGGTGGGGTACGATGCGGAGAAATCTCTTCCGGCTGCGCGCCCAGAGCCTGATCCAGCCGCCGCAACAGCACGGGTCCAAAGCGGCGGTTCAGCGGCCCGCGCGCTGCCTGCGCCAGATCGCCAATGCTGCGCAGCCCAAGCCGTTGCAACGCGATCGACATCTGTTCGTCAATGCGCAAAGCGGCGGCAGGCAAGGCGCTTAACGTGGCCAGCATCTTGCCGCTTGGGGCAATTCCCTCATCATAATGCGCCAAGGCCCAGGCCGCCCCGCGCGTATCCGCCAGACCAATCTGAACCGATAGCCCGGCGCGCATCAGACGGCTGCGCATATCCGCCAGCATCGCCTCTTCCCCGCCAAAAAGATGCGCCGACCCGGTAATGTCCATCACCAACCCGTCTTCTCCTTCCAGCCCGACCCAGGGGCAATAGCGGGTGGCCCATCGGCACAGAAGGTGCAGGAACCGCTGGTCCAGTTCCGGCTCTGCCACACGGCTTTGCAGGTTTGGACAAAAGGCGCGGGCATCCGCATAAGACATGCCGTGATGCAGACCCTGCTGCAGCGCGTCGGTATTGAGGCAATAAAGGCGATTGGCATTTTTCTGGTTCAGCGTCAGCGCAAACGGCCCATCCACCGGGCATCGCCGAAGAACCCGGTCACTGGCGAGACGGGGAAACCACAAGGAAACGACGCGACGCTGTATCCCATCGAACATGCCAGACACCAAATGTTCCTGATTTGTTCTTTATAAGTCTCTGCCTTTACGGAGTCGAGTCGGAGAAAGAGACACGGGTATTCTTGGGTTTCCGGATGAAGTGCACTTTTGAACGGTCGCCGCCCGGTAACAATATCTCGGCCAAAGCCTTCCTGCACCGCAGCAAACGCGAAAAGCCTGATCAGAAAGGCGTTTGCACCGTGTTCAGATCATCGCATTCTGCGCCAGTGACAGGTTGTTTTTAACAGAATGGCTTATTTTGTTGAAAAACTCATCCTTGATCGCCGCATGAACTGCTGATTCAATTCTTCCAATGGGCTGGAGGATTGGCGATGATGGGAC
>NZ_JBQFXD010000014.1:0-113844 GCF_056540665.1 Ruegeria sp. AM4 | reverse complement strand
CTCGGTCCCATCATCGCCAATCCTCCAGCCCATTGGAAGAATTGAATCAGCAGTTCATGCGGCGATCAAGGATGAGTTTTTCAACAAAATAAGCCCAAAGCGGACATTCGAATCTGAGCTCTGCAAAATCCAACAAGCGGACGGCAGCTACCATTGGTGTGAAAGGCTTGAAGGTATCGAGCGCTTCGCCATGGCGACAATTTGAGAAAAAATTGACCGCGAGAAACAAGGTGGCTGAAACTGCTCTCTGACAGGAAACAAGCGTCACCGCACACTTTCGCGTAATTCGAGCTTAGCCCAAGGTTTTGCCGGTGATGAAGGTGTACGAACTTTCCACCAGATCAATGACGACATCCAGCTCTTCTGGTGTAGTCGGAGTATATATCATGACAAAGCCACTCCATCCGGGACGTTGATTGGCCCAAGGGTGAGCTACGGCCCAGCCAGCCTCAATCGCCCGTCGCGCCATTGCCGGATGCAGCGAAGCATGCAAGCTGCCATCAGGATGCATATGCGCAAATTCAAACCCACCGACGATAGAGCTCGGTTGAGACAGCAGCATATCGGGATCAAGCTGAAAACCAATTGCGCCAGGAAGCGATATGCGTGTTGGACCAAGTGTGACCCCCGGGAATTGCGCAACACGCTCCAGCAATAGCTGGGCCATTTCGGCATTAATTTCGACACCGATCTGAGTATGCGGTACGCCGCTTGTCGTATCAGGACGGGGTGAGGTGCGCTCTGGTAAGGAGCGCTCTTGTGCGAATGCCAAGGGGCACGTCAATGCTACTGCTGTCGTAGCAACCGCCAGTTGTCTCAGGAATACATTCATTTTGTTGTCAGCCCGTCAAAAGTTAAGAGAGAGAGCTCGGCGCAGCATCAGCTCCCTTGCACCGCATCATTCAGCCTTTAAAGCTTCGATATTGATCAAGAGCTCTATCTCGTCGCTCACCGCAGGTGCAAAAGCCCCAAGTCCGAATTCAGACCGCACGATGGTCGCCGTGGCTGCCAGCCCCAAGGTCGGCGTGCCTTCCTTTTCACCAAAAGGGTAAGGCGCAGACTTGTTGAGCGTTGTTTCCAGAACAACAGGTTTGGTGACGCCATTCATGGTCAGGTCGCCAGAAATATTTGCGGTATTGTCCCCGGTCACTTCAATGATGGTTGAGGCGAATGTGACCACATCACCGTCACTCGCGCTGAAAAAGTCATCGGACATGAAGTGTTGCAGACGGGCATCCCAGCCCGTGATCATGGATTTTACAGGCATAGACACCGTGACAGATGACGCAGACGGATCATCTTCGCTGAACTCTATCTCGCCGCTAAAACCTGAGAACATTCCAAACGTTTCTGAGAACCCGATGTGGTCGTAGCTGAACAATACCTGGCTGTGCCCAGGATCCAGCTCGTAGGTGCCACTCTCGGACAATGCGGTTGTCGCGCCCATCGATAAGAGTACCGCCAGCGGGGTTGCTGCCACTTTGAACATTGATACGCTCCCATTTTGACAAGACGTGTTTGTGGAATTGAGTTTTGGGATTTAGGTTTTGGCTGACAATACTTTTAGGACAAAATGTTCTACTATGCAACAAAATGTTCTATAGGAGGAGTGATTGAAAGAAGATCCCAGGCTGATCGCCACACGACAGACTGCGCTTGATGCTGCGCAAAAGATACTGATGGATGAAGGCGTGCTGCACGTAACTCATGGCGCAGTTTCAAAGGCAACGGGCATTTCGCGCAGTACACTTTACAGGCACTGGCCAGATGCGCGCAGTCTGCGTGATGCAGCATTCCGGCGCATCGCAACCCCGCCAAACATACCGCCCAAAACCGATGGCCCGCTACGATCTGACCTGCGCTGGTTACTCGGTGTACTGATGGGAGCCTTGAATGACACACCGTGGGGCCAAATCGCGCCTCAGGTTGTCGCTGCTGCGTCCACCGACGAAGAAGCAAGGTTAGTGATAACGGAATTCATGAAAGACAGGTTCGCAAGTGTTGATGCAGTATTTGCAGCCGCAATAGACCGCGGTGAGATCGCCGCGGATGTTCCGGTTGAACAGCTTATAGAACTAGCAGTCTCGGCACCTTATTTCCGCAAGCTTATACGTCACGAAGCGCTGAACGAAGATTGGTTGGATCAACATGTTGATCTGCTTTGCAGTATCGCGAAAACTTATTCGGGACAGTGACCATCGCCTTTCTTCGCAATCAAAGCGACCAGCAACGGACGCGAGATTACGGCAGAGCATCAAATCATGATCAATAGCCTGTCCAGCCAGTTCCTCATAGAGGCTGCTCCAAATGGTCTTAGCAAACGTTTGCTATGATCGTCCGCCGAGGTTTGAAAAGTCAGCTTTCTACACAGAACACTCGACGGCAGCTTTCGTCTGCACTTCCGGCATTGATGCACGGTGCGGAAATTTGAACTTAGGGCTCTCAACCGACCTAGGCCGCTGCGTCAATGAATGGCGGCTACCGGTATTGGGTCAGAAATGCTTGACATTTGGGTCAGAATTGAATGACGTGATTGACCGATTTATTGAGGTTTTGGCATTTGATTGAGTCAAAGATCAGTGACGTTCCACATTTCCTGTTGGACGTCAGACGAATTTGACCTTTGCGTCACAATCTGACCCAACACCCCCCCTTTTCGTATTCCCGCAGACTGTTTCGTTTGATCTGACTTCCGTCCCGGAAATCAGGGCTGATTTGCAGATCAGACGGCGAAGCCGCCTGTTCCTGCTGATCTGCCACGTGGCGAACTCGGAAGACTATTTCAGCGCTTACTTCAAAGCTAAGTTTCGGAAACTGATTGCGAGACGCAACAATGTCCGGGCCTTATATTCTACCAATCCGGAAAACGTGTCGTGAAATAGCTGGGGAGTCGGACTGTAAACAGCCGCTGCAGAATGGATCTCAAGGAAATGCCCACTGTTATTTTCGCGGGGCTTCCATCCATTGGAGAGTAGCCAATCGCTTGCCGTGTTTCGGTGATATTCCAGCGCATCCCCGGGTTATCTGACATTAGGTTCAGGGCTGCGAAGGAAATACCCTTGGCGTCTATTGCGGCGCGCATTCCGCTTAGAAAGTCCCGATCACTCAACCACATTTCCTGACCCCACCGGCCCATCGCCATGTGTGTGCCGGGTTGGTTGCCATGAGTCCATTGCGTCCAGCCGATGCGCAAGCAGATGACCGACAGTCCGTGATGTTTGGCGAAGTATGCCCCTGTCCGTTCACAGAACAGCTTTGACATTCCGTACCTTCAAGCAGGCGCGCTCCACCGCTCTCACCGAGTGGCGTCGACTTTGTTCCGGATAGGTTCGCGGTTTTCGCGGCAAACTGAGACTGGTTCGAATTCGTCTGACAGCACCATTTTCGCCGAATTTTGAAAATTCGGCTGCTTATGTTAATTTATACCATTGGTTAAAGAATCGTATTGAACTGAGAGGGCTTGAATCTTGAAGTTTGTAATTGTCACTATCACAGCAGTTCTCTTTGTTAGCGCGCCAGTCGCCAGCATTGCTCAAGGAGGGTGCGACCCTTCTGTTCAAAGCTGCCGCTGACTTCGAACAAAAATGGAACTCACAGCTGGCGGCATGTCGAACATCGCCGCACTGTTTTTCGGCATGTTCATCATCGTGGCGTTCTCGTACGAGCGCTTCAACCGGATTTCGTATGAGACAAGCCGAAGACTCGAAAGGCTTGTATCCTTCCTGACCCCCGACAAGCTGCGCGCGCGTCGGCAAGTGACATACGCCTATACGATATACACTCTATCGCTGTTGTTGCTGTACCTCATATTATGTGCTTATTCAGAGGTTCTTTTGCCACTGATCGGCGGTCAATCTCTTTTGCCTAGTGTTGGTGCCGCGGCACTTCCTGACGCGAACCAGGCGACCGCAGCACAAGCTGCGGCGGTTGAGACCTCTCCTGTGACAACTGGGTTTTCTCCTTTGAACAAATCACCTGCCGAGTTCTGGACCGAAGGATTGAAGCCATCGAAGGTCGTTGTAACCAGTCCGACCAGCAAGGACATCAGCATAGATGCGGAAGTGTCTTTGGGGCTTGCTCTGGTGTTTGTCGGTCTCGCGCCAGCCATCAAGCCTCTGGTACGCGTTGATGCCTGGTTGCGCATGTTTGCGCATCGTGTTGCAGGTATTCCAACATGGGCAATTGAGGCGGCAGATGCGCTTCGGTCGAATGCCCGGGCGCTGCGGTTTTCGTCTGAACGAACCGGTGACAGGACCGGATCGACTGAGGACTACCTGATCTATGCTTCAGATATCGAACGCGTGAAAGAACTGCGAGAGCGTGCCGAGCCGCATCTCGGAAGGCTGGTCGAGGACTTCTCGCTTGATATTGAAGTTATTCTGGTGGCGTCCGCCTGGTTTTTGGACGGAAAATTGCGCGTCCCTGGCACCGGTGACAAATTGCGTTTCGAGGAAGTCGAGGCCGAGTTGCGGCGACGTAAAACGGAGTTTCTTCGCACAGCAAGTTCCGACAATCTCTCTCATGAAGAATGGGAATTGCTGGCGGCCGACGCCGATGCGCTTGCGGCTGACTTTTGTGTGCTGATCGCGCTTTATGACGAGCAGGACATCATTCAACCTTTCAGCGACCAATCGGCGCCGACAAACGCCCAGCGTCGCGCACGCGACCGACTGAAAAAATTTATCAATGTTCTCTACATTAACAAAACTGAACCGATGATGCAGCGGCGCGGGTCGAATCTGACATTGATCTGGACATTGTCACTCATCGTGGGATGGGTAGCGCTCTGGTCATTGCTCTGGCCTGGCGCCGCAGAACACAACCTGTCCCGTGGCATAACACAAAGCGACCCATATCAACGGCTTCAGATTTACATGATTACCGCGTTGAATACCTCTTGCGTTGCAACGGTTGCAGCTATCACTTTGCGGTGGGTTCGAATGACAAATGTCGGTGAGGATGGTCAACGGCAATGGGAGAATCTGCGCTATCCCTCTCATTGGACCCGCTGGGTACCGCAAGCGATCATGGTCGTGCTTATTGCTTGGGTGATTTCCACGACATTAATCATTGCAATTCAGATGTGGCAATCAGGCTTTATGGACCTGCCCCCAAGCGAAAGGACGTTAGAAGCGTTCTTAAACTCTGTCAAAGCCAGGTTCGAGTATAATGGCCCGATTGCACTGCGTGGTGCTGTATTGGCGTTGTTGGTGCTTTTGGTGCTGGATGCCCGCGAGAGGCTTTGGCGCGATGCAGGGAGGTTTGGCAGACCGGAATACAATAACGTACCATATGCCAAACAACTGAAAACAAACAAAGCGCTGTGGGACAGTCTTTCCTGGCGAGACAGCCTTAAATGGGCCGGGTTCGGCGCGTTGGTTATGTTCTTCACAACAATCTTGACTCGGTATTTGACATTTCTTGCCGCAGCAGGTGATCGAAAGTTTGACGCCATCGATACTGGTCTGTTGATTTGGGCGGTGCTTAACGCCGTGCTTTTGACCTCTTTGATTATGTTTTGCCTTTCCGAGGTTCTGACAAAGCGTGCTTTCCGCAAACCAGCAGAGGGCAATGCAGAAGCGGATCAGGGCATAACATCGAGGCCAGCCTAATGAGATCGTGTACCCTTACGCTGGCTGCAGTTCTGATGTGCCTTCCAGGATTTGCCGCAACGCAGGAGCAGGATCATCGCTGGGCGACGATCACAATGGGTATACGCGCTGACGTACCCCCGTTCGTTTGGCGCAATGACGAAACCGAGGAATTCAGTGGATTTTTCTGGGACATATGTACAGCAGCCTTAGCGAGGGCAGGCTATATGTTTGAACCCGCCCTAATCGACGCGCGTCAGCGCACTGCCTTGCTGGGAAAAGGGGCCTATTGCGTTGATGACCTCAAAGATGGGCAGCGGTGTAAACCGGAAAGAGAGCGCACGGTTGATCTGCTTTGTGATCCAACTACGATTACGCTTAACCGCATGCGAACTTTTGCTGAAGGAGATTCAAATTCCGCTGGAGTAAACAAAGAACCCTCTGCAACAGTCAATGCGTCGGACTTTGTGTTTTCCCCCATCCTCTTCCTGGCGAACGGATCCTACATCCAACAAGTTATTGAACGATCGATTTTTCGTAAAAACCTGGAAAAGGAACTTGCGGCACATTGCGACGAAAGTGACCAAATTCATGCGGTCTTTTGCCCGGGAAAGGTCGAGCGAAAACGCTTCGACTGGATCGTTCCGCCAAGCCTGCGAGACACCAAAAAACCGGCAAAGATCGACTGGAAGCAGGCATGTGTCGATATCATTAAAGCGCTTGAGGCCGATGGATCTACAATAGCCACGAGCGAAGACGATACGACACCGCAGAAATGGCCGCCCGTAATTTGGCCGGAGCCCGTGCCTGAGAAGCCTCAGTTCGAAATCTGGGGGTATGTGCGTGGCGCAACCATAGAGGCTGCGATTCTCGAGGCCGCAAAACGCGCGCCCAGTTCTGTTGGAATTTGTCCTCAACCGTTCGACTCTCACACCGAAGCCACGGAAGCCTTTTGTTCAAAGAGAATCTACCGTTATTTTGGCGATGTCGATCTGGTGCGAGCACGAGTGGCAAACTACAGGGCTGACAAAGATGTCGCCTGCGAAGCCGATGAAACTCCATCTGTAAAAGGGACTTATGAACCCTATGCGTTGGTGCTATCGCACCGGCACGATCACTTTCCCGAACGCTTCAACATGGCGCTTTATTCAATGTTCTCGGATGGTACGATCGCTCAGTTTTTTGATGGTCGTTTTGGCTATCAACGGCGATCTCAGTATCTTGAGACTCTGTTCCGGATTAATAGCCTTCCCAGTGGCATTGATCCCTGACAGCCGTTTGATCCGAAAGCGACAGCTTTGGCTGAATTGCAGGAACGAAAGAAGAAAAACGAACCCTAGGATGTCTGACTTCAGCACCGATGGGAGAGTTTAGGCCGATCCGATAAGAGGGTTGCTGGCTCATCGCAACCCCCAAAGAATGGAGATGAGAAGGAAGCGCGGAACCTTGCAGCGCCAAGGTGAGAAGGCCATAAAGGACATTCATCGTGCGACCCGCAGGCGCAGCTGAAGTCACGACATTGTCTATTAGGTTTGCACGAGGTCGAGGGCAACGCCGTCACCCCGGCGTTCAGGGGCGTTGGCTTGCCCAAATCCCGTTGACTTGTAAAAAGGTCGATGGTCGATCGCCCTACCTCAACTAGTAAGTTCAGCCCTAGCCAGTCTTTCATGAGCCTTGTGCCGAACTACCGCTTGGAGCCCTGAACGCCAGATGCTGAAGCTTGTATGAATGGCCGTGAAGTGCGCAAAATCGAAATTGGGTACTGTAACAATCGGCTCAAACCTGCCGTGCAAGCTCACTTTCGCTTTGATCCGCAGCCACCCTCCTAGGTATTTGGGTAATTTGGTGAACTTGTCTCCGAATTCGCCTGTTGTGCTAATTGCTTCAGTGGTGCGATTATGGCACCGACGATGCGATTTATGAGATGCTTCGAGTCGCTTGCATCGCATGTGGACGCTGTGACTTCGAATTGGGCGACGCGTTTTTGAAGGCGTCCTGTGTTGCTCCCACAAAGGAAAACAAGGAGATGGGCATTGAAAACTGTGGACAAGGCAATGGTGCTACTGCGTCAGTTTTCATTAGAATCTTTGGAAATCGGCCTGAATGACCTTGCCCGCGCCACTGGCGAGGACAAGGCCGTGACCCGAAGGCTACTGCTATCTCTCACGAAGCATGGTTTTATTGAGCAAAACGCGGAAAACCGGAAATACCGGCTTGGACACGGCTTTCTGTCGCTTGCGCGGTTGAGAGAAGCCACTGTTCCAATGATCAAAGCAACCCAAGTTGTCTCGCAATGGCTTTCCGCACATGCAAATGAAACCGTTCACGTGGGTATTCCAGGAGAGACGGGTATGTCGACCGCCTCATACACACTGCCCTCGCGGGGCAACGTGATCAATTTGCGGCCAGCGGAATCTTACCCGTTCCATTCCTCCTCCTCTGGCCTTGCATTCATGTCCTTCTGTTCAGCAGAAACCCTTAGGCGGCTGATGAAGTTGGAGCGCGAAAAATTGACGCGGTTCACCGTCACAGATCCGGCAAAACTGATGGAACTCATCGGGGAAACCCGTGACCGGGGCTATGCTTTCAGCCGCAATACTGTCGAAGAAGGTGTGGCCAGCGTAGCAATACCATTTTTTACCGATGGCAATGACCCTGCAGGAACCATTGCGATTGCTGTCCCCGACCTGAACATGGACGACGCGCGCCGAGAAGAATTAGCCGCGCTTTTAAGAACCGCTGTCGAAAAGCTTGAGACTGCTCTGACCGGCGCACCGTTGCACAGATCACCTGCTTAGCTCGCGGCATTAGGTTTATAGGTGCTATAATCGCACCAAGAGTGCGAAAAATTATGAAATATCGATTCTCTCTGCCACAAAACACGCAGTTGAGTTGATGAACCTATGCCGAAAGGCACCTCATCACGCCCAGTTTGAACCTGCGGATCGCCTGCAATGCAGGCTGAAAGAATGTTTGATGGCTCACCCTCTTCCTGAACAAGCCCCAGTCGTGATTATTGGCGGCGGCATCATTGGTGTTTCGACGCTTTATCATCTGGCAAAGAGAGGTGTGGCGGCCGTCCTCGTAGAGCGTCGGAAGATTGCCAGCGGAACAACATGGCACGCGGCTGGGATCGTTGGGCAACTCCGCGATAGCACGGCCCAAACCGAATTGGGCAAATACACAGCTCGGCTTTTTCGAGAGCTGGAAACGGAAACTGGACAAGCCACAGGCTATAAGCCCAACGGGACGATCAATCTGGCACTCGGCAGCGTCCGGCATGAGCAGCTTCTACGCAGCCACGATCACGCATTTCGAATGGGGATCGAAACGTTCATGCTTTCGCCTGGGGAATTGAATGAAAAGTGGCCGTGGATCGAAACGGAGGACGTGAAATCGGCCTTCTTCGTACCGTCCAACGGTCAGGTGAACCCATTGGACGTAACCGTGGCCATGACAAAAGGTGCGCGTTCTCTGGGCGCACAGGTGTTTGAGGATACCAAGGTCAATGAACTGATCGTCAGCAAGGGAAAAATCACCGGCGTTGAGACCGATCAAGGCGTGATCTCAACCGGCAAAGTGCTGTTGGCGGGCGGCATGTGGAGCCATCATTTCGCCAAAGCCCACGGCGTCACGGTGCCTCTGCATGCGACCGAGCATTTCTATATTGTCACCGAACCGATTGATGGCCTGCCAAAGACGCAGCCGATCCTCAACATCGCTGAAGAGCGGACCTATTGGAAAGAGGATACCGGTAAACTCTTGATTGGGTCATTTGAAAAGCACGGAAAACCCTATGGCAGGGAAGGTATTCCCGACGATTTTGAGTTCGATGAGTTGCCCTTCGACATGGACCATGTCGAACCCTGCCTTGAGAAAATGTTCGGACGTATGCCCGCTTTGGGCGAGATGGGCATTCAGACCTTCTTCAATGGACCGGAGAGCTTTACTCCGGATGGGCGCCCTTATTTGGGCCCGACCAGTGAAATTGACGGACTTTATGTTGCCACCGGTATGAACTCGAACGGGATCTTGAATTCGGGTGGTGTCGGGTTGACGATGGCGGAGTGGCTAACGGATGGCGCGCCATCACGCGGTATGGGTCCCATGCTAGCGCGTCGTGCCCACCCTTTCCAACGCAACACAAAATACAACCATGACCGCAGCGCTGAATCGGTTGGCTTCCACTACGGCGTGTCGTGGGTGGGACGTCAGATCCACACGGCACGGGGCGTGCGCCGGATCCCGCTTCATGATCGTTTGAAAGAAGCCGGGGCAACATTCGCCGAGCGGATTGGCTGGGAAATGCCAATGTATTTTGACCCTGCGCAGAAAGACTGGAACGAAGAACCCAACTTGTGGTGGAAAGACTGGTCCCCCCACGTGCGGGCCGAGTGCCTGGCGGCACGCGATGCTGCCGTTTTGATTGACCAGTCGATGTATTCCAAGATTCAAGTGCAGGGGCCGGACGCGGTACAGGCGCTTAACCGGGTCTGCGGAGCCGAAATGGACGTGGACGTCGGCACTTCGGTCTATACTCAGTTCTTGAACGCGCGTGGAGGAATCGAGGCAGACGTAACCGTCACACGCATCGCGCCCGAGTGGTTCATGGTTATCACTGGCCATCCCAGCCAGATGCGCGATCAGGGCTGGGTCAGGGATCACGCGGACCCAGACTGGCGGTTCGAAATCTTCGATGCCACCTCAGGATATGGGTTGATCACCATCCACGGACCCAAATCTCGGGCAATTTTGACGGCTATTTCTGGCGATGATCTGTCGAACGAAGCCTTTCCTTTTGGCGCAGCCCGCGAAATTGACATGGCCTATGCACGCGGCTGGGCTATCCGTCGGTCTTTTCTGGGTGAGCTGGGATATGAGTTGATGATCCCCACCGAATTCGTTGTCGGGGTCTACGAGGCGCTGATGCAAGTCGGTCTGCCCTATGGTCTACGCCATATGGGCATGTTCGCCATGAACGCCTGCAGATTGGAAAAAGGGTTTCGCCATTTCGGTCATGACATAGCCGAAGATGACACACCTTATGAAACGGGTCTCGGTTTCGCGGTGGCTTTGGACAAACGAGACAGCTTTCTTGGCAAATCCATTCTTGCTGAACAGAAAGCAGGTGGTCCCGCAACAAAGTCCCGCACCGTATCCTGCATCGTTGAGGGCGTTGGAGCTAAAAATGGCCCTTACCTGATCCACAACGAACCAATCTGGAAAGGTGGGGAAATCGTCGGCCATGTCACGTCGGGCGACTGGGGATTCCGCTTGGAGGCGATGGTCGGGTTGGCCAGTCTTCAACGCGACGAAGGTGTTAGCAAATCCTGGATTGATGAAGGTGAGTTCGAGGTGCAAATCGCCGGAATGATGTATCCGATCCGGGTTCAGCTGGCCCCTTTTTACGACCCAAAAGGCGCTTTGATGCGCGGTTAAGCCGAACGGTATTGAGGAGGAAGACATGGCGGATAAAACCATTCTGGTCATCGGGACCTTTGATACCAAAAATGACGAATTGGAGTTTATATCCAACAAGATCCGAGCGTTGGACGGTGCGGTCTTGACTTTGGACGTCAGCGTATTGGGCGACCCGATCCAACCCACCGATTTCTCGAAACATGATGTCGCACAGGCGGGCGGTAGCTCGATTCCGGCAGCCATCGACAGCGGAAGCGAACATGTGGCGATGAATATCATGTCGGCTGGTGCTTGTGAGCTCGCCCGCAAGCTGCACGACGACAGCCGTATTAATGGGGTGATCATTTTGGGCGGCACCATGGGAACCGACCTGGCGCTCGACGTTTGTCAATCTTTGCCAATCGGGGTTCCAAAATACGTCGTTTCTACTGTGTCCTTCTCGGCTTTGATCCCGGCAGAACGGCTGTCGCCCGATATTCAAATGATCTTGTGGGCAGGGGGATTGTACGGCCTAAACGCGATTTGCAAGTCGTCTCTGGCGCAAGCCGCAGGGGCGGTACTGGGTGCCGCACGCGCCGCCGAACCCGCTGTCAGCGGCCGTCCTGTGGTCGGGATCACATCACTTGGAACGTCCTGCTTGAGTTACATCAAAACCCTCAAACCCGCGCTTGAGGACCGCGGATACGAAGTCGCTGTCTTCCACGCGATGGGCATGGGCGGCATGGCGTTTGAACAGATTGCAGGGCAAAGGGGATTTGTTTGCGTAATGGATTTTGCAGGTTGTGAACTTGGCAACTTGCTTGCTGGGTCCGTTGTGAATGCGGGACGCGACAGGCATCGTGGTGTTGGTCGCGCCGGTATACCGCAAATCGTAGCGCCGGGTTGCATGGATCTCATCGACTTTGCGGGATGGCAGGATATCCCGGCGAAATTCGAAGGCCGTCCGGTTCACACGCATAACAAACTGGTCAAAAACACCTTTTATAACGCAGATGAACGTCGCGAGATCGCGCGCGAGCTGAACAAACGGCTGGGCGAAAGCAGCGCCCCAACACATCTTATCATCCCACGCGCAGGTATCGAAGAATGGGACCGACCCGGCGGAGATTGTCATGATCCTGAAGGGTTGGATGCATTCACCAACGAGCTAAGCAGCAGCATTGCGCCGACGGTTCAATCCACGGAACTGGATGCTCACATCAATGATCCCGAATTCAGCGAAGCCGCTTTGGAGGTCTTTGATAGGTGGGTCGAAGAGGGAGTTGTGCCTGTCGGCAAACGTTGAAGCTCGCTCAACATTCTTATTCGTTTACAGGGAGGAAACCATGACGAAGATAATCAAACTTGCCGTAACAGCCGCCTTGCTAAGCACATCAGCGGCATTCGCTGAGTATCCTGAAAAACCGGTCTCATTTGTCGTGCCGTTCCCGCCGGGTGACCTCGAAGATGTGCTGACCCGCCTAATCGCTGACACCTTTCAGGAGATGTATGGCGTGCCTGCCGCCGTTGTGAACAAACCCGGTGGCGGCGGAGGTCCATTTCCCGGCGCCGTAGAGGTCGCGGGCGCCCCTGCTAACGGGTACACGATTGGGTCTTTTGTGATCGACGTCCCTGTTGTTGGTCCCGAGATTGGAGTGCCGGAACTGAACCCAAATCCATTCGAACCGATTGGCATCTTCATGACTTATCCGTTCGTGATCGCCACACTGAAAAGCCAGCCCTATGGTAGTTGGGAGGAACTGGCGTCCTTCGGCAAAGAGAATGATGTGGCGCTTGGGCATTACGGATCATTCCTGGCACCCACTCAGGTCACATTCGCACTGGCCAATAAAACGGGTTGGGATTTCGCATCCGAAGCTGCTTTTGATCTGCTTGACTGCAATGTTTTGGCATCGGGCGATGTGGATGTCGTCAACGCCACTATCCAAACGCTGTTGCCGTGCATTGATGACCTGACCATTCTTGCCAGCATCGGGCAAGATCGAACACCGCTCACTCCAGACACGCGAACTGTTGGCGAAATCGTTCCTGAGCTTCCGCTTTCGCTTTGGAATGGCCTCTTCGTTCCCAAGGGAACCCCAGAAGATGTACGCGCCAAAATTGAAGCAGCCGCCAAGACTGCTCTGGAAACGGAAGCCGCACAGAACCTTTCTCAGGAGACCGGCGTATTGATCTACTGGAAAGACGCAACCGAGTCTGCCGCGCAAATCGAAGCGGATATCAAGGTCAATGGCGAGATTGGGGACCTGCTCGAGTGATGACTGAACAGTGAGGGGCTTGGATGCCCCTCGCAGCAAAGCCGCGTCGAAACTTCCGTTCCGAGAACCAGAGGCCATCATGACACGTATCAAGGTTTTCCAGGATCTGTTCCAAAGATACCGACGTCCCGGTGACAAAGTGTTTGCCGTTGTCTTTTTGCTGCTTGCCCTGTTCCTGCTAACCCAGCTGAGTGAACAGACCCAGTGGGTCAAGCGGACAAAGTGGTTCGCTCAACCCTCTTTGTGGCCCAGCATCGCTGTCTGGGGGATGGTCATCTTTGGCGGTTTTCATGCGCTGGGTACGTTTGTATCCCCACGCATTCCGGGGCGCTGGAAAGAGGTCGTGTTCTGGCTTCGATCATTTGAATATGTTCTCTATTTTTTGGTTTACGTCGTGCTGGTTCCGCTATGCGGCTATTTGCCAACGACCATGATATTTGTGCTCTTCCTGGCTTTGCGTTCTGGTTTCCGCACCAGACAAGCGTTGGGGTTGTCGGTTCTCTTTGGGTTTTGCGTCGCCGTTCTTTTTCGCGGTTTTCTTCAGGTCAAAATCCCAGCCGGACAAATCTATGAAGTTCTTCCTGACGCGTTCCGCGCCTTTGCGCTGACCTATCTGTGAGGCTGAAATGGAAGCCTTTTTTTCAGGAATTTCTCTTCTCGCCCAATGGGATGTCATTGTTGCACTGATCATTGGGTCTATCGGCGGGGTCGTAATCGGCGCGCTGCCGGGTGTCGGCCCTGCGGTCGCCATAGCCATACTTTTGCCAGCGACCTTCGCCTTCGAACCAATCGTCGGTCTAACACTACTATTGGGGATTTATGGTAGTTCCATGTACGGCGGCGCTATCCCCGCAATCCTGATTAACACCCCGGGCACACCCGTTAACGCGCTGACCACCTATGACGGTTATCCCATGACCAAACGCGGGCAAGGCCATCGGGCTCTGTCACTGGCTTACACTGCCTCCTTCTTCGGTGGTATTTTCTCGGTTGTCTGCCTGATCGTGCTGTCACCTTTGCTGGCGTTGATCGCACCGCATTTCGGCAGCCGTGAGATATTTTTAGCCGCTTTCATGGGCATTCTTCTGGTTGTGGTGGCTCATCGAGGGCAGACGTTTGCTGCGGGCATGCTGGCCTGTTTGGGAATTTTTCTCAACACGGTTGGACTGGAACCAGTCAAATACACTCGCCGTTTCACGTTCGAGCAAAGCTGGTTGACCTCCGGTTTTGATCTGATCGTTGTGGTGCTTGGATTGTTCGCAATCAGTCAGGCGTTTTTACTGCTGATCGAAAAGGATCACGCGCCGGAAGACACGCATGTCGAGGGAAACATTTTTGCCGGGGTTAAAGAGCTATTGGGGATCAAACGCATCGCGACCGTCTCCTCTTCCCTCGGTGTACTGATGGGTATGATCCCCGGAGTCGGAGAGTTTACGGCACAGTTTCTGTCCTACACATACGCGCAGAAAAGCTCGAAATCGCCGGATACCTTCGGTAACGGCTCTCCCGAAGGTCTTGTCGCATCCGAGGCCGCCAACAACGCGGTCCCGGGTGCGGCGATGATACCTTTACTGGCGCTTGGCATACCGGGCGAGGCGCTAACCGCGATGATGTTGTCGGTCTTCTATGTTCACAACGTGATCCCCGGTCCACAATTGTTTGAAAACCAGCTCGACTTTGTCATGGCGCTGTATGTGGCGTTGATCCTGTTGAATGTGATCGTGCTGACCTTTCTGCTGTTCTCAACAAACCTGCTCCTCAAGATCATACAGATTCCGACGCGATTCTTAGGGATCATGATCCTGACGCTATCCTTCATCGGGGTCTATTCACTTCGCAATTCGATTACCGACTGCGCGGTCGCTTCCGGTTTCGGCGTATTTGGCCTGATCCTGAAACGACTAAATCTACCGATTGTTCCGATCATTCTGGGCATGGTTCTTGGCGGAATAATGGAAGTGAAATTGCGCAGCGCTATGGCTGCAGTCAAAGCGCCGCTCGATTTCATCAACCGACCGATCGCGGCAATCATTTTCGTTATGATAATCGGTATCCTGATACTGCATGTCCGCACCTTGGTCCGAGAACAGATAGCCAAACGCAAACCCGAACCACTCGGTCCGGACTATGAACACTCGAGCCAACAGGGATGACACGACGTTGGCCACGTCAAATCACTGCACGCGACCAAGGAATACTTCGACCTTAAATCCGCGTGTATTCAACACTTAACCAGGATAATCGGCATGGCACTATCAATGAGATCGACGGAAATAATGCAGCGCCGCAAACGGTTGCTCGGGCCAAATGTGTCGACCTTTTACGACGAACCTGTTCACATCGTGAAGGGGGAAGGTGTTTGGTTGTGGGACGCTGACGGGCGCAAATATCTGGATTGCTACAACAACGTACCGCATGTCGGGCATTGTAACCCGCGAGTAGTCGACGCGATATGCCGTCAAGCCAGTACGCTGAACACTCATACGCGCTACTTGCATGATGGTGTTCTCGACTATGTCGAAAAACTGACGTCGACCATGGACGCATCGCTCGACACAGCAATACTGACATGCACCGGTTCCGAGGCCAACGATATAGCCTTGCGTATGGCCGAAGCTATGACCGGTAAACGCGGTATCATCGCCACCGATGCCACCTATCACGGCAATACGGCGCTGGTCAGCCAACTCGGTAAATCCAATGTACCTGCTGTTGGTTTCGGGCTGGAGCAGTTTGTCAGGTTCGTCGACGCCCCGGATAGCTATCGCATTCCGGACCCAGACGGCCGTAAATTCGCGGATACCGTAAGCGAACAAATTGCCGAGCATGAAAAATCCGGAGCAGGGTTTGCTGCGCTGATCGTCTGCCCCTTCTTCCTAAACGAAGGTTTTCCCAACCACGCCGACGGGTGGCTGAAGCCAGTCGCCGATGTGGTGCAAAAGGCCGGCGGTCTGTTGATCTGCGACGAAGTGCAATCGGGGTTCGGCCGCATCGGCACCCATATGTGGGCGCATCAGAAAATGGGCGTAGTGCCGGATGTCATGACATTGGGAAAACCAATGGCCAATGGACACCCGGTTGGCGGTGTCGTCACCCGATCCGAAATACTGTCCAAGTTTCGGTCAGGGTACCGGTACTTCAACACTTTCGGGGGAAACCCGGTGTCCTGCGCAGCGGCCATGGCTGTATTGGAGGAAATCGAAGAAAGGAACCTGCTAGCGAATGCTGTAGCCGTCGGCGATCATGCTCAAAACAGAATGGCCAAGCTGAAAATGAAGTACGAATTCATCGGTGATGTGCGCGGCTCGGGCCTAATTTTCGGCGCTGAAATGGTATCGGACAGTGAAAGCAAGAAACCCGCCAGCGCGTTTACGGATCGGATTATTAACGCGATGCGGCAGCGAGGTATCGTTCACTCCAAACTTGGTCGTTACAAGAACACGTTGAAAATCCGCCCGCCGATGCCGTTTTCAATCGAAAACGCAGACCAATTATTTGACACGCTGGACGAGGTCCTGGCGAACACACCATTAGACTCATGAATGCTGCCGTAGAAAAAGCACTGGTGTTATGGGGCATGGAGGGTGCCTCGTACCAACTGATCGCGGCTCGTGAAAATCAGGTATTTCGGGTTGAAACAGGTTCGGGCACCTATGCGCTGCGCCTGCACCGGAAAGGTTATCGAAGCAATGCCGAGCTGCGATCGGAACTACAGTGGATGGATGTCGTCGCTCAGGGCGGTGTGCATGTGCCCATACCGATCCTTTCGCAAAACGGCGACTTTCTTCAAATAGTGGAAGACTTGCAGGTAGATATACTGAGCTGGCTTGAAGGGAGCCCAATCGGCAAGACCGGTGAAGATTTGCAAGCATCAGACCGCACGGGCCTTTTCCGTGAGATCGGTCGACAAATGGCTCGCTTGCACGAGATTTCTGATGCGTGGGAGCCTCCGGATGGGTTTACCCGATGCACGTGGGATCGGGCAGGGTTGCTTGGTGAGACGCCGCTATGGGGGCGGTTCTGGGAAAACCCCACATTGTCCGACGCGGACCGTGAATTGTTTCAGCGGTTGCGGCGGCAATTGGATCTCGAACTTAAGCAGATCGATGGAAGCCTCGATTTTGGTCTGATTCACGCCGATCTGGTCCGAGAGAATGTTTTGGTGGACAACGGTCGGTTGCAATTGATTGACTTCGACGATGGCGGTTTTGGTTTTCGACTATTCGACCTCGCAACCACCCTTTTCAAGAACCTGGACGAGCCCGATTACCCAGAGTTACGAGCCGCGCTATTGGATGGGTACCTCTCGGTCCGCGAAATCGACCATTTGGCCCTGGATCTGTTCATCGTGCTCAGGTCCGCGACCTATGTCGGGTGGATCATTGAGCGCATGGACGAAGACAGCTCGGAAATCCGCAATGCGCGCTTTGTTCAAAAGACAAGAATGCTGGCGCAGGAATATTTGGCAAAATCGGAGGGCCGACACTGACACGGTTTGATCGGAAGACCGCGATCATTACGGGTGCAGGGACAGGGATAGGAGCGGCGACAGCCCGTCGAGTTGCGCCCGAAGATGGCAAGGTGATCCTGACCGGGCGCAGAGCTGGCCCCCTTGCGGCAATAGCCAACCAGGGTGGAGGCATTGCCGTTGCTCGAGATGCATCCCCGGCTGATCACGCGGAGTACCTAGTCGACTTGTCCGGCACCAAATTTGTCGGGCTGAACGTGATGATCTGCAATGCCGGGTGGTTTGGATTTGGGACCTTGACAGATATTACCGATGAGGATTGGGCGAAGGCTGCGCAGGCCCATCTGAACACTGCAATGGTCACTACCCGTTCGGCAATGCCTTCGCTTGTCGATCAGAGAGGTAACGTCCTGATAATGGCTTCGATCACCTCTTTTGCTGCGGATGCCGAAGCCTGTGGCTATGTTGCGATGAAACACGGGCTTTGGGGGCGATCCCAATCTATCGCACGGGACTAATCGGGCGACGACCATTCCAGCCCTACAAGACGCAACAGGTTTTCGATGAACCCGTCGTCTGGCGAAGCGGCATTCCGAACAGAACTTTCAAGGTCAGGCACGCCTGGAGGGCTGCGTCGCTGAAATTCTGTTGCCGATCGCGCTTACGACTCGGTGGCGGCACCCGCACCAACACGGGATCAATCCAGATCGACAACGATCCACGTTGCTTCAGCGCTGCATTATACGACGACCAGTTCTTGAACTTGTACTTCGTAGGGACCCAACGGCTTATGAAACCCGGCTATCACGCTGGATTCACACAGTGAATCCAGCGATCGGTTTGTGCAACAAAGCCGGGCCTATTTGGTTGGGGCGTCTCGGATAATGCACAAACAATTAGAAAGTACCAGTTAGATTAGCCGGCTGAAAGTGAAGTGACCTTGTCGCCCTTTAACCTGCGGTCCAACCTCCGTCGATGAACAAAGAGGTTCCAGTTACCATGGCGGAGGCGTCCGATGCCAAGTATTGCACCGCGCCCATAATATCCTCGACTTCGCCGACGCGGTCGAGCTTGATTTTACTCATGATCCAAGCCACCCGCTCCGGATCGGAAAGAGTGGCCTGTGTGAACGGAGTCTTTATGAATGTTGGGCAGATCGAGTTGATCCGAATTCGCTGCTTGCCCCATTCGATGGACATGGCCTTGATCATGCCTTCCAGTCCATGTTTGCCGGCGCAGTAAAGTGACCGATCAGGGCCGCCTGTGTGGCCCATTTGACTGGATATATGGATGATTGAACCAGGTTTGCCCGCCTTTAGCATTGCTTTGGCTGCATGTGCAGAAAGGAAATATGCAGACCGCAGGTTCACATGCATCAGAGCGTGATAATCCGCTTCGGTCGTTTCGACCGCAGCGCTGAGTCGGGCGATACCTGCCGAGTTCACGACGATGTCAAACACGTGTTCCGCCATAATTTCTGAAAGCGTGGGGATGTCTCCCTGATCCAATGGGAGGGCCATGGCGATAAAGCCCTCGCCTTGAATTGCGGTGACAGCATCATTCAGCCGATCCACACCACGTGCAGCACAATATGTTTCAGCGCCCGCTTCGGCGACGGCCACAGCACAGCCTAGTCCGATGCCTGAAGATGCGCCAGTGACCAAAACCTTTTTGCCTGAGAGGTCAAAAGAAGGTGTGTGCGGTAGGTCGGTCATGCATTCATTCCTTAGGGCGCAGCGTTTGGCCCATGTTGCGGGTTTTGTTGAGTTCGCGCATCCGCGCAAAACATCGTTGCCCAATTGATTTTAAACATTCAAAAGATCGATCCGCCCGCGGTTCTGTTCTTCTGAGCCAGGTGGTCTCTGAGCAATGTCCAAAAACAGAATGACGAACTTTTGGGCGCATCGATATTTGGTCACTGCGATTATTCGGCGAGGAATGGCTGAAGGCTCTCAACGAACTCGTCAATGAAATCCAGTACAATGGGCGAGCTTGGGCCTGATGCGGGTTGAAGGATTGACAGGCGGTGGAATATTTTCGGGCGAAATGGGCGGATGACGATGCCAGAGGGGCGGAATGCCTCAGCATCAATGGAGCTGACGACGGCCGCCCCTAAGCCTTGGCTAACCATCGTACAGGCAGTGGTGAACTGTCTGACCTCGACCAAGCTGTTTATTTCTTCACCGTGTTCCGTAAAGGCGCGCGAAAGATGCTGGTAAAACTGGCTATCACGCCGCGTGTGGATCATCCGTTCAGTCGCAAGATCGCTCGGCAATATTTCGTTTTTTTCACCAAGGGGATGACCCTTGGGCAGGATGCAGACCGCTTTGACAAAAAGATCCTGACTGTGTGTCGCCGGGTGGCCCAGAAAACCGTCAGTGAGACCACATTCGTATTGTTCGCCGATAATCCACTCCAGAATTCGTTCCGGGCGGTCGGGCTCTAAGGACACCGTCACACCTGGCCTCGCCTTTAAAAACCGCACCAACACTCCCGGAAGGTGGCTGGTGGCAAAACCGGGCAGGCAAGCGATGCGAATATGGCCGCGTTTGCGTTCGGTAAGGTCTCGCCGCAGATCATCAAGGTGGTCAAGCCGTTCAAGGATGCGCCGAACCTCTTCCAGCAGATACCGCGAATCGCTGGTTGGTTCGAGGCCGCCGCGGCTGCGGGTAAAAAGCTCGAAGCCGACCGAAGCGGAAAAGTCCGACAGCAAACGGCTGACTGCGGGTTGTGACACGCCCAGCTTTTCAGCTGCCTTAGTGACACTTCCGGTTTCTGCGGTAGCGCGAAATGCTTCCAGCTGTCTGAGTTGAAACTTCAATGGTTTAGGCCTTCCATTCCAGCTTGCAACGCCGGCGCGCATTATCCGGAATATAATAATGTGTTATGAACAAAGTCAAAACGAATTATCTTGAATTATTTTTTGTTTTCCCAAATGCTGCGAGCCATAGTGGAAAAATCCTAACAGGGAGGAAGGGATGACACTTTCGAAGACTCTTCTTACGGGCACTGCGGTGCTCGCCGTTTGCGCGACCGCAGCAGCAGCTCAAACCGAGATCAGCTGGTGGCACGCAATGGGCGGAACGAACGGCGAGCGCGTCAATAAGATCGCGGCCGACTTTAATGCGAGCCAGGACGAGTATGTCGTCGTGCCGACCTACAAAGGCAACTACACTGAAACCATGACTGCGGCCGTCGCCGCGTTCCGCGCGGGTGAACAGCCGCATCTGGTTCAGGTGTTCGAAGTGGGCACAGCCACGATGATGGCCGCCAAGGGTGCAATTTACCCGATCGAACAGATGATGGCAGATGCCGGCGAGCCGTTTGACGGTTCCGACTACCTGCCGGCTGTGGTTTCCTATTATCAGACGCCTGAGGGCGAGCTACTGTCGATGCCATTCAACAGCTCGACCCCGGTGTTGTGGTATAATGCGGATGCGCTGGAAGCTGCCGGGGCCAAGGTTCCTGAAACATGGGACGAGGTGAAAGCCGCCGCGCAGGCCCTTGTCGACAATGGCATGGATTGCGGTTTCTCGTTTGGGTGGCAAAGCTGGGTAATGATCGAAAACTTCTCGGCGTGGCACGATTTGCCACTCGGTACGCAGGAGAACGGTTTTACCGGGTTTGACACCGAATTCACGTTCAACAACGAACAAGTAGCTGCGCGCCTGCAGGAAATTGCGGACATGCAGGAAGACAAGCTTTTTGTTTATGGTGGTCGTCGTGGCGACTCGCTTCCGATGTTCACCAACGGTGAATGCGGTATGTGGATGAACTCATCTGCCTACTATGGCTCAATGGTCTCGCAGGCTGAATTTGAGTTTGCTCAGACTATGCTGCCGCTCGACACGTCCCTGGCCGATGCGCCTCAGAATTCAATCATCGGGGGTGCAACCCTCTGGGCCCTTCAGGGTCACGAAGATGATGAATACAAGGGTCTTGCCAAGTTCATGACCTATCTATCCTCGCCCGAGGTGCAGGCATGGTGGCACCAGGAGACGGGCTATGTTCCGATCACCACGGCCGCCGCTGAGTTGAGCGCCGAACAGGGTTTCTATGAAACAAACCCTGGCACTGATACTGCGATCAAGCAGTTGAGCCTCAATACTCCGACAGCAAATTCCCGCGGTCTTCGCTTTGGAAACTTCGTTCAGATCCGTGACGTGATCAACGAAGAGATGGAAGCGCTGTGGGCAGGCAACATCTCTGCCGAAGAAGCGCTGAACAATGCAGCTGAACGCGGCAATGCCCTGCTGCGCAAGTTCGAACGCTCTGCAAACTAACCTCTCACGCGCCGGCAGTCCTGTACGCGGGGCTGCCGGTTCGCTGCAGTTCTTCTAATCAGATTGTGATGCCCCAATGCTAAAGCGCGTCCATTTTCCGACGTCACTGCTGCCCTATCTTTTGGTGGCACCGCAGGTGATCATTACCCTAGTGTTCTTTGTCTGGCCCGCCAGCCAGGCAGTGTACCAGTCCTTTTTGATCGAAGACGCATTTGGCACTTCGACCGAATTTGTCTGGTTCGAAAACTTCACCTACCTTGCCAGTGATGAGCAATATCTTGGAACCTTCGGGCGCACGATATTCTTTTCAGTCTGTGTTGCCGTCTTGTCGATGTCCACGGCGCTGATCTTGGCGGGGTTTGCGGACCGCATCGTTCGAGGTGCAACAACGTATCGCACTTTGCTCATCTGGCCTTACGCCGTAGCGCCTGTTCTGGCCGGAGCGCTCTGGGTCTTTATGTTCAATCCAACGCTTGGGATATTTCCATATATTCTGGAGTTTGTCGGCGTCGACTGGAACCACTATCTCAACGGTTCGCAAGCAATGGCGCTGGTGATTTTTGCTGCCGCGTGGAAGCAGATTGCTTACAACTTCTTGTTCTACCTTGCCGCGATGCAGTCCATTCCTCGCTCGCTGATCGAGGCCGCCGCCATAGACGGGGCGGGCCCGGTACGGCGTTTCAGGGATCACATTTTCCCGTTGGTGTCGCCCACAACCTTTTTCCTTTTGGTCATCAATGCGGTCTACGCCTTTTTTGACACGTTCGGCATCATTCATGCGGTCACGCAGGGTGGTCCGTCCAATGCGACGACGATCCTTGTCTACAAGGTCTACAACGATGGCTTTGTCGGTCTCGACCTTGGTGGGTCGGCGGCACAGTCTGTGATCCTGATGATCCTCGTCATTGCGATGACTGTCATCCAATTCCGCTATGTTGAAAGAAAGGTGGAATACTGATGATCGAGAACCGTCCAATCCTCAATATGGTCAGCCACGCTGTTCTGATCTTCGGCATCATTATTGTCGCTCTTCCGATTTGGATTACATTTGTCGCATCGACACATGATCCTGTTCGCATGACACAGGCGCCTATCCCGATGCTGCCCGGCGGCTATTTCTGGGAGAACTTCAAACAGACCCTTTTTGGAGGCGGCCTGTCGGGGACTGAAAGCGCACCTGTCTGGCGGATGCTTTTGAACTCACTGATGATGGCGCTGCTGATCTCTTTCGGCAAAATTGCAATTTCGCTGCTTTCGGCCTTTGCCATTGTCTATTTCAAATTTCCGTTCCGCATGGGTTTTTTCTGGCTGATCTTCATTACCCTGATGCTGCCGGTTGAAGTGCGGATTCTGCCAACGTTCGAAGTTGTGGCGGATCTCGGCATGCTCAACAGCTATTGGGGGCTTTCGATCCCGCTGATTGCATCGGCCACTGCAACCTTCATGTTCCGCCAAGTGTTTTTGACCATTCCGGATGAAATGCTGGAAAGCGCGCGCATCGACGGTGCTGGGCCGCTGCGGTTCTTTTGGGACATCCTGATCCCGCTCAGCCGAACCAATATTGCGGCTCTCTTCGTGATCCTCTTTATCTATGGCTGGAACCAGTATCTCTGGCCGCTTCTGATCACGACCGAAACCGATAT
Organism: Ruegeria sp. AM4; assembly: GCF_056540665.1. Lineage (NCBI taxonomy): Bacteria > Pseudomonadati > Pseudomonadota > Alphaproteobacteria > Rhodobacterales > Roseobacteraceae > Ruegeria > Ruegeria sp. AM4. Next base: position 90,180 of record NZ_JBQFXD010000014.1, on the reverse strand, counting down.
GACCACCATCGTCATGAGCATCAAGCAAATGCTCGAGGCGGCGGAACAATCGCCACAGTGGAACATCATCATGATGACCGCACTTCTGGCCATGATCCCGCCGGTCTTTGTAGTGGTCGCAATGCAACGGCTCTTTGTGCAGGGCCTGACTGAAACAGATAAATAACGGGGCGCACAAAATGGCATCCATTACAATGAAAGACCTCGTAAAAGCCTATGGCGATGTCGAGGTTCTGCACCACATCGAAGGCGATATCGAAGATGGCGAGTTCATTGTCATCGTCGGGCCGTCGGGCTGTGGTAAATCCACCCTTTTACGCATGGTAGCGGGGTTGGAAACGGTCACATCGGGTGAAATCAGCATTGCCGATAAGGTGGTTAACGATCTGGAACCCGCTGATCGGGATATCGCGATGGTGTTCCAGAACTACGCGCTCTACCCTCATATGTCTGTGCGTGAAAACATGGCGTATGGCCTGAAGATTCGGAAGATCGCAAAGGATGAGATTGACCGGCGTGTACAGGAAGCGGCCGATATCCTCGAGATCGGACAGTATCTGGACCGCAAGCCGCGTCAGCTTTCGGGTGGTCAACGGCAGCGTGTCGCCATGGGGCGCGCGATCGTGCGCAACCCGCAGGTCTTCCTGTTTGACGAACCGCTGTCGAACCTTGACGCCAAGCTGCGTGTACAAATGCGCCTTGAAATTCGCAAGTTGCAGAAGCGACTGGGTGTTACCTCGATCTATGTGACTCACGATCAGGTCGAGGCGATGACCCTGGGCGATCGGTTGATGGTGCTGAACGGTGGCTATGTCGAACAGTTCGGCACCCCAATCGAGCTTTACGACCGTCCTGCTACGCTGTTTGTGGCCGGGTTTATTGGCAGTCCTTCGATGAACTTCTTGCCAGCGACCGCTAATGGCGGAACGCTGACACTTGGCAATGGTGCAACGGTATCCGGAGCGGACCACTCCAGCGGGTCGGTGACTCTCGGCATTCGTCCCGAGCATCTGGTACACGATGAAAACGGGCCGATCCGAATCTCGGTTCAGATGTTTGAGCAGCTAGGAGCCAACACGCTCATGCATGGTGTCCTGGAAGGGACAGATACCGATGTTGTCGCCAGCATGCCCGGTCATGTCACCGCTGGAGTAGGTTCCGTCATGAGTTTCTCGGCTTCTGCGAGCGACCTGCACATTTTCGACACCACCTCGGGTAAACGGATCGAAGAATGACGGGCTTCCCTCAACTGGACGGGTTTCGCGGCGCTCCGGGCGTCGTTCGTCTGATTGGTCACCGGGGGGCTCGTGGCGTGATGCCGGAAAACACGATGGAGGGTTTTGCCTTTACCCTGAAAGCTGGTGTGAGGGCGATGGAATTCGATGTGGTGCTGACACGCGACCGAACCCCGGTCATTACGCATAATCACCATCTTCTGAACGCTGCAACACGAGGTTCCGATGGCAGTTGGCTGACCGGTGACGAATTGAAGGTCTCGGAACTTTCCCTCAACGAAGTCAAGCAGTTCGACGTTGGTGGGTTAGATGGGCGCACGGTCTACGGCAAACGTTTTCCGGATCAGGTCTTCATGTCAGGGGTGCGTGTCCCCTGCCTGTCCGAGCTGCTGGATTTTGCACTTCAACCGGAAGGCAAGGATCTGTTGTTGTTGCTTGAAATGAAATCGGAACCAGCCATGCCGGATCAGCGCAACAGCACCCTTGCGATAGTGCACGAAGTCATTGAGGAAGTACGCTCCAGAGAATTGGAGCAGCGCACCATTCTGCATAGCTTTGACTGGTCAATTCTTGAAGAATGTGCCCGCGTCGCACCTGAAATCCCGCGATCGTACCTGTCGCAGTTGCCTGAGAACGACGATGATCCGGGCGAAGACTCGCAAAAATCCGTTGCTCCGGACTTTGATGCGCTTGGTGTTTCTATCCCCCGAGCAGTCGCTGGCGCGGGTGGCAGCCTTTGGTGTCCATATTATATGGATGTCACGGGTGATCTCGTGGCCGAAGCTCATGAACTGGGGCTTTTGGTGTCTGCTTGGACGGCTAATGAAACAGACGACATCAACGCCATGATCGATGCTGGTGTGGATGGAATCATCACAGACTATCCAGGTCGGGCTCAGCGGATACTGCTGTCGCGGGGGCTCACTTGGTAGGGGCGTTCGTCCCTTTGAGGAGCGAAAAACAACATGTACTCTTATGACGCGCAAATAGGGCCGGAATGGGCATTTGAGCGTTATGAGGCGATCCGTCCAAGATTGCCACAGGCCGTCTTCCAGGGGACCCCAAGACGCGCCAAAAACCTGGCAGAAGTTGCGGCACATTTCGATGGGTTCATACTGGATGCTTTCGGTGTGCTTAATCGTGGAGAAACTGCCATCGCCGGAGCCGTGGAACGCATGGCTGAACTGCGTGCTATGGGCAAAAAACTGATCGTTCTGACAAATGCAGCCAGCTATACCCGTTCCCAAATCCTTGCCAAGTATCACCGGTTAGGGTTCGATTTTGATCCTGAAGAAGTCATATCGAGCAGGGATCTCGCTCTTGCGAACTTGCCGCCTTTGGCTCCGGGTAAACATTGGGCCGCCGGGGCAGCTGTTGACGACAAGTTCGACGATACGTCTCTTGCATTTGGTCAATTGCAGGACAATCCCGAGCTTTATGATAGCGCTGGCGGCTTTCTGCTAATGTCCAGCATCCGCTGGACGGATCAGGACACCCAACGGCTGATTGCTGCCTTGCGCGCAAATCCAAGGCCCGTCGTCATTGCCAATCCGGACCTCGTCGCCCCGCGCGAAGAAGGCCTGACCATTGAACCCGGTGCATTTGCGCACGCGTTGATGGACGCGGCGTCAGTATCGCCTCTCTTTTTTGGCAAGCCATACGGTGACGCATTCGAAGCCGCGATTGCCAAAATGCCGGATGTTCCGCGCCAACGCATAGCTATGGTTGGCGACACCTTGCACACGGACATTCTTGGCGGTGCTGCTTCCGGTATCGGCACTGTCCTCATAACGGACCACGGACTTTTTCGCGGACTGGACGTACGGCAATATATTGAAAAGTCGGGAATTCGGCCGACTTGGGTTATTCCGTCGACGTAAACCTCTTCCGAAACCAATGTCCGTGCATTTGCGAACGGATACGCGAACGCAAGTGGAGGCTTTAACAAATTTGGTCGAAATGCGGACCAATATCGCACGCGCCGCAGTCTCGCTGAAACAGCGGGCCACCGCGTGGTTCGTGTCGGGTCGAGGTGCGAGGTATTTTTCTTCCTCGGTGATCTGGTGCATGTCGTTGAAGAGGTCGCTTTCCCTGACCTATGCCCGGTCTGGGCCGATAAAACAGCCCTGCGCCGCAAACGTCGGCGGATCATCACAGCGATTCAAGCCGATCAGGCAACGAGCATATGCAGCCATATCCCCAAAATTCTTGCACAAGGCAAATGGGGTAGCCTTGGTTAGATAAGCGGTTATCAATCGGATCCGCATTACCAACTAATTTGCGCATTCTGGGCTGTTTGCCGCCGGTTCGTTTTGGTCCGAATTCGCGGCGTTGTTTGGTACAAGCAGAAAGGCATTGGCTCAAAAAACCGCATTGTCCTCGACTAAATATGGGCCGCTTAGTTTGTTGGTTAAAAAAGTGATCACACGCTCATTCTGAATACTGCGGGCAGCTGGACTCAGATCATATGGCACGCAGACTTGTGTTGCGCCGATATCGCAACCAGCTCAGGCTCCACATTGGAGCATTTGTCTCCAGCCAACGGGCAGCGGTTAACAAAACGGCATCCTTTTGGAAGCGCTGCGGGATCGGGTGGGTCGCCTGAGATCAGGGCGGACTCTTTCGTCTCCTGAGTGCCCTTGGGCTTAACCGAGGGAACGGCGGCCAGCAAAGCTTTGGTATAAGGGTGCTTTGGAGAGTTGAACAAACTCAGTCGGTCACCGAATTCGACGACTTTGCCCATATACATGACTGCAACCTTGTCGCTGACATGCTGTACAACCCCCAGGTCGTGACTGATGAAAAGATAGGTCAGGCCAAACTCGGCTTGCAGCTTTCTCAAAAGGTTTAGAATCTGCGCCTGAACGGCAACGTCCAATGCCGATACCGGCTCATCGCAGATGATCAGTTTAGGTCGTGTTGCAAGCGCTCTTGCGATGCCGATGCGTTGTCGCTGCCCGCCGGAAAACTGATGCGGGAACAGGCGTTGCTGTTCTTTTCGCAAACCGACGGCTGCGAACAATTCGTCTACGATCTCTTGCTTTTCAGTCGCTGATTTTTCGGTCAGACTGTCCAAAGGCTCGCGCACAAGATCTTCGGCACGCTTTCTGGGGTTCAGGCTTGAATATGGATCCTGGAAGATAAACTGCACCTTTTCACGCATCCCTCGAAGCTCGGAGCCTTCCAAAGTTAGTAGTTCTTCCCCTTCAAGTTTGACTGAACCGGACGCGGCTCGAACCAACCGGGCAACCGCAAGGGCCGCCGTTGTCTTGCCTGAACCACTTTCGCCAACGATCGCTAGCGTCTCGCCCTCACCAAGTTCGAAGGTAATGTCATCGACAGCTTTCAGGACTGGTTTTGAGCCAAGAAAAGATCTGCGGCGCATTAAAAAATGGACACTAAGGTTTTCGACCTTAAGTAGCGGATCAGTCATCAGTTGGCCTCCGCATGCCAGCAATCAGCAATATGTCCGTCCGAAATGGTTCTTGGTTTCGGACGGGCGGATAAGCATTCGTCACTGCGTATGTTGCAGCGCGAGGCGAAAAGGCAGGCATCAGCCCCAAACTCGTTTAGAGAGGGGACTATACCGGCCACTTCGGTGAGGTCAGCGCGATCTTCGGTCAGTGGTGTCTGGATATGTGGCACGCAAGAGATCAGACCCTTGGTGTAAGGATGCCGTGGATCGGCGATGATTTGATCAACCGGCCCGATTTCAGCCTTTCGTCCTGCATACATAACAATGACCCGGTCTGCCATTTCGGCGACGGCGCCCATATCGTGCGTAATCAGGATGATAGATGTGCCTATGTCTTTTCGAAGATCGCGCAAAAGATCAAAGATCTGCGCCTGAACCGTGACGTCTAATGCCGTGGTCGGCTCATCCGCAATCAGGATCTTCGGCTTGCAGGCCAATGCCATCGCAATCATCACCCGTTGCCTCTGTCCGCCCGACATTTGGAACGGGTAGGCATCGACGCGCCCTTTCGGGTTCGGAATCCGCACCGCATCCAGAAGATCCGTTGCCATGTCCCACGCGGCTTTGCGTGACAATCCCTGATGGGCGCGCAAAACCTCGGCAATCTGTTCCCCTACCGTGTAAACAGGATTGAGCGACGTCATGGGCTCCTGAAAGATCATCGAAATGTCATTGCCGCGTATCTGCCGCAGGCGCGCGTCGCTGGCCGTTGTGAGCTCTTCGCCTGCGAATGATATCGAGCCTCCCGCTATGCGCCCTATTCGATCCGGCAGCAGGCCCATGATGCCCAAGGCTGTCATGGATTTTCCGCAACCGGACTCGCCAACGAAACTGATCGATTCACCCTCTTTCAACTCAAACGACAGATCGTCGATCACCGGGGCAATGCCATCGCGCGTTTTCAACTCGATGCGCAGGTTTTCTATTTTCAGAAGCGGTTCCATCAGCGCTGCCTCAACTTCGGATTAAGCGCATCGTTCAACCCATCTCCGACCAGTGAGATAACGAGAACTGTTACGAAAATCGCCAATCCCGGGATCGTTACGATGTAACTGGCGTCCAGAATATATTGCCGGTTGGACCCGATGATCTGCCCCCAACTGACAACATTGGGATCGGTTAGGCCTAAAAATGAAAGCCCAGCTTCAAAAAGGATCGCTGAGCCAACCATCAGTGCAGATTGCACAATGATCGGTGGCATCGCGTTTGGCAGGATGACCTGGAATATCAGCTTGCGTCCGCTGGCGCCGCTGGCGCGAGATGCGGTCACATACTCAAGTTCTCGGATGCGCAGAAATTCAGAACGGGTGATCCGGGCTACTGCCGTCCAACTTACAACCCCGATTGCGAACGTGATCATGGGCAGTGAGGCCCCGAACAACGCAACCAGCACCATCGAGAACAAGAGCGTCGGTAGAACTTGGAAGAATTCCGTGATCCGCATCAGCAGTTCTTCGACCCAGCCGCGATAAAAACCGGCAAGCGCTCCCACTGTCACGCCGATAAAGATTGATACAACAGCCGCAGCAAGACCGATCAAAAGCGACACGCGCGCGCCGTGGATCAGCATGGCAAGAAGATCGCGTCCCAGATAGTCGGTGCCCAGTAGAAATCCTTGTTCGCCGGGCGGCGAAAACGGTGCCCAGACCATGTCAAACGGGTCAGTTGGATAAACAAACGGGCCGAATACAGAGACCAGCACAATCAGGATCAACACTCCCAGCGCAGCAACGGCTGCATGGTTGCGTAGGAACATGCTCCAGGCTTCGGCAAGCGGTGAGCGGGCCTTGATGACGTTCGGTTCCGGCAGATCAGTCATGCGCCTCTCCCACGCAATCTTGGGTCAACGAGTTTCAGGGCCAGATCGGTCAGCAAGTTGCCGACGATCACCACCAAAGCGGAAAAGAATAGGATACCCAAGATGGTCGGCGTGTCGCGTGCAATGATCGACTGGAACGCCAGCGTTCCAAGGCCCGGCCAACTAAAAACCGCCTCGACCAGCACGGCACCAGATACAACAGCTGACAATTGCAGACCGGCCAAAGTGATGACCGGCGACAGTGAATTTTTCAAGGCATGTTTGTAAACGACTTGCCGCTCACTCAGCCCTTTGGCCTTGGCGGTGCGTATATAGTCGGAACCCAGCACTTCCATCATAGTGGCCCGACAAAGGCGCGAGTAAAGCGCCAGGAAGATCGACGAAAGCGTTATGCAGGGCAAGACCAGATGGCGTGCGACATCCCAGAAATGCACCCAAAAGCCGCCTGCAATGGTGACGTCCCGCATTCCGGCCACCGGGAACCAGTGGATTTTCAGCGAGAATGCAATCAACAGAAGGATGCCGGTCCAAAACACCGGCGCAGAATATCCGAAAAGAGCAAGCAGCGTCACGAAATGGCTGGCGATGCCATTAGGTTTCCGTGCCGAAATCACTCCGAGGACAACGCCGACACCCAATGCAAGAAGCTGAGCACTGAAGACCAGCAGCAACGTGGCAGGCAGCCTTTCCAAAATTAACTGTGTGACGGGTTGGTTGTAGAAAAAGGAATATCCAAGATCACCTTGCAAAACCCCACCTACATACCGGCCAAGCTGAACAATGAAAGGCTGATCCAAACCATAATCGGCCCGAATTTGGTCCAGCAATTCCTTGTCTGCGCCGCCCATGGATTGGCTGATGGTGTCGGCTACGTCGCCGGGGGCCAGATGCATCAGCGAGAAATTCAGCACCAAGACCGCAATTAGCAACACGATGGCATAGAGGGTCCGGATAAGTATGGATTGAACAAGTTGCACGGCTGATGCCCCAGTATTTGCCGCGGCGGACCTGCCCGCCGCGGCGAGTGTCAGATCACTCTTTCAGATAGGTCATATCAATAGGCGATGATGTCGCCCAGATGCCCAATGGTGGGTTGCCTACCTTGTCAGAATACACCGTGTGATAGGGCAGCGTATTGGTATGATAAACCGGAAGCTCGTCGGCGATGATCGACTGGAACTCGGCATAAAGCGCCTTTCGCTTTTCCGGATCATTCTCGACCGCAGCCATCGACATTAGTTCGTCAACGCGGTCATTTGCATAGCCCTGAGTATTCGACCACACGCCTTTTGCGATGTTGGTCGAGTCATAGGTCCGATGCACCCCGATCACCGGGTCGCCCCAGTTAAACACCGTGTCCCACGACATCTCAAAGTCCATATCGCCCATCCGCTTGGCCCAGGTGGGGAAGTCGGCGCTGGCGCGGACCACTACATCGATCCCAACTTTTTTCAACGCTGCCTTCACATATTCGGCGTTGGGTTTCATTTCAGCCCAACCATAGTCGATGGTAACACTGAAGCGGCTATCGCCATTCATCGGGTAGCCAGCTTCATCAAGAAGCGCGGCTGATTTTTCCAGATCAACGTCATAGCCTTCGACACCGGCGTTATAGTACGGGCTGTCAGGGTGAATGCCGGTTTTGCTGTCAGCGGCGGTTCCCAGCATCAAAGCGTTTTGAATAAAGTTCTTGTCCAACGCATAGGCAATCGCCTTACGCACACGAACATCAGCAAGTGGCCCTTTGGTTGTGTTCATCGCCAGCCAGTCAAGCGGACCGATACCGCCGTACCCTACGGGCGTTACTGTCAATCCTTCGGCTTTCTTCAAACGGTTCACGATCTGTGGCACGGATTCAAATGCACCCATATGCACTTCGCCATTTTCATAGGCGATTGCGCGCGCGGATGGATCGGTGATGATCCGCATCACGATCTTGTCGAGATAGGGTCGACCATCGATGAAAAAATCATCAAAGCGTTCTAGGATCACATGTTCGCCCGATTTGTATTCGACCAGTTTGAACGGGCCAGACCCAACAGTGTTTTCGTTGTTGCGCGGGTGAGTTTTCACCTCCTCGATCGGCACATCACCATATACGTGCTCGGGAATGATCGACATTAGCTGCCCCGACATCGCCAGCATCAACGCCGGGTGTGGTTTGGATAGCTTCAAAACTGCCGTGTGATCATCTGGTGTTTCCACCGTTTCGACCGGAGCGAACATAGACTTGAACGGGTGATTGGCTTTGATGACTTCAACCGAAAACGCTACGTCTGAAGATGTTATTGGCTCACCATCATGGAACTTGGCGTTCTTCGCGAGGTTCAGCGTAACGCTCAAGCCGTCCTCGCTTACTTCCCAACTTTCAGCCAGATACGGTTGCGGGGTCCAGCTATCGTCATAGCGCAGAGGCGCGGCAAAAAGCTGGGCTCCTGGATAGCCCGTTACGATACCCGATTGGACCGACGAGTTGAGGTTGCGAACGTTGGATGACAGCACAGTCACCAATGTTCCGCCGCGTACCGGCTCTTCAGCAGCAGCGTGGCTTCCAAGAACCACTGCAGCCAACGCAGCCGACGCGACCACGCCTTTCACCACGTGTTTCATAATAATCCTCCCTGGTAGCTTTGGTATTTTTCAAAAAAACCTAGCTTAGAGGTTATCCATCAAAAAACAGATTTTATGTGGCTCAATAAGCTATTTTGTAGTCTTTCTAATCGTGGCCTCCAACTGCCAGTGCATCGAATGCGCCTTCCTCCTGAAGTCTTTTGCAGCTTTGGATGAAAGACCGCACAATCTTTGGCTCTCGTGTTCCCGCCAATGTCACTATCCCAAAGCTTTGCGCCAAGGGGGCGTCTCTGATCGTTACGGCCTTATACTTTGAGGATTGCATGTCATAGTCGGGGGGGCGGATATTCAAGATCGTATATCCGAACCCTCCAGCGACCAAAGCACGGGCAATTTCGACAGACCTCGTGGTATGAGCAACGATGGGTCGTAGCCCGCGCCGTTCGAACAATCCGACAAAGTAGTCACGCGCTTTGGGCAAATCCAACAGGACCATCGGTCGATCAGCCAATTCTGAGAAAGTGATACTGGATTCCTGCGAAAGCGGATCGTCAGGGTTGATAAGCGCATAAGGTGGCGCCTTGAAAAGAGGCAGAAAATTGTGGTTCCCAGGCATTCCGTCACTATAGGTGAACACAAGATCAACTTTGCCATCGTCCAGAAAGCCGGTGATTGTATCCATATCCCCTTCCATCACTTGCACGGACATGCCGGGAAAGTTTTCGGTGATATTTTTCAGGACTGGCGGCAGAAATGCAGGTGCCGCGGTGGCGTAACAGGCGATCCGTACGTGCCCTGACGCGTCACCTCCGACCGACTGCAACTCGGTCTGAAAATGACGCGCTTGGTGAATGAACGACCGGATCAAGAATAACGCGTCTTCACCCGCAGGTGTTGCCTGTATTCCTTTTGCCGGAGTTCGAACAAACAGATCGTAAGCCAGCGACGTTTCAAGCGCATCTATCGCCGCAGTGATCGAACTTTGGGAAATCGTCATTTCATTTGCGGCCTTGGCAATCGAACCCAAACGACCGGCAGCTTCCACATATCGAAGTTGCTTCAAGGTAAAGTGCACTTGGCCATTCCAACAAATTTCCGAGGTTATTGGCCAATAAAATCTATTTTGCCTGCCAAATAAAGCAACCTATTTTCGAGCAAAGCGCACAAGAAAGGCGTCTGCCGAATGGCCGAGACTACGATTTTTCAAGCGGACACGATCCTGACAATGAACACCGGCCGCCCCCGTACCACCCACGTTGCGGTGCGGGATGGCCGTATTTTGGGTACTGGCTCATTGGAAGAGCTAATGGGCTGGGGCGACTATAGGCTCGACACGAGCTTTGCAGACAAAGTTTTGATGCCAGGCTTTGTTGAAGGGCACGCCCATGCGATGGAAGGCGCGCTTTGGCGTTATGTCTATTGCGGATATTTCGACCGAACTGACCCCGATGGCAAAACCTGGCGCGGATTAAAGACGCTTGATTCGGTCCTGGAACGGCTCTCTGAAGCCGAGAGGCATCTTGAGGACCCCAGTGCGCCGCTGGCCGGATTTCAGCTTGACCCGATCTACATGGGCAACATTACGGTCACCCGGCATGATCTCGATCGTGTCTCCTCTACCCGTCCAATCGGCGTCCTCCACGCCTCGGGCCACATCATGAACGTCAACACAAAGGCGTTGGAACTGGCGAACTTGCTGCGCGACGGGATCAATCATCCAGGCATAGAGTTGGGAGACGATGGACTGTCGATCGGGGTCCTGAAAAGCCCCGAGGTGTATATGCCGGTTGGCCCGCATGTGGGCCTGAACAACTCGGTGACCGATACAGATGAAATGGGGCTTAGAAACTTCGCCAAGCTTTGCGTGCGGACCGGCACCACAACGGTGACCGATCTTGCAGCGGCTCTGGAAGACGACGCGGTTGATATGATGCTGCGGGTCACAGGTGAGGCCGGTTTTCCCGCCCGTGTCGTGCCGCTCAAATTTTTCATGGGTCACACGCCAAAAGAGCTGATTGACCGCAGTTTGAAACTTCGCGAGAAAAGCACAGACAATCTGCGTTTAGGGCGGATCAAGGTAATCGCAGATGGCTCAATTCAGGGGTTCTCTGCTCGCTTGCGATGGCCGGGATATTTCAATGGTGCGCCAAACGGTCTTTGGTATGTCTCGCCGCAGCAGTTGAGCGAAATTTATGAGGGGGCGCTGGCCAACAACATCCCCGTACACACCCACACCAATGGTGATGAGGCGACAGAACTGGTTCTCGACACCCTTGGACCAGCGCTAGAGAAACACCCCCGTCGCGACCACCGCTTCACACTCCAACATTGCCAATTGGCTGATGCCGCGCAGTTTCGGCGGATGAATGCCCTGGGAATGTGCGTGAATCTGTTTGCCAATCACCATTTCTATTGGGGCGACGAACACTATCGACTGACCGTTGGGCCTGAAAGGGCGGAGCGTATGAATGCCTGCCGCACGGCACTGGACAGCGGCGTGCCGATGGCCATCCATTCAGACGCCCCAGTCACGCCACTCGCCCCATTGTTCACGGCCTGGTGCGCCGTAAATCGCATCACCGCCAGCGGAAGGGTGCAGGGCGAAAGCGAAAAGATCAGCGTCGAAGAAGCGCTTCATGCCATAACGATTGGTGCTGCGTACACACTTCATATGGATGATGAAATTGGCTCGATCGAAGCGGGAAAGCGCGCAGATTTTGCCGTACTTGATGCAGACCCAACTAAGTTACCCGCAGAGGCACTAAAAGATGTGCCGGTTTGGGGTACGGTTGTTGGCGGCGAAAAACACGCGGCCGCCGAGCTGTGATGGGACTTCCGGTAACGATAATTGGTGGCTTTCTGGGCTCAGGCAAAACAACGTTGATCAACGAAATGTTGCGTCAGGCGAACGGTGTAAGGATTGCCGTACTGGTCAACGAATTCGGCGAACTTGCTGTTGATGAAGACCTGATCGAAGCTCGCGATGACAAACTGATTTCCATCACTGGTGGCTGTATCTGCTGTGCCTTCGGCGACAACCTTGTGGGTGCGTTGATGGACCTTTCGTCGTATTCACCGCAACCCGACCATATCGTGATCGAAACCTCTGGCGTCGCAATCCCATCTTCAATCGCGGCGAGTGTGGGACTTTTGTCTGGGGTAGAGCTTAACGGTGTCGTTGTACTGGCCGATGCTGAAACCGTAAGGAACCGTTCGACGGACAAATACATGGGCGACACAATCCTACGGCAGCTAATCGATGCGGATTTGACCGTGATCACCAAATGCGATCTGATTTCCGGGGATCAGGCCAGCGAAGTACACAACTGGATTGCTTCGCTAAACCACAAAGCTGCGGTGATCCAATCGAATTTTGGAAGCGTTCCCGGCTCAGTGTTGTTGGGCACATTCCAAAGGCAGCAGAATAGCAAATTCACTCAGCATCACGACGCATTCTTCAAAAGCACAACGATTATTCCCGAACACGGGGTCAATGCCGCAGCGTTCGCCGAACGACTATCGAAAGGGGATTTCGGCGTTATTCGAGCCAAGGGCTGCGTTGCGGACCATTCGGGGCAAAAGATGCTAATTCAAATTGTCGGCCAGCGCGCGCAGGTTTCTTTGGCAAAAGAAGATCAGGAATTAGGCGTTGTCTGCATTGGTACAAGGCAAGGACTGAAGATTGAGGAGTTGAACAAGCATTTGGCAAGCCTGGCAGTTGTGGGGTGATATCTCCATGCATGAAGCCATGTCTGTCCGATCCGCGACACGTGTGCAGACAGCGCCGAAGTCGCAAACTGGCAGGTCGGAGACTCGATGTTGTTGCAGTTGGATCGCTCAAGCATTTTGGGAAGGGATATTGTTGATTGCCTTTTCGGTCTCCACAATCGGCATTGGGTGCTAATGATTTGGCTTTGTCGGCGGAACTAGCTCGCTTCCGAAATCCTCAGACCCCCTCCATCGACAAGCAGCTTCACAATTGCATCGACCCCATTTCTGTGACGAAGTGACGAAAACAAAAAGGGTCGCCCTTTGCGCATTTTTTTTGCATCACGTTCCATAACCTCCAACGAAGCGCCAACATGCGGCGCCAGGTCGGTTTTGTTGATTACAAGGATGTCTGATTTCGTAATTGCGGGCCCACCTTTCCTGGGGATTTCCTCGCCTGCCGCGACATCGATCACGTAGATCGTCATATCCGCCAATTCCGGGCTGAATGTGGCCGATAGATTGTCGCCACCGCTTTCAATCAACACCAGGTCGAGATCAGGATGGCGTTGCTGCATTTCGGCGACGGCCGCTAAATTGATCGAGGCGTCCTCGCGAATTGCTGTGTGTGGGCAACCGCCGGTTTCGACGCCGATGATCCTGTCACGCGACAGGACCTGCATACGCATCAGTGCTTCGGCATCTTCTTGCGTATAAATGTCATTGGTGATGACGCCCAGCGAACAAACGTCGCGCAAGGCTTCGGACAAGGCGGCGGTTAGCGTGGTCTTGCCAGCTCCGACCGGGCCACCAATGCCCACGCGAAGGGGGCCGTTCATACTCGTCATGTGCGGAATATCCTCGAATATTGTGTTTCGTGTTTCATCGACGCGATGTCCGTTAAGAACGCGGTCGAGCTTAACTCGTCCAGACATGCTTTTTGTGCTCGTTCGGCGATCTGAGCGCAGAGCGGGGTCAGTTGGCGGATCAATTTCTGAGCATCCGTCTGCCCAAACGGCACAAGGCGTGTTCCACATGCGACAAGGTTGCTTGCAAATGCTTGTAAGAATATTTTGGTTGTCAGCAGCACAGGAAGATTTTGCAGTCTTGCGGCCCGACCCACAGCGACCGGGTAGGTGAATTGAGCTAGGTCCAACTCCCAGACGTCTCGGGTAACTGATCCAAATGCCTGCCCCAGCAGCTCGGTCTCCATGAGCCGTTCGGATGATGCGCAAAAGGCCCGAGCGATGGCATCGATATCGAACAATTCATCTTTGTCTTGCGCATGGAAGCCCGCCACAACGAACAATGCATCATTCCACCCGGAACCATGCGCCAGCACATCTGAAATCCAGGCTTCTGTGTCTGGTGAACTGTTGACGGTTCCATCTTCGATTGCAGCCTCCAGCCCGTGGGAATAGGCAAAGCCGCCAACGGGATAGGCAGGAGACAACCATTGGGTCAGCGTCAGGATATCGGCGTCAGTGGGCGTGGCCATGGGTCCTGCCGTGGCCATAAGCTCCGCCTTCCGGGGTGAACGGTTCCTGCACCTCTCGCACCGTAGCCCCGATTTTCAGAAGCATGTCTCGGATAACGTGATCGACCTGGATCAACAGGCGATCCTCTTCGATCTGACATGGCGTGTGGCGATTGCCGATATGCCATGCGATGCGCGTCAGGTCCGGTGCCGTTACCTGCAGCAGAGCTTCGGGCGCGGCCTGTATTTCCACTTCGCGACCGTCGTCCAGAACCAACGCGCCGCCGTGGTTCAACGAGGTGGTTTGTGCGAGATCGATGAGAATCTGTTCGCCACTCTCGCATGTCAGAACCTTGCGCCGCAAAAAGCGGTCATCATAGGTCAGTGAGAGGCAGTCTGCCGGATCGCTGTGCGTGTGATCCGAATACTGGCGCGCAGTACAGAGCAGGGCGGTCATGCCATCACCTCCTTGTTAGCGGGAATGGTCAGGGCCAGATTGTGTCCGAAAATACCAGATGAACGACTCGTTCGCGTGTCGGGCCATGGTTCTTCGACTCTTCGTTGCCGAGCGATTTTAGGAATGCGACGTGCCGGACGCGAGATTGAGCATCGGCCAAGCTGATCAGGGCCGAGTAAATTGACGACCCGATGTATGTGATCATACCGGGCAGCGTAAAGCCTGCGTTTAGATGGGTTGCTGCGTGTGCCATTTGGACCCTCGCGATCGTTGGTCCCCCCGTGGGATTTGATATTTGTCATATTGGCCTCGCTCATGAGTGTGTCTGGTCAATTCTGCGTTGAACGTGCCGCGGCGCGGCGCATTTTTTGATCAGAACAAAAAGTATCGTTGTGCCATCGGCAGCGTTTCGGCGGGTTGGCAGGTCAGCAATTCGCCGTCTGCCCGGACCTCATAGGTTTCCGGGTCGACTTCGACCTGTGGGGTTGCGTTGTTCAGCAGAAGATCCTGCTTGCCGATCTTACGTGTGTTTTCGACAGCAACCGTCTGTTTCGCCAATCCGAGCGTATCCCCGATCCCCTCCGCCTGTGCGGCCTGCGAAACAAATGTGATCGCTGAGTTTTCAACCGACCGCCCGTAAGCGCCAAACATCGGGCGGCTATAGACCGGCTGCGGTGTGGGGATCGACGCGTTGGGATCACCCATCTGCGCGCAGGCGATAGTGCCACCCAGCAAAACCATCTCGGGCTTCACCCCAAAAAAGGCCGGGTTCCACAGCACGAGGTCAGCACGTTTGCCTTCTTCGATACTTCCGATTTCGTGGCTCAGACCATGGGCAATGGCCGGGTTGATGGTGTATTTCGCGATGTAGCGGCGAACGCGGAAATTGTCGTTCTCACCGGTTTCCTCGGGCAGGCGACCACGCTGTTTCTTCATCTTGTCAGCGGTCTGCCACGTTCGGATCAAGACCTCTCCGACCCGGCCCATGGCCTGGCTGTCGGAGGCGATGATCGAGAAAGCCCCCATGTCGTGCAGGATATCCTCGGCCGCAATCGTCTCGCGCCGAATGCGGCTTTCGGCAAAGGCCACGTCTTCTGGAATGGATTTGTCGAGGTGATGGCAGACCATCAGCATATCCAGATGCTCTTCGACCGTGTTCACGGTGAAGGGCCGCGTTGGATTGGTTGACGAGGGCAGAACGTGGTTCTCGCCACAAATCTTGATGATGTCGGGTGCATGGCCGCCACCTGCGCCTTCGGTGTGGAAGGCATGGATCGTGCGGCCTTTCATGGCGGCCACGGTGTTTTCCACAAACCCGGATTCGTTCAGTGTGTCGGTGTGGATCATCACCTGAACGTCCATTGCGTCGGCGACCGACAGGCAGCAGTCGATGGCCGCAGGGGTGGTGCCCCAGTCTTCGTGCAGCTTCAGGGCACAGGCCCCGGCCTTGATCTGTTCCTCCAGCCCAGCAGGAAGCGAGGCATTTCCCTTGCCCGCAAAGGCAAGGTTCATCGGGAAAGCATCGGCCGCCTGCAGCATCCGCCCGATATGCCAGGGTCCGGGTGTGCAAGTGGTTGCCAGCGTGCCATGCGCGGGGCCAGTGCCGCCACCCAACATAGTTGTCAGGCCGGAATGCAGCGCGTCTTCGATCTGCTGCGGGCAGATGAAGTGGATGTGGCTGTCAAACCCGCCTGCTGTCAGGATGCGACCTTCGCCAGCGATGGCCTCGGTGCCTGGACCGATGATGATGTCGACGCCCGGTTGGGTATCGGGGTTTCCGGCTTTGCCGATCTTGGCGATGCGCCCGTCTTTCAGCCCGACATCCGCTTTGAAGATACCGGAGTGATCGACGATCAGCGCATTGGTGATTACCGTATCCACCGCCCCTTCGGCTCGCGTGACCTGAGATTGCCCCATCCCATCGCGAATGACCTTGCCACCGCCGAACTTGACCTCTTCGCCATAGACGTCTTGGCGGTGCCCGGTCTCGCTGAAACGCGCTGCCGTTGCCCGTTCAACGATCAGGTCTCTTTCGACCTCGATAAATAGATCGGTATCTGCCAATCTTACTTTGTCGCCGACCGTGGGGCCGAACATCGAGGCATAGTCACTCCGGCTGATCTTGCCCGGCATCTTTCAAAGCCCCCATGATGTGCATATTGAATCCATAGATGTGCCGGCGCCCGTCATAAGGGACCAGCATAACCTCGCGAGCCTGGCCCGGCTCAAATCGCACAGCTGTTCCTGCCGGGATGTCCAATCGCATCCCCAAGGCCGCGTAGCGATCAAAATCCAGGGCGGAGTTTGCTTCGGCAAAATGGTAGTGGCTGCCGACCTGCACTGGCCGGTCACCGGTATTGGCGACGATTACCAAACGACTGCTGCGTCCTGCGTTGAGCGTCAGTGAACCTTCGGCAGGTATGACCTCACCCGGGATCATTTCGGCCGCTTCATCATCACTGTAATGGCAATGACCGCGATCAATGCCAGCCCAGATGCAAACATCGCGTAATCACTGCCATGGGCATGAAAATGGGTATCCGTATGGGCCATGGCTGGGCCGGCCAGAACAAGAGCGGGAAACAGCATGCGGTACATCGGGAACTCCTTGGAAAATTAGCGGATCGGGTTATGGACAGTCACCAGCTTGGTGCCATCCGGAAAAGTGGCCTCGACCTGCACCTCGTGGATCATCTCGGGCACGCCTTCCATGCACTGATCTCGGGTGATCACTTCGGCCCCAGCTTGCATCATGTCGGCGACCGAGCGGCCATCGCGCGCGCCCTCGACCACTGCGTCGGTGATCAGGGCGATGGCCTCGGGGTGGTTCAGTTTGACGCCGCGAGCCAGCCGTTTGCGGGCGACCTCGGCGGCCATGGCGACCAGCAGTTTGTCTTTTTCACGAGGTGTCAGGTTCATGTCAGAGCATCCAGCATCGGGGCAGCGTGTCGTTGTTCAACCTGCGCAAGACTGGCATCAGCGTTTGGCGCAGGGTAAAGCTGTTTTCGGCGAGTACACGAATGACCAGCAGATCATTGCGGATCAGGGTCGCGCCTGCAGTGTCGGGCAACATTTGACGGATGGGCTCCAGATGAGCTTCGGCGGACCCGGACGCCAAGACGATCAGCGCCATGGCCTTTGCGCCACTGGCAATATGCGGCTTGGACAGGTGCGCGTGCCAATCACCGGAAAACCGCAGCGCATCCAGAAACACCGGAATTCCGTCGCGCCTAATTTCGACCTGATCACGCAGACGGATGCCGGTCAGCATTTCGCCCATGGCCGAGCGCCCGAACACCAAAGGTTCAACCATCAGCGCCTCGGAATTCGGGGCCAGATCGATCCTGAGGCGTCGGTCCAGGGCACTGCCATTGAACAGTATCGTCTCTTGCGGCAACCAGTTCAGACGCGCTCCTGTCTCGACTGTCACGTGACTGGCTATCCGTCCAAACTCGTCAGGTCGTGCCTTGTAGACGCGCTCGCAGGCTTGTGTTGTTAGCGTCAGTGCGGTGCTCTCGGCGGCTGTCCCGGAAAACCGGAATGAATCGCCTCCGGTCACACCACCGGCCGTATTCAGAAGAACCGCATCCAGATCAGGTGTCGTGGCTCTGGGAAACAGGCACCTGAATGAGCCGGACTGGTGAAACCTGTCGATCACACTCCTATTGGCCAGCGGCTTGGTGCGTAAGCTAACAGAACCTATGGCGCGCGGTGGCGTTGTGTCCTGGAAAGGCAATATGGCTGCTGCTTGGGAAATAGGGCACCTTTTGACTGTCGTTTGGCGCTCTCTATTTCTCTGCTGACGCGTCGGAAGACTAATTTACAGTGCAGTAAACGGTCATATTCCACGTCATCCGCTCAAATTTTGGACGGCGTCGCGCCCGGTAGCCAAAAAATTAGGCACTGACTGCCAAATTCCGAATATACCCCGCAGGCATATTGCTAACTTCGCTGCAATGCAGAAACCGTATGGGTGCCCAAAGCGGAGAGAGTTCGCAGGGTGTGTGACGGCTGCGCGAATTGGACCTCGAACACAACCGCCACACGTAAACGCAACAACAGTTGCGGGGATCAGGTAGAAGAAGAGTGTGCCTTTGTGCAAGCCCTCTCTCCCGGCCCCGCCAGGAGGATTACATGAAATCGCTCAAATCCACGCTCGCCGGATCGGCTGTATTTGCTGTCATGGCCACCGCAGCCTTGTCGGACGAAGACACGATCAAGGTTGGCGTGCTGCATTCGCTTTCAGGCACGATGGCAATCTCGGAGACGACGCTAAAAGACACCATGCTGATGCTGATCGACCAGCAAAACGCCAAGGGCGGGCTGTTGGGTAAACAGCTTGAGGCGGTTGTCGTTGATCCGGCCTCGGACTGGCCCCTGTTTGCCGAAAAAGCGCGCGAGCTGCTGACGGTACACGAGGTGGATGTGATCTTTGGCAACTGGACATCGGTGAGCCGCAAATCGGTTCTGCCTGTGATCGAAGAACTGAACGGTCTGCTGTTCTATCCTGTTCAGTATGAGGGCGAAGAAAGCTCGAAAAACGTCTTCTATACCGGTGCTGCCCCGAACCAGCAGGCGATCCCTGCAACCGATTACTTCCTTGAGGAACTCGGGGTCGAGAAATTTGCGTTGCTTGGAACAGACTACGTCTATCCCAGGACGACCAATAATATCCTTGAAAGCTATCTGAAGCAGAAGGGCGTCGCGGATGACGACATCTTCGTCAATTACACCCCCTTTGGCCATTCCGACTGGTCCAAGATTGTGGCTGATGTGGTCGCGCTGGGCGCAGATGGTAAGAAGGTCGGTGTGATCTCGACCATCAATGGTGACGCCAATATCGGCTTCTATAAGGAATTGGCGGCGGCTGGCGTGTCGGCAGATGACATTCCGGTCGTGGCATTCTCGGTCGGGGAAGAGGAACTGTCGGGCTTGGATACCACCAACCTTGTGGGTCATCTGGCCGCATGGAACTACTTTCAGTCGGCTGACACGGACGCCAACGCCGAGTTCGTTGAGACCTGGAAAGCCACCATGGGCAAAGACCGCGTGACCAACGACCCGATGGAGGCGCACTACATCGGTTTCAACATGTGGCTGAACGCCGCGACCGAAGCCGGCTCGACAGAAGTCGATGCCGTGCGCGCCGCAATGTACGGGCAGGAGTTCCCGAACCTGACCGGTGGCACCGCTGTGATGCTGCCGAACCACCACCTGGCCAAGCCGGTTCTGATTGGTGAGATCCAGGACGATGGGCAATTCGACATCATCAGCGAGACCGACGTTGTGCCGGGTGACGCGTGGACTGATTTCCTTCCGGAATCGGCGGTTCTGGTATCGGATTGGAAAGAACTGGGTTGCGGTATGTACAACACCGAGACCAAGACCTGCGTTCAGACCCTGTCGAACTACTAAGCCTCCTGAAAGGCGGGTGTCACCACCCGCCTTGTTTCAAGACAACCAGGTTTCCCTACATGTTAAGACTTTACCTCGCGGGACTCGCAATTCTTTGCACCTGCCTGACCGCCAACGCGCAAGACACCGGTCTGCAACCGATCCTTCAGGAACATCGTGAGATCATCGCCAAAAGCTCGCGCAAAACCATCAAGCCGGCGATCGATGCGATTGCATCCAGCGGATTGCCTCAGGCGCAGGTGATGCTTGAGACATGGGCCGCCAAGGACATGTGGATACGCAAGTCTGACGGTCTGTTCTTTTCTGGCCAGAAAGGTGAGGGGCGGTCGTATGAACTGACCGACTTCGATACAGGTGACGTCGTCGGCACGTTCGAGAAATCCGAGTTGAAGCAGCTGAAACCCAACAGTGGTATCCGCGCTATGATCAGAACAGCCCTGGTCCAGTTCCAGCTGACGGACCCGGATCGCGCGAAGCGTCTGGCCGCATTGCAGTCGATCCAGCGTGATCCCCAAGGAGCCTTACTGGAGCCCCTACGTGCGTCGATTTCCAATGAACCTGATGCAGATCTGAAGGCTCAGAAACAGCGGCTTGAACGATTGCTGACGATTGGATTTGACGACGATACCGCAACCCGCGTGGCCGCGATCGAAGAAATGTCCGGCGATCTGAGCGTTGATGTGCGTGCGGCTCTGAACCCTTTGGTTGTCACCTCCCGGCACGCGGCAGCCGAATTGCCCACGGACCTGAACGTCGCCGCTATTCTTGAACCGGGCTCACACGGTCTAACGTCTGACCAAGCGTATGACTTGCTCGTCGCAAGAAACCTTGCCGCACCGCGTGTTTCAGCGGACGACATCAGAGCGGCACTGGCAGCCAATATCGATGGGGGTCGCGCAGGTGGTATTCCCGTCGCTCAGCTGAATTCAGATGAAATGCGAGCGCGTGCATATGCCTCTCTGGCTGATGCGGGGCTTGTTCCAGACTTAGTAACCAGCGCAGATGTCGCCACCGCAATTGACACGCATGTTTTCTACGAAACCTACAGCGAGCCGCCCTTCGAGGTTACCGAAGCAGCCGAGAGGGCTCTGGAACAGATCGAGCTGAAAGTTGGCGTGAACCAAACGCTCGACCTGACGCTGGACGCGATTTCTCTGGCTTCGATCTATTTCCTCGCGGCAATCGGTTTGGCCATTACTTTCGGCGTGATGGGTGTGATCAACATGGCACATGGTGAGTTCATCATGATGGGCGCCTATACCGGATATGTGGTGCAACAGATCATCCCTGACCACACATTCTCGATCATCGTGGCAATCCCCATGGCCTTTGCAGTGACATTTGCCATGGGCGTCGCGATGGAGCGGCTGGTGATCCGCTGGCTTTATGCCCGCCCGCTGGAGACACTTCTGGCGACGTTTGGTATCTCGATTGCCCTGCAACAACTGGCCAAGAACATCTTTGGCACGCAGGCCCGGCCGCTGACCGCGCCCGGCTGGCTGGACGGGGCATGGGTGCTGAACGACGTGGTCTCGATCAGCTACATCCGCATAGCGATCTTTGTGTTGGCGATGATCTTCTTGGGGCTGTTCCTCTACATCATGAAACGGACAAGGCTGGGGCTTGAGATGCGCGCGGTGACGCAGAACCCGCGCATGGCGGCGTCGATGGGGATCAATCCCGGGCGCGTGAACATGCTGACCTTTGGACTTGGGTCCGGTATCGCCGGGATTGCCGGGGTCGCGATTGGCCTATTCGCCAAAGTCACGTCCGATCTGGGCAGCGACTATATCGTGCAAAGCTTCATGACCGTGGTAGTCGGCGGCGTCGGCAATATCTGGGGTGCGCTGGCGGGGGCTGGGATGATCGGCTTCTTGCAGAAAGGAATCGAGTGGACAAACCCATCGAACACCCTTGCCGCGCAAACCTACATGATCGTCTTCATCATCATTTTCATCCAGTTCAGGCCAAGGGGCATCATCGCCCTCAAAGGCCGCGCGGCGGGGGACTGATCCATGGAACGCAGCTTTGTCGCCAAGAACCCATCCGTTCTGGTCTTTCTCGCCATCCTGTCGTTGTTCACCCTCGGGGTGACCGTCCTTTCCGAAGGGTTTGGGATCGGCGTGATCTCGACCAGTTTCGTCAAGACGCTGGGCAAGACCCTGTGCCTGTGCCTGATCGCTGTGGCGATGGATCTGGTCTGGGGCTTCGCGGGCATCCTCTCGCTTGGCCATTTCGCTTTTTTCGGGCTGGGCGGCTACATGATCGGCATGTGGCTGATGTACGAGCGTACGCGTTTGATCGTGGTCGAGTCGCTCTCACAATCCGAAATCCCGCCGACACCTGCCGAGGTCGTGGACGCCATCGGCACACAAATCTTTGGCGTGGTCGGATCGTCAGAATTTCCGCTGATCTGGGCCTTTTCGGGCAGTCTGGCATTGCAATTGGCGATGGTCGTTCTGGTGCCCGGGCTATTGGCGTTGATCTTCGGTTGGCTCGCCTTCCGCAGCCGCGTTACTGGCGTGTATCTGTCGATCCTGACCCAAGCAATGACCTTGGCGCTGGCCCTGTATCTGTTTCAGAACGACAGCGGCTTGCGCGGCAACAACGGCCTGTCCGGTCTGCAGAACCTGCCGAATGTCACCGCTTCGCAAGACGTGGTGTCTATCTGGTTCCTCTGGGCCTCCGCTCTGGTTTTGGGGCTGGGCTACATCTTGGCGGCTTGGATCGTCTCAGGCAAGTTTGGCTCAGTCATACGGGGCATCCGCGACAACGAGGCACGCGTGCGGTTCCTTGGCTATTCCGTCGAAGTCTACAAACTGACCGTGTTCACCCTGACCGCTTGCATCGCGGCCATCGCGGGCGCGCTCTATTACCCGCAGGCGGGCATCATCAATCCCGAGGAAATGGCCCCGATCGCGTCTATCTATCTGGCCGTATGGGTCGCCATCGGCGGGCGGGGCCGCCTGTATGGAGCGGTCATCGGCGCGGCGTTCGTCAGCCTGCTCAGCACATGGTTCACGGGCGGGCAGGCCCCGGATATCCCACTGGGTTTCTACACGATCAAATGGGTCGACTGGTGGCAGGTGCTGCTGGGCGTATCCTTCGTTCTGGTTACCCTGTTTGCCCCCCAGGGAATAGGCGGCTTATTCGATATCTGGAGCAACCGGCGACACCCTGATCGCCACGGTGCCAACTTAGGCCCTGATGACGGCGCGCTGCGTGAAAAGGAGGCAATCGAATGAATACTCTGCTTGAGGTTAGCGGTGTTTCGGTCACTTTCGACGGTTTCCGAGCCATCAACAACTTGTCGTTCCGGATCGGCGAGACCGAGCTTCGCGCCGTGATCGGTCCAAACGGGGCAGGAAAGACCACGTTCATGGACATCATCACAGGCAAGACCCGGCCCGATGAGGGACGCGTCATCTGGGGAAAGAAATCCGTACCTTTGTTGGGAATGTCGGAAGCAAAGATTGCGCAGGCCGGGATCGGACGGAAATTTCAAAAACCAACGGTTTTTGAAGACCAAACTGTGCACGACAACCTGCTGATGGCACTTAAGGACAAACGTGGCTGGCTGCACGTGCTCTTTTATCGAACCTCCGCAGGCGATTTGCAGAAAGTTGAAGATCTGGCCGCCGAAATCGGCCTGCAACAGGACTTAAGCCGCAAAGCTGGCGAACTGAGCCACGGTCAAAAGCAGTGGCTGGAAATCGGCATGCTGCTGGCCCAGGAGCCACGTCTCTTGTTGGTGGACGAACCTGCCGCCGGCATGACCCCGCTCGAGCGCGAACACACAACCGACTTGCTGGTTCAGGCTGCCAGAACCCGCGCCGTTGTCGTGGTGGAACATGATATGGAGTTTGTCCGGCGTTTGAATTGCAAAGTCACGGTTCTGCACGAAGGGTCTGTCCTGGCCGAGGGCAGTCTTGATCATGTGACATCTAATCAGGACGTTATTGACGTATATCTGGGGCGTTAAACAATGCTGAAGCTGACCGATCTGACTCTACATTATGGGCATTCGCAAATCCTCAACGGGATTTCCATGGAAGCCAGACAAGGTGAAGTAACCTGCGTGATGGGGACCAACGGTGTCGGGAAAACCAGCCTGATGAAAGCAATATCAGGTACGCATCCGCGTTCGGGTGGCAATATGGAACTCGACGGCAAGAAACTGGGTGTTTTGCCTGCTCATCTGATGGCCTGGAAAGGCGTGGCCTATGTCCCTCAGGGCCGCGAGATTTTCCCTTTGCTCTCGGTCCGCGAAAATCTTGAAACAGGTTTCTCCTGCCTGCCCGCCAGCGAACGTTTCGTGACAGATGAAATTTTTGATATGTTCCCGGTTCTTAAACAAATGCAACACCGGCGCGGAGGAGACCTTTCTGGTGGTCAGCAACAGCAGCTGGCAATCGCGCGGGCATTGATCACGCGGCCACGCCTGCTGCTGTTGGACGAGCCGACCGAAGGCATTCAGCCCAACATCATCCAACAAATAGGCGAAGTCATCCGACACCTCAGAACGACCAGCGGAATGGCAATCATCCTGGTCGAGCAATACTTCGATTTCGCTTATGATCTTGCGGACAGATTTATCGCGCTGCGACGCGGGGAAGTCCTGATCAACGGCACTAGGGAAGACGTGTCGCGTGACCAGCTAATGCAGGCCGTAACAGTCTAGCGCTGATACCTGGAATTGGCTGTTGGTATGGGCTCGGCTTGACCACCGGTAACGCGGCCGTCGGCAGGGTTTTGTCTAATAGCGTTGAGAGAAAGCCCGAGCTTATTGACAGCCGGAGAGATGAGCGAGACATCGCAATACCCCAATATGACGCGCGTCTAAGGGGAAGGCGCTGACGTTGCAAATTGCGCTTCCTCGGCTCAGTTAGTCTAAATTGAAGTGCTCAAACTGGGATTTGTATTGGTTTCCGTGCCAAGACTTGTCGCAGAAAATTTCATAGAGTCGCGTTGCGCTTTTTTTCCGGCCAGAATTCGTCCACCACGACATATGCGATGATTACAAAGAAAGCGGCGCTGGCAACTTGCAATACTCGAGTGATGCTCTTGACGTCAGCTTCGTCTGAAAATGGCGCAACCGACCCGCCATATACGATCAATGCCGTTGTAATGGCAGAGCCGGCGGCAGCGGCGAGCGGGACTTGAGATTTCCCAAGCACGCCAAGTGCAAGACAAAAGAAAAAACACAGCAGAATGGGCGTCAGAACAACCGGAGCTATGACGTTTATTTCATAGCATATGATAGAAACTGCCGCCCCGAGGAGGTTTGCCGTCAGCATGGCTTTGGCAACCGTCTTACCCGCAGCGGGCATCGCCGCAAGCTGCTGACTCAGTAGTGCGACAAAGAACAGAACCAGTAACGCAGACGCGCCGGAAACAAAGAATGCGATAGCAAACGGAACTGTGACAAGGGACATTCTGACTATGCGGCGATGTGGGTCGAAATCCGGCGACGTTGCGGCCTTCTGCTGGGCTGCCGACTGAGGTTCAGCAGGTATCAGCATGAACATCAGTGTCGAGACGAACCCGGCGAAAAGCAGGTTCAACGGTATCCAATACACGAGCAACAGAGCCAGATCCTGTGATTGCAGAACTAGGTTCGGAATCATCAACGCCCCCATTAGGGCGATGACACCCGGCAATACTCCGGCACCGGAAACTGACCACATGAAAGAGAGGATTATTCCAATGGCCACGAGGATGAGGAACACAAGAGGATAGGGTGAGAAGATTGACGACACCAGGAATGAAATGAACATCAATCCAATTGAGAAGACAAACAGCTTACCAAATGCCGCCAAAGGCAATGCTGCAGGCGCCTGAAGAAAAAGAGCAGTGAACACCGCCCCGACGACAGCAAGCGGCCACCCAAGAAACAAACCCAAGGAAAAGACGCCAGTGACACCCAGCGCAAGCCGGGTGATCGAATGTTTGTCGTCAGTACGCATAGGACAGAATTGAAACCACCCGGATGTAAGTGCGGCCGACAAGATTCAGCAGCGAATTGTCACTTAGATACATAATCACATCTGCCTGCCCGTTCAGTTGAAAGCGAAGATCATCTTCGGTACTTCCCGCTTCATAGCCGGGTAGAACAATCCTGACCGGAAACCTTTCCGGCTCGCGCAAAAATCCCTTGGTGCTTGGTGGGCTCGCCAATTGCCCTGGCTCATCACCGCCGCTCAAAGACACGGCAGCGCTAAAGCTCTCAATAACACCCGGAATGATCTGACCGGGATGCATATCCAACACCACATCTACCGGAGACCCCACCGAGGCTCGTCCCAGGTTGTTTTCTGTAAAATACGCCTCGATCCAGACGTCGGTTGCATCCAGAAACGTCAACAGATCCTGGCCGGATCGCGCATACGTTCCGGGGGCTATCAACAGATTTGAGATCACACCTGTCGCCGGGGCACGCAGTTCGGTCCATTCAAGGTTCAGTTCCGCATCCGCCAAGGCCGCCAACGCGCGCTGGATCTTCGGGTTTTCAATCCCATCTTCACCAAGCCGCTGCTTTGCTTTTTCCAGATCCGCTTTTGCGTTCTCATAGTTTGCCTCAGACTCTGCCAGTTGCCCTCTGGCATCATCGGCCTTTGAGACGGCAATCAGCCCTTTCTTTTCCAGCGCAAAAACGCGTTCAGTCTGGATGCGCATCGTATCAAGATCGCTCTCGGCCCTTGCTAATTTGGCTTGTGCCGCTCTTACCTCTGCCGAGGATGCACCCACTTCTTGAGTGGCAGCTTCGAGGTCAGCTTCTGCCTTGTCGCGCTGAATCTCGTAGGGGCGCGCATCGATCCGGACAAGGACATCTCCGGCGGAAACGACCTGACCATTCTCGACCAGAACTTCGGTCACAGTGCCGGTCACCTGGGGGACGATCTGGGTCGCCACGGCCTTCACTCTGGCGTTTCCAGTAAACGGCGTTTTTCGATCCGCAACCAAATACCAGATCAGAAAGATGAGAATGACGGCCAGTGTCGACCAAATCGTTTTCCTCATTCTACCGCTCCTTCAGCGGTGCCTTCGGCGTCTGGTGAAACGTCAATCCAGACCTTGAACAATTCATAGAAGACGGCGAACAAAACCGGCCCCATGAAAATTCCGATCAATCCGTAGGCCATCATGCCTCCAAGAACCCCGATGAGGATCACAAGCATGGGCGTCTCAAGTCCTTTTGAGATGAACACAGGCCGCAAGAAGCTGTCCATTATCGTGACCGGGACAGCCAGTATGGTGAAGATCAACGCAGTTCCGCCGGACATTGAGCTCCAGGCGTAGATGATCACGGGCAAAAGAACCAAGCCGGGTCCGATTTGGATAATTGAAAGGATCAGACAGATGAAAGCGAGCGTGGCGGCCGAGTTGATCCCGAACAGCACCAACAAGAGCCAGACGACGACCGCCTGAATGGCAGCCACCCCGATCACGCCTTTTGTCACATTGCGGATCGTGGCACCGGCCAGAGTTACAAACTCGCCGCCTCGGGGTGCGAAAACACGGTTGGCAAAGCGCTGGAGGCCTTGGACCAGGTTTGGCCCGGGGCTGAACAATGCACCCATTATCAAGACTGAAAGCGCAAGACCCAGTAGTCCAATACCAATCCCTAGCACTTTGCCGAAAAGCGACTTTGTAATCTCCAGGATTTGCGCGCCATATTTTGCAAGCGCACCATCCAGATTCCGCTCAAACAAGCCCCACACATCGGCAATCTTGCTTCCGATCAGTGGCAATTCCTTGATACCCTCGGGTGCGGGTGGAATTTTCAGCTCGCCCTTGTCCGCCTGTTCCGCAAATTCGGACCCGAGTTCGGCAGCACCAGACACTGCGGTTGCGACTGGCCCAAGCGTCAGCACAAGGCCCAACAATACCAAGATTGTCGCCGCAAGCTTCTTTCGTCCTCCGAGCTTGGATTGCAACCAATCAAATGCCGGGTAGAGCGCGACGCAAAGGATCGTTGCCCAGATGACGACGCTTGCAAGCGGGGCCACCATGACCAGGGCGCTGTAGAGGAATAATCCGAGAAAGAGCAATCGTATCGCGAGATCGACAATCTTCGCGTCCTGGGTCTTTTCCATTCTATCCCTCCACCATTCGTTTTCTGAACATTACACTCAAGAAACGTAATATGTATATATTTTTGAACTGCGAACGACCATCTATCAGCTTGAAGACACAATTAAATCCGGACCTTTTCTTGAGGTTCCGGTCAAGTTGATGCCCGCACATTCACGCCGAACGGCAAAATTGGGCGCAATCTACTTGTCCGCTTTTTTGTCGTCATCTTGCGACAAGATTGTGTCTGCCACAGTCGTCGCCGCAGTCACGAAGACGCCGAGGCCTACGATGATGTATACCATTGTAAAGATCTTCCCTGCCGCCGTTTCAGGTGAGAAGTCGCCAAAGCCAACTGTCGAAATTGTCACCACAGAAAAGTAGATTGAGTCGAGCCAACTCCAACCTTCGACAAAGTGATAAAAGACCGAGGCCCAAAATATCATTCCGACCGTAAAAGCAAGAAGGCCTTTCACTCTGGCGTCCTTGAAAGCGACGCCTATCCCGCGTGTTATTCTGGTTAGCGAGTTCATCGTGTCCTCATCTTTCGAAGAATTCATATATAACAGTAATTGGATTGTTGTGTGAAATCGAACGAACGTCGCGGCGATTGGTTCCGACGACGCGTCGTTTCGCGGCCCTCAAAGCTCAAACAGTGCTTACGTCTTCGGTTAGCAACACTTGCTTATGGTCAGCTGTCTTGAAACGGGGGACGACAGCATAAAGCGAAAGGTTGTCCTTTCCGTTTCTTCGCATTTCGACCCAATCAGCGAGGGGCATCAGTTGTACTGCCGAGATGGTTCAAGTTCAGGAAAACAACGGGGCATATATTCGACTAACATAATGCTTTAATGGATTAGGCTGACTAAGAATTGAATCTGAACTTAAGGAGTAAAGCGTGCGATACCTAACAAGAGGTCTAGTGGTCTGTTGCGCTGTCGCGATTGTCGCTGCCATTGCGGCTTGGCTCTTTTTGTCCTCTGCGTTGTTCTCCTCATTAAGGACCAATTTCGTCGAAAACCTGATCTCCAAGAAACTTGGACAGGACGTCGTTATAGAAAATGAAGTACGACTGGGCCTTGGCCGGCAATTGCAGGTAACTGCGGCAGGGCTGGTACTGCCCGGTTCGCAGAGTGATAACGCGGATCTGGCGGCAATCGACGAACTTGAGTTTAAAATTTCTGCCCGTGACCTCTGGAACAGTAAACTGTCGCTGAGTGACCTTTCTCTCTCGGGTGTTCATCTCAACCTGATTACGGACAAGGACGGCGTCGGAAACTGGCAGTCCATTTCCCCGACGGGGGCTAAAGCCGGGAATTCCGCTAAATCTCCAAATCTGCATGTGCCTGGAATTCTGACGGATCACAAAATTGACCTGACCGATATCTCGGTTCTTTACCAAAATGATCTAAACGGGCTTGTGTTGGATTTGCAGCTTGCTGAGCTGCTTTTGAAACGCGACACCGAAACCGATATTGCAACCGCGGCTGGGACCGGTTCGCTAAACGGAGAGACGTTTGATCTGAGCGCAAGCTTCCCTTCGGAAGACCCGTTCCAGGTAGCGGTGAACTTTCAACAGATCGCGATTGCCGCAGAGGAAATCCCTCAAGAGAACGGGCTACAAGTGAAGACAACCCTAGAGGTTTCCGAACTTGGCCAGCTTCTTGATATCCTGAAGCTCAACCGAGTTCTCGAGGGGTCAGGGAGTATTGGTGCAACATTCAAATCGGTCGACGGCGTAGCCCGAATTGATGACCTGGCGGTATTGACTGAATTGGAAGGCGGGCAAAGTCTTTCGTTGACGGGGCAAATCGGAGAGTTGGGAAACCCGGAAGACGTATCGCTCACAACCCGCATTCGGTTGTACCCAGAAGATGCTGAACCGGCCCCAGCCGCATCGCGGTATGATCTAAAGCTTATCGCAGTTGATATGGTTATCGACAGCGTGCCCGGGCAGATTCCGCAGCGGCAAATGGTCATCAAAACCAACGGGTTCACATTGGACACCTCTGGTGAAGGGCCGCCCCCGATCAAGTTTTCCGAGCTTTCCAGAACACCCCAAGGCGCGTTGCGAGTTGGGAACATCAACTTGAGAATTGGGAACCCGGCAGATCCATTTATCGTTTTAAATGGTTCGGTCGAAGATGCGTTGCAATTGCAAGGCATATCGGCCGAAGGGTTGATGGATATTCCAGCAAGCAGCTTGATCTCGCCAGAGCTGCTGGGACCGGATGATCAACTCGGCAGGTTTTCCGGCGACTTTCAATTGAACGGCGACATCAATCAGCTGACGCTGACGAATCTGGATGGCCAGACAAGCGATACGAAACTTTGGAACCTCAAGGTTCATGGCACTGTCAAAGATGTACTCAAATTCGAGAACTTGAATTTGGCAATTGATGTCGAAGTCCCATCCGGAGCGGATTTGCTAGAAGCCCTATTGCTTGAACGTGTGGAAACCGGGCAGGCGCGCTTTGAAATCGACCTCATTAGCGAGGGCACGGATTGGAACGCAAGCGCCAATGTCGAAGTCGCCGACTCTGCCCTGCAAATTGTGGCCGATCTCGATGATGCGACTGATGCTCCTGTGCTGCGGGGCTCGATAGAGAGTGATCTGATAAAGATAGATCAGATCCGGACCATCGTTCAGGCCGCCGCACAATTGCGAAAGATAGGCGGTTCCGATTCCGACGAGGAAGACGTCACTCAAGAAGCCGATGCAACTGGTCCTCTAAGAGATGTGACACTGAAACCTATCGGGCGTTCAATTCTTCTGTCCGGGATGGATATGGATGTTGATATTGATCTTCGACATATCGAGGGGGCCAAAGGTATCAGCAGTTTGCAAAGTGAACTGACGCTCGACGAAAACGAACTCAGGGCAGGACCTTTGAAGTTCGAATACGGAGGTGCTCATTTCGACGTCAGCGGGCAAATGGATCTATCGAATGACGCGCATCTACTCACGTTGACCGGCAAAGCAGGAGGCTGGCAGCTGGATGAAATTCTTCACAGCCTGAACTTCAAAAAGGGCGCAAGCGGTACGATCTATGCAGATTTTTCTGTGACCGGAGGAACAGATTCAGCCAAGCATTTTGCCAACAGCATGAACGGCAATGCCACGGTTTCAATGCGTGATGGCTCGATCGAGACCCAGCTTTTGGATCTGGCAGGGTTAGGGGTGCTACCTTGGGTATTTACCAAGAAGAAACAAAAGGTTGCACCAATCGTGTGTTTGCGCGCGCCGATCAGTATTTCCAATGGGAGCATTTCGACGAAACAAACCACATTGGAAACAGATCATGTCCAAGTTGTCGTATTCGGCGGTGTCAATGTGGCGGGCAAGGTTTTGGATTTGAATCTACAGCCCCGCAAGATTGGCGAACCTCTTTCGAAAAGCCCCTGGCCAGTGACCTTAAAGGGCCCGCTAGCTAAGCCGAAGATAAAGGTCAAAGACGGTCCGCGACGACTGAAACGATCGGATGGTGCGGACAAAATGCCGGCAAAAAGAAAGCTATGCGTTCCGGATATACTACAACTGCAATAGTGGTAGAGGCGGTCGTTTCCAGAACATAATTGACAATATTGGACGCTATTTTACAAAATTGGCCATGATGCTGCCAAAAGACCGCAAGCTGGACATCGTTGTATTGGTGAGCCCGCATTTCAACGTTTCGGCAACGACTTCTTTCGTTGATCCGTTCAGAGTGGCAAATTACCTGACAGGTTCTGCGCGATTTTCCTGGACCTATGTGTCAGACCCTGGTGGCCCAATTGAGTCCAGTAGCGGGTTGGCCGTGGACACCGCCCGATTGGCGGACGTGACAGGGCGCAAGCCTTGGCTGGTTCTGGTGAGTACAAGTTGGTCGCCTGAGCGTCACGGAACCCCCCAGTTCAAGGTGGCCCTGCAGAAATGGGAGGCGTGCGGAGCCATTATTGGTGGCCTGGATACCGGTGCGATTGTTCTTGCGACTACTGGGTTACTCAAAGGCAAGACCGCAACGGTTCACTACGAACACATCGATGCCTTCGACGAATTGGCCCATGATACTATCGTGTCAGAAAACATGATCGTTATGGATGGCAAGGTGTTTACGTGTTGCGGGGGCTCTGCAGCAACCGATCTCGGTCTGCGGTTGGTCCATTCTGTCGCTGGTGAAAGTGTTGCCAATGCATCTGCGCGATATCTTTTTCATCACAACGTCCGCGGTGAAGGTCAATCACAAAACCCCAAAGATTCAGAGCCACTCGGGTATGTGACCTCGGGTGTCGTGAAGGACGCGATCGACCTGATGGAGGCGCATTTAGAATCCACTTTATCGATCCCGGAAATTTCTGCGCAGCTGAAGATCTCGCAACGACAGCTAAGCAGATTGTTTCAACAATATGTCCAAAAGTCGCCGGTTGAGTACTACCGTGACATACGCCTTGATCGCGCGCGTGGTTTGGTGACGCAAACCGAGTTGAAGTTCAGTGAGATTGCAGAAGCATCAGGGTTTAACGGGCAGGTTCACTTCAGCCGGGCATATCGCAAACGCTTTGGTCTGACACCAAGCGCCGACCGTGTTGAAGGCCGTACGCCATTTGAGTTTCGCGCTTGGCCGATGTTTAAACCTGACATCAAATCCGTAGGTGTCGAGTAGCTCTTTGCATCGCTGTAAGCATCTTGTCCCGTTGCGCTGATAACTCTTCGGTGCTTTGGCCTTGCGCTTGTGCAGCAATACCGTCGACCAGCTTTTTGATTACACCGTCATCAAGACGGGGATCGCCCAAGTCATCCCACCAATTGTTGAAAGTGTCCTTGAAATGGTCGCAAAAGGCCTGCAGCCCGCCGTCACCTGCTCCCAGATGGAAAAGGGTCGTCGGACCCATCGCAGCCCACCGTAGCCCCGGGCCAGCCCACATCGCTTTGTCGATGTCTTCGACACTGGCTACACCTTCAATCGCCATATGAACGGCTTCGCGCCAAACTGCGGCTTGCAACCGGTTCGCGACATGCCCGGGCATACCCTTCTTGATCCGGATCGTGACTTTGCCAATGTTTTTGTAGAACGCCTCGGTGCGGTCCAATACATCCGGGCCGGTGGCGTCGTTCGCGGTCAACTCTACCAGTGGGATCAGATGTGGCGGGTTAAACGGATGACCTAAAATCAGATTGCTGGGATCGCGCCACCCTTGTTGCAAAGCTTCGAGTGTCAGGCCTGATGTTGAGCTGGAGACAATCGCGTCAGCCTTCAATTCTGGTTCAATCGCGGCATAGATCGAGTGCTTGATCGGGAGCCTTTCTGGCACGTTCTCCTGTATGAATTGTGCGCCTTGCACCGCAGCTTCTGCGGTTGAAACGAAGGAAACGGCGTCAGGTCCAGCCGTTTTTGTGAGGTCCAACTCATTCAACGCAGGCCACGCTTTTTCGATATAAGCGCGAACGGATTCTTCTGCATTCGGATCAGGATCAAAGACAGTTACTCTGCGGCCCGAAGCGAGGAACAGCGCCGCCCAGCTTGCCCCTATGACACCGGCTCCAAGAATGGCGGTTCTTTCGATTTCTGACATCAGAACAGTCCCGGATTAAGGGGTGAGGCCGCCGTCATACCGCCGTCCACAGTGAACAACTGTCCGGTCGCAAATGACGCGTCGTCAGAGGCCAACCAAAGTGCCATCGCGGCAATGTCGGCGGGCTTGCCAAACCGTTTGACCGCGTGGCGAGCCAGCGCATCAGTTTTGGCCTCTTCCGGGTCCTGTGAAAGTTCGAATGCTGCGTCCAGCATACCCGTCTCAATCCATCCCGGGCAGATCGCATTACAGCGCACCGCAGGTCCATGGTCGACCGCGATGGAACGCGTGAGCCCATGGACAAACGCCTTTGACGCATTGTAGAGCGCCATTGATGGGTCCGCGACATTGCCCGAGGTCGAACCGATGTTGATGATTGAACCACCTTGCGACATTTTCGGTATGAAGGCCCGGCAACAGTTAAAAACGCCTTGCGCGTTTACTCCCATCACGAGATCCCAATCCGCGTCTGTGCTTTCGGTCACTGTTTTTTCAACCTGGACGCCAGCGTTGTTTACGAGGATATCTGTCGCTCCGACGGTCCGGGCGATTTGCGCAACCGCTTCGGCGTCGGACACATCCAATGTATACCAACCCACGTTTTCCGGCAGATCATCTGGTCGCGGGCCACGCCCAGAGGTGGTGACAATGGCCCCTTCGGCGACGAAAGCCTCAACAATGCTGCGCCCAATGCCCTGCTTTCCGCCTGTCACAAAGGCTCTTTTGCTAGTCAACCGCATCAGTGTGCCACCATGACGTGACGGATGGCGGTGTAGGCGTCCAGCGCATAGACCGACATATCACTGCCTGTGCCCGAACCTTTCATCGCGGCCCAAGGCATCTCAGGGGTTGCGACCCCATGCGTGTTTACCCACGTGAAACCATAGCGCAGCTTGGACGCCATTTTCATCGCGCTCCCGACGTCGCGCGTCCAGACTGACGAGGCCAGCCCGTATAGCCCGTTGTTTGCGATCTTCAGCGCTTCTTCGGCGTCGGAAAAACGAGATACGGTTACGACTGGGCCAAAGACCTCATTGCAGGCAATTTCTGCATTGTTGTCGACATTGGCGACGACAGTCGGCTGGTAGAAAAAACCGTTCTCTTCGCCAAACGTCCCTCCGGATACAATTTCAGAACTGCTGCGTGCACGATCTACAAATCCCGCGACACGATCCCGCTGAGTGGCAGAGACAAGCGGGCCCATTTCGGTTCCCTCGGCCTTTGGCTCGCCGACCTGAATCTGAACGACCTGATCTGCAAGGGCGGCAACAAGCTTGTCGTACACCTTGTCTGCAGCCATCACGCGGCAAGGCTGTGCGCAATCCTGTCCGGCGTTGAAGAAGCTGCCATATCGGATCGTCTCGGCCACAGCATCGAGATCAGCATCCTCAAATACGATGACCGGTGCCTTGCCGCCCAATTCCAGATGTACGTGTTTGATTTGCTGGGAAGCAGCCCGCATTGCAGCCATGCCAGTCGCCGGAGCGCCCGTAACACTGATCCCTTCCATCTGTGGGCTGTTCATCAAGGTATTCCCCACGCCGGGCCCGCGACCATGGATCACGTTTAGCACGCCTTTTGGCAGAACATCTTGAAGCAATTCAGCCAGTCGCAGAGTAGATAGCGGCGTGATTTCGGAGGGTTTCAACACCACCGAACATCCTGCCGCTATTGGTGCAGCAATCTTCCAGGACGCCATCATCAGTGGGTAATTCCAGGGGGCAATGGCCGCGACGGGACCAATTGGATCACGTCGGATCATCGAGGTGTGACCCGCGACATACTCTCCAGCAGCGGAACCCATCATTGTGCGCGCAGCGCCCGCGAAAAAGCGAAAGACATCGATCGTCAGTGGCATCTCGTCATCATGGGCTGACGGCCAGGGTTTTCCGACATCAAGGCTTTCAAGCTCCGCTAACTCATGGCTATTCGCCTCGACAACATCAGCTATGTGAAGCAAAATCGCGGCACGCTCCGCAGGGGTCGTAGCCGAAAAGATCTCAAATGCCTCGTTTGAGCTGCGTACGGCGGCCTCAATCTGCGCATCGCTGGCTTCCTTTATTTTGCATATAATCTCGCCCGTTGCAGGGTTCAGGACATCCAAAGCCTCACCGGTACCTTCGACCATTTCGCCGTTGATCAACATTTTTGTCTGCATTTACCACTCCCTAGAAACCAACCTGATCGCCACCCTTAAGCGCGAGCCGCGCGCGCACTTCGGTCGGGGTCGCGACCGTAAGGCCAAGGTTTTCAACGATTGATCGGATGCGTGTGACCTGTTCCGCATGGGATTTTGCCAACTCACCTTTGCCGATGAACAGGCTGTCTTCGAGGCCAACCCTAATGTTGCCACCCCGCAGTGCACTTTGGGTTGCAAAAGGCAACGGTGACGACCGGCGGCAAGAACAGACCATTCGTAATTCTGTGCCCCGAACAGCTTATCGGCTGTGTTGTGCATGTGGGTCAGATGGTCGGCATCGGCCCCAACGCCACCCAAGATGCCAAATACCATCTGAATGAAAAATGGCGGTTTGATCAGACCCTGATCCACGAACCATTTGACGTTGTAGAGATGTCCAAGATCATAGCATTCGAACTCGAACTTGGTGCCGTGATCACCACCAAGTTTTTCGATTGCGTAACGAATGGATTTGAAGGTGTTGGGAAAGATGAAATCTTCCGTCATCTCCAGGAATGGCCGTTCCCAATCGTGCTGAAATTCGGTGTATTTTTGCAGCATCGGAAAGATGCCAAAGTTCATCGACCCCATGTTAAGCGATGCCATCTCTGGACTGGTCGAGGCCGCCGCCAACAGCCGCTCATCCATCGACATCCCCAAGCCGCCGCCGGTGGACACGTTCATCACCACATCGGCAGACTGTTTGATAACAGGTAGAAACTGCTTGAACAGCTCGGGTCGCGGATCGGGTTTTCCAGTTTCGGGATGCCGCGCGTGAAGGTGAATGATCGAAGCACCAGCTTGCGCCGCTTCAATACTTGCCGCCGCAATCTCGGCGGGCGAAATAGGTAGATGCGGCGACATCGACGGCGTATGGATGCCCCCTGTAGGAGCGCAGGTGACAATGACGGATTTGGGCATCAGAGCTTCATCTGCTGCACCTGTGCAGACAGCCCCCCGTCCAGAACCCACAATTGACCAGAGGCATAGCGCGCTTCGTCCGAAGCCAGCCAGTTGACCAGGTTTGCGATATCCTCGGGCGTCCCGTAGGTGCGCATCGGGTGAACATCGCGCACGGCTTTTTGCAGCGTTTCAATGTTGCCACCGCCGCCGCCGGATCCGTCGCCGTTGAAGAAGCTTTGCAACATCGGGGTGTCGATATAGCCTGGGCAGATGGCGTTCACCCGGATACCATCAGGGCCATGATCGCAAGCCATCGCACGGGTCAAAGCGTGTACAGCACCCTTGGTTGCGCAATAAGCCGCAAGCCCGGGATCCGCTATGAAGCCGTCGTAAGATCCGAAGTTAATAAGGCTCGCGCTGTTCCCCGTTCTCGCCGCTTCGCGCATTAATGGGATAGCGTATTTCGAGGTCAAGAAAGTGCCAGTGGAATTGACTGCGAAGCTTTGGTTCCATTCCTCCAGAGTGGTTTCTTCTACCGTCTTCTCAATCTCGATTCCGGCCGCGTTCACGAGGATGTCCAATTTACCATGTGCCGCACGCACATGATCCATCGCGGCGATCACATTTGCCTCTTGCGTCACATCCAATCTAACAAAATGACTACCATCGTCGTTGTGCTTTTCAAGTGACCCTTCCGGCGTGAGGTCAGCGGCAAAAACTGTTGCACCTTCTCTTATGAACCGGGCGACAATCGCGCGCCCGATCCCGCCGCGCGCACCAGTCACAAGGGCAATTTTCCGGTTCAACATCATCGCTTTCAATCCTTCACGGGCGGATAGCGATAGCGGCGTGCGGCCACCGTCCAATCCATATTGTTGCGTACAAACTGCTGACTTGCGTCAGACGGCGGGTTGTAATCCCAGGGCGCGCTTGCCCCTGCTTCCATGGCGGCATGCAACGCGCGCCGCGATTTTTGCGTGGCGATTATCTGCCTTCGCAATTCGCTGCCGTCCCAACGCAACGACACTTCGGTCGAAAAACCAGCTACCGCTTCGGCATAGTCCGGATCCCTGGCAAGGTTCTTCGTCTCTAAAGGATCAATGCTTAGGTCGTAGAGTTGAGCTGGATCGCTATCACAATGTATGTATTTCAGGGGTCCGCGCCGGATCATGATCACCGGGTAGCCTGTCATCTCGGCACAGTACTCACCGATAGCCTCATCAACTGGGTCTCCTTCGCCTCGGGCCAATGGCATTAGACTGCGGCCATCGATCGGCTCTCCGATCATCGTCTTTTCTCCGCCACCGATGTCGATAAATGTCGGCAATAGATCGACGAGCGATACGGCGTTTTGAGCGGCCCCAACTGCAATGCCCGGCCCGGCCATGACCAAAGGAACGCGTGCCGAATGCTCGAAGAAGTTCATTTTGTACCATAGCCCGCGTTCACCCAGCATGTCGCCGTGGTCGGCTGTGACCATCACAATAGTATTTTCCAGCTCACCTGTTTCTTCGAGCGTTTGGACCAGCTCGCCGATTTTGCTGTCGAAGTAGCTGACGTTTGCCAGATAAGCACGCCGAGCGCGCCGAATTTCTTCTTCGGTCAGTGGCACAACAGACGCTTCGATCCCATCCATCAAACGACGGGAGAACGGGTCTTGATCCTCGAGCGCGGGCACAAAAGCGGGCATTTCAATGTCATCGTCCGCGTACAGATTCCACCACTCTGGTCGTGCCACGTAAGGATCATGAGGATGAATGAAGCTTGCAACCATCGCGAATGGCGCGTCGTTGCCAAGCGCTTTGTCGCGGGCCGCATCGAACAGCCAACGTTTGGCGGCAAATCCAACCTCGTCGTCGTAATCGATCTGGAATGTCGTATGGGCCAAGCCGCTCTCCTTGACCGTCTGCATATTGTGATACCACTTGTCGATCCGCTCGTCCGGGGCCTCCCAATCTGGTGTCCACGCAAAATCTGCGGGGTAAATATCTGTCGTCACCCTATCTTCGAAACCATGCATCTGATCTGGGCCAATGAAATGCATCTTTCCTGACAGGCAGGTCCGGTATCCCAGCGATTTGAGATAATGCGCAAAAGTAGGAACAGAGGCCTTGAACTCGGATGCATTGTCATAAGCCGCAATGCGGCTGATGTGCTGACCAGACATAAAGGCAAACCGTGACGGCGCGCACAGGGGGGAATTGCAATAAGCTGCGTCGAAGCGCATGCCGCGAGCGGCCAACGCATCAAGGTGTGGCGTCTTGGCGACCTTGTGCCCATAGGCCCCCGTGAAATGCGGAGCCAACTGGTCCGCCATGATCACAAGGATATTTGGCCGCGTCACGCAGCACCTTTTGCATAAGCGTCCAGAACCAGGCCATGGAAGTGATGCACGGCGTGTTCGGACTTGCCGGACCCATCCGGATCATTGACGATCCGGCCCTGAGTGAACGCGGGCGTATTCATCCCGCGCTGCACACTTTCGACGAGGCTGATATCTTCGACCTGCAAAACTTCATCCAGATAGCGAATTGCATCCAGCTCCATCGCGTCGGGTTCCGGCGTCTCAAGGAAGAAGTCATAGGTTTCAAGTGTTCGGTCTGGTCCGGCTGGGATGATGTTCAACACGATCATACTTGAGCGTCCCGGGTACCGCATCAGGCAGGTGGTCGGGTAAAGCCACCAAACTGCGTGGGTCTTTATCGTGGCATTCGACACGTCATAGGCGGTATTTGGACTGTTTCCCGCGTCAGCCATGTGGCTCGAGTAGATGCCGTAGGTTGTGACCTTATATGTGTCCATATCCACTAGGTCGCAAAAATCCTTGTGGGCCGTAGGACAGTGGTAGCATTCCAGAAAGTTGTCCACGACGTTCTTCCAGTTCGATTTGATGTCATAGGTAAGACGGTGGCCAAAAGTGAGTTGATCCACATCCGGCGCCCAGTGGCGTACCTCGGTTTCCAAGTTTCCGGATTGCTCTGACAAAGAAGCTGCGGTTGGATCCAGATTGACAAATACAAATCCGCAAAACTCCTCGACCTGCACTTCGTCGAGACAAATCTCGTCCTTGTTGAAGTCTTCAAGGTTTTCGGTATGTGGCGCACGCGCCAATTGCCCGTCAAGCTTATAGACCCAGGCATGATAGGGGCACATGATCCGCGTGGTATTGCCTTCGCCTGATAGCAGTTCGTGCGCACGGTGTTTGCAAACGTTGTAAAAGGCGCGAAGCGTACCCTCTTTGTCACGCACCACCGCAATAGGTTGCCCGGCAATATTCACCGTTACAAAAGATCCCGGCTCACGTGTTTTCTCGACATGGCACACCCATTGCCAAGTCTTGGAGAGAATGGAGCGGAGGTCAGCGTCAAACCACTTGTCCTCGGTATATGCCGCAGCCTGCAATGAGCTAGAGCGCGATGGATCAACGTGATAGCCCAAGGAAATAGTATCTGAATCGGTCATTCTGCTCCTCCTGAGTAAGGAAAAACTTATTGCAAATGGGATTTGATGATATGCTTAATCGGTCGCCACTTTGACTATTTTCGCCAAGTGTCCTGCTTTCTAGCGAGCGCCGTACTAACTTTTAGAGCGCTGGATCTAGTTGATTAGCGAATGCTGGGTCCTTGCTTGCCAGCAATTATTTTGAGGTCTTTCGTGCACATTGCGTCGACAGGTCAATTGTCATCTTTTGGAACTTTGTCGCTGGCGAAGGCACCATGGCAGAACCTGAGACGACAAACTTTGATGAGCACAAGAACCGGGCAATCATCGCCCTAAAAGTCAGTATTCAGGACATTCGCGTCTAAACCGAGTTTATTGACGAGTGACCGCACCAAATGCCCGACAAATTCCACCTTTGAAAAAGTGAATGAAAGATCGTTCCGGTTGGGGCGAATAATACCCAGAGCTCAAATCGACATGAGCCATTTCTTGAAAATTCTTACGGTGACCCGCTCTTGCTCGCCTGGTCGGCAGACGAAGTATAGGCCTCGATCCAAAGGAACGCTGCTTTGGTCGAGGCGGATCAAACGGCCAAGTTCTAGGTCCCTCTCGACCAACAGATGCCTTGCCAATGCCACACCTTGCCCGTCAATCGCCGCCTCTAACAGAACGGCGCTATCCACGTATTTGATACTCTGCGAATTGATCCGATCAGCGCTTAGCCCGACTTGCGCAGCCCAGCTGTCCCAACCGACGTTGAAGGCGTCGTGCAGCAATGGGAGATCGGCGATGTCCTCAGCCTGCATCGGCTGGTTTGCATTCTCGACAATGGACGGCGCGGCCACAACTACCAGTTCCTCTTGTCTAATTTGCTCATGATGTAACCCTTCCCAACCAGGTTCACCAAACCGCAGGGCTACATCGACTTCGGAAGAATCAAAATCGGCAAACGCATCGTTTGTGTCCAGCAACAATGCGATGCCCGGATGTTCTTTCTGAAACGAGCTAAGTAACGGCACAAGCCATTTTAGTGCCAGCGATGTGGACAAAGAGACTGTGATCGACTGGCGGTGATGCAATCGCTTCACTTCCGATACGCCAAGTTGCAACGCCGAAAACGCCGAACGTGTTGATCTATACAGGCGCTCTCCGGCCTTTGTCAGTTCTACGCCCTTGGGGCGGCGGTAAAAGAGTGTCGCGCCAAGATGGAGCTCCAGCAACTTGATTTGTCGGCTGATCGCACCGTGGGTGACGTTCAGTGCATCCGCGGCTTTGGTCAGGCTGGAGTGGGTTGCGGTTTCGTCAAAAGCTTGCAGGGCTCGAAGGTGTCTAAGGTTTTCTGCCATGTGAGAAAACTTAACAGCAATCTTCAATAAACTCGATATCAACTGATCATTCTTCGGCGTTACACTGAGATCAGTTCAAAGAACCTCACACACAATGAACCTGAAAAAGGGGAATATCATGCCAGATACCAAAGTCGCACTGATGACGGGAACAGGACAAGGCATTGGCCGCGGCTGCGCCATCGAAATGGCAAAGGCGGGCTATAAAGTCTCGCTTATGTCTCCGTCCAATCGATCGGTTGAACTGGCTGAGGAACTTGGGGGCATTGGCCGCCGCGGCTCGGTCCTGGATGTCGAGGATTTGCAGGCGATGGTTGATGCCACCATGAGCAAGTATGGTCGAATTGATGCGATTGTCAGCAATATGGGGCATGGCGGAACGGTACCTGAAGCGATCAAAACAGTCGGTTTCGATCCTGACTTTGACGGGCCGCTTTTGGAACTCAGCGATGCTTTGTGGCACGAGAGTTTGGATATGTACGTGCTGAACGTCGTGAAGATCGCCCGCATCGTCACGCCTTTGCTGATCGAACAAGGTGGAGGTGCTTTCGTAAACATCTCTTCCATGAACACGATAGAACCACGCGCACCCTATCCGATGAGCACGCTGCGTGGCGCGCTGCACAGTTTCTCAAAGCTTTACGGAGATCGGTATGCGCGGCACAACATACGCATGAACAACCTGCTTCCCGGGTTCTGCGAGAACGTAAACCTGTCTGAACAGGCTCGACGGGAGATCCCGGCGCAACGGCCGGCAACATTCGAAGAAATTGGACAGGCATGCGTCTTTCTTGCCAGCGATGGTGCCCGATATATCAACGGTCAGAGTATTCTGTCCGACGGTGGGATGAACCGCGGCGTGAGATAGTAACAAAAGGCGGTGAAGAATGATTGTAACGGCACTCAAAGATATCCTTGGCTCAGATCGGGATGTGTATGGACCGGGCTGGAACAGCAGGCGGCTATTGCTGGCTTATGATGGCATGGGATTTTCGCTGACGGATACGATCATCGAAAAAGGCGCAGAACTTGAGCTTGAATACACCCACCATTTAGAGGCGTGTTATTGTATCCAGGGCACAGGTCAGATCAGGGCAGCCGACGATGAAACCTGGCATTCCCTTGAGCCATTTACTCTCTACGCATTGGATCAGCATGATCGGCACGTAGTCCGCGCCACGGATGCGAACTTGCGGCTTGTCTGTGTTTTTACACCACCGCTAAGTGGGCGCGAAGTTCACCGCGAAGATGGAAGTTACGCGCTTTCTTGATTGTGGTAAACGGTTGGGCCGGTTTGCGATTTCGGCTATCGGATTTAATTTTTTCGTCACTTTAGGTTGGCAATGCCACGGGGCGCACGTTGGAGGAGATATTTTTTACCGCGAAACACAACGTTCGAAGCAGTACGAACACGTTGAAGGCCAGGTTCCAAAGCTTCGCATTGCAGTTAACTGAAAGGGTTCGATTGCGGCTCTGTTTCTGGCCTCAACACGAATGGCGTACCAGATAGAGACACTCTTTGAATTGAGGATCGCTTCGCTCAATCCGCCCCGAACAATAATTTCTAAAGGTTTTGCGACTGTCTGACTGGTTGCTTCCAGCAGGGCATAGATTCCATTGTAACAACGATCTGGCCCAAAGATGCCGCGTGGCGAAGCCGATTTGAAGGATCTGGTCTTGGAATTTGGTGCAGTTCGCGGTGCTGGGGCCTGCGATACTTTCG
Source organism: Ruegeria sp. AM4 (assembly GCF_056540665.1). Lineage (NCBI taxonomy): Bacteria > Pseudomonadati > Pseudomonadota > Alphaproteobacteria > Rhodobacterales > Roseobacteraceae > Ruegeria > Ruegeria sp. AM4. Next base: position 46,805 of record NZ_JBQFXD010000014.1, on the reverse strand, counting down.
TCGTTGGTAAACTGACAACAACAAACCACCGCTACATTCCGGAAAGCCCTGCGTTGGTGTTCAACAGAAACTGGCGGAAAATCGGGCTGCTTGCCGCGCCGATGCAGCGGGCGTTTTCGCCAACCGCAGCTGCTTCGACCACCGGAGGTATCAAGCCGCGTTTGTCCTGATTGACCAGGTAGCGGCGTACTCTTGAGACCAGTTCTTCGCGAACTTCTGGCGGGAAGGCACCGTCGATAAAGATGGCCTCAAAGTCGATAACAGCGCAAATTGAAAGCGCGGCCTTGGCCAGTTCCTGCGCCGTCGTGCCGATCCACGGTTCGACATATCTTGCAATGCTGCTCCAATCCTGCGGCTTTTTCCAAAGAATACCGGGATCGACACCCGCTTCGATCAGCCTGTCCTCGAGCAAAAACAGCGATGCGGTATCAATCAGTTGCTGGCTTTCACCCAAAGGGCCCGTCGTGCGCATCGCGCCCAAGGCGCCGGCATTGCCCTGATTGCCTTCGAACACGGTGCCATTCAGTGCGACCCCACCACCGATCATCGAACCGATGAAGAAATAGAAGTAGTCGCGATACTCGGCCCCACGACCATAGAGATGCTCGGCGTGACACGCTGCGGTCGCGTCATTGACCACAAACACCGGCAGATCGCTGAACTTGGCCACCTCGGAGAAAAAGTTCACGTTCTTCCACGAGCTGAACTTCCTGGCTGCAAGCCCGGTCAGGTCGTGCCATTTCCACAGTTCGAACGGCGTGCCAATACCGATCCCGCATACGCGATCACGAAGCCGTTGAGGTTCGCGAGAAAGAAGCGTTTCCAGGCCTGACTCCAGGAAACCGAAGACGGCCTCTGGTAGCGGGTAGTCATAGGTGGTGGAAAGCTGGCGGCGCGGTTTGCCGGTAAAATCGATCAATAGCAGGTCGGCACTTCGTCGCCCGATCTTCATTCCGACAGACAAGATGCCTTCAGGATTTAGTTCCATCGGAATTGACGGCTTTCCAACTTTCCCGCGCAAAGGGGTGCCGCGCTTGAGAATCTCGTCCTTCTCGAGCTTGCGCATAATGATGGACACAGTCTGAGGCGAGAGACCCGTAAGCCGCGCGACATCGGCCCCGGCTGTTGGCCCATGCCGTTGTAAAACCGTCAAAATCAGCCGCTCGTTGTGGTCGCGAACGCCGCTTTGACTTACGCCGCCAGTCAGTAGTCTGAGCGTCTCTTTCTCCATAGCTCTGAACATAACCACCTCGTTTCCTTATGAAAAGATGCCGCGGCAAATTAATAAATAAACTTTATTTATTTATTGACAGCAAGGCAAGAATCGCATTTCTATACGTATGACCTGCATTGGAGGATGGAGGTGGGTCTCGCAGGCTTGCCGCGCGGGACGACAACAATTTTCTGGGAGGATAATATGAAAAATTTACTCAAGCTTGCCGCCTCCGCAGCCGCGCTTACGATGGCTGCCGCATCTGCCCAAGCGGCCGGAGAAACCGTCTGCCTGATCACCAAGACGGACACCAATCCATTCTTCGTGAAAATGAAAGAAGGTGCGACGGCGAAGGCCGAAGAGCTGGGCATGACGCTAAAAGCGTTTGCCGGCAAGATTGACGGCGACCATGAAACTCAGGTCCAAGCCATAGAAACCTGCATTCTGGACGGAGCAAAGGGAATTCTGCTGACGGCATCTGACACAAGCTCGATTGTCCCGGCTGTTCAGCAGGCGCGCGATGCAGGTCTTCTCGTTATCGCACTGGACACACCGCTGAGCCCGATCGACTCGGCCGATGCAACGTTTGCGACGGACAATTACAAAGCTGGTCTGCTGATCGGACAATGGGCGAAGGCCAAGATGGGCGATGCGGCAGCCGATGCCAAGATCGCGACGCTTGATCTGAATGTCAGTCAGCCGACCGTGGATGTTCTACGCAACCAGGGCTTTTTGGATGGCTTCGGCGTCGACCTCGCCGACCCGAATGTGATCGGCGACGAAACGGATGCTCGTCTGGTCGGAAGCGACGTGACTGACGGCAACGAAGAAGGCGGCCGCCGTGCCATGGAGAACCTTCTGGCCAAAGATTCAGCGATCAACGTTGTTCACACGATCAATGAACCGGCCGCAGCGGGCGCGTACGAAGCTCTGAAATCAATCGGTCGCGAGAACGACGTGCTGATCGTGTCCGTTGATGGCGGTTGCCCCGGCGTGCAGAATGTGGAAGCTGGAGTTATCGGTGCCACCAGCCAGCAATATCCGCTGTTGATGGCATCGCTGGGTGTCGAGGCCGTAAAGAAATGGGCAGACGAGGGCGTGAAGCCTGAAAACACGCCCGGAAAAGACTTCTACGATACCGGCGTTGCGCTGATTACCGACCAACCTGTTGATGGTGTGGAGTCGATCTCGGTCGCCGAAGGTCTGGAGCTCTGCTGGGGCTAATCAAAGACCAGTTGGATGAGGCGCGCATCTGCGCCTCATCATTCCTTTCACAGCAAACCAAAACTTCCTGTAAACTAGCCTCGTGGTCGCACTGTCAGCCACGAAAGAGGGGGAGATATGTCTGAAGCAAACCAAGGCACCCAGGAATTTGAATCCGCTGCCAGCAGGACAGAAACTGTCGCGGAGTTCGAAGACAATCGGCGTGGCGTTCTGGGGAAGTTGCAGCATCTTCTCCATGTTAATCCATCTTTTGTGCCGCTAATCGTGCTGGTCGGTGCAATTTTGATCTTTGGCCTGCTTCTGGGCTCGAAATTCTTCTCACCCTTTGCAATGACGCTGATCCTTCAACAGGTTCAGATTGTTGGCATCGTTGCTGCGGCTCAAAGCCTTGTCATTCTGACCGCAGGCATTGATCTGAGCGTCGGCGCGATCATGGTGTTTTCTTCTGTCATTATGGGGCAATTCACGTTCCGATATGGCATTCCGGTGCCAATCGCAGTGATGTGCGGACTGGCCGTCGGAACGATGATCGGGGCGCTGAATGGTTGGCTTGTCAGCCGCGTTAAGCTTCCCCCGTTTATTGTCACGCTCGGGATGTGGCAGATCATTCTTGCGACCAACTTTCTGTATTCCGCGAACGAGACCATTCGCAGCCAGGACATCGAAGCCAACGCTCCGTTCCTTCAGTTTTTTGGCACCAAGTTTAGTATCGGTGGTGCGACCTTTACGGTCGGCGTGATATTCATGCTCGCTCTGATCTTCGTGTTGGCCTATGCGCTGAAACACACTGCCTGGGGGCGTCATGTCTACGCGGTCGGCGATGATCCTGAAGCGGCAGAATTGTCCGGGGTCAACGTCCATCGAACGCTGATGTCCGTCTACATGTTGTCGGGTCTGATCTGTGCATTCGCGGGCTGGGCTTTGATAGGACGCATCGGATCGGTCTCGCCGACATCCGGCCAATTGGCCAATATTGAAAGCATCACCGCTGTCGTGATCGGAGGTATCTCTCTGTTTGGCGGACGGGGTTCCATTTTGGGATCCTTGTTCGGAGCGTTGATCGTCGGTGTGTTTACTCTTGGGCTGAGGCTGTTGGGCGCAGATGCGCAGTGGACCTTCTTGCTCATCGGCCTTCTCATCATCGCGGCGGTCGCTGTTGATCAGTGGATCAGAAAGGTATCGGGCTAATGTCAGACACAACTCCAGTCGTCCAAGGGCGCGGGATCGTGAAGCGCTATGGCCACGTCACCGCCATCGACCATTCAGATTTTGAACTGCGTCAGGGGGAAATCCTTGCGGTCATCGGAGACAATGGCGCGGGAAAATCCTCGATCGTCAAAGCGATTTGCGGTGCGACAATCCCGGACGAGGGCGAAATTCTGATCGAAGGAAAGAAGGTCAACTTCACCTCTCCGATTGATGCCCGAAACATGGGGATCGAAATCGTTTATCAGCAGCTTGCCATGTCGCCCGCATTGTCAATTGCCGACAACATGTTCATGGGCCGCGAAATTCGCAAACAGGGCTTCATGGGGCAATACCTGCGCCAACTCGATCGCCCGGCAATGGAGAAATTCGCGCGCGAAAAACTGACCGAACTTGGCTTGATGACGGTACAATCCATCAATCAGGCGGTCGAGACGCTTTCTGGCGGTCAGCGTCAGGGCGTCGCCGTTGCCCGTGCCGCCGCCTTTGCAACCAAATTCATCATCATGGACGAACCAACTGCCGCGTTAGGGGTGAAAGAAAGCCGCAAAGTGCTTGAACTGATCCAGGACGTGAGATCGCGCGGCATTCCGATCATCCTGATCAGCCACAACATGCCACATGTCTTCGAAGTCGCGGACCGCATCCACGTGCATAGGCTGGGCAAAAGGCTCTGCACTATCGATCCCAAGGATTACACGATGTCCGACGCCGTGGCCTTCATGACGGGGGCAAAGGAACCCCCGAAAGAGGACGCCGCCTGATCAAGCAGGGTGCAAAGGGCGGGTACGTTCTGATCTTTCCCCAAGAAGGCAAATTGGGGCCTTAAAATCTGTCAATTTGCATCGGGCAGTTGACGCGTTTCTAGCTTACGAACCTGTCGAAGTCCTATCGACGCCGCAGAAGTACGTCTTGCTGCGACCCAAGCCTGCGCTGCATTGCAGCACGCGCAATGGAGCTATGAGCAAACATACACTACTCAGCAAGGTTCCGATGACAAATATTGAACGCCAAGGGAGGACCAACGTTTACGAGGGTCCAAATGGCACACTCAGCAACAACCACACAGGCGCGTTTGTCGCTGCCCGGTTTGATAGCGTCTATCGGGTCGTCGATCTACTCGGTACTCATCAGCGTGGCGGAAGCCCAATCGCGTGTTCGGCAGGTCGAGTTCCTGCAATCGCTCAGCGACGAAGAACTTAAAAACCGCGGCCTGACGCGCGAGCGGATCGTACATCGGGTATTTGCAGACTCAATCTGGTTCTGATCTTCGCTGCTACAGAGGAGGCGATGGCATGACCAACCTCCTCTGTACCGCGCGACCGTACTCGGATTAGGCGCTGCCAGCCGCCTGTTGTTGGCATATGAAGCCCGGCTTTTGCGCCGCAAGGTTCTTACTTGCGTAAGTGGTGCACAGATAGGTATCGACTTGGGACGCGTCATTGTCGTGAGTGCAGTCCTGAATTCGCCGGTTGCCGTGTTTTCGCGTCTAACCTGAGGCGAAATCAGCACTCAAACATTTTTACGATTGCTCACCAAAAGCGCATGCGACTTACGGCACCAAATTTGGACTAAGCCGTTCTGTCGCGCACAATCGATCAGCCGGCCAACAAGACTTCCGCGACGACCTTTGCTTCGCGCGCTGCAGTTTCCGAATGTGACATCGCGGCAATGACGATGGCCCCTTCCTTCAGCAGCAGGAGTTGCCGGGCCATCAATTTCGGGTTCTCGACTCCAGCCCTTTTGGCCAAATCTGCGAAATGGTCCAACAACATGCGTTTGTGTGCATAGGCCTGTACATTGATTGCATTCTCTGGGTCCTGAAATTCCGCGCTTGCTTTGATGAACATGCAGCCCTTGAAGCCGTCCTCGAGAAACCATTCCTCAAGCGCGTCGAACATTGCCAGCAGCTGGCCTTGTGGGGTGTCCGACAACTCTTCCATCCGTCTGAACAACCAATTCCGGAAGTTTTCATCCCGTAGGCGGAGCACTGCAAGGATCAATTCGTCCTTGGTGCGAAAGTGTTTGTAGATCGATGTTTTCGACACCCCGGTTTCTCGTGCCACAAGGTCCATACCGGTCGCATGAAAGCCGTTTCGATAAAACAGAAGAAGCGCTTTTCGAATCAGCTCTGCGCGTTTGTTTTGGCTCATATTCACATCTCACATTTACTGATCGGTAAATAAGTCCGAGCGTCAAATCTGTCAAGAAAATAACTAAAATATATATGGTTACCTCGAATCAACTCGGCGTGAACAGGAGATGTGATGAGGGCCATCAAATATTATTACTTGATAAGATTAACCGATCGGTACACCTTGGGCACACATTAACCGATCTGTTTACCTTGGGGCTGTTGGATACTCAAACCCATCTCTCCCGGCCTGAACAGGATCGAAACACCCCGGTCATCGCGACCCTCGGAGAACCAACATGGCCTATGCCTTTGCCAAGATCGCCTTCACGCCCACTGTTCGGGACCAGCAGGACAGAAACGGATCAGGCGCTTATGCCAACTTCCTGACTGACGCACGGTCAGGCGGTGACATCCTGTCGGACCACGAGCGCGCCTTTATCAAGGAATGTGACGGGTTCTATCAGGCGACCGTTTCGGAAACAGGCTGGCCTTATGTTCAGTTTCGCGGCGGGCCCCCCGGTTTTTTGCAGGCCGATGGCGAGAATGCGATCACCTATGCCGATCTAAAGGGCAACCGCCAGTACATCAGCCTTGGCAATTTGGCGGCGGACAACCGTATCGCACTGATCATCATGAATTACGCCCGCGCCGAGCGTTTGAAAATCTGGGGCCGGGTCGAAGTCGAGGAGCGTCCGACAGAACCCACCGAAGGTTGGCCCGACCAGGCCGAGCGTCGCATCCGAATAGCGATCGAAGCCTTTGACTGGAATTGTCCGCGACATATCCCCAGACGCCTGACCGAAAAAGAATTCGGCGACGAATTGACCCTGCTACGCGCTGAGAACGAACGCCTGCGCGTCAAGCTCAAAGAGATTCAGGCGCGTTTCGGCTGAGCCGCCTGCACTTTGCCGCGACCTGCGGCACCTCAAAATATCAACAAAGGAGTTATACAATGAAACGGAATTTCCTCAGCAGCATTCTGGCGACAGTTTTGGTTGGAACCGCTCTGTTGACGGGCGTGGTAACACCCGCCTCTGAGGCAGCGGAAAGCCCTTTTTCGGTTTCGATGAAAAAGATGGAAATCGACGGGGTGGACATCGCCTACCGCGAAGCGGGCAACCCCGACAATCCGACGGTTCTGTTGCTTCACGGTTTTCCGACCTCGTCCCATATGTTCCGCGACCTGATCCCGGACCTGGCGGTGGATTATCACGTGATCGCCCCCGACTACCCGGGTTTTGGCGCGTCCGACATGCCGGATGCAGCGCACTATGATTACAGTTTTGCAAACGCGGCCGAGATCGTGACGCAGCTGATAGACGCCAAGGGGGTGGATGACTATGCGGTCTATCTGATGGATTATGGCGCGCCGGTCGGTTACCGCATGTTTGCCGATCACCCCGAACGTGTCACAGGATTCATCATCCAGAACGGCAATGCCTACGAAGAGGGGCTGCGCGATTTCTGGGACCCGATCAAGGCTTATTGGGCCGATCCATCGCGTGAAAATGGTGATGCCTTGCGAGGTTTCCTGACCATGGATGCGACCGTCTGGCAGTTCACCCATGGTGTCGGAGACGTTTCGACCGTCAGCCCAGACAATTTCTGGCACGTTCAATATCTGCTGGATCGCCCCGGCAATCAGGAGGTGCAACTTGAGATGTTCCTCGACTATGGCACCAACGTGGACGAATACGCCAATTGGCAGGCCCTGTTCCGCCAGCATCAGCCGCCAACGCTGATCGTCTGGGGTAAGAACGACCACATATTCCCGGCAGAAGGCGCGCACCCCTATCTGAAGGATCTCGATGATGTGGAGTTCCACTTGCTGGATACCGGTCACTTTGCGCTTGAGGAATATGGCGAACTCATATCCGTCGAAATCCGCGACTTTCTTCCGCGCACACAAAAGTAAACGACGACCTGCCCGGTTCCGACCGGGCAGGTCCGGATCCCACAAGGAATAGCACCATGACCATTATGGATAAGATTGACGTACGCAGGATCGCCGCCTTTTCCGAAGACGGTGACGGTGGCAACCCGGCGGGTGTCGTTGTCGGCGACCGCTTACCCAGTGAGGCTGAGATGCAAGCCATAGCGGGAGAAGTCGGATACTCAGAAACCGTGTTTGCCGCCCCCGAGGAAGATCACTGGCGGGTCCGTTATTTTGCCCCAGATTGCGAGGTTGATTTTTGCGGTCACGCCACGATCGCGCTCGGGGCCGTTTTGACGGAACGCAATGGGCCGGGCACCTACCCACTGCGGATCAATGCAGGCGACATCAGCGTCGCGGGGCGTCTGGACGAAGCTGGTCGGTTTCAGATCGAACTGACGTCGCCGCCGACCCGCAGTGATCCCGTTGATAGCGCATTGCTCGAAAGGGCTCTGGCGCTCTTTGGGCTTGTGGCCAGCGACCTCGACCCCGGTATACCGGCTGCGATTGCAAATGCGGGCAATGATCATCTTGTGCTGGCGCTGCGCGACCGCGCGCGGCTGGCGGACATGGATTACGATCTGGACGAGGGTCGGCGCGTGATGGAGCAGTACGGGCTGACCACCATAAACCTGATCTGGGCCGAAGGTCCGCGATGGTTCCATTCCCGGAACGCTTTCGCGGTCGGTGGCGTGGCCGAGGACCCGGCCACCGGCGCGGCCGCGGCAGCACTTGCCGGATATCTGCGCGATCTTGGCTGGCCCCATGGCGGCGGTATCGTGATCACGCAAGGTGCCGACATGGGTATGCCTTCCAAGCTGAATGTCGTCATTCCGGACCAACCCCGAGCTCCGGTTCAGGTGTCTGGTGCAACTCGCGCAATCGAATAGGGCCAGCTGAAAGGCAACGCGCAAATGACTTGAAAAGGGGGGAACCGATATGGCGTCTGTTGCAGCCATCTTTGCATCCACTTTAACCCGAGCGGCCGGGCTTAGCCTGACCGCTGGTGGGGAGGTCCAGCAAAACGGGAAAACACTTTTTCACCTGAAATGCCACACCACGCAAACGGTTCCCGACAGCGCTTATTTCGAGTTGATCGAATGGCTACGGCAATTCAGACAGAATGATCCCCAACTGGTCTTCAGTTATGCACGTGAAATAAGTAGCAACGATCTTGGCGCCCTGGGGCTTGCGGCAAAGTCGGCCCCAACCCTTAGGGACAGCCTGCTGCGGCTCGCGCGGTATTTCCGCCTGCTGACCGATACCGCCGTGTACAGCCTCAGGGAAGAATGCGAACCCGCGTTATTTGTGCTCGAGGCGCGCACGCCGGATCACCCGGCGCTTCAACTCCGTGATGAATGTGCGCTGGCTGCTGTTGCCGAAAACATCAAAGGCTTTGTCAGCGACGAGATTGCTTTGGATCACATTCAGTTCCAGCACGCCTGTCGCGGAGATCCAACGCCGTTCGAGACCTTCTTTGGGTGCGAGGTCCGCTTCAGAGCCAGGCACAACGCCATCGCATTCGCACCAGACATTCTGAACCGGCGAAACAAACTGGGCGATCAAGGCATTTCCGACTTCCTCACCCAACACCTTGATGCAGAAATCCGGAAACTGCCCGAACCGTGCTCGCTGAGGGGCGAGGTGCTGGAACACCTGGCCTCACGGCTTAGCGACGGAGCACCGCAGGCTGCTGACGTAGCAACCCATATGGGTATGAGCGAGCGCACATTCTATCGCCGTCTCGCAGATGAAAACCTGTCCTACCGAGAGGTGCTGCGGGACGCGCAACTGTCGCTTGTGCAAGACTTGCTGAGCGACAGTGATTGCTCGATCGCAGAAGTGGCATTTCTGACCGGTTTTTCCGAACAAAGCACGTTCAGCAGGGCGTTCAAGCGCTGGGTCGGCGAGGCGCCTGCACAATACCGGCAGGTGTCACCTTAACGTACCAGACGCAGCCGGGGATTGGCAGGTACTGCCAAAACCTTGGCGGAACCGGCCAATACCGCAGGACCCCGTTTGCCTAGATTGGACTCATCAGCCCCAAGGGAGGCGCAAGCGTAAAGGTCAGAACCGTTTCTGACGACACGACGGCCGCCCTTAGACCGGAGAAGCAGGAATGAGACACCCAGAGCAGACTGCACGCATGGACCGGCATCCCCGGCCAAAAGTGGTTTCTCCTCCCGGCCACAGCGAACCCAGCCGATCTGGGTCCATTCCTGCCTATCCCCGGTTTCTCGCCCCCGCAGTCGGCAATTGGCGCAGAGCCATTCCCAAGGAAAGAACGCTTGCTCTGGTGCTGACTTGCGCTGTCTGGGGCACCATCGCATCCGTGGTCGAGGCCGTCCGGCTTGCCGCAAAAATCAGCGGTGCGTTCTGAACCCGAACGAATTCAATCATCCATCATCCCCGATTTCCCGCTTCCAATCTGAAGGACACTGAAATGACCCGACCACCTTTGCCGCCATTCACCCGTGAAACCGCAATAGAAAAGGTTCGCATGGCCGAGAACGGCTGGAACTCCAAGAACCCAGTAAAAGTTGCTCTGGCCTATACCGTCGACAGCGTTTGGCGAAATCGGGCGACCTTCCTCACCGGGCGATCCGCCATAGTGGACTTCTTGACCGCCAAGTGGGTGCGCGAACTGGACTATCGGCTGATCAAGGAACTTTGGGCCTATACCGACAATCGCATTGCGGTGCGGTTCGCCTACGAATGGCGTAATGACAGCGACCAGTGGTTCCGGTCCTATGGCAATGAAAACTGGGAATTCGCCGAAGACGGGCTGATGAGGTGGCGCATCGCATCGATCAACGACCTACCCATCGACGAGGCACAACGTCTGTTCCACTGGACAGGCGCGACACGGCCCCTGGATCACAAGGGCCTGACTGAATTGGGTCTTTAAGCAATCTAAAGACCTGACACGGCCGACGCTCCTTTCGTCGTCGGCCCAGCGATCAGCGCAGATATTCAACACCGGCAACGCAGCCTCACTGGCTGCGAACAGAGAAGCTTTGTCCGCCTGACCGCGATCTCTCTGCAGCGTCACAGCGCTCTGCTCAACCTCAACCAAGGAGAACAAATATGAAATCCGATCATGAACCTGGCCAGAACACCGAGGACGCACACTTGCCTGAAAAGGTGAATTTTGACAGGCGTCGTGTCCTGACCAGCGCCGCAGGCGCAGCAGCGGCCAGCGCAGTTGCAATCGTCGGTCAAAGCGCCGCAGCGGCCACTGAAGCGGCGCGCGTGCAATATGCCGATCCGGAAAATCCAGGCCTGCCTGACATGGACATGTCGATTGATCCAAAACGCACCGCTCTGGTGGTCGTCGACCCGCAGGTTGATTTTCTCGATCCCAACGGCGTTGCCTGGGGTGTTGTCGGCGAGAGCGTCTCTGAGCAAGGCGTGGTGGACAATCTCGAACGTCTGTTCATCGCGGCGAAATCGGTGGACATGCCGGTGGTTGTCTCACCGCATTACTACTATCCGCAGGACCATAAGTGGAAGTTCGAGGGCACGCTCGAACGGGTCATGCATAACATCAATATGTTCGACCGGACCGATCCGCTGAATCTGGAAGGCTTTGAAGGTTCGGGCGCCGACTGGATGCCGCAATACAAGAAATACATCGAAGACGGAAATACCATCGTCTGCTCGCCGCACAAAGTCTATGGCCCCGAGCAGAACGATCTGGTGCTGCAACTTCGGAAGATCGGCATCGACAAAGTGATCCTTGCGGGAATGTCCGCCAACCTCTGTGTCGAAAGCCACATGCGCGAACTGTTGGAAACCGGGTTCGAGGTCGCCGTGGTGCGCGATGCAACGGCGGGTGCGAAGGTTCCCGAAGGCGACGGATATCTCGCCGCGCTGATCAACTTTCGCATGATCGCGAACGCCGTCTGGTGGACCGACGAAGCCGTTCAGCGGATCACCACCGGAGCGTGACGCCCGCCCTCAATCAACTCAATCCCTGGAGAAACGATCATGAATACCATAAAAACTGCCCGTCATTGGGCCACCGCATTTGCTTTGTCCTCTGCCGTCACGCTGTCGATCGTGACCTGCGCCATGGCTGCAGACGAATACAATGTCACCAACAGCCTGACCTTGGCAGGCCAGCCGCTGGGGTTGCACGGAGTTGACCCTGTATCGATGTTGCAAAGCGAAAGCCCCGCGCAGGGCAACGCGGAATTCACCTCTCGCCATGAAGGCGTGGATTACTATTTTGCCTCTGCCGCCACGCAAGCCGAATTTGATGCCGACCCGGCAGCGTATCTGCCGCAGTTCGGTGACTTCTGCGCATTTGGCGTCTTCGTCGGCAAGAAGCTCGACGGTGATGTTCGTTTTGCCGATGTTGTCGATGGCAAACTCTATCTCTTCGTGAACAGGGCGATCTTCGAAAAGTACCTCGAGGACAAAACAGCAATCATCGACGGCGCCCATGCCAAATGGCCGGGGATCAAGAGCATACCGGTCAGCGATCTTTGAATTCGCTGCTCTCAACGCGGCTGCGCTTGCCGATGAAGGCGCAGCCGCGACACCACACATTCAAGGAACCTCTGATGATCACCTTTGAAACACACACAATCGAAACCGCACCCAACGCTGCCAAACCGATCTTGCAATCTGCGCTGAAGGGGTACGGTTTCGTCCCGAACCTCTATGCGGCGATGGCCGAAGCCCCAACAATTCTGGAAGGGTACATGAGCCTTTCAGCGATCTTCGGAAAGTCGGATCTTTCCGAGACCGAACGGCAGATCATCCTGATGACCAACAATCGGCTGAACGGATGCGAGTATTGCATTGCGGCCCATTCCACGCTTTCTCAGATGGCCGGTGTAAAGGCTGACATCATTGAGGCACTACGCAGTAACACAACAATCGAAGACGCCAAGCTTGAGGCATTGCGTCAATTCGCTATCGCTGTCAACGAAAGCCGGGGTTGGCCCAGCGACGCGCAGATGGAAGCTTTCATTGCGGCGGGCTATACGCGGCAAACCGTGTTGGAGGTGATCGTGGGCACTGCGCTCAAGGTTCTGTCGAACTACACCAATCACGTCGCCGAAACAGACCTCGATGACGCGTTCAAGGAAAACGCTTGGGATCTCGCAAATTCAGCTGCTGCAGAATAACCGGTTCAGCGGGATTGGACGGCCACAGGGTGTCAAACTGCCCATGGCCGGTTCTGTAACTGATCCGTCAACAGCTGGATGGAGCACGTATGGGTAGCACCTACGCCTGTTCCCAAACACGAATCTGTTGACGCGCGCGCTTGGTCTCGTGCAATGCTTGCCGCAGTAAGGCAAAGGAAATGGATCATGGCGATCGTTCTTTCCAATCCGATGATGCGCCGTTCGACTGGTGCGGATCTCGTCGCTTAAGCGGGGATCGCTGTCCCCCGTCTGACGATCGGCCTCCGGGTCGCCTTACCACTTCAATCAACAGTTTTGTCCATGCAGAAAGAACTTGGATTGCGTATGGCAATCGATATCGGTGGCACGTTTACCGACACGGTGCTTGTCGAAGGCGCGTCGCAGATTTTGGCAACAAACAAGACAGCCACGACCCCCAATCAACCGGCATTGGGCGCGCTGGAGGGGGCCCGGCGCGTGCTCGCTCAGGCTGGGCGCCAATGGGGGCAGGTCGACGGCATGATCCACGGAACGACACTGGCAACCAATGCGCTGATCGAACGCCGCGGCGCGCGCGTCGCATCGATCACGACCGAGGGTTTTCGCGACATTCTAGAAATCGCATACGAGCGGCGCTATGCCCAATACGCGATCAATCTGGTTAAACCGGACCTGCTGGTGCCGCGCACGCATGCACTTACAATCGGCGGGCGCATGGATATGCAGGGGCATGAGCGTATGCCGCTGGACGAAGCTGCGGTTGCAGGGCTGGTTGCGGATATCGAAAGGCTGGGCTGCGATGCCGTTGCGATCTGCCTGATGCACGCCTACGCAAACCCGGCACACGAGGTGCGATTGCGCGATCTGCTGTTGCAGCGGCTGCCGGGGCTGGTCATCTCGCTCAGCCATGAGGTCAGCCCTGAAGCGCGCGAGTTTGACCGGCTCTGCACCACCATCGCAAACGCTTATATTCAGCCATTGATGGCCACTTACCTTTCGGATTTCCAATCGCGTTTTGCGGCCGAGGGGATGGCCGGCCCTATACTGATGATGACCGCAGGTGGCGGGATGACGACGGTGCAGACTGCCGCAAAGCTGCCGGTGCGTCTGGTCGAGTCCGGCCCGGCGGGCGGCGCTATCTTAGCCGCCCGTATCGCGCGCGAAGCAGGTGCAACCGAGGTACTGTCCTTCGATATGGGCGGCACGACCGCCAAACTGTGCCTTATCGATGACTACCGACCGCAGACAGCACGCAAATTCGAAATCTCGCGCGCCGAGCGGTTTATCAAAGGCTCGGGCATGCCCGTGCGTATTCCGGTGATTGAAATGATCGAAATCGGCTCGGGCGGTGGATCCATCGCATCCGTTGATCGCCTTGGCCGGATCAGTGTCGGCCCCCATAGCGCGGGTGCCGATCCCGGCCCGGCAGGGTTCGCCAAGGGAGGAACCGAACCCACAGTGACCGATGCGGACATCGCACAAGGCCTGATCGACCCTTCCCGGTTCGCCGAGGGCAGGTTGCAGATTGATCGGGATGCCTCAGAGAAGGCGCTGAAAGAACACATCGGCCAGAAACTCGCGTTTGAGTCCAGTCAGGCGGCGTTTGCAATCAGCGAAATCGTCGATGAGAACATGGCCAGCGCCGGCCGTATGCATGCCGTTGAATCGGGCAAAGACCTGCGCGCGCGCCTGATGATTGCGTTTGGCGGCAATGGCCCGCTGCACGCTACGCGCGTCGCCCGGCGCTGTCAGGTGGGGCGCATTCTGATTCCGCGCGATCCCGGTGTTGGTTCCGCCGTGGGTTTCCTGTTCGCCCCGGTGTCGTTCGAGGTCATCCGATCCCGCTATGCCACTTTGGAAACGCTGGACGTCGACGGGTTGAACGCGTTTTTCTACAATATGGCAGAAGAGGCTGAAACCGTCGTTCGCGCTGGCGCGCCAGACGGGCCGTTTCAATCACGCCGCGTGGCGTTCATGCGTTATCACGGTCAAGGTCATGAGATCGAGGTTGAGCTGCCGGACGGGGGGGTGACGACGCAGGACATTCCCAAACTGCGCCGCGATTTCGAAGCCGAATACAGGCGGCAATTCAACCGCACGGTGCCGGGCATGACCATCGAGATTCTGAACTGGGGGCTGACGGTTTCGGCACCTGTTCTGGCGCCGTCGACAAAGGTGAATCAGGTCGATGGCTACCCCCTCGCGGCGAAAGAAACCCGTGACATCCTGTGCGACATTACAGGCGAGTGGCGCAAAGCGGGCCTGTTCGAACGGTCGGCACTACGCGCAGGCGATCTTGTCGAAGGCCCGGCGCTGATCGTCGAGCCGCAAACGACCACTTATGTCAGCGCGGATTTTGTCGCGCAGACGGATGAGGCCGGTAACATTTGGCTGACAAAATTGCAGGAGGTTGACACATGACGATCCCAAACACGCGTTTACAGGTTATGTGGAACCGTTTGTTGGCCGTGGTCGAGGAACAGGGGCAAGCCCTTGTCCGCGCCGCCTTCAGTCCGATTGTGCGGGAATGCGGCGATATCTCGGCGGGGATCTTCGACGTTCAGGGTCGGATGATCGCGCAGGCCGTTACCGGCACGCCGGGACACATCAACACGATGGCTGAGGCGGTCAAGACGCTGCGCGGTCATTTCCCGATGCAACAGATGAAGCCCGGTGACATCTACATGACGAACGATCCCTGGATCGCGTCGGGTCATTTGAACGATTTTCTGCTGATGATGCCGGTGTTTTACGACGGCAAGGTCGTCGGATTCACGTCCTGTACCTCTCATCTGGTTGATCTGGGCGGTCTTGGCATGGGTCCCGAAGGCGCGGATATCTACGACGAGGGCCTGCTGATCCCGCCCTGCAAGCTGGTGGATCAGGGTGAGGTCAATGCTCTGCTGCTGGACATCGTCAAGGCCAACTCTCGTGAGCCGATTGCGAATGAGGGCGACATCTATGCGTTGATCGCCTGTTGCGAGAGCGGTGCCGCGCGGCTGTCGCAGATGATGGCCGAGTTCGGATTGCAGGACCTGATCGACCTGTCGGATTACATCATCGAAACCTCTCGCAAGGGCACGTTGGAAGCCATCGCCGAACTGCCCAAGGGCACCTGGCAACACGTGCTGACAGTTGATGGATATGGGGCCGAGATCGACCTGCATGCCGCCCTGACGATTGCGCCAGACCATCTGCTGCTGGATTTTGCGGGAACGGCGGGATGCGCAAACAAGGGGATCAACGTTCCGCTGAACTATGCCGCTGCCTATTCGGTGTTTGCGCTGCGCTGCATCATCGGCGCGGACATACCCAACAACGCAGGGTCTTTGGACCCGTTTCGCGTGACCGGCCCGAAAGGATGTATTCTCAACGCGCAACCGCCCGCTCCGGTGGCCATGCGGCATGCGCTCGGGCAGATGACACCGGATCTTGTCTATGGTTGCCTATCTCAGGCACTGCCCGATCTGGTCCCGGCCGAGGGCGCCTCGTGCATGTACGATCTGCCCCTGCGCCATGTCCCCGAGGCGATTGATCGCGGTGAAGAGCCATTTGCACTGGAACTGGTGTTCAACGGCGGCACCGGCGCGCGCCCGACGCTGGATGGCCTTTCGGCAACCGCATTCCCTAGCGGGGTCTGGGGCAGCCAAGTCGAGACCACCGAAGCCACCGCGCCCGTGCTGTTTCATCGCCGAGAACTCAGGACAGATTCCGGCGGCGCAGGTCAGTATCGCGGCGGGCTTGGGCAACGGATCGAGGTCAGCGCGGCTGCGGATCGGGATTTCATGGTTTTCCTGTCAGTCGAACGCATTCAGAACCCGGCCAAGGGGCGGTTTGGCGGTCAGGACGGGGCACCCGGGCGCATTCGGATTGGCGAAGACGGACCAGACCTGCCGGGCAAAGGCGAACTGCGGGTCAAGGCTGGCGAGACGCTGGTGTTTGAAACCCCCGGCGGTGGCGGCTACGGGCCACCGCCCGAGCGATGCCCGGATGCCTTGGCGCGAGATGTCGAGGCTGGTCTGGTTAGTGCCGATGCCGCCAGTGCCAGTTACGGAGGCGAGAAATGACTTTGCCCATGCCCCATGTCGCGCAGATGGCTCCGTATTCGATGGTCAAACTGGACGCGTCGGAAGATGGACGGTTGATCTCGCTGTCCCAGAACGAAAGCCTGCGCCCGCCAAGCCCCTCGGCCGTTGCTGCGGCGACAACCGCTTTGGCGAACGGCATGCTGTACCCCGACCCGGACTGGACCCTTTTGCTCGAAGTGTTAGCCCAACATCACGGGCTAAAGGCCGAAGGTATTCTGTGCGGCAACGGCTCTCTTGATTTGATCGGTTGCATCGCGCGGGTCTATTCCGGGCCGCTTCGCTCGGTCCTCGCACCGGTGCATGCCTATCCGTTCTTCCGATCGGCAGCGCAAATGTCGGGTGCGCGTTTTGACACCGCGCCCGAGATCGACCTTACGGTCAGCATTGAGGCTCTGTTGGACACGGTAAAGGCCGATACCGGCATCGTCTTTGTCGCCAATCCCGGCAACCCGACCGGTACCCGAATCTCTGGTGCGGAATTGCGAAAACTGCGCGCTGAGCTACGTCCGGATATCCTGTTGGTGATTGATGAAGCCTATGGCGAATTTGCCGATCACCTGAACGAGGCCAGTTTCGATATGGTGCAAGAGGGCAATACCGTTGTCCTACGTACCTTTTCCAAGGCTTATGGAATGGCCGGATTTCGCGTTGGCTGGGGTTTGTTCCCACTGCCCATCGCTGTTGAACTGCGAAAGGTTATGAACCCGAATAACATCAGCGCGCCTGCGCAGGCCGCGGCTGTCGCCGCCGTATTGGATCACGACTATATGCGCGAAACCTGTCAGCTCACTGCCACTTTGCGTCGTCAAGCGACTGCATCATTGCAAGATGCAGGATTCAGTGTGGCAGCAAGTTTTACAAATTTCCTTTTGATCGACATGGGCGACCCGCAGGCTGCGCGACAGGCGGATTTGGCGCTGCAGGCAAAAGGCGTGTTTCTGCGCCCACAGGTCGGTGCGGGACTGCCTCAGATGTTGCGCATGACCATAGGTTCGGAACCTGACAACAATTTTGCAATCTCAACACTGATCCAATGGAAGAAGGAGCACCCCTGATGACCGGTTCAAGAGGCCGCGCACGTTTGGGTATTCTGGTGCCGTTTACCAACACCAATCTTGAGCCCGACATGATGATGATGCGTCCCAAGGGCGTGTCGCTGCATTTCGCGCGCATGGGCGGGTATGACGCCGACGAGATACCTGACGAGGCGCAGATGCATGGCTTGGGTGCCGCTGATCTGGATCACCCGCTTGAGTTGCTTATGGGTGTCCGACCGGACGTGGTTATGTATGGTTGCACGTCTGCCACGCTGACCCACGGTCCGGAGTTCGACCGTGCATTGGCGGCCCGGATCAAGGCCACAAGCGGGGCCGAGACTGTTACGGCCGCGGGTGCGCTTACCAACGCGCTTAAGGTTTTGGGTGTGTGTCGGATCGGCTTTGCCTCACCCTACGTGCCGGCGATCAACGACAGCGCGATCGGATTTCTGGGCGCGATGGGATTCGAAACCGTCAAGCGTTCCGAAATGGCCGAAACGCTCGATAACGAAGGGCAGGGCGCTTTGCCACCCGAACGTGTGTACGATCTCGGCCTGGGCGCAGATCACCCCGACGCCGAGGCTGTGGTTCTGTCCTGTACGGACATGCGCAGCGTCGAGATCCTGGCTAGACTCGAGAGGGAACTGGGAAAACCTGTGATCAGTTCGAATCAGGCGATGTTGTTCCAGGTCTTGCAGGTTTTGAACATTTCCGAGCCTATCCAGGGGTTTGGCCAAATGTTGACCCACCCACAGGGGTACTCTGCGCCGGGTCAAACCGATCAGGTTGTGTGAGCGATTCGGTGGACGAAAACCGAACGATTTCTATGCTTCTGCGCTGCGTGAAAACCCAATAAAAATTGGACGATTCAGAAAAAAGTGGGGGGACTACGGGAATCCCCCAATTTCGCGCCGCAGCGGGATGCGTTAACTTTTTATTAATCACGGGCCAGACCGGCCTTACCACTTTCACTAAAATTCCCCCGATGAGGGGCTGGCTCTAACCCCCTTGGCCGGCCCCTCACCCCTTTTTGGGGGTCCATTTCTCGTCCGCGATCTGCCGAACCGGCGTAGAGAAATCCGTGCTATCGTTGTAGGCAACGTCATGTGGTATCGCCATGATTGGGGACTTGCGACTGCCCTGTGTTCGCCACGTTACGTCGGTCGATTGGCTGGCGGGCAGGCCACCATGTACGATGACCCGATATACCGGTTTGGGACGCCCGTTGCTCGCGATTCGCGAACCGTTGCCTGAGTTGGCAGTTCACTCACCTGATCTGCCAATATCCTATTCTCTGTAGCGGCCAGATTGGCGCGGCCGCCAACCAGCGAGCCTCTCAGAGCGACTAATACCACCGCAAACGTGAACGCTCCTGCCTGTGCTGATTGCGTCGAATGCGCCTGAATAGGGTGGCGAAAGCGAGCAGGATGAGACCCGGTATTCGCGATGAAAAACCGGCGCTTGACATACCTTACCATTTTTATCAGAATATCGAACAAGAACAGAAAGCCAGCCCGGTTCCAGGGTCAGCCAGATCAGGAAAACAAATGGACCGCCCAAGTTCTGGAGATGTGACCCATGAATGCGCAGACCCCCAACCCAACCCAAAGCTATGCTGTTTCGATGCTGCCGGCCCACAAGGCCGAGGACCTGACGAAAGGCGGCAATCTGGCTCATATCGAGCTGGGTGATCAGCTTTACACGCTGCGCATCACTCGCGCAGGAAAACTGATCCTGACAAAATGAGCGCTAATTCCGTGCGTGGCGGTGCCGCAGTCGGACGCTTGGCCGACCTCACCCCGATCGAGGCTGGCGCGGTCATGTACATGCGCTTGTGGGGCGATGGGCCGCGCGGCCGCGCAGACGCCGCCAGTGATTTTGACATCGCGCTGGGCGCCGATCAGGGCAAGGCCGTCATGCTGACGCTGGATCGCTTGTGTTCCTTATGCGCCCATCACGGTCGCAGGCCGCTGGTCCGGCACGGGTTGGGGTGCAGTTGTCTGGGTGCAGACGAGAATTGCTTTGCCCAGATGATCGCAGCTGCAGCGGATGGCGATCGCGAAGACGCCATGATGATGGCATCGCTGATTGTCCGGCCGGACTATGCCCCTGCTCTGGCGTCCCTGTCAGAAGAGCTTGGCATCGCCCTGCGCCGGATGACCACCCATACCCCCGTGCCGAAGACCGGGCATCACGCATCCCCTGTTGTGCTGCACTGATCGGCCCAGCAAAACCCCGGCACCCTCGCCGGGGTTTTGTTGTACCCGCTGCCGCGCGCGCTCTAGCAGCAACCGCAGCCGGAATGGTGATGATCGTGACCGCATTCGGGGACGGGTTGATAGTCGCCAACCTCGGACAAAACTCCCCTCAGCGCCCAAAGGATCATGTCGACGTCTTCGGCCTCGATGGTCAGCGGCGGGCGGATTTTCAGGATATTGTCCCTGGGCCCCTCGCTGCCGATCAGAATGCGGTGGTCGCGCATCCGGTTTTTGACATAGCTGCAAATCTCGGTGCCTTCGGACCCATCCGAATTGATCAATTCGACCCCCAGAAACAGGCCCATTCCGCGCACGTCCCCGATACAGGCAAAGTCAGCTTCGATCTGGCGCAGCCCTGCCATCAGCCTCGCGCCCATTTCGCGGGCATTGCCCTGCAACCTTTCGTCATCGACGATGTCCAGAACCTCTTTGCCGATGCGACATGACAGGGTCGAGCCGCCGAAGGTCGAGAAGAACTCGATCCCGTTGTCAAAGCTCTGCGCGATGTCCTTGGTGGTGACCAGAACGCCCAGGGGGTGGCCGTTGCCGATGGGTTTGCCCATCACAACGATATCCGGCAGCGCGCCCTGATGTTCGAAGCCAAAGTAGTACTCGCCCAGCCGTCCAAGGCCCGTTTGCACTTCGTCTGCGATGCAAACACCGCCCGCAGCGCGAATTTTTTCGTAAACCGCAGTCAGATAGCCCTTGGGCGGGATGATCTGACCACCGACTGAGGGGAAGGTTTCGGCGATGAAACCAGCCACACCGTGTCCTTTGTCCTGCAACGCCGCAATCGCCGGATCGACCAGATCGGCATATTTCTGGGCGCGGTCTGCGTCGTCGCGCTTGTACGCGCCGCGATAGTCATCTGCGACATCGACCAGCTCGACCCAATCCGCCTGACCAACGCCGCCGGGTTTGTTGAACTTATAGGCCGAGATCGCCACCGCCGCGTTGGTATTGCCGTGATAGCCGTGATCAGGCGTGACGATCCCCTTGGCACCGGTATGGGCACGGGCCAACCGCAGCGCCAACTCATTCGCTTCGGTGCCCGAATTGACGAAAAAACAGACCTCAAAGTGATCCGGCAGTTTAGACAGAATTTTGTCGGCAAAGGCAGTCTGGGCAGGGTGCAGATAGCGCGTGTTCGAATTCATCCGCTTTAGCTGATCCGCAGCCACAGCCTGAATGCGTGGGTGGGCGTGACCCACGTGAGGGACGTTGTTGTAGGCGTCCAGATAGGGACGGCCCCATTCATCGAACAGGTGATGTTTCCACCCGCGGACCAGCATGACCGGGTCGTCATAGGTCAGCGACAGGTTGCCACCGAAATGCTGGCGGCGACCGCCAAGGATCGCCTGCTTGTCGGTCGGGCGATAGAACACTTTCTCGTCTGGCAGGTTCAGCAGGGCGGCCGGGTTCGGGCAGAGGACGTTCCAGATTTCCATATCGTCCGGGTCGCCGACGCCGGGCCAGTCGGCCTGCATGCCGTCCGTGGTCAGGGCCAGCTGGAAATGCACATGCGGGGCCCAGCCACCGTTCTGAGTGGCATCACCCAGCCGCGCAAATGCCGCGCCCTGAGCGACCGGATCGCCTGGCTTCAGCCTTTCACAGACTTCGGGATCAAGATGCCCATACAGAGTATAGAACGGATCCCCCTCGGGCGTTTCGTGGTGCAGGATCACGACGCCCCCGTAATCGAGATGGGCGGTCCGGTTTTCGACCGCCTCGACGCGCCCGCTCATCGGCGCATGCAGGACTGTCTCGTCAGGGGCGAACACATCGACCGCCAGATGAACGGTGCGCCGATCCGACGCTTTCCACGGGCCTTTACGGAACCCCGGCTCGGCATAGATCAGACGGGGTTCGTTGTAATAGCCCAGCCAGATACCCTGACCGAATTCCTCGCCGACGCGGGCGGCCTCGGCCAACGGCATGTGGAACGGGTTTTGCGGCCAGGTGGAATTTTCGACGGAAAGCGACCCCATTGGCGCATCGGACAGATCTGTGTCAAACATCGGCGCGAACTGTCCGCGATGTTCGGCCAGATAGGCGTGAATTCGTTCGGCCCCGTCGACAACCGGCAAGCCACAGGCCGCGCGCAGCCGGGCGGGCATCAGGCCGCCATTCACATCGCTCCGCGTCAGGGATCGCCAGGCAGGGGCCTGGCTGATCGTGACATAGGGATCGTCGGGGTTTTCGATTGCCATCAGGGTCGAGTTCACGACGGAAACCGCAAGACGCATACGCAGCAAGGGCCAGATCAGATCGACCTCTTCCGGGCGCAGACGGTTCGCGGCGTGATAGCCCCGAACCAGAGCGGCAAGCGCGCGTTCCGGCTTGGGATGGTCCAGAACCACATAGGCGCCTGCAATCGCCAGATTGCAGACACGGGGCGCAGCGCACATGTCACCCAGATCAATCAGCCCCGAGACGGTGCGACGCTCGGACAATTCACCCTCGACCAGAATATTGTAGTCGTTGGCGTCATTGTGGATTGCCTGTTTCGGCAATGTCGCAAGTTGGCCCGATACGGCGTCGAATTGCTGTACGATCTCGGCCAGAACGGCGCGCCTTTCCGGATCCGTGATGGCGTGCAATTGGTCGGCGACCCATCCTGCTTGGGTCAGGTCCCATTTGAAACCCTTCCGGGTCAGACCGGGATGCGAAAACTGTTCCAGCGCGCGATCTGTTGCACCCAGAACGCGGCCCAGTTTCAGGATCAGGTCCTCGGATTTCGGCGCGGTCTCGGCATAGCAGCGACCCGGCAAACGTTCGAGCAGCCAGGCTGGGCGCGGCTGACCGCTTTCGTCTGCGATCTCGGGCAGTTCTGCACCATCCAGCGCGGCGATGACTTTGGGAAACGGCAGGCCCGGCGCGGTTCTGGCGATGTGATCGAGCGCCTTGATCTGCAATTCGACAAGTGCTGCTTCGCACCCCGGGCGCATGATCTTTAGGACATAGTCCTGCCCGTTTGTCGCCCGCACCAGAAAGTTCAGGTCATATTCGCCGTCCAGCCGGGATAGTTGGGCTTCAAAACCCCAATGAGTGCGCAGGGCGGTTGTCCAGTGTTCCGTCATGCTGGTCATGTGTCAGTCCAATGCCCGAAGCCGCTTGATCAGCGACGATGTATCCCAACGCCCGCCGCCGAGTTTCTGAACGTCCTTGTAAAACTGATCGACCAGAGCCGTCACAGGCAGCGACGCGCCCGTCTCATTGGCGGTATCCAGACAGATGCCAAGATCCTTGCGCATCCAGTCCACGGCGAAGCCGTGATCGAAATGATCGTCCAGCATGGTTTCATAGCGATTGGCCATCTGCCAGCTGCCTGCCGCGCCCTGGCTGATCACCTCAACGACCGCGCGTCCGTCCAACCCGGCTTTTTCCGCGAAGTGCAACGCCTCGCTCAGCCCCTGAACCAGACCGGCGATGGCGATCTGGTTGCACATCTTGGTCATCTGACCGGCACCGCAATCACCGATGCGCCGGCAGATTTTGGCATAGACCTGCATGATCGGTTCCGCCGCATCATAGGCGGCCTGATCCCCACCGCACATGATTGACAGCGCTCCGTTTTCGGCACCGGCCTGACCGCCCGAGATTGGGGCGTCGACAAAGGCGATCCCTTTGGCTGCGGCGGCTGCGTTCAACTCGCGTGTCACTTTGGCCGAGACGGTCGTGTGATCTACAAAGATTGCCCCTTCGGACATCCCTTGAAACGCACCGTCGTCATCGGTGCATACCATGCGCAGATCGTCGTCATTTCCAACGCAGGACATGACAAAGTCGGCACTCGCTGCCGCTTCCTTTGGGGTTGCAGCCGCAGCGCCGCCGTGTTGCGCGACCCACTTGTCTGCTTTGGCGGATGTTCGGTTATAGACCGTAACGTCGTGACCCGCTGCCTGAAGATGTCCGGCCATGGGAAATCCCATGACCCCAAGACCCAAAAACGCGATTTTTGCCATCGTTTGATCCCTTTGGTTAACCGGCGCTGGGTCCGAGACCTACCGCGCGGCGTGTTTGGACCTGACAAAGCAAAGGACGGGCCAAAGGGCAACCCCGCGTCAGGGTTTGCCACCCAAGTCCTTCAGGATCGGACAATCCGGGCGACCGTCCCCGGCGCAGGCCTCGATCAGATGGCTCAGCGTCCCGCGCATCGCGTTCAGGTCGGCGATTTTGGCCTCGATCTGGGTCAGGTGTTGTCTGGCAATGCGTTTCACGTCGGCGCTGGCGCGGCTTTCATCTTCGTAGAGCGCCAGAAGGGCGCGGCAATCTTCGATGGTGAAGCCCAACGCACGGGCGCGTCCCAGAAAGGTCAACTTGTGAACGTCCTGATCGCGGAACCGGCGATAGCCGTTGTCATCGCGCATCGGCTTGATCAGGCCGATATCTTCGTAATAGCGGATCGTTTTTGCGGGCAGACCGGTACTGCGGGCGACATCTCCGATGTTCATGGCGCGACCTCGCGTGTGGTTGTTTCAACTTTATGGTCCCGAGACGATGCATGAACCCGACGTAAACGCAGCGCGTTCGTGACGACAAAGACGCTGGACAAGGCCATGGCCCCTGCAGCCAGTGCCGGAGACAGCAGATAGCCGCCAAACGGGTACAGAACCCCTGCGGCAACCGGGATCAGCAGGATGTTGTAGCCAAATGCCCAGCCAAGGTTCTGGCGAATGTTCCGCATTGTGCGGTGGCTGATCTCCAGAGCCCGGGCAACGCCGGTCAGGTCGCCCGACATCAGCACGACATCCGCCGTTTCAATCGCGACGTCCGTCCCGGTGCCAATCGCGATTCCGACATCGGCTGCCGCCAGCGCGGGCGCGTCATTGATGCCGTCACCCACAAACGCGACGGTGCCGTAGCGGTTTTGCAGCTCGGCGATGGCCGCCTGTTTGCCGTCGGGCAGAACCTCGGCGGTCACCAGATCGATAGTCAGCCGTTCCGCCAATGCAGCGGCTGTTTTCGCATTGTCGCCTGTGATCATCGCAAGCGTCACACCCTCTGCGCGAAGCAATTCCAAAGCGGCAAGCGTATCAGGCTTGATCGGGTCCGATACTGCCAGCGCAGCGGCGGCCCGATTGTCGATCGCCACAAAGAGGGGGGTCGCGCCTGCTTGTGCGTGGCGCTCGGCGGCGTCGGCAAGCCCGGATAGCGCGATGCCGTGTTCGGCCATAAATCGAGCAGAGCCGACAAGAATGGATTGTCCGTCAACCTCGGCGCTGACGCCCTGACCAGTGTGAGACCTGAACTTGGCCACATTCGGAAGGTCCGCAGGCCCGGCACGGGTGATTGCACTGGCAATGGGGTGTTCCGACTGCGCCTCGACCGCAGCGGCTAGACGCAGAACCTGGGCGCGGTCAAAGCCGCTTGCAAGGGTCACGTCGGTGAGTTCAGGCCGTCCCTGTGTCAGCGTCCCGGTCTTGTCCAAAGCCACGACCTGCGCCTGTTGCAAAAGTTGCAGCGCATCGCCCTTTCGGAACAGCACACCAAGTTCCGCCGCGCGTCCCGTTCCGACCATGATCGAGGTTGGTGTCGCAAGGCCCATCGCGCAGGGGCAGGCAATGATCAGCACCGAAACACCCGCAACCAGTGCCAGAGGCAGCGCGGGCGCGGGGCCAAAGATCAACCATGCAAATACGGTCAGCACCGCGATGGCAATCACGACCGGTACGAAGTAGTGCGTTACCCGGTCGACCAGCCCCTGAATTGGCAGTTTTGCACCCTGTGCTTGCTCGACCATCCGAATGACTTGCGCCAGTACCGTGTCGGCGCCCACGCGGGTGGCACGGATGCGCAACGCTCCGGTCCCGTTTACGGTTCCGCCGACGACTTGATCGCCCGAGGATTTGCCGATCGGGATCGGCTCGCCCGTGATCATGCTTTCGTCAACATAGGATATGCCGTCCAGAACCGCGCCATCCACGGGGATGCGCTCACCGGGGCGGATCGCCACCTCGTCATCGACAACGACGCTGGCCAGCGCCACGTCCTGCCAAGATCCATCCCGCAGAACTCGCGCAGTACTGGGCTGAAGACCGACTAGTTTGCGAATGGCGGCGCCAGTTCGGCCTTTGGCGCGCGCCTCCAGCAGCCGCCCCAACAGGATCAGAACTATGATGACCGCCACAGCCTCGAAATAGACATTTGCCGTTCCCTGAGGCAGCAGCCCCGGGGCAAAGGTGGCGGTGATCGAAAAGACGTAAGCGGCACTGGTTCCCAGCGCCACCAGCGCGTTCATATCCGGCGCACCGCGCAGCAGCGAAGGCACCCCCTTGGCATAGAAAACCCGACCCGGACCGATCATTAGTAAGCTGGTCAGCGCAAACTGAATCAGATGACTGGTCTGAGTACCGATCGTGGCTTGAACCCAGTGATGAAAAGCCGGGATCAGATGCCCGCCCATCTCAAGTATAAACACAGGTAGAGCCAAAGCAGCAGCAATGACAGTTGCCCGCTTGAGTGACTGGAGCTCGTCGGCCTTTGTTGTAACAAGCGCTGCCGTGGCGGTCGTTTCAGCCAGATGGGCGGGATAGCCAATCGCGGTCACGATTTGCGCCAACCCTGCGGGGTCAGCAGCGCCTTGGGCATAGGTGACATTCGCCTGCCCTGTGGCCAGGTTCACGCTTGCGTCCAGAACGCCGGGGCTGTCGCGTAAGCCTCTTTCGATCCGCCCGACACATGAGGCGCAGTTCATGCCGTCGACCGTCAAGCTGATCTGCTGTTCGGCAACCGGGTAACCCGCTTTTGCAAGAGCTTCGGCGATGTCGTTGAACGTCCCGTCATAGCTGACTTGTGCCGTCTCGGTCGCCAGATTGACCGAGGCATCACTGACCCCAGGCGCATGTTGAAGCGCGGATTCAACCCGGGAAACGCATGAGGCACAGCTCATTCCTTCGATCTTGAATTGAGTTTGGTTTGGATGGGTCATCCGAGTCGTCCCGACAATGTTCTCAGGCCTCATTTGGGGGTTCCAGTGACGGGAAGGTCAAGGGGTTTGGGTGTTTTTTCTATGCGCCGAAGCGCACCAGTCGGTCCGTTCGGAGTACGCGATTGCTCAGTCCGCCTGCCGTCCGCAGGACGCAAAGCCAAAGGCCGCGCAGTGTTTCGACGTTCGGATCAATCGCCCAGCTGGTCGGCCAGCCAATTCTGAAAGGATTTCAGCGGATTTGATGTTGCCCGGGTGTTCGGCCAGACCAGGTAATAGCTGCCAAGACTGATACGTGGGGCATTCCAGGCCTCGACCAGTCGCCCGTTGCGCAGATCGTCTTCGATCAGAAATGCGGGCAGAAGGGCAACGCCCAACCCGTGAATCGTTGCCTGTATCATGGTCGAGAACTGATCGAACAACATGCCCTTTAGACCCGAGACCGGGTGGCCCTGCGTGTGAAACCACTGCTCCCAGGCATCCGGGCGTGTTTCTATATGCAGAAGCGGGCTGTTGCGCAGCGCCTCCAGCGTGTCAAAGCCTTTTGGTGCCAGATCCGGGGCGCATACGGGCACAATCTCTTCGCGCATGATTTTCTGGTAATCGACCCCTGTCCAGTCGCGTTGTCCGAAATGTATCGCGGCGTGGAACTGTTCATTTGCGAAATCGAAGCGTCGCAGGCGCGTGCCCAGGTTGACGGTCACTTCGGGGTGACGCCGGGCAAAGTCATTGAGGCGCGGCGCAAGCCAGTGCATGCCGAAGGTAGGCAGGATCGACAGGTTCAGCGACCCGCCTTCCGGGTTCGCCTTGAGCCTGAGCGCAGCCTGCGCCAGATCAGTCAGGGACGCTCTTGCTGTTTGCACATAATCTTTCGCAGCCGGGGTCAGGTGCAGACGCATCTGACTGCGCTCGATCAACCGGATTCCCAACTGATCCTCGGCGGTTTTCAATTGCCGGCTGATGGCGCTTTGTGTCAGGGACAGCTCTTCGGCCGCAGCGGACGCGCTGCCCAAACGGTCGACCGCCTCAAGTGCGAGAAGTGATGAAATCGACGGAAGAAATCGGCGGGGGGCGATCATATGACAAATCCTCATACCTTTCGACCGCAATATCACTGGATTTTGCCGGGTGCCAGCCTCATCACAATCGGGTATCGCGGTTCGAAGCAATGCGGCTGAAATTCGGGAAACCCATGGACAGCCCGACCGAAACCGACAACATTTTCAAAGAAGGCCCCGCCGCCTGCAAGATTGAGGAGTGCCATGGATCGCGCCCGGATCGTACATGACAATTTCCTGGACCGTGTCGCGCGTCGCGACTTTCCGCAAGGCCGCGCGCCTTGCGCGGGTCTGACCAGAACCGAGGCGGTCTCGGTCTTCCGGTCACAGGTACTGAGCCGCGCGTTGGATCGGACCAGCCGCGACATGCAGCAACAGGGCAGAGGGTTCTATACAATCGGATCGTCCGGCCACGAGGGCATGGCGGCCGTCGCCCATGCGCTTCGCCCCACAGACATCGCCTTTCTGCATTATCGGGACGCCGCCTTTCAGATCGCTCGGGCCGAGCAGGTGCCGGGTCAGCAGATCGCCTGGGACATGTTGTTGAGCTTCGCCTGTTCGCGTGAGGACCCGACATCGGGTGGGCGCCACAAGGTGCTGGGGTCCAAGGCTTTGATGATCCCACCGCAAACCTCGACCATTGCAAGTCATTTGCCCAAGGCGGTTGGCGCGGCCTATTCCCTTGGCGCGGCCCGTCGTCATGGTCCCGAGCATCGGGAATTGCCCGAAGACGGGATTGCGGTCTGTTCCTTTGGGGACGCCTCGGCCAATCATTCCACTGCGCAGGGGGCCATCAACACCGCTGGTTGGACCAGCGTACAATCAACGCCACTGCCGTTGCTGTTCATCTGCGAGGACAACGGCATCGGCATTTCGGTCAAAACGCCGTCGGGTTGGATCGAAACCTCGATGGCGCATCGTCCTGGGATCAAGTATTTTCAGGCCAATGGCCTGGACATATTCGAGACGTTTGCGGTTGCAAAAGAGGCAGCCGACTATGTCCGCACCCGCCGCAAACCGGCGTTCCTACACCTAAAAACCGTCCGCCTCTATGGCCACGCCGGGGCGGACGTGCCGACCACCTATCTGAGCAAATCCGAGGTTGAGGGCGATGAGGCCAACGATCCGCTGTTGCATTCCGTCCGGTTGCTTAATCAGGCCGGTGCATTGACGCCCGAGGCGGCGTTGGACATCTACACCAATACCTGCGACCGCACCGACCGGATTGCGGCAGAGGCGGCGACGCGTCCTCATCTGGCCAACGCGCAAGAGGTCATGGCCAGTCTGATCCCGCCCAAGCGCAGGTGCAGACCCACGAACGGGCCGACCACCGAGGCCCGCACCGCTGCCTTTGGCGGGGATCAGCGTGCCATGTCCGAGCCGCAACCCATGAGCCGCATGATCAACTGGGCGCTGACCGATCTGATGCTGGAACATGGTGAGATCGTCTGCATGGGCGAGGATGTGGGTCGCAAGGGGGGCGTCTATGGTGTCACGCAAAAGCTTCAGCAGAGATTTGGCGCCGACCGGGTGATCGATACCTTACTGGATGAACAATCCATTTTGGGGCTGGCCATCGGCATGGGTCATAACGGATTTGTACCAATCCCTGAAATCCAGTTTCTGGCCTATCTGCACAATGCCGAGGATCAAATCCGCGGCGAGGCGGCAACCCTGCCGTTTTTCTCAAACGGGCAGTTCACCAACCCGATGGTCCTGCGGATCGCGGGTCTGGGCTATCAGAAAGGGTTCGGTGGGCATTTCCACAACGACAATTCTCTGGCGGTTCTGCGGGACATTCCCGGCGTGATCATCGCGTGCCCCTCGACAGGCGCTGACGCAGCGAAGATGCTGCGAGAATGCGTGCGGCTGGCCCGCGAAGAGCAGCGCGTGGTGGTGTTCCTGGAACCCATCGCGCTGTATCCGATGCGCGACCTGCACGAACCGCAGGATGGTGGATGGATCACAACCTATCCCGCGCCGGACCAGAAGGTTGCGATCGGTGAAGTCGGACAACACGGTGACGGCAAGGATCTGGCCATTGTGACCTATGGAAACGGGCATTACCTGTCGCGGCAGGCAATGCCCAAGCTCGAAGCGGCAGGGATCGGTGTGCGGATCATAGATCTGCGATGGCTGGCACCGTTGCCGACCGAGGCGCTGCTGCGCGCAACTGAGGGCTGCAAGCGCGTGCTGATCGTCGACGAATGCCGCCGGACCGGCAGCCAATCCGAAGGGCTCATGACGTTTTTCCGCGAACAAAGGGCAAGGACACCAATCGCCCGCGTTGTCGCCGAGGACAGTTTCATTGCGACCGGCCCTGCCTATGCGGCCCCATTGCCGTCGGACGATGACATTGTCGCGGCAGCACTGAATTTGACGGGGACGTCCAAATGACCAGAACTGCGGTTGTGATCTGCCCCGGGCGCGGGACCTATAACAAGCCGGAATTGGGCTATCTGCATCGCCATCATGGCAACCGAACGGATATGTTCCGCCAGTTCGATGCCATCCGTACGGGGCTGGGGCAGGAGTCGGTGACGGAATTGGACGGGGCAGCGCGATACTCGGTTGCGCGGTATTCACGCGGCGACGTGGCCTCTCCGCTGATCTATGCGGCGTCGTTGGCGGACGCGCAAAGTCTGGCACCGGATATCGAGGTTGTCGCGGTCACCGGAAACTCGATGGGATGGTACATTGCACTGGCGGTCGCAGGCGCGTTGAGCCCGGTGAACGGTTTTGATGTGGTCAACACCATGGGCACGCTGATGCAGCAGCATCTGATCGGTGGTCAGCTGGTTTATCCTTTCGGCGGTCCAGACTGGACGGACGATCCGGCGCGCAAAGCGGACCTGTTGGCCGAGGTTACGCGGATTGACGCGCTGGCGGGTCATGATCTTGCCCTGTCCATCGATCTGGGTGGTCTGCTGGTTCTGGCTGGAAACGAAGCGGGTCTGACGGCTTTTGAAGCGTCGCAACCTGTGGTGGACGGGCGGTTTCCGATGCGGTTGCCAAACCACGCCGCATTCCACACGCATTTGCAGGCTCCGGTCGCAGGGCAGGGACGTGCGCGTCTGGGCCCGGACATGTTCCATCAACCTGACCGACCTCTCATCGATGGGCGCGGCAAGATCTGGTGGCCGGGGGCAACGGATACGCATGCACTTTGGGATTACACGCTAGGTCATCAGGTAACCGAGCCTTATGACTTTACGCGCGCAGTCCAGACCGCCGCGCGCGAATTTGCGCCGGATTTGTTCATTGTGACCGGACCGGGTGAGACGTTGGGCGGTGCGGTTGCACAATCCCTGGTCCTGGCCGAGTGGCGCGGAATGACGGATAAGTCCGCATTTCAGGCGTTGCAGAAGGCTCAGCCTCTATTGCTTGCTATGGGCCGCGACGATCAGAGGGCGCTTGCAACCGGCTAAGTTTCTTCCAACATTCCTTGGCCCAAAGAAAGAGACAATATTGGCGTCCGTAGAAACTTCACTGTGGCAAAAGACTTGCCCGAACCGGCTGGAGGCGAAGGCCTTGACCGGCGATGCGTCGGTTGACCTGGCCGTAATCGGGGGTGGCTATACCGGTTGTTCCGCAGCCCTGACGGCGGCAGAGGCCGGTGCCTCTGTCTGTTTGCTCGAGGCGCATGAGATCGGGCATGGGGGGTCCGGGCGCAATGTTGGGCTGGTGAATGCTGGCCTGTGGTTATCACCGCAGCAGATCCGCGACCATCTCGGACAGGAGGTCGGGGATCGGCTGAGTCAGCTTCTGTCGGCCGCACCCGCTGAGGTTTTCGATCGGATCGAAAAGCACGTCATCGACTGCGCGCCGATCCACAACGGGACTTTGCATTGCGCCCATTCGCAGGCAGGTTTGCGTACCCTCAAGACCCGCCACGCGCAGTTGACCGAGGCGGGGGCTGCGGTACAGCTGCTTTCGGCTTCTGAAGCTGCGGCCAGAACCGGTAGCACCGGATTTCACGGTGCGCTATTCGACCCGCGCGCAGGGACGATACAGCCCCTGGCCTATTGCGTCGGCCTTGCCCGCGCGGCGGAGCTGGCTGGCGCACAGATCTGCGAAAACAGCCCGGTGCAATCGCTGGAACCCCTCGACGGCCAGTGGCTTTTGCGCACTGCTGCCGGAACAGTGCGCGCGAAAGCGGTGATACAGGCGACAAATGCATATCACCAAGCGCTGGCCACAACTGCGCCAGCCTATGTGCCGGTGTTCTATTTTCAATATGCGACCGCCCCGCTCAGCGACAACCTGCGCGCCAGTATCCTGCCCGCAGGCGAAGGGTGCTGGGATACCGGGTTGATCATGACGTCTTTTCGCATGGATCATCAGGGTCGGTTCATTATCGGGGGCATGGGCGAACTCAGCGGCCTTGGTCAGTCCGCCCATCGCGGTTGGGTCCGGCGCAAGATGGCGGAGCTATACCCGCAGCTTGCGGATCAGCCCTTGGCCGAAGGCTGGCATGGGCGGATCGCCATGACCTCGGACCATCTTCCCAAGATCGTTTCGCTTGGGCCCAATGCGTTGTCCGTTCACGGATTTTCGGGCCGAGGCATAGGCCCAGGCACCGTTTTTGGCCGGTTGATTGCCGAAAGCCTGCTGACGGGTGATCCGGACCGCTTGCCGGTTCCCGCTTTGCCGGATTACCGCGAGAGTTGGACAGGACCGCGCCGCGCCTTTTTCGAAACCGGCGCGGCGCTTACCCATCTGGTCAAGGCGCGGTTCTGAGCGATCACACCGAGCGCGTGATCCCCCCATCCACGCGAATATTCTGACCGGTGATATAGCCGCCGCCGTCGGATGCCAGAAATGAGATGGTCGAGGCGACCTCGTCATAACTGCGACCATAGCGTCCCATCGGGATGCGGGCGCGGAACTCTTCCTTTTCCTGTAGGCTGTCGATGAAGCCGGGAAGAACATTGTTCATGCGAATGTTGTCGGACGCGTATTTGTCGGCAAACAATTTTGTAAATGCGGCAAGCCCCGCACGGAACACGCCGGACGTTGGAAAGACAGGGTCCGGCTCGAACGCGGCAAAGGTTGAGATGTTGATGATCGCACCGCCACCCTGCGCCTGCATGATCGGCGTCACGATCCGGGTCGGCCGGACGGCGTTCAGGAAATACACGTCCATCCCGGTGTGCCAGTCCTCATCCGACAATTCGAGAACCGGTGCGCGCGGACCGTGGCCCGCGGAATTGACCAAGACGTCGACACGTCCCCAATGGGCCATCGCTGCATCAACCAGCTTTTGCAGGTCGTCATTGGACTGGTTCGATCCTGTCACGCCGACGCCGCCCAGCTCTGCCGCAAGCGCCTCGCCCTTGCCCGAGGATGACAGGATACCCACCTTGAACCCGTCCGCCGCCAGACGCCGCGCTGCGTCGGCCCCCATGCCGCTGCCCCCGGCCGATACCAAAGCTACTTTTGTCATCTGTTTCTCCAATTGGTTTCACGGCTATTTTGCCTCGTGCAGAAACGCTTCGCCAATCAGTTCTTCTGACATTATACTGTAGGAAAACTACTGAGTACAATGATGACAGCCCTTCCTCCACTCAACGCGCTCAGAGCTTTTGAGGCTTCCGCGCGACACCTGAACTTCCGACTGGCGGCGGAAGAACTTGGTGTCACGCAAGGCGCGGTTGCGCAGCAGGTTCGCGGGCTTGAGGCGCGCCTGGGACAATCGCTTTTTGACCGATTGCCACGCGGGTTACGCCTGACCGAAGCAGGCCGCCGCTTTCAATCGCCGCTGCGGAGGGCGTTTCGGTTGATTGAAGAGGCGGTGGACGACTTGTCGGGGCAGCGGCAGGTTACCATCTCGGTCACGCCCAGTTTCGCATCAAAGTGGCTGGTTCCGCGTTTGAGTGACTTTATGGAGCGGCACCCAGACGTTGCGGTGCAGGTGGACGCGCGCGAACGTCTGGCAGATTTTCAAACCGACGGTGTTGATCTTGCGGTACGTCAATGCCGCTCACCGGCGGGCGCCGGGTTGACCGCTACGCCGCTGTTTTCGAGTGCGTTTGTCGTGGTGTGCAGCTCCGCGCTGGGCGCGAAGGTGTCGACGCCTGCGGATCTGATGAACCATGTTCTGCTGAGCGATACGCACGGTCTTTGGCCTTTGTTCCTCGAAAGCGTTGGGGTCGAGGGCCGCCCCAAGACGATGAGCTTCAGCCAGACCAGCCTCGCAATCGACGCGGCTGTTACCGGTCAGGGGATTGCGCTGGCGCATGCGACTTTGGTGGCGGCCGAACTAGACTCGGGCCAGCTTGTGCAACCTTTGCCGGACGTTCTGGTTGATGATCTGAGCTTTGCAATTGTCGCACCTGTGCGCCCGCGCCAACCCGAGTTGGTGGCATTGATGCGAGACTGGCTGTTGTCTCAGATCTAAAGCGCCGCTGCGAAGTCTTCGATCCGGGCGCGCAACCACTTATGGGCGGGATCATTGGCCGATCTTTGGTGCCAGACCATGTAGATCGTCACCGGGTCGCACGCGAACGGTAGTGGCGCGCAATCCAGCCCCGCCAGCGGACCGGTTTTCATCAGTTCAGTATCTGTCGAGATCAGATCGCTGTCTTTGACAAAAGACGGTATCGCGTTGAAATGGGGCAGGGTCACAGTGGGAGGGTTGATCTGGCTTTGATCCACGCCGCGCATAACCGAGCGCGCGCTGCGTCCGTCGGCAAACCTCACATCCACATGTTCGCTTTGGCAATAGCTGTCCCAACTGTCAGGCGGTTCGCGTCGGCTGGCGTCGTAGAACACCATCAGCGGACTGCTCAATAGGCTCTTTTGAATGATGTCCGGCCCATCAGGCGGCAGCGGCGTCAGCATCAACTGACACCTGTCGCTGCGCAGCAGGTCGGGGTCCGGCACGCCGGAGGGGATAAATTCCAATCGCAGACGGATGCCATCGGCGCGCGTCGAGCGCAGCAGTTCCGGAAAGATCAGCTCGCGCTGCAGGTCATTGGCCGCGATCCGGATATCGATCCGCTCGGACATGGGGTCAAACGGACGGTCCAGGGTTAAGGCGCGCATGCCGTCCAGCACTGCCTGAACCGGGTCTTTCAACGAAAGCGCCCGCTCGGTCGGTGTCAGCCCCTGACCGGACCGTACGAACAAGGGATCGCCGAGCACCTGTCGCAGCTTCGCCAGCGTGTGGCTGATGGCCGATTGCGTCACGCCAAGCCTGTCGGCGGCTTTTGAGACCGAACTTTCCTGCAAGATGGTCAGGAAGACGCGCAGCACCTTGCCGTCCAGTTCGGTAAAATCAGTTTTGCTCATACCATTTATGATTATCCATGAATGGTTTTACTGTCCATAACCCGCTACCTGACCCTTGCAGACAGGAGGCATGCGATGGGTATCCGCCTTTTCTCGGACAAGAGTCGCCCCGTACATATGGGGTCCTATCCGCTCGAGCGGCTGGCCCGGCAGGCGCAGATGCCCGATCTGTCGCTTGTCCCGCCGATGAAATCGCTTAGTTTTCGTCGACCGGATCGGCCAGAAAGCATCGTCAACGCGATGGGAGAATTTCAGGCCATGCTGGATGCGATCCGCGATGGTTTGGTGAACCGCGTGCCATCTGACATCCCCACGGACCCGGTTGAGCGTGCCAACCACTTAAAAGCGTTTGGCTATTTCAATGACGCTTCGATGATGGGATGCGGCCCGCTACCGTCCGAAGCGGTGCTTGCCCAGTCGCGGCGCAACCCGGACATTGACCGTCTGGCCCACGCGCTGCGCACGCGCCAGACCAAGACACTGGCCTCGGGCATTGACGTGATCATGGCCGATCTGAAGGATAGTATGGAAGCGACGCCTGGCTCGATCGACAGCCACCGTAATGCAATCGTTTTCCTTTATGAGCATAACCGTGACCCGGACCCCGCTGAGTCCGGCTCTGACTGGATCATCGATGCGCAGGATCATCGCGCCTGCCTGTTGGCGGCGGAAAATGCGGTGGTGATTGCGAACTATATCCGCTTGCTCGGGTTCGACGCCCGGGCGCATACCGCGATGTCGACTGATGTTGATCTGGGCAAGCTTGCGGTTGCGGCGGGCCTGGCCACGGTCGAGGATGGAGAATTGGTCGCGCCTTGGCTGGGCCGTGGCTTTGGGCTGGCGGTTGTCACCACCGAGATGGAACTGGCCCATGACCAACCTCTGCAACCGATGGCGCAGCAGCCGTGGTTTCGCACGCAAGGCCCGGCCTGGTGGTTGGGAACAGGGTTCGCCAAGAATGCGCTGAACCGGGACTCCTATGCCAAGCGGCGCTATGTGGACGGCGCGCATCCGTTCGAGAACCTCAAGCGTGTGGACACGCCAACAACCTATATCGACGAGGAAAACGTTGCACGTGTGCCCAAGCGCGCCGACATGTTTGCCCGTGCGCAGTTTGGCGATATGGGCAAAACCCTGCAAGACAGTGCCAAGGGCGGGTATTACGTCCGCAAATCCGCGCCCAGTTTCGCGCAACGCCGAGCGTTGGGGGCCTTTGTGCTTTTACAGGATGGGGACAGTGCCGACGGCGCGAAACCCACGGATGCGGATCGTAACGCCGCCAATCTCAAAGCTGCCAGCTATTTCCTTGGGGTTGATGCGGTGGGCCTGAGCCGATGCCCGGAATGGGCCTGGTATTCCCACGACGCGACCGGCGAGGAAATCGTTCCGCCTCATGATCAGGCCGTCAGCATGATCATCGATCAGGGCTATGAGACGATGGAAGGGGCCAGCGGCGATGACTGGATCAGCGTTGCCCAGTCGATGCGGGCCTATCTGCGGTTTTCCTTGCTCGGCGGCGTCATTGCGCAGCAAATCCGCAGTCTCGGCTACAAGGCCAAGGCGCATACGGTGATGGATGGTGAAGTCTTGCAACCTCCGTTGTTGCTGCTGTCCGGGCTGGGTGAGGTCAGCCGGATCGGTGAGGTCATATTGAACCCCTATTTGGGGCCGCGCCTGAAATCCGGGGTTGTCACGACAGATATGCCGATGAGCCATGACAAGCCCATCGACTTTGGTCTGCAACGATTTTGCGAATCCTGCAACAAATGCGCGCGCGAGTGTCCCTCGGGTGCGATCACAGCCGGGCCAAAGCTGATGTTCAACGGCTATGAAATCTGGAAATCCGACAGCCAGAAATGCGCCACCTACCGGATCACCACACCCGGCGGGGCGATGTGTGGGCGGTGCATGAAGACCTGCCCGTGGAATCTGGAGGGCATCTTCAAGGAACGGCCCTTCCGCTGGGCGGCAATGAATATTCCACAAGCGGCGCCCGCGCTGGCAAAGCTGGACGACGCCGTCGGGAATGGCGGTCTGAATGATGTCAAGAAATGGTGGTGGGATATCGAGTTGCAGGCCGACGGGTCCTATCATCCGTCGAAGCATCCTTTGAACCGGCGTGATCTGCAAACGGACCTGGACCTGAAATACGAGGATCAGACATTGGCGGTATATCCCGCCTATCTTGCGCCGCACCCCTGGCCCTATCCGTTTGCGATGGATCGCGAGGCGGGGATTGCGGCTTATGAAGCCATGGTCACTGCCGAGGATTACAAGGCGCGCAAGGTCGCGGGCGATGACTCGGTGACCCACCGCTATACCATTGCCGGTGACGCACCGGTTATGCGGGTCGAATTGACCAAGGCCGACAAGATGACGGCGGATGTGACCAAGTATGAGTTCTCGGCCCTCGATGGCGCACCTTTGCCGGAATGGACTGCCGGCGCGCATCTGGATGTGCTGGTCGCACCGGAATTTCTGCGCCAGTATTCCATGTCCGGTGATCCATCTGATCGCAGCGCCTATCAGATCGGCGTACTGCGCGAGGATGAAGGGCGTGGTGGCTCGGCCTTGCTGCACCGTATTTTCAACGAAGGGCGCAAGGTTTTCATCTCAAAACCCATCAACCATTTCGAACTGGACGAGACGGCATCAAAAACCTTTTTGATGGGTGGCGGGATCGGGATCACTCCGATGATCGCCTTTGCCCATCGGTTGTACAATCTGGGCAAACCGTTTGCGCTGCACTATTCAGCCAGCACCCGGGCCGGGGCCGGGTATCTGGACGATCTGGCCGCGATGCCCTGGGCGGATCACGTGCACTATCACTTTTCAGATGAGGGCAGCCGCTCAGAACTGGATGTGATTCTGGCGGGGTATCAGGACGGCTGGCACGTTTATACCTGTGGGCCGGATCGATATATGGATGGCGTGATACAGGCGGCAGAGCGTCAGGGCTTTCCGGAAGAGGCACGGCATCTGGAATATTTCTCGGTCCCCGAACAGCCGGATTATGAAAATCACCCTTTTACCTTGCGTCTGGCGCGGTCGGGTCGGGACTTGCCGGTTCCGGCTGACAAGGACGCGGCCCAGGTGTTGAACGAGGCCGGGATTCACGTAGATGTGAAATGCTCCGACGGTATCTGCGGTGTCTGCAAATGCGGCGTTGTTTCGGGCGATATCGAACACCGCGACTTTGTCTTGTCGAACAAACAACGCGAAAGCGCTATTATCCTATGCCAGAGCCGCGCTGCGGAAAAGGAAGGCGTGATCGAGATCGATCTTTAAGCGTGTTCCAAAACCGACATGCGCGTGTTCTAAATTAGGTCGTTCCTGCCATGGACGCCGGAGGGTTGCTGCACTAACGTCCCCTTCGAACCCCAGTGAATCCTGATCAACAGGAGCGAGGTAGATTCATGGAATATCACAGCCCAACCAGTTTTTCCGAAGCGTCGGGACTGGCTGCAAATGCGACGGGCGTCACACGGTTTCTGGCAGGTGGGACGGACGTTCTGGTTCAGCTGCGCTCGGATCTCGTGACGCCGGATACGCTGATCGACATCAAGAAGATCGACGGCGTTCGTGACATTACCCGAAACGCCGATGGCAGTTGGACGCTGGGCGTCGCGGCAACCGGCGCAGAGATGAGCGAGCATCCCGAGCTTGGCCGCGATTGGCCCGGCGTGGTCGAGGCGATGGACCTGATCGGATCGACACAGGTGCAGGGTCGGGCAACGCTGACGGGCAATCTGTGCAACGGCTCTCCGGCCGCGGATTCGGTGCCGGCAATGGTTGCCGCAGGCGTGACCGTAACCGTAACCGGCCCAAACGGTACGCGCGAAGTTGCCGTCGAGGATATCCCAACCGGCCCCGGTCGGACGTCGCTGGGCAAGGGAGAATTGGTCTCGTCCGTTAACATCCCCGCGCGCGGGGAGAACGGTGGAGACGCCTACCTGCGTTTTATTCCGCGGACCGAGATGGACATTGCCGTGGTTGGCGTCGGGGTCAGCCTGCGTCTGGACGGCGAAACCATCACCGAGGCTCGCGTATCGCTGGGCGCGGTGGCCCCGACCGTGTTGCTGGTCGAGGATTGTGCTAAAGCGATCATTGGCAGCGCATTGGATGACGCCGCGCTGGATGCGCTGGCCGCTGCGGCCTCGGCCGCATGCAACCCGATCGACGACAAACGCGGCACCATCGCATTCCGCACCGAAGTTGCCGGTGTATTGGCCAAACGCGCCGCGATAATCGCCTATGCCCGTGCCAAGGGAGAAACCTCATGAGCAAGCTCCACGTATCCACCACTATAAACGGCGACGCAGTCGAGTACCTGTGCGATCCGCGCGAGACCCTGCTGGACTGCCTGCGTGACAAGCTGAACCTGACCGGCGCGAAAGAGGGATGCGGCACCGGTGATTGCGGTGCCTGTTCAGTGACAGTGGACGGTCGGCTGGTCTGTTCCTGCCTGATGCTGGGGGTCGAGGCCGAGGGCAAGCAGATCGAAACGGTCGAAGGGATCGCGGACGGGGACGTCCTGCATCCGCTGCAAAAAAAGATGATCGAATATGCCGCCCTGCAATGCGGCATCTGCACCCCGGGTATACTTGTGGCGGCCAAGTCGCTGCTGGAAAAGAACCCAAACCCGACCGAAGAAGAAACCCGTTACTGGCTGGCAGGTAACCTGTGCCGCTGTACCGGCTATGACAAGATCATTCGCGCCGTAATGGATACGGCGGCAGAGATGCGGGAGGCGTCATAATGGCTCTGGACGATCGCAAATCCGAATTCACTTTCGTTGGCACCCGTCCTGATCGTCCGGACGGGTTGGACAAGGTTACGGGCCGGGCGAAATTCGGCGCAGATGCCTATGCGCCCGGGATGTTGCATGGCGCAATTCTGCGCTCGCCTCACGCCCATGCGCGGATCATCGGGATCGACACATCGAAGGCCGCGGCGCACAAGGATGTCAAAGCGGTTGTGACCCGGTCCGATTTTGCCGATGTGCCGTTCGCGCCCGGACTTGAGGGCGAGTTCTGGAACGTGCTCGAAAATGTCATGGCGGGCGACAAGGCCCTCTATGACGGTCACGCGGTGGCTGCGGTGGCGGCAACTTCGGCGCTGGCGGCGCGCGATGCGCTCAAGCTCATCGAGGTTGAATACGAGGTACTGCCCCACGTCACCGATGTGGACAAAGCGATGGCGCCGGACGCTCCGGTTATCCGCGAGGGCGCGGCAGATTATTCCGTGCCTGAAGGCATGCATCCCAACGTGGTGCGCTACCACGAAAGCGGCCACGGCGATGTCGAGGCTGGTTTTGCCGAGGCTGATCTGGTCATCGAAGACAGCTTTGTGACCGAAGCCACGCATCAGGGCTATATCGAACCGCATGCCTGTCTGGCGACGCTGGGCAATGATGGCAAGGGTGAGCTGTGGTGCACCACGCAAGGCCACTGGATCGCGCAAAAGACCTGTGCCGCGCTGCTGGGGATCGAGACCTCGCAATTGCGCGTGACCGCTTCCGAGATCGGCGGTGGTTTCGGCGGCAAGACCACTGTGTTCATTGAACCCGTTGCTCTGGCGCTCAGCCGCAAGGCCAATCGCCCGGTCAAGGTCGTCATGTCCCGTTCCGAGGTGTTCCGGTCGACAGGACCTACGTCCTCGGCCTCGATGGATGTCAAGATCGGGATGAAGAAGGACGGGACCATAACTGCGGCAGAGGGGATCTTCCGCCTGCAAGGCGGGGCATTCCCGGGTGCGCCTGGGGACATGACCGCCATGTGCGCCTTTGCGCCCTATAACCTGACCAATGTTCGGCAGATCGGTTATGACGTCATGGCCAACCGTCCGAAACAAGCGGCCTACCGCGCGCCCGGTGCGCCAATGGGGGCTTTTGCGGTTGAATCCGTTTTGGATGAGCTGTGCAAGAAGCTGGGCCTCGATCCGGTGGAGGTGCGTCTTAAGAACGCCGCGCATGAGGGCACGAAGGCCAGCTATGGCCCAAAATATGACCGTATCGGACTTGTAGAAACGCTTGAGGCCGCCAAGGCACACCCGCATTACTCGGCACCACTGAAACCGGGGCAGGGGCGTGGGATCTCCTGCGGGTTC
Source organism: Ruegeria sp. AM4 (assembly GCF_056540665.1). Taxonomy (NCBI): domain Bacteria; kingdom Pseudomonadati; phylum Pseudomonadota; class Alphaproteobacteria; order Rhodobacterales; family Roseobacteraceae; genus Ruegeria; species Ruegeria sp. AM4. Next base: position 5,184 of record NZ_JBQFXD010000014.1, on the reverse strand, counting down.
TGGTTCAACCATGGCGGCGAGACCTCGGTATCGCTGGCCTTGTCCGAAGATGGCTCGGCGCAGGTCATGGTGGGAACCCCCGACATTGGGGGCTCGCGCGCATCAATGGCGCTGATGGCAGCCGAGATTCTGGGTATTCCCTACGAAAACATTCGCGTCACCATCGCGGACACCGCAACGCTGGGGTACAACGACGTCAGCCACGGCTCACGCGTGACCTATGCCAGCGGGCTTGCAACCATCAAAGCAGCCAAACACGCGGTTGAACGTCTGTGTGACCGCGCTGCGGCCAAGTGGGGCATCCCCGTGGATGCGGTGAAATGGGAAAACGGCTGTGCCGTTCCATCCGGCCCCAATGCGGGCGATTTTGACCCACTGCCGCTGGCTGACATTACAGCTGACATGGGGCGTACCGGTGGTCCGATTTCGGGACATTTCGAGGCCACCCCGGAAGGCGCGGGTGTGTCCTTTGGCACCCATATCGTCGATGCCGAGGTCGACCCCGAGACCGGTAAGACCAGCATCACCCGCTATACGGTTATCCAGGACGCAGGAAAGGCGATTCACCCGACTTATGTCGAAGGCCAGTATCAGGGCGGGGCCGCGCAAGGGATTGGCTGGGCGCTGAACGAGGAATACATCTATGGCGAGGATGGTCGCCTGCAGAACTCGATTTTCCTCGACTACCGGGTTCCGGTTGCAAGCGATCTGCCGATGATCGACACGGTGATCGTCGAAGTGCCCAACCCAGGTCACCCGTTTGGCGTCCGCGGCGTCGGCGAAACCGGAATCGTGCCGCCTTTGGCCGCCATCGCCAACGCGGTCTCGCATGCGGCGGGCGTGCGGATGCGACAGTTGCCAATGTCGCCGCCGCGCATTCTGGCTGCGTTGAAGGACAATGATTGAGGTCCACCTCTGGTCCGGCCTCCGGTCTCTGACTGGGGGTCAGGACGTGGTCAAGGTGCAGGCGCGTACAACAGGTGAGCTGTTGAGCGAACTGATGCGTGCCCATCCCCGGTTGAAAGCCCCAATTGATGCAGGCGTTTCGATTGCAGTAAACGGCCGCGTCATTGCCACCGGCCTAACCGAACCGATCCCCGAAGGCAGCGAAGTATACCTGATGCAACGCCTGCGAGGTGGTTGAGTTCTTTCCGAGGTTGTCGTCGGGCTAAGACCACATGGTTGCTCTGAAAAAGTGGTGCCGGGGGCGGAATCGGTAAAGTACGTTAAGCATCTCAATTTAATCACTAAAATCATACCCCACTTACTTCAATACGCCCTTTATTACCCCCGACGAAGTTCTCTTTTCATTTCAAGTATTTGATTTATCTATGTGATTCCGTGTTTTGGAATCGCACCAATCGTCCTTTTGCGTCCATTATTGTCCTATTCAATGTAGACTAGTCCAACCGTTAAACGTCTTCCAGTAAGCTTCAATCTCTTTCGAGAATGCGTCCAGCTGTATGGTTAAACCGTTTGTGCTTCAGCCGCCTAAGAGCCGCTGACCCAATCGTCGGTTGGAGATCAAAGCTGCCCCAAACTTCCAGTTCCTAGAACAACTGCTTTGCGGACGAACCAAACAGACGGGCCGCAGGCTTCAACGTAAACAATCGGCCTAAACAGGTCATTGGTACATCCCTGGAATGCTGCGTTGCGCCAAGAAAAGCTGCCGCTGGAGGCTTTGCGGCAAAACGGTATTCCGTTCGCTATGCGTTTTCCAAATACGCTGACGAAAATTTGCACAAAGCAGTCTGATGCTATTCAGCACAAAAAATCCGGAGGCGGACGCCAACCGACTGGCATGCGGAGTATGTAGAGAGAACTAAGTGATAGAATTGAAGCACGTGGGGTTCAGGTTGCGGCTTATTGAACTCCTCTTCGAGCTTTTTGAGCGAAAGCATGCCGCCTGAACAAACCAGCCAAATCTCTCTGTCCGTGGTTGGGCTCGTACGCAACCGCTGGAATGCCTTACGAAAGGCTTTCGATCCTCTACCATGACGCTTGCGATCGACTGTCTGGGTAATGTCTGATTTAGCCTTAGACAGTTTCCAACGCCCGTCAAACCGCGTCTCGCTCCCCGGAAGTGCGGCCCCGTCGCTTTTCATATATGCGAGATTCTTAAGGCCCTGGGCGCAAACATCATAGAAGGCTGAAGCTGACACGCCTGGTTTTCCCTTTTTCCACTTCCCCGCGACCACAATCGCTGCAGGAATTGGGGACATCTCGTCCAACCCAAGAAAATCGCCGACTTCGTCCTGCAGATCGTCGCACACTAAGTCCGGAAAACTCCGTCCGAAAAGATGAGGTCCGCGATCGGGCCGAAGCGACTTATCGATTAATTCGAATAGCGAGCCCTCTTTCCAAGTATCGACATGGCCTTTGGTTAATTCGCCTTTTTCTGAAGTCACTTTGTTAAGACCAGGGATTGTCTTGATTAGATCGAGCACCAACTTCGACGCTCCTTTGGAGTCACGTAGGTCGAGATCAATTCTGTAAAAGTCGCCACTAACATAGGTGTGGACTAAATCGCGTGTGATTATGCGAAAAGGCTGCAACTGATTCAGGCGGCGGGTTAGAGAGATCTTCGGGTTGTCTTTGGTTTTGATTCGACTGAGGCTTGGAGAAATGAGCCAGTATTTTCCCTTTTTAGCGTTCCAGCCTATCCACACAGAGTGGTCCTCTCCATCTATGCGTAGGGTGAAACGGAACGGCGCTGGCGCTTTTTGATCTTTGTCTTCTTCAACTTCAACGCATAGATCCTCTATGGTGACAGCGGCGGTCTGTCCCTTTGCAACGAACTGATCGTCTAGCTCAGCCATGTCGACAAGGATATTGAGTGGCGTCGGGTCAGCGGGAACCATGTCGGGAGCCGCGAACCGAGAGAAGATAGAAGCCGCTTGTGTGGCAGCTTCAAGTTCCGAAGCAACTACATCACACCAATCCGAGTACTGCTGCGGTGTAAGGTCATTTCCTTTGCCGTCACGTACACGCGATCTGGTAAAACCAACAGATCTACGAATACCGCCCTGGGTGTTTTCAGCGTGTATGTAGCCGCTAGCACGTGTCACAACATTGAGATGCTCTCCCATAAACACACCCGATCGATCAAGTGAGCGTGCGGACAGGCTGCGGGATCGTAGTGCCAGCGGCCCAAGATCTGTATTTTTTACGCTCATGAACGAAATATTGTTGTACTCACCGTCGGGCAAAAGTGCGCGCAAGGCTTTTGCATTGATGCGTGGGCCGATGCCTTCCAGTTCATTTATCCAAAGTCCGGCACTGTCGAAAAAGAAAAGTCGGCCGTTCTTTTTCGCATAGATCGTCGCTTCAAGGCTGGGTGATTGGAAAAGGCTTCCCGACAAGAAAGGTGACGGAGTTAGTCGGAGCGTGACATGATACCGGCAAAGACCGTCAGCGGTTTGGCCGTTTAACACCTGATATCGATCATTGTTGGACAATTCGGCTTGGATGTCCGCTTGGAGGTCATCCAAATTGAGGTCTTGTTCGATCGAAAATGCGACTGCCGCGCTCGGGAAGCGCAGGTCGTCATGGAGATTCGGGTCGTCTAGGTCAGGCCTTTCTCGGAAGCGTCCCATCACGTAATCGAGAGTAGGAAGGGCAGCAATCAGGTTTTCCAAAACCGTTGCGTCGTTGCGCACGTATGGCTTATTTCCATTCTCTTTCGAAGCGTTGTCAAAAGAAAGAAAACTATTCCAATCGTCAGCCACATTGTGACCGCTGGACGCAAGAACATAGGCCTTTGGTATTGGTCCGCCGATAGGTCCTGGATGGCGGATTAGCCTTCCAATCTGTTGGACCAACATGCGCGTGTTCGTGAATGGCTCGTAAAGCGCAAGGACCGTACAAAGTGGGTCGTCGATGCCTTCAATCAGCATAAACTGGTGAATAAGAAAGCGTTCAGGTTGTTCTGAAAGATTCCGAGGTACTTTTTTGAGAATCCCATCATCAGGCCGATCGGGGAAGTTGTTGTGGATCGCGACGACTCCGTCGGTGCGGCCTGCGAGCGCAACATTTAGTGCCTCATGCATTTCCCGAACCGATTCCTCCCGATCACATCGCACTATTACTTTGTTCGCCGCTGAGAAGCGCCCATTGGCAACAAGCGCATCGACCCTTGCAACTAGCTCAATAGCATAGTCGTCAATTGAAACGGGCAACTCCTGTTCGTCAATTTCGACATCTCGTATGACACCCTGATCAACCGCGTCGGAAAAGCTAAGAAAATGAATATGGTCGTCATCAACATCGAAGATTTTCAGATCGCCTCGAAAAGGCGTGGCACTAAATAGTACCGTCGGCACACAAAATCCGCGAACGACACGTGCCCAGCTAGGCGCTGGTTCGCGATGCCCCTCGTCAAACAATATCGTGCCGACACGGCCATGTAGTTGCCCTATCTGGCCGTTGGCGTAGACCTGCTGGATGGCCTGAACAGTTCCGACCAAAATGATCCGTTTACCGTTATGGGTGTCTAGGTCTTTCGTGAGCTTCTCGATGTTGCTTGGTAAAATTGTCCAAACTTCGTCAGGCTTCCATTCTGGGACTGCACCAATCTTGTCCCAGAAGCGGTCCTTGAGCTGCGATGACAGTTGCTCGACCAACGCCGCTGAGGGGCAGACGACGAGTACCGCTTGCTCGTGGGCGCGTTGGCATGAGATTGCCGCCATAACTCCAGTTTTTCCAGTACCTGTGGGCATATTGACAAGACAAGCACGGGCGCTGCCAGAAGCAAAATAGTTGTCGACTGTGTCGAGCGCTGCATGCTGATGCGGCCACAACGCAAGTGCCGCTCTTGAAAACTCATTCCCAACCAATTTGTATTCCCCAAGAAATTTGAAAAATGAATCTCGCGCTTATCACTGTCGCCGATCTCATGGAACTGGGTTCCACAAGCCTTCATTAAAACACTAGAAAGCAACAACCTAGAGGTGTTTTGGGAAAAATTTCGGCAAGCACGGAGGGCTAACCTTCATGCTAGCTTGGCAGTATGGCTTACACCAAGACCGTAGAGGTAATGTCTGATTTTTGGATAGCCGAGAGCCTGTGTCGCAATCGCAGCGAACTTCCGCTTCCCGCCGATTCCGTTGAAAAACAATGTTTTGCTGACGCAGAAAGTGGTCATCCGAACAGAGTGCGAGCGCCTTTTTATCAGACTTTTCGCGT
>NZ_JBQFXD010000013.1:0-115694 GCF_056540665.1 Ruegeria sp. AM4 | reverse complement strand
CTCATCTGCACATGCCCACCAATGTCAGAATACGAAGACGCCGCCGAATAAAACACAACCAACATAACCCCGCCATACAATCGGCGGGGTTTTCGCCAATCGGAAACTTGTGTTCTGATTTGACCCCGTTTCAGATGTCGTTTTTGTCAAGCGAAGCGTCTTTTTCGCTTGCTGCAACTGCAAACTCTGCTTACCCCTGTCCGTGGGACACCCCTCCCCAACGAGGGGCGTGTATCTGGAAGGGTAATACAGATGACTATCGAACAACCGGTGTCGCACGACACCGTGCGCAAACCTGATATGCGGCCGGCGAATCCGCGTTTTTCTTCGGGCCCCTGCGCCAAACCCCCCACATTTGATCTGACCAAACTGACTGATGCTGCGCTGGGTCGTTCTCACCGCGCGGCTGTCGGCAAGGACAAGCTGAAGGCGGCCATCGAAGGCACGCGAGAGATTTTGGGCATACCGGCAGATTACCGGATCGGCATCGTTCCCGCTTCGGACACCGGCGCGGTCGAAATGGCGCTTTGGTCGCTGCTGGGTGAGCGCAAAGTCGAGATGCTGGCTTGGGAAAGCTTTGGGTCTGGCTGGGTGACCGATGTGGTCAAACAGCTGAAAATCGACGCTGAAGTAAAAACTGCGGATTATGGGCAGATCGTCGATCTGGCCTCGGTCGATTTTACCAATGACGTGGTATTCACATGGAACGGAACGACCTCGGGCGTGCGGGTTCCAAACGGCGACTGGATCGCGGATGACCGTCAGGGCCTGACGATTTGCGACGCGACCTCGGCAGCATTTGCGATGGACCTGCCCTGGGACAAGCTGGATGTGACAACGTTCAGCTGGCAGAAGGTTCTGGGTGGCGAGGCGGCCCACGGGATGCTGATCCTGTCACCTCGGGCTGTCGAACGGCTAGAGAACTACACCCCCACATGGCCTCTGCCGAAAATTTTCCGCCTGACCAAGGGCGGCAAGCTGATCGAGGGTATCTTTACCGGGGCCACGATCAATACGCCTTCAATGCTGGCGGTCGAGGATTACCTGTTTGCGCTGGACTGGGCGCGTTCGGTGGGCGGTCTGCAAGGGCTGATTGCGCGGGCGGATGCCAATGCGGGTGCGGTGCATGCCTTCTGCGACCAAAGTGACTGGATCGCCAATCTGGCCGAAGATGCGGCGACGCAGTCGAACACTTCGGTCTGTCTGAAGTTCACCGATGCGCGCATTCAGGATGGAGCGAGTTTCGCCAAGGCCGTGGCCAAACGGCTTGAGGTCGAGAACATCGCGCTGGATATCGGCGCCTATCGCGATGCGCCTGCGGGTCTGCGCATCTGGTGCGGTGGTACGGTCGAGACCTCGGATATCGAGGCAATGCTGCCGTGGCTGGCCTGGGCCTTTGAGGCCGAGATCGCGGCGCAGTCTGAGGCTGCCTGACCTGATTCACCGGGCCACATCAGGCCCGGATCTTCCATACAATTCAAGGACCGCAAACATGGCCCCTAAAGTACTCGTATCTGACAAGCTCAGCGAAACCGCAGTGCAGATTTTCCGCGACCGCGGCATCGAAGTGGATTTCATGCCCGATCTGGGCAAGGACAAGGACAAGCTGGCCGAGGTGATCGGCCAATATGACGGTCTCGCCATCCGATCGGCCACCAAAGTAACGCCGACCCTGCTGGAGAAAGCGGACAATCTGAAAGTCATCGGTCGTGCCGGAATTGGCACCGACAATGTCGACAAGGACGCGGCCTCGAAAAAGGGCGTGATCGTGATGAACACGCCCTATGGCAACATGATCACCACGGCCGAACACGCGATTGCGATGATGTTTGCCGTGGCGCGGCAAATCCCCGAGGCCAGCACCTCGACCCATGCGGGTAAGTGGGAAAAGTCCAAGTTCATGGGGATCGAGCTGACCAACAAGACGTTGGGCGTGATTGGTGCCGGCAACATTGGCGGCATCGTTTGCGAGCGTGCCTTGGGCCTGAAGATGAAGGTTGTCGCCTATGATCCCTATCTGGGCGAAGAGAAAGCGGCCAAGATGGGCGTGGAAAAGGTTGAGCTGGACGAGCTTCTGGCCCGCGCCGATTTCATCACCCTGCACGTGCCGCTGACCGATCAGACCCGCAACATCCTGAGCCGTGAGAATCTGGCCAAGACCAAGAAAGGCGTACGTATCATCAACTGCGCTCGTGGCGGTCTGGTTGATGAAGAGGCGCTGGCCGAGGCCCTGCAATCCGGTCAGGTCGCTGGGGCCGCTTTTGACGTGTTCAGCGAAGAACCAGCCAAAGACAATGCTCTTTTCAACCTGCCCAACGTGGTCTGCACACCGCATCTGGGTGCAGCAACGACCGAAGCACAGGAAAACGTGGCGTTGCAGGTGGCCGAGCAGATCTCGAACTACCTGCTGACCGGTGCGGTGGAGAACGCGCTGAACATGCCCAGCGTCACTGCCGAAGAGGCCAAGGTCATGGGACCGTGGATCAAACTTGCGGGCCATCTGGGCAGCTTCATCGGTCAGATGACGGACGAGCCGATCAAGGCGATCAACATCCTCTATGACGGCGTCGCTGCCGAGATGAATCTGGCAGCGCTGAATTGTTCGGTGGTTGCCGGGATCATGAAGAAGTTCAACCCCGAGGTGAACATGGTCTCGGCCCCGGTTGTGGCGAAAGAGCGTGGGATCAAGATCTCGACCACCAATCAGGATAAATCCGGTGCCTTTGAAGGGTATATCAAGGTAACTGTTGTGACCGAGAAACGCGAACGTTCCATTGGCGGCACGGTGTTCAGCGATGGCAAGCCGCGCTTTATCCAGATCAAAGGCATCAATATCGACGCCGAAGTCGGCGCGCATATGCTCTATACCACCAACGAGGACGTACCAGGCATCATTGGCGCACTAGGCCAGACGATGGGCGAGAACGACGTCAACATCGCCAACTTTACCCTTGGCCGTGCCGAGGCCGGAGGTGAGGCAATCGCTCTGCTCTATGTTGATGAACCGGTGCCAGCCGAAGCGCGGGCCAAACTGGCGGAAACGGGTCTGTTTACGCAGATCAAGCCGCTGGAATTCGACGTGGCCTGACCCGCTGTGTTGAGATCGTGAAACAGACAAGAGCCCGCACCACAATCGGCGCGGGCTTTTTCTTTTGTCTGCGCAGTTTTTGAGGCACAAGGCAGGCAAGATAATTTACGAGGATTTAACGTGGCTTCAGCGATTTATGCTGTCGGTGACCTGCACGGGCGGGTCGACGAGTTTGACCGAGTGCTGTCCGATATCGAGCGCGATGGTGGCCCAGACGCGCGGGTGGTGTTTTTGGGTGACTATGTGGATCGTGGCCCCGACAGTTGCGGCATCATAGACAGGCTGATCGCCGGGCGCGCGGCCGGTCGGGACTGGATCACGCTGCTGGGCAATCATGACCGGATGTTCGCCTGGTTCCTTGAGGGCACGCCCCGGCACGACCCTCATCTGCTTGTGGGCTATCATTGGTTACACGAGCGGCTTGGCGGCGTCGAAACCCTGCGCAGTTACGGGGTCGTCTTCGACGATCGGATTCGGTTGGAAGACCTGCACCAGATGGCGCGCGCCGCGGTTCCAAACTCGCATGCTATGTTCCTGCGGGATCTTGCCCTGATGCACCAAACCGCCGATCTGGCCTTTGTCCATGCCGGCATTCGCCCGGGGCTGCCTTTGCAGGAGCAGCGCGAAAACGATCTGGTCTGGATTCGAAACACCTTTCACGCGCATTCAGGGCGACATCCGAAACTGATCGTTCACGGCCATACGCCTGTCGACAAGGCCACCCATTACGGCAACCGGATAAACCTTGATACCGGTGCGGGATATGGTCGTGCGGTCAGTGTTGGCGTGTTCGAAGGGCAATCATGCTGGTTGCTGACCGGCAAAGGCCGCGTACCGCTGGCGCCGCGACCCGAATGATTCAGACTCTATTGCGGGCGATATCGACCTAGGTCGAGGCCAACAATTCGGACACTGCTGCGGTATAGGCCGGGATGATCCGGTCACGCGCGACGTGCCGCCCGCCCCGCACCATGTGCCGACCAGCAGACCAAAGGTCGGTGACAAGCCCGTCGGGCGCGGCAAAACACAGCCCGTCCAAAAGCTGATCATCGGGCAGCGTTGACAGCGTCGGATGTGTGCTGTCGATCGCAACCAGATCGGCCAGCTTGCCGACTGCAATCTCTCCGCCGCTGCGGCCTAGAGCCTGCGCACCGCCAAATGCCGCGCCGTTGTACAATGACATCCCGACCGAGCCCTGATCGCGAACCAGAACGTTGCGCGCGCGATCACGCAAGCGCTGCGAATATTCCAGGGTCCGCAGCTCTTCGGGTAGAGAAATACGTATATTAGAGTCTGATCCAATGCCAAACCGACCATTACTTTCCATGTAGACCGCCCCGTTGAAAATACCGTCTCCAAGGTTGGCTTCGGTAATCGGGCACAGACCGGCAACCGCCCCGGTCCGCGCCATCGCGCGTGTTTCTTCATCGGTCATATGGGTCGCATGGATCAGGCACCATCGCGCGTCCACATCCACGTTGTTCAACAGCCAGTCGACCGGGCGCTGGCCCAATGCGGCCTCGACGTCGGTAACTTCTTTCACCTGTTCGGCGATGTGGATGTGGACCGGGCCGGTGGTGTGCTGCTGTAAAACCTGATGCATATCGCCGGGGCTTGTGGCGCGCAATGAATGCGGCGCAATCCCAAGAACAGCATCATCATCCGGCAGATAGGTCCGGCAGTCATCGACCAGTCGCAGATATTGGTCCACATCATTGCCAAAGCGCAATTGCCCACCCGACAGGGGCTCTTGCGCGGTTCCGCCATAAGAATAGAGAACCGGCAACAGCGTCAGTCCGATCCCGGTTTCCGCCGCTGCGGCACAGATGCGTTGGCCCAACTCGGGCAAATCGGCATAAGGCGCGCCGCCTGGTTGGTGATGGACATAGTGGAACTCGCCCACAGCGGCATAGCCTGCCTCCTGCATCTCCATGAATGTCAGGGCGGCGATCGCCTGTATCTGCTCGGGCGTCAGGTGTTCCAGAAACCGGTACATCAGGCTGCGCCAGGTCCAAAAGCTTTCACGTCCAGCCATACGTATCTCGGTCCGGCCTGCCATGGCGCGCTGAAAGGAATGGCTGTGCAGATTTCCCAGCGCCGGAAGCAGCACGTCCACCTGCGTGTCATCCGGGTGGGCCGCCGCCCCTTTTTGCACCGAAGTGATCATCCCGCCGTCATATTCGACCCGCAGATTCTTTACCCAATCAAAGCCTAACAAGGCGTTTCTGGCGAAGATAGACATGGGGGCTCCAATTTGTGTAGACTTTATATATTTACACGTATACTTAAAAATCATCCATTGGGGGAGCCAAAAAGAATCGCCATGACCAAAAATTTTGTTGTTCAGGCTACAGCCATCGCGACGCTGCAAGAGGGCTCGGACTATGGTCTGATCGAGCGCGGCGCCCTGGTGATCGAAGGGCAAACGGTGGTCTGGGTCGGGCCCGTCGCGGCGTTGCCACCGCAGTATCAGGATTGGCCGCAGCGCGACTATGGCGACCGTCTGATCACACCCGCTTTGACGGATGCGCACACGCATGTGGTTTATGGCGGCAATCGCGCTGCTGAATTTGAAATGCGTCTGAACGGTGCGACTTACGAAGAGGTCGCCCGCGCAGGTGGCGGAATTCTGTCCACGGTCAAAGCCACCCGCGCCGCGTCCGAGGATGCCTTGATGGCCGATGCCTTGCCGCGCGTAGACGCCCTGATCGCTGAAGGCGTGACCTGTATCGAAGTAAAGTCCGGGTACGGTTTGGATACCGAAACGGAACTGCGCATGCTGCGTGCGGCGCGGCGTATCGCGAACGAACGACCAGTGCGCGTGGTGACCAGTTTTTTGGGCGCGCATGCCGTCCCCCCCGAATACAGCGACCGAGCGGATGCCTATATTGATGAGGTTTGCATCCCGACGCTGCGTTCAGGCCATTCCGAAGGGCTGATCGACGCGGTTGACGGGTTTTGCGAGGGGATCGCGTTTCACCCGGAACAGATTGCGCGGGTATTTGACGTCGCGCAGGAGCTTGGCTTGCCGGTCAAACTGCATGCCGAGCAGCTGTCGAATCTGGGCGGAGCAAAGCTGGCGGCATCTTACGGCGCACTGTCCGCTGATCATGTCGAATACCTGGATGAAGACGGTGTTCGTGCAATGGCGCAAGCCGGCTCTGTCGCGGTGCTGCTGCCCGGAGCGTTCTATACCCTGCGCGAAACCCAGTCTCCGCCGATCGATCTGTTTCGCGAACATGCCGTTCCGATGGCGCTTGCGACGGATTGCAATCCTGGGTCATCGCCGATGACCTCGATCCTGTTGACGATGAACATGGCCTGCACCCTGTTCAGGATGACCCCGGCCGAGGCTCTGGCGGGCGTTACCCGGCATGCAGCACTGGCGTTGGGGATAAAGGATGTCGGAGTTATCGCACCCGGCTATCGCGCCGATCTGGCAGTCTGGGACGTCACCCACCCGGCCGAACTGTCGTATCGCATAGGCTTTAACCCTGTGCACAAACGTATCTTTGGAGGTCAGGAATGACGACCCTTACCCTTGTTCCGGGTCAGGTTTCTCTGGCGCAATTGTCCCAGATCTATTGGGATGAGGCGTCGATTTCACTGGATCAAAGCTGTCGCCCGCGAATCGAGGACGCCGCAGACCGAATAGCAAAAGCTGCCGCCGGAACCGCCCCGGTCTATGGCGTCAATACCGGCTTCGGAAAACTGGCCAGTCACAAGATTGCCGCCGAGGACACCTCGACCCTGCAGCGCAACCTGATCCTCAGCCATTGCTGCGGTGTTGGCCCGGCGGTTCCAAACCGGGTTGTACGGCTGATGATGTCGCTGAAATTGCTGTCCTTCGGGCGTGGGGCATCGGGTGTGCGTTGGGCGTTTGTGGAGCTGCTGCAAGCTATGCTGGCACGTGGGGTGACACCGGTTATCCCGATACAGGGATCGGTCGGGGCCTCGGGTGATCTTGCACCGCTTGCGCATATGGCCGCTGTCGTGATCGGTGAAGGGGTTGCTCAGGTCGATGGCGAAATGATGTCAGGCGCGGAAGCGCTGAAATCGGTCGGGTTAGAGCCTATTCAACTGGGCCCCAAAGAAGGTCTGGCCTTTATTAACGGAACCCAGTTTTCCACCGCCTATGCTTTGGCCGGATTGTTTGAGGGCTGGCGCGCGGCGCAGAATGCGCTGGTGATATCGGCGGCATCTACCGATGCGATCATGGGGTCCACCGCACCTTTGCAGCCCGGCATCCACGATCTGCGCGGTCATCGCGGTCAGATTGAAGCCGCCTCGGCCATGCGCACAGTGCTGCAGGGCTCGGAAATCCGTGAAAGCCATCGCGAGGGCGACACGCGCGTGCAGGACCCCTATTGCATCCGGTGCCAGCCACAAGTGACGGGGGCTGCTATGGATGTGATGCGTCAGGCCGCCGCCACGCTCGAGGTCGAGGCCAACGCCGCGACGGACAATCCGTTGGTCTTGACGGAAACCGATACCATTGTCTCAGGCGGAAATTTCCACGCCGAACCGGTCGGATTTGCGGCCGATATGATGGCACTGGCCTTGTCCGAGATCGGCGCCATCGCGCAGCGCAGGATCGCATTGATGGTCGACCCGGCACTCAGCTTTGACCTGCCACCATTCCTGACGCCCGAACCGGGCTTGAATTCCGGTCTCATGATCGCCGAGGTGACCACGGCTGCGTTGATGAGCGAGAACAAACATCTGGCCAACCCCTGCGTGACCGACAGCACGCCGACATCGGCCAATCAGGAAGATCATGTGTCGATGGCGGCACATGGCGCACGTCGTCTGACCCGGATGGTCGAGAACCTGAACTACATTCTCGGGATCGAACTGCTTTGCGCGGCGCAAGGCATCGAGTTCCGCGCGCCCCTGAGCACAAGCGCGGCGCTGATCGGTGTTGTCGCGCGGTTGCGATCCGACATCCCGACGCTGGGCGACGATCGCTATCTCGCGCCGGAACTGGAAACCGCGCGGACGCTTGTCGCCGACGGCGATATCCTGAGCGCCGTGCAGGTCGCAATGCCGGAACTGTTCTGATGCAGATCTTCGATGTTCATCGCGGAGACGGCCCGATCATCCTTGGTCAACCTCATGGCGGGACCTTTGTGCCCAACGAGGTTGGTCAACGCATGAACGAAAATGGATTGCGGCTTGCGGACACGGATTGGCACATAAACAGGCTCTATGAAAGGCTTTTGCCCGATGCAACCGTCGTCCAGTCCCATGTGCACCGCTATGTGATCGACGCAAACCGGGACCCAGCCGGGGTTTCGCTCTATCCGGGGCAAAATACAACGACGCTGGTACCCCTGACCGATTTTGACGGACAGTCCATTTGGCGCGAATGCCAGGAACCCACGGAGGATGAGGTTGCCGAGCGGCGGCTGGCCTATCATGCACCCTATCATGCGGCACTGGCCGAGGAGATGGAGCGTGTGAAAGCCAAACATGGCATAGCGGTGCTGTTCGACTGCCACTCGATCCGCAGCCAGATACCGTTTCTGTTTGACGGTGTTTTGCCGGACCTGAACATCGGCACTGATGGCGGCAAAACCTGCGCAAACGCGATCGAAGCCATCACCCACGAATTCTCCGCGTCGTCACCCTATAGCACCGTGCTGAATGGGCGTTTTCGGGGTGGTTGGACAACCCGCCACTATGGCCGTCCTGCCGATGGGTTCCACGCCATTCAGATGGAATTGGCTCAGTCGACCTATTTGGCGGCGGAAACTGCCCCTTGGACATTCGACGACAAGAAAGCCACACGCCTGCGCCGCTGGCTGTTCGATATCCTCGACGCAATCGAAGACACTGCATTGGAGCTTGCCTCATGACCGATCCTCGCAAGAACACGCGCGATATCTACCCGCCGACCGGACCTGAACTAAACGCCAAAAGCTGGGTGACCGAGGCGCCGCTGCGGATGCTGATGAACAATCTGCACCCGGATGTGGCCGAGAATCCGCATGAGCTGGTGGTCTATGGCGGTATCGGTCGCGCCGCCCGAACCTGGCAAGATTTCGACACTATTGTTGCCGGATTGAAGGATCTGGAAGAGGATGAAACGCTGATCGTCCAGTCTGGCAAGCCGGTTGCGATCATCCGCACCCACAAGGACGCGCCGCGGGTACTGATTGCGAATTCAAACATCGTGCCGCATTGGGCGACATGGGATCATTTCAATGAGCTAGATAAGAAGGGTTTGATGATGTACGGCCAGATGACCGCTGGCTCGTGGATCTATATCGGTACGCAGGGCATCGTGCAGGGCACCTATGAAACCTTTGCCGAGGCTGGGCGCCAACACTATGGCGGCGACCTGACCGGTAAATGGATTCTGACTGGGGGTCTGGGTGGGATGGGCGGCGCACAGCCCCTGGCTGCCGTCTTTGCCGGGGCGAGCTGTCTGGCCGTTGAATGCAACCCGGACTCGATCGATTTCCGCCTGCGCACCAAGTATCTCGACGAGAAAGCGGAAACGCTGGATGAAGCGTTGGCGATGATCGACCGCTGGACCAAAGCGGGCGAGGCGAAATCGGTTGGTTTGCTGGGCAATGCCGGCGAGGTTTTCCCCGAGATATACGCTCGGATGCAGGCCGGTGGCATGCGTCCTGACATCGTCACCGATCAGACCAGCGCCCATGACCCGATCAACGGCTATCTGCCGCTAGGCTGGACGATGGGAGACTGGCGCGAGAAGCGTGAAACAGACCCTAAATCGGTAGAAAAGGCCGCCCGCGCTTCGATGAAACAGCATGTCGCGGCCATGGTAGATTTCTGGAATGCGGGTGTGCCAACTCTGGATTACGGTAACAACATCCGGCAGGTGGCGCAGGATGAAGGGTTGGAGAACGCCTTTGCCTTTCCCGGCTTTGTCCCCGCTTATATCCGTCCGCTGTTCTGCAAGGGGATCGGCCCGTTCCGCTGGTGCGCCCTGTCGGGCGACCCCGAGGATATCTACAAAACCGACGCCAAGATGAAAGAACTGTTCCCCGAGAACGAGCATTTGCATCGATGGCTTGATATGGCGCAGGAGCGTATTGCCTTTCAGGGCCTGCCTGCCCGAATTTGCTGGATCGGGCTGGGCGATCGCCATCGCGCCGGACTGGCCTTTAACGAAATGGTCGCCAATGGCGAGTTGAAAGCACCGGTGGTAATCGGGCGGGATCATCTGGATTCGGGCTCGGTCGCCAGCCCCAATCGTGAGACCGAGGCGATGCTGGATGGCTCGGACGCTGTCAGCGACTGGCCGCTGCTGAATGCGCTGATCAACACCGCCAGCGGGGCCACCTGGGTGTCGCTGCATCATGGCGGTGGGGTCGGCATGGGGTTCAGCCAGCATGCGGGCGTGGTGATCTGCGCCGATGGGACCGAGGATGCCGCGCGCCGGTTGGAGCGGGTGCTGTGGAACGATCCTGCCTCGGGTGTCTGGCGTCACGCGGATGCAGGATATGACATCGCCAAGGAGTGCGCCCGTGATCATGGGCTGCGCCTGCCGGGTATTCTGGGATAAGCCAAACAGCCTCTGGCGAAATTGCTGCGCCTGCGATATGCGCAGATGAGTTTGCCGGAGGTCCAAGATGTACATAGCCACCCTGCTGACAGATCCCAAAGCGCCAGCGCTGGAACCGGCGTTGGTCGAGTCGATGCGGAACGCATGGGGTGGCGGCGATGTGAGCTGGTTGAGCCCGGACGAAGCAGCTGAGTTTCCGTTGCCGCGAAAGCCCGCAAATCTGTGGGATATCTGGGGCGACTTGCAGCCCATGGGCGTCGATCTGGTTGTTCAGATTGCGGAAGGGCGGCGTAAGAAGATGTTGCTGGCCGATATGGACAGCACCATGATTCAGCAGGAATGCATCGACGAGTTGGCCGATGAGGCCGGTGTCGGCGACCGCGTCAAGGACATCACCGCCCGTGCCATGAACGGAGAGCTGGATTTTGAAGGCGCGCTGATCGAACGGGTCGGTCTGCTGAAAGGTCTGGATGAAAGCGTGATCGGCAAGGTTCTGGACGAACGCATCACCCTGATGCCCGGTGGGAAAAGCCTGTTAGCAACGATGCGCGCGAACGGAGCCTATGCCGCGCTGGTCTCGGGTGGGTTCACGGCCTTCACCGCGCGCGTCGCCGCGACGTTGGGCTTTGACGAGAACCGCGCCAATACCTTGCTGGCCCAAGACGGCAAACTGACAGGGGATGTGCAACGGCCCATTCTGGGACGACAGGCCAAGATCGAGGCGCTTGAGCAGATCTCAACCCGGTTGGGCATAGCCGAGGCGGATGTGATCGCTGTCGGCGATGGTGCCAACGATCTGGGCATGCTGGGTCGTGCGGGAACGGGCGTTGCGCTGCACGCCAAGCCCTCGGTCGCGGAAAAATGCGAGGTGCGCATCAACCACGGCGACTTGACTGCGTTGTTGTACCTTCAGGGCTATGCGCGCGCTGACTTCGCGGTCTGATCGCAGTCAGAACAGATCAAAGCGTACCGGGTTTTGCGCCCAGTAGACACGCGCGGCCAGCAGCAGACGGGCCTTGGGATCGGTCGCGGCCGAATAGGGCACCGGTACGCCATGTTCGGCAGCAATGTTTTCCAGCGCAGCAAGCGTTGCTGGGCCGACCTGTCCGTCAACCGCGATATTCCCGCCCAATTCGTTCAGCGCTTTCTGCAACGCCCGATTCAGGTCGTCTTGCGACATCCGGTCAAGCTGAGCATCCGCCCGGCCTGCGGGTTCCTCATTCGGCAGCAGTGCAGCCTTGGCGGCCCGCACGGCAGCATCCGCCGGGCCCTGACCGGGCACTTGACCGTCGAGAATGATATATGCCCCGTTCGCGCCGCCCCAGGCATCTCCGCGTTCCAGCGAGGTGTCGTACCATTGCAAAGCTTCGGCACGGGTTCTGCCCGGCAACTGATCGCGCAGGATCATTCGCGCGATACTGGCCGGGGCTGTCGGGTGACCACCTTCGGCTGCAGCCAGAAAATATGCCTCGGCCCGGTTCAGATCGACCGGATTGCCACCCAGCCCGTTCAGCGAAACATAGGCAAGGTTGTCATATCCGTAGATATCCTTGCGCAGCTCCGATGCGCGCAGATACCGCATACCGCGTTCGGGAATGTAATGGTTCGAGTTTTCGCGCAGGAAGTACAAGCCAAGCTCGTTCATTGAAAACGTGTGCCCAAGCTCGACCGAACGTTCCAGCAATTCAAAGCCGCGTTTTTGTTCAGCCGCAGTTTGGCCTTCCCGCAACAGCGCTTTGCCAAGGTTGTGCATCGCATAGGGGTCTTGCTCGGCTGTGGCTTGCTCAAGCAAATCACGCGCCTTTTGGGCGTCGTACGGGATTTTCGTGACCGCGCGGTCGATGCGATCTGTGTCAAGCAGGATGGCCAGCGCATATTTCGCCCGGATGTGTCCTGCTTCAGCCGCTGCCGAGAAATTGTCGTAGGCATCTGCGACATTGCCCGCTGCTTGCTGCGCGCGCCCGAGTTGATACTTAAAACGAGCGGTGCCCGGATATTCGGACACAGCGGCTTCGCAGGCGGCCAGCGCTTTGGTGATGTTCAACTCGTTGGGCAGGCGAAAGACGCCGACACCATTGATATCAAGCGCATCGCCCGCCTCGATATCGCAAGCGTTCATCCCAAGTTGCAGGGAAACATCGACGCTTTGGGTCTTTTGGTCGGTCGTAACCACTTCGACCGTGAAACTGTCCGAAAAGCCACCGCCGCTCAGTTCAACCGCGCGGGTGTCGGAAACCTCTGGCAAATAGACGACCGAAGCGGATTCGCCGGTATTGACGCTGCCCCGTCCCGGGGTGTCGACAATGCGCACATCCACAATGTCCTGACCAAGGCTGGTCTCAAGCCTTTGGGTCAGCGGAATCGTCTTGTCAAATTGAAGGCTCAGGTCCAGCGATTGCGCCTCGCCCGTGCTTGCAGGCAGGTCTTCGGTCTCAACCTGTTGCTGCGCCAGATAGAAGGGTCGCACGAGCGTCGAGCTTTCCCACGGGATCTGCTTGCCAGCGGTTGAGCTGTGGACCCGTTCGCGAATGACCGGGAAAAGCTGCTGAATATTGTCAAATGGCGACGATTGAACGGTTTCAAGTACAGCGGCCGTGTAAGGGCTGTTCTGCCCCAGATCGCCGTCGCTTGCGACCGCTCCGGGCGACGTTGAATAAGCGACCAGCGAATTCAACGGCGTGCTGAACACGTCGAAGCCTGAGCGTGTTTCAAACAGGTTGGCGTCCAGATCGGCAGCCAGTCTCAGGTCCTGAAACGGGTTGTCTCGGCACGAGTCCAGAATAGCCACATGTGCCGCACTGCGCGCCGACAGGGTGTCGATCACCCGATCCAGGGTCATCGTCGCCAGCGGCACGTCATAGATGCTTTCGAATTTGGCATCCACAGGCAGCAGATAATTGCGCCGTCCGATCTGAATGCCGTGACCCGCGTAATAAAATAGAACGTCCGCCGAATCCGGGATATTGAGGACAGCTGTGCGGATCAGTTCTTCGAACTCGCGCTTGGTCAGATCGTAGCCGTCATAGACCCTGAAATTGAACCCGCGCAGCATGTCTGCGATGTCTTCGGCGTCCTTGCGCGCATTGGTCAGGTCGCTCACCGCATCGTAATCCTGATTGCCAATAACAATCGCGATCCGGCCTCCGCTGACGGTTTGCGCAGTCGCCGTGTCGCTCTGGGCCAATGAGACCGCAGGTTGCGACAGCGAAAGCGCAACACTTGTCAGTAACCAAGCAGTTTTATGACGCAGACCAAGACGTGACATCGTGCGGTCCTTTCAGATCAGCCCCAGCTTCCACCGCCACCGCCGCCGTCACCACCGCCGCCGCCATCACCGCCGTCGCCACCATCACCGCCGCCGCCATCACTGCCGCCTGAGTCACCGCCATCGCGCCCTTCGCGCTCTTCGCCGGCTAAAGTCGAGCTTGTCGAAGCCGGTGCTGAATAGGAGGGCGTCGTCGCCGGTTGGGTCGTGGTCGCAGGCGCTGCCGCTGCTGGCGTAGCTATTGGTTCGGTCTGGGACCAAGTTGAATCACATCCGGCTAGGACGAGAGCGCCAAGAACGAACACTGAAGTAGACGCTATACGCATCATAAGTCTCCTCAAATAAACCGTTAACCAGACAACTGATACGCTTATGACTATAGCGTCCGTGGTTAATACCTGTCTATTCTAGACTGCTGCCGGGCAGTGTATGTGAATTAACTCACGCATATTGCATTTTTTTGAATGTTTGCGTCGCACGCTTGCCCTCTATTTAACAATTGTGTTAAACATTTGGGATGTCAAACCTCCTCGCCACCTTCTCCGCCCTGTCCGACGCCACGCGCCTGGCGATTGTCGAACAACTCATGGACAAGGGCGAATTGGCCGCTGCTGATCTGATCGATGGCAAAGGCATGTCCGGTGCGGCCATTTCGCGCCATCTGAAGGTGCTGCGCGAAGCAGGGCTGGTACAGCAGCGCATCCAGGGGCCGCAGCGCATCTATTCCATTCAGCCCGAGGGGTTACGGGCCATTGCGGACTGGACAATATCGAAGCGTCAATTCTGGGAAAACAGCCTCGACCGTTTGGGCGACATTCTTGAAAGGGAGAATTCATGGCCGACCTGAAACTCGAACGGGTGTTTCCCGTCGACTCGCGGACCCTGTTCGCCTGGATCAGCGATGGCGCCAAGCTGTTGCAGTGGTGGGGCCCCGAGGGCGTGCACGTGCCCGAACACGATCTGGATTTTTCACGCCTCGGCCCATGGTTTTCGGTGATGCAGAACGATGAAGGTCAGCAATTCAAGGTGTCTGGTCAGGTGACGCATGTGGACCCTCCGAATTCGGTGGGGTTCACTTGGGCCTGGCACGACGATCAGGACAAGCGCGGCCCGGAAAGTCATGTGATCTTCTCGATATCAGCGACGGAAAACGGATCGCGTTTGGTTGTGGACCACCGCGAACTGGCGGATGCCGATGCTGCGGCGAACCATGAACAGGGCTGGACGTCTTCGCTGCGCAAGCTCGAAGCACATTGCAAATAGGTTTTCATCAGGGAGGAGCTAAGATGCCCCAATATTTGTTTGTCTATCACGGTGGCCATACCCCAACGGACCCCGCCGAAATCGAAGCGACCATGGCCGCCTGGGGCGCATGGTTCGGGGCAATGGGCGAGGCGCTGGCCATTCCCGGCAACCCGGTTGGCCAGTCCTATACCGTCAGCAGCGGCGGTGTCGTCGACAATGGCGGGGCCAACCCGGCCTCGGGCTTTACTGTCATCAATGCCGACAGCATGGATGCCGCGACCGAAATGGCCAAGGGCTGTCCTATGGTCGTGAACGGATCCGGCTCGGTCGAAGTGGCCGAGGTGCACGAAATCGAGATGTGAGCCTTAGCCGGGGAAACCCGGCGCAGGTCTGATCACCCCGCATTCCAGCCCGCGGCGGCTGTATTGCGTGGCATTCATGAATTTGCGGGTGGCCGGGTGATCGGCCTCCAGCACCCCCAGATGCACAAGAATGGCTGCGATGGCGCATTCGCTGGCGCGGGTGGTGCCGTCGGTGATCTTCAGTGCAATGCCCAGTCGTTTTTCTGGAACGATGGCGACGAAGACGGCTTCGGCCCCGGTCTTGATCGAAGCGCGTCCGTTCATGGCGCGCATCAACTCGGTACAGGCGCGCGATTCTCCGGCGACCAATTCGGGATGTTTGATCATCGCTGCGGTCAATTGCTGCGCTGCGTCGCTGGCCCGGTCTGACCGATCTGCGGCACTGGCAAACCACGCCATTGACCGCGCAAGCCCTGCGAGTGATGAGGCAAAGTTCGGGGCGGAACACCCGTCAATGCCGTAGGCCGGGCTGGTTTCGGCGGTGGTCTCTTCGAATGCAGCCAGACACGCCTGCTGTACCGGATGGTCGATCGCAAGATATTCCGGCCCCGCACCCATATGCTGAGCAACGGTCAGAAAGCCGCAATGCTTGCCCGAGCAATTGTTGTGGATCTGGCAAGGCGTATCATCGGCCAGGATCAGACCGTCCCGGGCAGCCATGTCCTGCGGTTCCTGCGGACCGCAGCGCAGATCGGACTCGTTCAGACCCAGATGGTCCAGCCAGGCCGATACCCGTTCCGTATGGATCGCCGCACCGTTATGTGAAGCACAGGCCAACGCCAAATGTTCGGAATTCAATCCGTATTTCGCTGCTGCACCGGACGTGATCAGCGGCAGTGCCTGGATCATCTTGGCCGAGGATCGCGGAAAGATCACCGCCTGTGGATCGCCCCAGCTCTGCACGATCTGGCCAGCGTCATCGCAGATCACTGCGTGCCCCAGATGCAGGCTCTCCAACAATGGTCCGCGCCAAAGTTCTGTCATCGCTACCGGCTGCGTCATCTGGGTCCTCCGCTATATGCGCAAAATTCTGCCAATTGCCCTTTCGCCTGTGGCGAAACCTGCGATAGTGTGTGTATGTCGGCAATCATCGGAATGCGCAACTTATCATAGACGAACCGGCAGGGTTCGCAGCCAAGTCCGATGGATATGAGGTATGGGGCGAGCTAGGAGGCTGGACAAATGGGATCAAAACTTGTCCGCGTGATTGCGGGCTTGTGTGTGGCAGGAATGGCAACAGCCGTATCCGCACAGCAGGCGACAAGCACGAACCGGGTTGCGGCAAAGACTGATTGGAGCGTGTTTGTCGAGGATGAACCCACCGAATGCTGGAGCGTGTCCGCCCCCAAGGAAACCGTTAACACCCGCGGCGGGCGTGTGGTCTCGGTCCGACGCAGCGATATCCTGCTATTCGTGTTCTATCGCCCCAACGCCGAGGTGAAAGGTCAGGTGACCTTTACGGGCGGATATCCCTTTGCATCTGGGTCGACCGTTAATCTGGTTGTGGACGGAACCGATTTTGAACTGTTCACAGATGGCGAATGGGCGTGGCCCGCAACTGCCGCCGATGATGCCAAGATTGTCACCGCAATGAAACGCGGCACCGAGGCTGTTCTGACCGCCCGGTCCGAACGCGGCACGCAGACCAAAGACACGTTTTCCCTTTTGGGCTTTACTGCCGCGCTGGAAGACGCGGAAAAGCGCTGCACCAACTGATCTGATCCTGACCGACATACAGCCCCACCCCCCCGAGTTTGGGCTGCCGCGCCCAAAAAACGTGGCTGATCTGACGCGACGTCGCCGGTTTCGTTTGATCCGTGTCAAAGAGGCTTTTCCAGGTTTCTGAACTATTCAGTTCAGGACAACGAAGGAGCTTCCCCCAATGTTCAGACCCCTATTTGCCGCATTCCTCATGCTGGCCGTAGCACTGGTCAGCGGTTGCGAAAAAGATATCGATACCTATCCGATCTCTGGCGAACAATGCGGTCCCGAGGATCCGGTGCAGAAACTGGATGCTGCCGATTGTTACATTCCTCCGGCCGTCAACTAAGGCGGATAGGCCGCAGCGCCGCCCTGTGCTGCGGCCACGCGGTTGAGTGTGCTAGGGTGGTGAAATAGGCGAACCAAGCAGGAGATTTTCATGCGCTGGATACTGATCTTTGCAAGCCTTCCTTGCGCCGCGTTGGCGGATCCGACTATGGAATGCATCGACGCCGGATCGCAGGTCGAGATCGGAAACTGTGTCTCGGGGATGGAAGGCCGCGTGAATATCGCGGTCGAAACTGCGTATGGATTGGCGCAAGGCGCAGCACAGGAATTGGACGAGGTTACGGGTCGCGATGTGGCGATACCTGCGCTTGAGGCATCGCAGACCGCGTGGGCGGCCTATCGCGATGCGCAATGTGAAGCGATCGGAGCTTCGTTCGGCGGAGGGTCCGGAACCGGCATCGCGATCACGGCCTGCCGGGTTGATCTGGGTCGGGCCCGGGTGGATGAATTGCTGAGCTTCGCGAACTGACTGTCGGCGCTTTGATCGGCTTGGCATATCTGGCAGCGATGCGTGCAAATCTATTTCGGCGACGATTTCTTTTGATCTTGGCGAACATTCCTATATAGAGGCGCATCCCAAGCCAGAATCTCTGAGACCAGCACATGTCAGCCAAAGCGCCGATCACCCAGGATGTCATGACCATCCCCCGCAAACTGCCCGAGGGGAAGATCAACCTTGTTGGCCTGACCCGCGACCAGCTGCGCGACGTGCTGATCGAAAACGGCACGCCTGAAAAGCAAGCCAAGATGCGCACCGGCCAGATTTGGCAGTGGATCTATCAATGGGGCGTGCGCGATTTTGCTGAGATGACCAACCTCGCCAAAGCCTATCGCGCGCAATTGGCGGAATCTTTCGTGATCGAAATTCCCGAGGTGGTGACCCGTCAGGTCTCGGAGGACGGGACCCGGAAATACCTGTGTCGCATCGCCGGCGGGCATGAGGTCGAGGTGGTCTATATCCCCGAGGATGACCGTGGCACGCTGTGTATTTCGTCTCAGGTCGGCTGCACGCTGACCTGTTCCTTCTGCCATACTGGTACTCAGAAGCTGGTGCGCAACCTGACAGCGGCCGAGATTGTCGGTCAGGTGATGATGGCCCGTGACGATCTTGAGGAATGGCCGATCCCGGGCGCACCCAAGGATGAAACCCGCCTGCTGTCAAACATCGTTCTGATGGGCATGGGTGAGCCGCTCTATAACTTCGAAAACGTCCGCGATGCGATGAAGATCGCGATGGATCCCGAGGGGATTTCCCTGTCGCGCCGTCGGATTACCTTGTCGACCAGCGGCGTGGTGCCCGAGATCGCGCGCACCGCCGAGGAAATCGGCTGCCTGCTGGCGATCTCCTTCCATGCTACCACGGATGAGACCCGCGACGTTCTGGTGCCGATCAACAAACGTTGGAACATCGAAGAGCTGTTGCAGGCCCTGGCCAGCTATCCGAATGCATCGAACTCGGAACGGATCACCTTTGAATATGTGATGCTGGACGGTGTCAATGACAGCGACGAGGATGCTCATCGTCTGATTGCACATATCAAGCGCCACAACATTCCGGCCAAGATCAATCTGATCCCGTTCAACGAGTGGCCGGGCGCGCCCTACAAGCGCAGCTCGAACAACCGGATCAGGGCCTTTGCGAATATCATCTATCAGGCGGGTTACGCCTCACCAATTCGCAAGACCCGGGGCGAGGACATCATGGCCGCCTGCGGTCAGTTGAAATCAGCGACCGAACGCGCCCGCAAATCTCGCAAACAGATCGAGGCTGAGGCGGGATTGAACGGTTAAGACCCTAATAACAGGGGCCTTTAAACTTAATGTTTGCGGTTGCTGCACCTATATGCAGTTTTTGTTATATTTAAATCAGAGCGGCCTCGGCCCGGGGACTTCACCTTTGCGCACAAGATGGTGAGAAGGTCGGGGCGGTTCTGGCAAGATTGTTCAGGGCCGCTATCCTTCCTATTGCTTGGCAAGCGGCATTCAAGTGAACGGATCACTCAGGTGGGCCAATATTATGATTGCACGACATAGATTGATTTTTGAAGTTGCAGTAGCGCTATTCGTCTTGGGTCTTGGTCTTTCGACCGCATCCGCGCAGACAAGCGAACAGGATGCACATCTGGCCATCGAAAACCCGGCGGATTTGTCCAAGGACGAGGCGCAGAAACACTACAAGTCTCTGATACGACGCATGGCGCGGGGATACGCGGCTGCTCAGCTGGATCTGCTTCTGAACTATCAGGCGTGGCCGCTGTTCAATGATGCGCCGTATATTTCGGCCACGCACGGTCAGCGCTATGTGAACAGCTATGCCAATCGCATGGCGCATAACTACGCGACTTTGCAGCCGGGTGAGGTGCTGCCCGTGGGCTCGGTTCTGGCCAAGGACAGCATGACCGTGACGGATGAGGGCAATGTCCACCCCGGGGCGCTGTTTGTGATGGAGAAGCTGCCAAAAGGCACCAACCCCGAGACAGCCGACTGGCGCTACATCATGGTGATGCCCGATGGTTCGTTGTTCGGTGACACGATGGGGTTCCGCGCGTCAGAGGTCGAGTATTGCCATGTCTGCCACGAAGCTGTGGCAGATCGCGACTATACGTTCTACGTGCCCGAAGACTATCGCGTCGCCGAATGAAGGTCGGTTGGATCAGCGCCGGGTGAACCGCGCGGCGCCAATCACCTCGATCATCTGACTGCGCACCGGGTCGGGCTGCGCATCGACCGCGTTCAGCACTTCGCGCAACTCCGCGCGCAGGCCGTGCATCTGGTCAATCAACGAGATCATCATCGACAACGCGTCGGCCTCCATCTCGTACTGGTCGTGCAACTCGCAAGCCAGTTCCAGCCGGGCGACATCCAAAGTGCGATAGACAAGGCCCTGATCGGATTGCTCGGGGATCACGATTTCAGCGGCAAGATAATCGCTCAGCCGGTCCGATGTCAGGCGGGTGATGGCGGCAATCAGTTCGTCTTCGGTCAGGGTACGGGTCATGACGCCATTCCTTTGCGCGGATCATAGCTGTGCGTTTCGCGCCATGTTTCCATGAACTGTTTCAAATCGTCATCGATGGTGTCCGGCAGGGTGACGGTCAGTTCGATCAACTGATCCCCGCGATCTGCAGAGCCGCGCTTCTTGACCCCCTTGCCGCGCAGCCGCAGGGTCTTGCCGCTGCTTGTACCCGCCGGAACGGTCACGTTGACACCGCCGTCAATTGTCGGCGCAGGGACCTTGCCGCCCAGGATCGCCTCATCAATCGTGATCGGCAATGAGATGTGGATGTCGTCACCCTGGCGATCAAAGACGGGGTGCTTTGCCACCGAAACCGTAACCAGCGCATCGCCAGCCGGTCCGTCGCCATAGCCCGGCGCGCCTTTGCCGCGCAGGCGGATAGTCTGGCCATCGGTGATCCCGGCGGGAATCTTGACCTCGATCCGGTCGCCATCGGGCAGGGTCAGCTTTTGGCTGGCCCCAAAAACGGCATCCAGAAAACTGATCTGAAGCGAGTAGTTCAGGTTATGACCGGGCGCGTGAAATTCGGGGCTGCGTTGGCCATAGCCGCCGCGACCGCGCATGAATTCGGCGAAGATGTCAGACATGTCATCGGGGTCCGCCTGGCGCCCGCGATAGGGGTTCCCGGCGGCCTCGGCATATTCGCGATAATAGTGTTGCTTCGGCCGTTCCTGACCCGAGGCGTCAATCTCGCCCTTGTCGTATCGCGCCCGCGTCTCGGGATCTTTCAGCAAGTCATAGGCTGCAGCAGCGGCCTTGAACTTGGCCTCAGCTTCGGCATCCCCGGGTTTCAGATCGGGGTGGCAATCCTTGGCGATGCGCCGATAGGCTTTCTTGATGTCGGCGGCGCTGGCGTCTTTTGCGACGCCAAGCACGGAATAGGGATCGTCGCTCATCTCACTCTCGCGGGTCGGGGGCTGTCTGATCTTGATGAATGTATTTTATCATGCGTTTTCAACCGGTCAAAAGGAAGAGCCTTTTGAAATTCCTCGCCAAAACCAAATGATCTGGTAATATCTGCATAAGTCAGATTGTTACATCACATGAGGGTTCCTGCATGTCGCGCCGAATTAAGTCCGCTCTGGCCTTGCTGGCCGGTAATGCCCTGGGGTTGCTGCTTGCGTCATTGCTGCTGACGGGATTCGCGATCAAGCCGATCTCGTTCATCATTGTGGTAATCGTCTTTACGGTGGTGCAATTGATCGCCGAGCCGTTGATCCTCAAACTGGGCGAAAAGAAAGCGCCTGCGCTGAAAGGGGGGATCGCATTGATCGTCACCTTTGTCGGCCTGCTGGTGACCGATCTGATTACCGCAGGGCTGACCATCGGGGGTGTTTCCAACCTGTTGGCGGCGACTCTGCTGGTCTGGCTGGGGGCGCTGATCGGCAGCATTGTGTTGCCGATCTATGTGTTCACCGAACTGCGCGAACCCAAGAAATAGTCACAGCGCGTTCAGGCTGTTGCTGAGAGCCTGCCAAAGCTCTTCAACCGGCTCGCACCCGACTGAAAGGCGGACAAAACCCGGGTTCACGTCGTCGCCCCAGCGCGCGCGGCGTTCGGCGGAACTGTGGACGCCACCAAAGGACGTTGCCGGGCGCAGCATCGGGCAGGCGTTGATAAACGCCTCGGCCTTGTCCTCGCTTTCCAGTGTCAGGGACAGCAAGAAACCAAACCGCGCGGTTTGGGCTGTCGCCAATGTGTGCGATGGGTCGCCCGGAAGGCCGGGGTAGCGGACCTGATCCACGGCCGGATGCGCTGCCAACCGCTCGGACAGCACCTGAGCCGAGGTGCACATCCGGTCAAACCGGACATCCAGCGTTTCCAGCCCACGATGCAGCAACCAAGCTTCGTGGGGTCCCGGTATCGCGCCACTGACCTTTCGCCATTCCTCGACCCGTTCCATGATGTGCGCGTCGCGGCTGGCGACATGGCCCATCAGCAGGTCAGAATGCCCGCCCATCGCTTTGGTATCAGACGACACAACAACGTCGATCCCCAGATCCAACGGGCGTTGGCCCAGTGGAGTCATGGTTGTGTTATCGGCAATCGTGATACCCCCAGCCGAGCGGACCGCTGTGGCAACTGCGGCAAGGTCGATCATGTCCAGCCCGGGGTTCGAAGGGCTTTCGACAAAGACAACATCGAACCCGTCAAACCCGCCATCGGCAAATGCTGTCGTCGGACGCTCTTCAACATCGACACCCAGACGCGAGAGGAAACGGTCGGCGAGCAGGCGCGTGACGTAATAACCGTCCGATGGGATCAATACGCGAGAACCGGCCTGCACGGTTGCAAACAGCGCCGCCGAGATTGCCGCCATGCCGGATGGAAACGACAGGCAGGGCGCGTCTTCGAGATGAGACAGCACATGCTCCAGATGCACCCATGTCGGATTGTCTACGCGACCATAGGTGGAATGCCCGTCGGGCGCGCCGGGCAGGTGGAACATGCTGCTTTGCGTCAGGGGCAACGCCACCGGATCGCCCTTGTTCAGCGCGTTGCCGCGAAGGTGCAACATTTCTCCGGGTTTCGGGGCCATCGCTCAGCGCCCCGGAATTTCGTCGCGCGGCGGGGCGGGTTCCCAGTTTTCGATGATGTCCACAGCCTCTTGCGCGGTGTCGACAAAGCGGAACAGGTCCAGGTCCTCGTCCGAGATGGTCCCGGCGTCGGCCAGAGCCTCCCAATTTATGACCTTCTCCCAGAACTCGCGCCCGAACAGCAGGAAGGGCACGCGATCCATCCGGCCGGTTTGAATAAGCGTCAGCGATTCGAACAGTTCGTCCATCGTACCAAAGCCGCCGGGGAAGATGGTGATGGCGCGGGCGCGCATCAGGAAATGCATCTTGCGAATGGCGAAATAGTGAAAGTTGAAGCTGAGCTCGGGCGTCACGTATAGGTTCGGTGCCTGCTCGTGCGGAAGTACGATGTTCAGACCGATGGAACAGCCAGCCGCATCCTGCGCACCGCGATTGCCCGCCTCCATCACGCCGGGGCCACCACCGGTGACAATCACGCTCTCGCGGCCCCCTGTCTCGTTCGACTTCTCGGTCATCAGCCGGGCGAACTCACGCGCTTCGTCATAGTATTTCGACAGACCAGCCAGCGTTTCGGTCCGCGCCGTGTGTTTCTGCGCGGGTTCGGGAATGCGCGCGCCGCCGAACATCACAATGGTCGAAGCGATTTCACGCTCGGTCATCAGCATTTCGGGCTTCAGCAATTCCAGTTGCAGACGCACCGGGCGCAGTTCATCCCGGCACAGGAAATCGTCATCGGCAAAGGCAAGGCGATAGGCGGATGAACGTGTCTGCGGCGTGTCCGGCACCTCGCTTGCGGTCGAACGGTCGGTCTGCGCGTCGCGGAAGGGGCTGAGGCGGTCTTCTCTCATGGGGCAACGATCCCTGCTTGCGTGTTTTCCAAACAGCTATAGGGTTCGCGGGCAGAGCGCCAGACACGGAAGAACAAGAATGAACTGGAAGAGTGAGATTTCGGCCGCCGCCGCACGGATCGACGGTTACGCACAGATCACGCCGGTGATGGAAAGCCGCGCCTTGGGGCTGGAATATCCGGTCGAGATGAAGCTTGAACATCTTCAGCACACCGGCAGCTTCAAGGCGCGGGGGGCGTTCAACACGCTGCTCAGCCAGGATGTGCCCAAGGCCGGTGTGGTGGCCGCATCGGGTGGCAATCACGGTGCTGCGGCGGCATATGCGGCGCGGTCGCTGGGCTACCCGGCCAAGATCTTTGTCCCGGAAATCGCCGGACCGTCCAAGATTGCCCTGATCGAACAGACCGGCGCGGGTCTGAGCGTGGTGCCCGGCGAATACGCCAACGCGCTGACCGGAGCGCAGGCCCACGAAGAAGCCACAGGCGCGATGCAGATCCACGCCTATGACGCGCCAGCCACCGTGGCCGGGCAGGGCACTTGTTTTGCCGAATGGGAGGCGCAGGGTTTGCAAGCGGATACCGTTCTGATTGCGGTTGGCGGCGGTGGCTTGATTGCGGGCGCTCTGGCCTGGTTGCAGGGCGCGCGCAAGGTTGTTGCGGTCGAGCCCGAAACCTCTTGCGCGCTGAATGCCGCCCTGCAGGCGGGTGCGCCGGTGGATGTTTCTGTTTCAGGCGTCGCGGCCAATGCGCTGGGCGCGCGGCGGATCGGGTCGATCTGCTTTGATCTGGCGCAGGACGTGACATCAGTGCTGGTAAGCGATGCGGCCATTCTGCAGGCGCAACAGACCCTTTGGCGGGCGCACCGGATTCTGGTGGAACCGGCGGGTGCAACCGCATTGGCCGCGCTGTTGGCCGGGGCTTACCGACCTGCGCCCGGCGAACGCGTCGCGGTTCTGATCTGCGGCGGAAACATCTCTCCTGATCCGCTGCCGCTCTGAGTCTCGGGCATTGAGCCGCAATTTGTGCCTTCTGCGTCGCATTGCAGCCAGTCTTTCGCTTGCGTATAGGCAAGACCAACGTGAACAGAGTCTGTAGGGAGCCCCTCAATGTCCAACGCGCAACTAGAAGCCGCCATCGAAGCCGCCTGGGAGGCGCGCGACACCATCAGCCCAGCCACCACAGGCGAACAGCGCGAGGCGATCGAGGATACCCTGAACGCGCTGGACAGCGGTTCGCTGCGTGTGGCGGAAAAGCAGGAGAGCGGTGATTGGCATGTGAACCAGTGGGCCAAAAAGGCCGTGCTGCTGGGCTTTCGCATCAAGGACATGGAAATCCAGAACGGCGGCCCGCAGGCTGGCGGCTGGTGGGACAAAGTGGACAGCAAGTTCGCCGGTTGGGGTGAGAACCAGTGGCATGCCGCAGGTTTCCGCGCGGTTCCGAACTGCGTCGTACGCAAATCGGCCTATATCGCGCCGGGCGTTGTGCTGATGCCGTCATTCGTGAACCTGGGTGCCTATGTGGACGAAGGCACCATGGTCGATACCTGGGCCACCGTCGGGTCATGCGCGCAGATCGGTAAGAACGTCCACCTGTCGGGTGGCGTCGGCATCGGTGGCGTTCTGGAACCGATGCAGGCAGGTCCGACCATCATCGAGGACAACTGCTTTATCGGCGCGCGTTCGGAAGTGGTCGAAGGCTGCATTGTCCGCGAAGGCTCGGTTCTGGGCATGGGCGTGTTCATCGGCAAATCCACCAAGATCGTGGATCGCGAAACCGGCGAAGTGACCTATGGCGAAGTACCGCCCTATTCGGTGGTCGTGGCCGGTTCGATGCCCTCCAAGAACAACATCAGCCTCTACTGCGCGGTTATCGTCAAACGTGTGGATGAGAAGACGCGCTCGAAAACCGGGATCAACGAGCTGCTGCGGGACTGATTGAAACGCACATCTGAACATGCAGAGCCCCGGTGAAAATCACCGGGGTTTTGGTATGTCTTAGTGGATTTAGCTAAGGAGCATCGCGCTTGAAGTGTCTGCTCTGCGGACTTTGCTGCCGTTGGTTATTCAGCTAATCGATGGTTACTCTCCTGCAAGGCGACCAAATCAGTAAGGGTAAAACGTTGAAGGAAAAAATCGCGATGTCTGCGTTGCTCTGCGGGCTCGGAGTTGTTGTTACGGCTATGATTTGGAGTGCAACGACAAAGGTTACGACGATATCCGACACGACTGAGATTGGGTTGGCTGAAGTTCCAGAAGACGGTTGGCAGTACGCTTGTTTCGCTCCCGCCTATCATCATCTTGATAGGACCGAATTCGATATCGGACCGTCTGCATGCTGGTATGGAAAGAAAGTTCCCGAGCGTTGGACTTATCTGACTTTCTATTCAAAAGACGGTTCATGCGAGCGATACCGCTTCCAAGCGGATTTCCTTCTTCGCCACGGCGCAGACTACCGTTGCTTTCCGATAGATGAGGGCAAAGACATTCAAATAAAAATATCGGATGGTGTTCTGCGTCTACAATAGCATTGATGTCCACTTTGGGCTCGAATCGGACATTTCTATCAACCGCGACACAAACTTGACCGCGCCCGCCCACACCGCTAAGGCCCCTCTCCATGGAAAAGCAGAAAAAACCCTCGCGCCAGCAGGTCTATACCCTTCTGGTCCAGATTGGCCGCAAGGACGGTGACGGCTTGCCCGAAGGAGCGACCGGGGCGGCGTTGATGTGTTTTGCCAGCGGTGTCGATGAGGCCGAGGCGGTGCGCGAAACCGTGGCGATCCTGAAGCAGGCCGATACGGCTCCGCTCGATGTGACCGGCTATGGCACGTTGGCCGAGCGCGAGGCGCAAGGGCATGACATCGACACGGACGAACGCGCTCTGATGCAGCGGGCGCTGGACGAAAACGCCGTCATCGTCGCGCAGATGACCCCGTTCTTCGGGGATGAGGATTAATTCTGCATCCCGAACCAGTTTCGGTAGATCTCGTCATAGGTGCCGTCTTCACGCAAGGCGAGCAGCGCCTGATTGACGTCCTCAACCAGGGGTGAACCCGTTGGGAAGGCGATCCCGTAATTCTCGCGCAGGAATACACCACCCGTCATCGTCGCGATGCGCCGGCCTTCGTGCGAGGCGTAATAGGACAGGATTGGTGCGTCGAACACCACCGCGTTCAACTCTTCTTGTTCGAACGCGGTCAGCATTTCCTGCAGGCCGGGATAACCGGTGAACTCAATCTCGCGCCGGTTCAGGAAACTGGCAGCGGTGGAATCAGATATGGTGCCAACCTCTTTGCCATAAAGGTCGTTGACCGAATTCACGCTGCCGGTGATCGCATCCACTGTCATGACCGAGGTGATCCGGGCGGTAAAGACCGATACGATGAACAGCGATGACACCACCAGCACAACCCCCAGCAACCGGCCAAACGGGGTGCGCGGCATCCGCTCCTCGAAACCGCCATTGACCACCAGGTTGAGCGCCCACCAGAAGGAGGGAAACCACGCCTCGTTCAGCTTGCGGTCGAAATAGGGCTGAGCGCGGCGTTCAAATCCCCACATCAGCATGCCGCCGCCCAGCAGAATGGCAAAGGCGAGACCTATCGCGATGAACAGCTCGCGCGATAGCAGCGCCTGCAACAGCGATGGCCTGCGCGCCGCGTCCGAGGGCACCATGATCTGCAAACCGGCCTCAAAGATCGGCTGGCTGAAATCCATCATCGTCTCGCGCGATGCGGTGATCGAAATGTTGGCAATCGCCAGATCTGCATCGCCCTGTTGAACGGCCCCAAGCATTTCGCCAAAACTTGTGACGCGACGCACTTCATAGTCCCAGTTCAGCGACTCGGCCAAGGCGGCCAGCAGATCCATGGAAAACCCGGTTTCGGCGCCGTCCTCGACATAGGAAAACGGAGGACGGGTAACTGTTGTCACCGTCAGCGTCTGTGCCTGACTTTGCTGGGCAAGAACCGAGAAGGTCAGGCAGATCAGGGCGAAGAATACGCGCATCATTGTCAAAAAACCTGTTTCGCGGCGCTGTAACGCAATTGGGTGATGCACGGCAAGGCGGACACTGGGTCAACGGCGTTGATTTTCCTGGTGCGGTAGAGTTGAACTTTAGACAAATCATCAGAAATTTTGCGCTGTCGGGGTTGGCAATCGGGTCAATTCATTGAATCTGTGCGCGAACAACGGTCCTGATCCGAAAACGAGGCGCATTATGACTGACCCTATCCAATTGACGGCCGATCTGATCCGTTGCCCATCGGTCACACCCGAGGAAGGTGGTGCGCTGGTTCTGCTCGAGGAACTTCTGTCCGGTGCAGGGTTTGTTTGCACCCGCGTCGATCGTGGTGGCATCAGCAATCTGTTCGCGCGTTGGGGCGAAAAGGGCCACGCACGCAGCTTTGGCTTCAACGGTCACACAGATGTTGTTCCCGTTGGTGACGAGGCCGCCTGGACCGCGGCGCCCTTCGGGGCCGAACTCCGCGACGGTGTGATGTATGGACGCGGGGCGACGGATATGAAATCCGGTGTCGCGGCCTTTGCGGCGGCGGCAGTGGATTTCGTGCGGGATACGCCGCCCGATGGGGCCGTGATCCTGGCAATCACCGGTGATGAAGAGGCGGATGCCGAGCATGGCACGACGGCATTGCTGGACTATATGGCCAGCGCCTCCGAGCAGATGTCTGTGTGTCTTGTGGGCGAGCCGACTTGCCCCAACACGATGGGCGAGATGATGAAAATCGGCCGTCGCGGGTCGATGACCGCCTGGTTCACCGTGACCGGGGTACAGGGACATTCGGCCTATCCGCACCGGGCCAAAAACCCGCTGCCTGCCATGGCGCGGCTGATGGATCGTCTGGCCAGTCACGAATTGGATGCCGGGACCGACCATTTTGATGCCTCGACGCTGGCGGTTGTGACAATCGACACCGGAAACGCCGCAACCAATGTGATCCCGGCGCAGTGCAGCGGGGCGGTGAACATCCGTTTTAACGATCTGCATTCGGGCGACAGCCTGAGCAGCTGGTTGCGCGACGAGGCCAAGACTGTGGCCGATGCCTACGGCGTAGAGATTGATGTCAGGATCAAGATCTCGGGCGAGAGTTTTCTGACCCCACCCGGGCCCCTGTCCGATCTGGTGGCGCAGGCGGTCGAGGCGGAAACGGGTGTCCGACCCGAGATGTCTACGACCGGTGGCACCTCGGATGCCCGGTTCGTCAAGAACCACTGCCCGGTGGTGGAATTTGGTCTGGTCGGTCGGACCATGCACCAGGTCGATGAATGCGTTCCGGTGGCGCAGATAACGCAACTCAAGTCGATTTACACGCGCATCCTGCAGGACTATTTCGCCTGATCCATGCAGCGCACGCTTGTCATCATGGTGAAAGAGCCGCGCCCGGGACGGGTAAAAACCCGGCTGGGTCGCGACATCGGCATGGTAGGGGCGGCGTGGTGGTTTCGCCACCAGACCCGCGCCCTGATCCGGCGTCTGCGGGACCCGCGCTGGCAAATCGTGCTGGCGGTTTCCCCGGATCGGGAAGGTCTGACCAGCCGCATCTGGCCAGCCGACCTGCCGCGCGCCGCGCAGGGTCGGGGCGATCTGGGCGATCGCATGGGCCGTATGCTGCGGGGCATGCCCAAAGGTCCGGTCTGCCTGATTGGGTCCGATATTCCCGGCATATCACGCCCTCATATCGCGCGTGCCTTTGCTGCGCTCGGGCGGGCACAGATGGTGTTCGGTCCTGCGCCGGATGGGGGCTATTGGCTGGTAGGTGCACAGCGTATAGGAGCACTGCCGCGCGGGTTGTTTCGCGATGTCCGCTGGTCCACCGAACATGCGCTGGCGGACACGCTGTCCTCGATCTCCGGCATCCGGGTGACATTGCTGGATCACCTGCGCGACGTGGACACGGCGGCCGATCTGAATCCCTGAGGCATTTTGGTCATGACGCGGTCGTAGACCCGTGATACGCCGAAGATATGACTCGCATCCCCACCAAGCAGGAGGTCCTGGACTGGATCTCGGCGAACCCCACCTTGACTTCGAAACGCGATATCGCCAAGGCCTTTGGCATCAAGGGCGCAGATCGCATCGACCTGAAGCGCATCCTCAAAGAGCTTGAGGCAGAAGGGCATCTGGAAAAGCGCAAGCGCAGCTATCGTGATCCGGACCGCCTGCCGCCCGTCAGCGTGTTGCAGGTCAAGGCCCCGAACGCTGATGGCGACCTGTTTGCCCGCCCGCTGGAGTGGCATGGCGAGGGGGTCGAGCCCATTGTGCTGCTCATCACCCGTGCCAGCGATCCGGCGTTGGGCGAGGGTGACCGCATTCTGGCCCGCCTGACCGTGGTGCAGGAAGAAGACCACAACTATGAGGCCCGCCTGATCCGTCGGATCGGAACCAACCCGCGCAAGCTTGTGGGTATTTTCCGCAAAGGGGCCGAGGGTGGGCGGATCGTGCCGATTGACAAGGCCAGTTCAACCGAGTGGCTGGTGCCCGAGGGCGCTGTGCACGGCGCCAGAGACGGGGAACTTGTCGAAGCCGAACAGGCCGGGCCGAAGAATCGCATGGGCCTGCCCCGAGCGCGTATTGTCGAACGGTTGGGCGACCCAACCGCGCCCAAGGCGGTCTCGCTGATTGCGATCCATCAGCACGGCATTCCCGACGACTTTCCCGACAAAGTGATTGATGAGGCCGACAAGGCCAAACCCGTTGGTCTGAAAGGGCGCGAGGATCTGCGCGACATGCCGCTGCTGACCATCGACCCTGCTGATGCGCGCGATCATGATGATGCCTGTTACGCCCATGCCGATGACGATCCGAAAAACCCCGGCGGGCATGTCATTTGGGTCGCAATCGCCGATGTCGCCGCCTATGTGCAACCGGGCTCTGCCCTGGATCGTGAGGCGCGCAAACGGGGCAACTCTAGCTATTTCCCGGACCGGGTTGTGCCGATGCTGCCGGATCGCCTGTCGGGCGATCTGTGCTCGCTGCACGAGGGCGTGCCGCGCGCCTGTATCGCTGTGCGGATGCAGATCGACGCCGATGGCAACAAGATCGGTCACCGGTTTGTACGCGGCTTGATGCGCTCTGCTGCCTCGCTCCATTATACCGAGGTGCAGGAGGCCATAGACGGCACCCAAAACGACCGCACCGGGCCGTTGTTAGAGACGGTGCTGAAACCGCTCTACGCGGCTTATGCAGCGTTGAAAAAGGCCCGCGCCGCGCGGCAGCCGCTGGAACTGGACCTGCCCGAACGCAAAATCGTTCTCAGCGATGCGGGCGAGGTCACCAGCGTGGCGTTCCGCGATCGGTTGGACGCGCACAAGCTGATTGAAGAATTCATGATCCTTGCCAATGTCGCCGCCGCCGAAACCCTGATTGCCAAGCGACGGCCACTGCTGTTCCGCGTTCACGAAGAGCCCGCGCCCGAGAAACTGGAAAGCCTGCGGGAAACGGCGCAGGCGGCCGGTCTCAATCTTGCCAAGGGGCAAGTGCTGCAAACCCGGCATTTGAATGCGCTGCTGAATGCCGCCGCCGGGACCGAGGATGCGGAACTGATCAACCTGACGACCCTGCGATCGATGGCGCAGGCCTATTACAACCCCGAAAATTTCGGCCATTTCGGGCTGGCATTGCGCAACTATGCACATTTCACCTCACCCATTCGGCGCTATGCGGATCTGATCGTGCACCGCGCGCTGATCAGCGCCCATGGCTGGGGCAAGGACGGGCTGACCGAGGATGAGATTGCGCGCCTGGAAGAGACCGCGACCCATATCTCAGATACCGAGCGACGGTCCATGATGGCCGAGCGCGATACCACTGACCGGTATCTTGCGGCCTATCTGAGCGAGCGGGTGGGCAACGAATTCACTGGCCGCGTCAGCGGTATCGCGCGGTTCGGCGCTTTCGTGAAGATGGACGAAACCGGTGCGGACGGGCTGGTGCCCGTGCGATCCCTGGGACGGGAGTTCTTTCACTTTGACCGCGAAGCGGGAACCTTGATGGGATCAGATACCGGCTTGATCATCGCCATTGGTCAGCGCGTAACCGTACGACTGACCGAGGCAACACCGGTCACCGGCGGATTGGAGCTGGAGCTGCTATCCATCGACGATCAGGCCCTGCCACGTGGGCGTGGTCCGGCCAAGCGCGGTGCACGGCGCAAGGCGGTCAGCACCAAGCGCAAGAAAGAAAAGCTCAAGCGCAAGGTTGAACGCAAGCGCCGTCAGAGGTGATAGGTTAACGCTCGGGCAACCAGCCATCCGTGACGGGATGCGTCGATCTGGTCCGGGTCGTCGAACAGAACGGCCCGGTTGCCATCAATCCGATCCTCGCCCGGAAAAGCGGTGGTGAAATCACCCATCAAGCGGCTTTGGCAATGCACGAACAGGGCAAACGCCGCAGATTTGTGCCCGCCCAGCCGGATCGTCGACCCTTTGGGGGCCAGATAGGCTGGCTGACCCCATCGTAGCTCTTCCCTGAGGGGCTGTGCCTTTGGCAATGATCCGGCAGTGTCGAGTATCAGCGCGCGCAGGCGCAATGCACCGGGGCGGGCCATGTCTGGCAACGCGTCAAAGGCCGCAGCAACTTTGGGGTCATCAAACGGGGTCATGACAGCGGGATCGCCTTTTCCATCCGGTCCACATAGCTGTTCAACAAGGTATCCTGTTTGATCCTTCGGGTCAGGGGGGTATCTGCTGGCGTGGCGCGCATCGCGGCCAGCATCGGACCAAGGCTCATATCGGCCGAGGTCGGCTGTTCACCCATCAGAAATGGCGATTGCCACAAATAGGCCGAAATCGCCTCCAGATCACGTTCCAGCCGATCCGCGCGTTCTGCCGGGGAAAACCGCGCGACGCCTTGGAACGATAGCCCTTTGACAACCGCCTTGCGGATCGAATTTGAAACGGGCTTGCGGATCAGCGTCGGGATCGACGTAAAGAACGTATCGCGCAAAACAGGCCAAACCTCATCATTCGCCCAGCGGTCCTGAACGATGTGAAAGTACAAATGTTCCTCGGCCATTCGTATCAGTGCGCGTGCGTGGGCCTTTTGAATGTCGGTCAGGCCCGCGTCAAAACTCACGCCTTGGGCTTCAAGCCAATCGCGGATCAGGTCGCTATCGGGCAAGAGGCGTTCAGGGGTACGCAGCACCGGCAGCTTTTGATGCGGCATCTTGCGCGGATCCAGCATGTCGGATCTCTGCCACCGTTGCCCGGATTTCTGCAACATGAGGGCGGTCTTTACGCAAAACGGGCTGGCGCTGAACAGGCCAAAGGCGGCGGGGAAGGTCAATAAGGTCAGCATTGGAAACTCCATGAACGGGATGCGCTCTGAGTATCTCGGCCTGATGACAGAAATTGTCATTAGGGTTAGTCTAGTCTGCGTTATGTCCCGAACCGCCCGATTGTTCCAACTTATGCAGGCCCTGCGTTCCGGCCCTTCGCCGAAAACATCGGCGCTGTTGGCGCAGGATCTGGGCGTATCCGCCCGGACGGTACATCGCGATATCGACACATTGCGCGGGCTTGGTGCGGTCATCGATGGTGAGGCCGGGTTCGGGTTCACGCTGATCGAAGACGCGACTCTGCCGCCGCTCGGGTTCACGGATGACGAGCTGGAAGCGCTGGTTCTGGGCCTGCGCGAGGCGCAACTGATCGGTGATCCGGCCCTGTCCGAGGCCGCCGGTACCGCTTTGCGCAAATTGCAGGGGCGCCTGCCGCAGCGCCAATCCCACCGGTTGAGCCATGCGGTCCTGACGGCCACTCGGTTCGACCGGCCCGCGTTGCCGGGGATCGAGGTTGCCGATCTGCGTCAGGCCACATGGGACGAGCGTGCGGTCGAGTTTGCCTATACCGACGCCAAGGGGGATGACACGCAACGCCGGGTGAACCCGTTGAGTATCGTCTACATGGACCGGGCCAGCGTGTTGCTCAGCTGGTGTCATCTGCGTCAGGACTTTCGCGTGTTTCGTCTGGACCGAATGCGCGACATGTCCGTCACGGATGAAAGCTTCAGACCAAATCGTGTTTCATTGCTGCGCGCGGCGCTGGAACGCATTCGCGCGGACCGCGAAGCAAGAGAGCAGGAAAACCCGGCCTGAGTGTTTTGAGAAAACACGGTTTTGCGCTATCCTGAGGTTGAGCAGTACTCAGGAAAAATCGGAATGCGACTATGCAAAGGCGGCGTTATGACCGCTGCATTATGGGCATCCATCGTGCAGGCGGACGTATCAGAATCGAAAATATGGCCAGTTCCCAAACAGATAGGCGCTCAGGTCCAATTGGCTTCGGCCGCTGTGGTGGTTTCCATCCGGCCGGTGTCACGGCCTGCGGACGAGGTGCGGCGCGTGTCGGCTGAAGGGAACGCAAGATTTCAGGCGTGGCTTGGGGCTTTCCGAGCCCGCGCGCAGGCGCAAGGGATATCCGAACATACATTGGATCACGCCTTGGCGGGCCTGACCTATGATTGGGACGTAATCAAGCGGGACAGAAATCAGGCCGAGTTTTCGAAACCGATTTGGGAATATCTGGATTCCGCAGTCTCGGACCGGCGGCTTTCTGACGGGCGCGCCGCTCTGGAACAGCACCGGCAGGTTCTGGACCGGATCGAGGCACAGTATGGCGTCGAGAAAGAGGTTGTGACCGCAATCTGGGGACTGGAAACCTCGTTCGGTGGGTTTCGGGGGAGCAACCGGACGATCCGGTCACTGGCAACGCTGGCCTTTGATGCGCGACGGGCGCAGTTTTTTGAGACACAGTTGATCGCGGCGCTGAAAATCGTTCAGGCCGGAGATGTCAGCGCGCCCGACATGATCGGCAGTTGGGCGGGCGCGATGGGGCATACGCAGTTCATGCCGACTTCGTACCTGGGTCACGCGGTTGATTTCGACGGTGACGGGCGGCGTGATATCTGGTCGGACGACCCGACCGACGCGTTGGCCTCGGCTGCGTCCTACCTGGCGCGGCACGGTTGGGTCAAAGGCCAACCCTGGGGTGTCGAGGTTCGGCTGCCGGACGGGTTCGACTATGCGACCGCCAGACGGGACCACACGCTGATGCCCTCGGATTGGGCCGCGCTTGGGGTATTTGATCTGCACGGTCGACCCGTGCCAGATCACGGGCGCGCCGCCATTCTGCTGCCCGCTGGCGGACAGGGCGTCGCGCTGATGATCTTTGACAATTTCAAAGTGATTGAGGCCTATAATGGTGCCGATGCCTATGTGATTGGCATCGGCCATCTTTCTGACCGGCTGTCCGGAGGCGTTCCGTTTCAGGCTGACTGGCCGCGTGGCGATCGGGTGTTGAGCTTTTCCGAAAAAAAGGAATTGCAGACACGCCTGACCGAGGCAGGGTTTGACACGCAGGGCATCGACGGGCGCACCGGTCCGAACACGGTCGACGCCGTGCGCGATTACCAACTGGCGCAGGGGCTTTTGCCCGATGGGTATGCCAGTCTGAGGCTTCTGGAACAGTTGCGCTGAAACCTTGCGGGTAGGCCGAACGATTGGCTTTGTTTCGGAGCCATAGAGGGAATCGTTTGGTCTTGCTTGCCAGATTCTTGTGACGAGTTGCCAATGCTATTGCGCGCGGTTTGATCCGTCCCAAATGAGCCTCAAAGCAATGAGGTCACCCCATGATTGATGACGAACCCCGGCCAGCGCAATACTACGACAAGCGCAACATCTGGACGTTGGACCCGACGCCTGCGGACAAGCAGGTTTACGATGCGTTTGCCTCGGATGTGGTCCAGCTTGTGCAGGTGCTGGACGAGAATCAGCCGTTGATGTCGCGGGATGTCTACGCCCGTCTGTTTGCGTCCCTGCTGGATTTGTCGCGCGTGCTGGGAGAATACGAAAGCAGTTGGAGCCAGGGTTATCATTCCCCGGACGAAACTTAGGTCCAGATCTGCAAAGCTTGGGACGCGTCGGTCGCGGCGCAAAGGGACAATGACGCGCTAAAGCGCTGCCAGTTCCAGGTCCAGACCTGCGGCATAATCCGGCGCTCCGTTTTCGGTCCGCCACAGACAATAGGCAGCCATCCGCCACGCGTACCACGGGCGCAATGCAAGGTAGCGTTCGGTGATTTCCGGCTTGCCATAGGCGACCAGAAATTGCCTGATCTCGGCTTGGGTCAGGGGTGCTCCGCGATAGATATGTTGCATGGCGGGCGAAAGGAACAGGGCGAGATCTTCGCAGGGGTCGCCAAGGGCGGGACATTGCCAGTCGATCAGTGTCAAACCAGAGCGATCTGCCAGAATGTTGCCAGCGACCGGATCGCCGTGG
Source organism: Ruegeria sp. AM4 (assembly GCF_056540665.1). Taxonomy (NCBI): domain Bacteria; kingdom Pseudomonadati; phylum Pseudomonadota; class Alphaproteobacteria; order Rhodobacterales; family Roseobacteraceae; genus Ruegeria; species Ruegeria sp. AM4. The sequence continues at coordinate 79,456 of NZ_JBQFXD010000013.1, read as the reverse complement.
ATCAAACAGAGGTCATGGTTGGGTGCGATCTGCGATGTCGGCATGCGCTGTTCAAGCGCCTGCCTGCCTGCCGGTTGGCAATTCCCAAGGATGCTTGCCCCATGCGCCGCAAGAGCGTCGCTGCCGTTGCAACCATCGGGGGCGTCAATCTGAACGGTCATCTCGTGCAGGCTGCGCAACAGATGCGCGACCGGTTCCACCGCCGTCTGCCAGGGTGTACCCGGCGCGTGATCGTAAAGCACCCAATGGGTTCGCGCATCCGATCCGGTGGCCCGCAGATTGGGAACAAAGCCTGTGTCTTTCAGCGCGCGTAGGCAGGCAGCTTCGAGCGTGGGATCGTTTCGGAACAAAGGGTTTTCGAGCGTGGTGTTGTACAGCTTCAATACGGTGTCGCTGGCGCCGCCAAGCACTTTCCAGACCTGATTGCTGCGTCCGCCATACAAGGTTTCGAAACGGGCAGGCGGTTCGATAAGGCCCTGATCGCTCAGCCGTTTGACAAGTTCAGGTGGAGGTTGCAACAGGTCGGTCAGGGCGGCACCAGATTGTTGGGCGAATCGAAGGTAGCCAAGGATTGGACCGGCCTGACCGTCAGATCAAGCGCCCTTGCGAATCTGCCGTACAGAATCAACCGGTACCGTCGCGCCGCTGTCCAGTTTCAGCGTGACCCCATCGTCGCTAATCTGTGCCTCAATCACACGGCTGAAAACTGCGGCGGGTGTGCTTGTCAGCAATTGCCGCCCCTTGTGGCTTTCAAGAGTTGCGGAATAGACGCCATGGGGCAGGGCAGCGCCTGTGCTGCCGGTGCCGTCCCAGGTAAACTCGGTGCTGTCGATCGGCACCGGTATCCGGGCAACCTCGGTATCGTTTGAGTTGCGGATGACCAGCTCCGCACGGTCGGCGTTGGCAGCGGCGCGGGTTTCCACCTCGACCGGAGTGCCGCCGAACAGAAAATCCGCCGGGGCCTGTACGTCTGCGCCGATCCAGCTGGACAGCTGGTCCAGATCGTTGACACCAATGGCCCTCGCCAGATCCGCCAGCAGACCATTGGTCTGAACCTGCTGTTCGACCATCGAAAACTGCGCCAACTGAGATGCGTATTCCGACGAATCCAGGGGTTCCAGCGGGTCCTGATTGCGGGCCTGAGCGGTCAGCATACGCAAGAACGTCTCAAAGTCCGATGTCAGGGCAGACGTCTTTGCATTGGGGTTATTGGCAGTCGAACCTGTCGAGGCAGCGGCAGAGTTAACATTGGTAATCATTTGATCAAAGCCTCAGGTCTAGACCGCCATCATGGCCGGTCTGATAAGCGGGCGGAGCGGTTTCCTCGGGGTTTTCAGGCGAATCCGCCGCAACGGATTCGCTCGCATGCGACTTATCAAAATCGCGCGGGTTCTCTCCGCTCATGCCGAGGTCAAAGGACAGATCGCCGTAGCCGAGCTTTTGAAACTCGGCCGCCAAAACCGAGATGTGCCGCCGCATCAGTTCAAGGGTCTCGGGGCGTTCGGCGGTTATCATCAGGTGGAGACCATCCTCTCGCCCGCCCAACGAGATCGACACGCGCCCAAGTTCTTCGGGGTTCAGGGCGATTTCATAGTCGCCTGCGCCGGGCTTTGCGGTAATGGTTGCCGCCAGCTGCCCGGCAATAGATCGCGCGATTTCAGCTCGCGGTGCGATAGCACCTGACGTTTGCGGAATGTCACGCCCGGTCGAAGGCAGACCACCCTCTCTGGCTTCACCCATCAATTCGAACGGTGCTTCGGGCGGTGGGTCCGTTTGGTCAGCTGCGGGTTTTGCAACGGCCATGTTCAACTGGGATGCAACCGCGTTTGCGAGCACTGATTGCTGCCGCGTTTTTGGCGCACCTGTCCGTTCACGTGACACTGATCCGGACTCAGAAGCCGCGCTGCGTATGTCGGCGACCTGATCGGCCGGGGCCTTTTCTTGCAAACCGCGCTCAGCCGTGCGCAAGACGACGGCGTGTTGAACGGTATCAGCTGCGTGCGCCTTTGGACTTTGTTGCAGATCAGCGCGCGGCTGGCGGACGGTCGCGCGCCGATCGGGGACGAAGTCTTGCCGGGTCGATGGCGCAGACCGTTCTTCGGCCTCAACAGGACCCACCATTTGCACAGTAGGATTGGCAGAAGGCGGCTCATTCTCAGTTCCTACAGACTCCGCCGGGATTGGCGGCGCGGTGAATGGCGCAATCGGGATGTCCTGGCTCTCTTTCGTCTCAGACGCCGCGGTTTCGATTTCGACCGTTTCGTCGGGCACGTCCACAGCCGTTTCCAAAGGCTCCTCACTTGGCGTTTGGTGATCTGCCTCAGGCCCCGCTGCGATCATGTTCAGGATATCCAGAAATCCGGTTTCGCTGCTTTCGCCATTTGTATCCGCGCGTGCAGATCCGGGCGCAGCGCCGGTCTGCGATACCATAAGTGCGCCAGTCAGCGGGTTGGGCATTTCTTACTCCGACTCCGTTTGTTCCCCTGAAACCTGCCCTGAGGAAGTTACGTTTTTTTTAACTGCTTTCCGGTTTGATCGAGAAAGTTCGAAGCAAATTTCAGAGAACCCGATGAAGATTCTACCCGGCGCGCCTTTGGCGCAGAAACCAGACGTTCCGCCCGCGTTGCAATCGGCTGCGATCGAGTTGGAGGCAACTTTTCTGGCTCAGATGCTCAAGTCCGCTGGGCTTGGAAAGACCAGCCAGTCGTTTGGTGGCGGCGCGGGCGAGGACCAGTTCGGTTCATTCCTGGTTCAGCAACAGGCGCGGCAACTGGCGCTATCCGGCGGCGTCGGGCTGTCTGAGATCCTGATAACAGCAATGATGGAGAAAACGGATGCCGAATGATCTTATCAAGGCGCTGGAAGAGGTGCTGGATCTTGAGCGGTCCGCGCTTGTCGAGGGCAATCTAGATCAACTGGACACCATGCTGCCCGAAAAGGAAAAGCTGATCGGGGCACTTAATGAATTGCAGGTCATCGACAGCGCGCAGCTGGTCGCTTTGCAAAAGAAACTGACGCGGAACCAGGAACTTCTGAACAGCGCCGCCGAAGGGATTCGCGCAGTCGCCAACCGCATGTCCGAGCTGCGACGGGTCAGGCAGGAATTCAGCACCTATGATGCCGCCGGCCAACGCAGCGGATACCCGATGCGCGGCGCGGCCAAGTTGGAACGGCGCGCCTGAGGTCCGGTTTGATTCAAATCCAAGGTTTTAGGGCTTCGCATCTTAGCACTCCGTTAGGGGATGAAGGGCAAAGGTGGCCCTGCACCTGATCAAGCAGGTGGCGCGCAACCCGAAGGGTAAGGCGCACAGGTCAGAACGACAGAATGCCTGCCAATTCGGTGGGGTGAACATGGGCGCCAAACGCGTCCGCATGAAAGAAGGATGACAAACATGTCCAGCATTCTGACGAATAACGGTGCAATGGTTGCATTGCAGACGCTCAAATCGGTCAACAAGAACCTTGCGCAGACCCAGAACGCGATTTCGACCGGTAAGGACGTTGCCACCGCCAAGGACAATTCCGCCGTCTGGGCGATCTCGAAGGTCATGGAATCGGACGTCAAAGGCTTCAACGCGATCAAGGACAGCCTGGCCTTGGGTGAATCGACGGTTGCCGTGGCCCGGAACGCTTCGGAAACAGTGACCGACTTGCTGAACCAGATGAAGGAAAAGATCGTCGCGGCGCAGGAAGACAACGTTGATCGGGCAAAGATCAATGACGATGTCACCGCGTTGCGCGATCAGATCGAATCGGTTGTTGGTGCTGCGCAGTTCAACGGCCTCAATCTGGTAAGCGGGGGCGCCGGCGCAAGCATTCTGTCCTCGTTGGACCGTGACAATACCGGCGCGGTTACCGCTTCTTCCATTTCGGTTTCCAGCCAGGATTTGTCGATCGGTGGTTACACGGCAAAAGGTGTTCTTGCCGGTTCCGATGGCGCGACAACTGACAACGATGTTGCGGGCTTCACCATGGACCGGACAGCTGGCACCGGGGACATTCTCATCGACAGCTCGACCGACAACTTTGAGGTTGGTGACCGGGTTTCGATCAGAGTTGGCGATCAGGAAGTGTCTTATACGATCCAAGACAGTGATCTCGATCCGTCGGGGACCTATGACGAGAACTACACGGACGCGCTGGTCGCTGTTGGCCTGAAGAACCAGATCGATGCGCTTGGCATCACCGGCCTGGCTGTTGACTATGACTCGTCAAGCGCTCCCAACACCCTGTCTTTTGCAACTGGTGCAGCGGCAGCCGGCGCTGATGCGGATCAGGATATCTCTGTCTCCGCCCAGTTCACAAATGCCGGTTCGGGCGGTCTGGGGGCGCTCAGTTCAATTGATGTTTCAACGGATGCCGGTGCGGCCGCCGCGCTGGGAACCATCGAAACACTGATCGACACCTCGATCGACGCCGCGGCTGCGTTCGGTTCGGCGCAGGGTCGGATCGAGACGCAGAAAGAGTTCATCTCGAATCTCACCGACTCGTTCAAATCCGGGATCGGTTCGCTGGTCGACGCCGACATGGAAGAGACCTCGGCGCGGTTGCAGGCGCTACAGGTCCAGCAACAGCTGGCCACCCAGTCGCTGTCGATTGCGAACCAGGCGCCGCAATCCATCCTGTCACTGTTCCGGTAATCTCGGCACCAAATCGAGGCGCGGCTTTCGCGCCCCGATCTTGACAGACAACTGATGGACGCTTGGAAGGACTTTTTGTGACACCTCAAATCTATGCTCAACGCGCTTACGCCCAGACCGCAGCTCCAACGCGAACGCCGCGCGACACCGAGTACGAAGCGATCTCGAAAATCACACATAAACTCAAGGCCGCCGCGGCCCGCAAAGCAACTGATTTTGGCGGATTTGTGCATGCGTTGCATGAAAACCGGCGTTTGTGGAACGTGTTGGCCAGCGGGGTTTCGGATGCCGACAATGCGCTGCCGAACGATCTGCGCGCCCGAATTTTCTATCTTGCCGAGTTCACCGAGCAACACAGCAGTCAGGTTCTGAGCAACAATGCCGTTGTCGAACCGCTACTGGAAATCAACATGGCGGTGCTCCGGGGCCTGCGGCAGATGCGAGGTGCGTGATGAGCGGGCTGGTTCTGAAACTTGCACCAAGAGAGCGGGTGCTGATCAACGGCGTTGTCATCGAAAACGGCGATCGCCGCAGCCGCTTTTCCATCATGACGCCGCAAGCCAACGTGCTTCGGTTGCGCGATGCGATCCACCCCGATGAGGTCAACACGCCAGTGCGCCGGGTCTGCTATGCCGCTCAGCTTGTGTTGTCCGGGGACACTGAACCCGATCAGGCGCGCCAGCAATTGTTGCGCCGGGTCGAGGAGTTGAGTCAGGTTTTCACCGACTCAGACAGCCGACGTGTCTTGACCGAAGCGACCGAGGCATTGGTGTCCGAGCAGTACTATAAGTGCCTCAAGTCATTGCGCTCGCTTCTGCCGCGCGAAGAACGGCTTATGGCATATCACCAATGACCTTTCAGCCGGTCGTCCCCGCTGGTGGTCTGGTTGGTTGGCGTTTTCTGCAACGAACCTATGACGCGCAACTTCAAAGCTACTCAGACACTGGTGTCAACGCGCGGGACAGGACCTATTTTCTTGATAATATCGGCAATGTGCAGACCGCCGAAGATCTGGTGTCTGACCGGCGGTTGTTGCAGGTGGCACTGGGCGCGTTTGGTCTTCAGGATGACCTGAACAATAGGTACTTCATTCAGAAAATCCTGTCTGACGGAACCAGCGCCGAGGATGCGTTGGCCAACCGCCTAGCCGACAGCCGATATCGCGAGTTCTCGGACGCTTTCGGACTGGGGCCCGGCGCGGTCCGCAAGACCGGCCTGATCACCAATATGGAAAAAATTGCCGATGACAGTTTGGTTGCCCGGTTCGAAGTGGCGGTCGGCCAGTCGGACGAGGCGATGCGCCTCGCGCTTTATTCACAACATGCCCTGTCTGATCTGGCGTCGCTTGACGGTACCTCGGATCGAAAATGGTTTGACCTGATGGGGAAACCTCCCCTGCGCAAGATGATGGAAACAGCGCTTGGGTTGCCTTCGTCCTTTGCGCAGCTCGATCTTGATCGGCAGCTGGGTCAGTTCAAAGAACGTCTGGCCCGGCTTACCGGTTCAGACGATCTGGCCCAATTCACCGAACCCGAGGCGGTCAGCAAGCTGACCGACACCTATTTGGCCCGCAATCAGATCGCGCAGTTCCAAGCGACATTCTCGCCCGCCCAAACCGCGTTGATCTTATTGGGCGGCTAACGCGCTGGAAATGGTCGACGCTGTTCGAGTGCCGTATCAACGATGAATGTTTTCTGATGCGCAAACTCGTAGGGCCTCGCGTCGACTCAGCGTCGCCGCCGGGTCATGCGGCTGCGTCGTCCATCGTGGTTTGCAATGCATAGGCCGCGATCGGCTGCGACACGTTGTGCAATTCAACCTCTCCCAACGGAATGGCGTGAACGCAGGCCGGTTGGATATCCTGTGAGACAACAATGCTATGGTCTGTGGTCTTGCTGTACTCCCCCAGCCTTGCTGCGACATTGGCAGCCTGACCGATAACCGTAAAATCCAGGCGTTCTTGCGAACCGACATTGCCATAGGTCACGCGTCCATAGGCGAGGCCGATGGAACAGTCGCACTGATCCGTTTGATCCTCCAGCCGCGCCTCGGCAAGTCGGTTGACGATTTCGATGGCACTGCGCTGGGCATTGTGGCGGGCTGCGGCCGGATCCTCTTCGGCGGGAAACACGGCCAGCACAGCGTCGCCGATGAATTTCAGCACCTCACCATCGTTTTGATGCACGATGCCGGATACGGTTTCAAAAAAGCTGTTCAGCAGATTGATATAGGCGCTTCGCCCCATCGTCTCTTCCAGGCTGGTCGAGTTGCGCAGATCGCAGAACATGATCGCGGCATCGATGTCATCGCCATCGCCGCGGCGGATTTCGCCGCCCAGAACCCGTGCACCGGTGCGTTTTCCGACGTAGGTTTCCAGCAAGACCTGCGCATTTTCCCGTTGCATGAACACTTCATAAAACCGCGCGATGACGGTCGAGCATTCGAACACCAGTCCGAGGTTTTCGGTGGTGAACCCATTGGGGTGATCGCAGGTCAGAGTCAGGACATTGATACGCCCGTCCGAAAAAGGCAGGGGCATGGCGACATAGTCGGTGCCGCCCTGCGCACGCAGATCTTCCATGATGGGAAAGCTGTTGTGGGGATGGTCGTCGTCAAGCCGTTGACGGACCCCACCCAACCCGTTCGAAACATGCCGCAGCGGGCTGTTGATAAAGGCAGGGTGGTCGTGGATTTCATAGGTCGGGATGTTGGTCGATATCTCGGCCACGTCTTTTTCCCAGATATGGTGCTTGCCCGCGATCAACGGGTGCAGCGACCAGACCAGAACGCTGAGGCGCTGAATCGCAATGCCATGCTCTAGCATCTTTTCAGCTAGCGCCTTGGTAAACGCTTCGGCTGTTTTTGCTTCGGACGCGCCACGCATCAGCCAGTCGATCAGCGGCCCGCTGATATTGCCATTCTCGGGATCGCGCAGTTTGTTGTCACCCAGATCGATATGGGTGACCGCATTCGGCATGAAGCCGATATGCCCCTGAATCGCAGAGCTTTCCGGCAGTGCGTCTTCGTAAGCCCAGATCGAGTTTTCCAACCGCTCACCCGGCAGGCTTATGTCGTGATAGGTGGCCGTGCCTTTGAAAGGGCAAAACGTCTGCAACTCGGTCTCGGGGCTGAGTTCAACGCAAAGATCGGCGCGCGGGATATAGATCGCGGGCGGCAAGCGTGTTTCATACATCACTTTGGCATTGTGGCTTTCCGCCAGCAGAATATCGCCGCGATAGATCGCAACGCGACCTTGCAGCTGTTCGACAGAAATCCCGTAGCCATTGAGTGTTGGCGTGGCGTGGACGTTCATCATCAGCCTCCCTTGCTCGGGCCTTAATAGGATGGGTGCTTTTGATGATTATTCCAAGGGGCGGCACGCAGAATTTAACGGGCTAGACCATCTGAATTACGTCTTTTTCAATCGAAAGCATATAGCCGCGCTTGGCGATATTCTTGACCAGCAATTCGCTGACCATCTGATTGCCCAAAGCATCGCGCAGGCGTTTGATGCGTGTGGCGCCTGCGGCTTCGTCGCAATCGGCGGCATCGCGCCCCGAGATCATCGCCTCGATCTGGGCACCCGAGAGAACCTCGTCATCCAGCCGGGATTCGGCCAGCACCGACAGGGTCTCCATCGCAGCGGGGGTCAGGCGGAAATCCATATTGTTCAGATAGACGGTGTTTTCTTCGCGGCTGATCAACAGCGAGGTCACCTGTATCCCGGTACGCTCGATCTGCGCCATGCGCCGGTTCAGCAGAACCAGCATCACCAGAAACACCAGAGCGGTGACCAGCATGGCGCTGGCAAAGACCAGCAGCACGAAAATCACCATTCGATAGCTGGACAACGTGTCGGCAAAGGCGGTTCCGGACTGGGCCAGGATCTCCAACAGGCGGATTTCAGCCTGCGAGGTCAGGTCGCTTTCGACGAACAAACGTTCGACCCGCGCATTGAACGCATTGGCATCCGGCAGCGTCCAGAACAGAAAGATGGCGGCAGTGATCAGAATCATAACGATCGCTGCGATACCTGCGCCTACCAGCCGGACGCCCGATCGGCGCGCCTCAGAAACGGAGATAGAATTTTCCGGCATTGGCCTTCCTCTGATCCAACCCTTCCGGCCCGAAAACGGACATAACGTTCAACAATGTCCAACCGGACGATTTCAAACGTTTGGCAACTTCTTTCTTGGCCTTCCCTTTGTCGCACGCAGACACTTCCATGATGCCATAGTGCAGGCGCAGCGGATTGTCCTGCTTGGCTTTGTAATCCGCGTAGCAATCTGCCGCCGCAGCCGCAGACCCAAGCGATATCAGGGCCGCAACGGCCAGAGAAGAGAGGATCGGTTTCATAAGCTGCATCCTGCGCACGGGTCAGACCGATATTCAATAACCACAAGGGGTTTTAACGCGCGTTATCCGATAACAGCCAGCCGTTATTGCTTGTCTGCAAGCCTCGGTCGCAGGGTTGGTGCATGAAAACACGCGGCCCGTCTCTGGTCGCCAGAACACCTGAAAGGACATGCATCATGCATCGGAAATTCATTGCTCTGATCGTTGCCACGGCTGTGGCCATCACCGGGATTTCAGCCTCGAAAGCGCGGGCGGCGGATGCGGGCGACATACTAGGCGGTCTGGCCGCCATCGCCATCGTCGGGGCCGCGATTCACCACTATTCCAAGCAAGAACGTAAGGAGCGCACCCAAACGGTGACCCGTGCGCCGCGCTACGAATATGAAAAGCCCAAAACGCACAAGCACAAGAAGGCGAAGAAGAAACACTATAAGCCACGTCCGTTACCGGACAGGGTCGCGCGTTACGACCTGCCGCAACGTTGCCTGCGCACGTTCAAGTCCTATTCCAAATCGCGTCCTTTGCTTGGACCAAACTGCCTGAACAAGCACTATAAGCATGCCTACAGGTTGCCGAACCAGTGCAAGGTTGGATTCTGGAACGGGAAAAAGGTAAAACGCGCCTACGAACCCGCCTGCCTGCGCCAACACGGTTATCGCGTCGTCTACTGATTGCGAATATCGAGCAGGAGCGGCGCCATCAGAAGCGTCGCGCCGGAGGGGGTGGCGAGGGCCACCCCCTCTTTGCTCTTGCGGTTTTGGGCGAAACGCGCTTTGCCGAATGTCATGACAAAACCGAGCTTTGAATTGGAGCAAGCGCTGCTTGCGCGCGGACATGTTCGCATTGCCGGAGTGGATGAGGTCGGACGCGGTCCGTTGGCCGGACCTGTCGTTGCAGCGGCCGTGATCCTGAACCCCGACGACATTCCCGATGGGCTGAATGATTCCAAGAAATTGACGGCCAAGCGTCGAACTGCGCTGGATACGGCACTGCGGGACCGGGCAGAAGTCGCCCTGGCCGAGGCATCAGTGGCAGAGATTGATAAGTTGAACATCCTGCGGGCCTCGCATCTGGCGATGGAACGCGCAGTGGCCGCGTTGAACCCGGCACCTGACTTTCTGCTGATCGATGGCAACCTGATTCCGAAGGGCCTGACGATCCCGTCACAGGCAATTGTGAAGGGGGATGGGCGTTCCGTGTCGATCGCGGCGGCATCGATCATCGCAAAAAACTGGCGCGATCAGATGATGGTGGATTTGGCGCAACAGCATCCGGGCTACGGATGGGAGTCGAATGCAGGCTATCCGACAAAAATGCATCGCGAGGCGCTGCGAAATCTCGGTGTGACCCCACACCATAGACGTTCCTTTAAACCGGTCCACAATATCTTGTATCAAGAGTAAATCGTAAGTCACTGATTCAAAAAAAGAATTTGACGGCGATTCGTCTTTGACTCATCCTAGTCTCAACCAAATGAGCGCAAAAGCGCCGTGGAACTGAGGCAGTGATATGACCACAATCAAGACAAAGGGCGCAGTCGCGCTCCCTTTAAACACGATTCTATCCGGGGACTGTATCGAGGCGATGAACAGTCTGCCCGAGGCGTCGGTTGATCTGATTTTTGCGGACCCCCCTTACAATCTGCAACTGAAAGGTCAGTTGCACCGGCCCGACAATTCTCAGGTGGATGCGGTCGATGATCACTGGGACCAGTTCTCCAGTTTTAGCGCTTACGATCAGTTCACGCGCGAATGGCTGAAGGCGGCCCATCGTCTGCTGAAACCCAACGGTGCGATTTGGGTGATCGGGTCTTATCATAACATTTTCCGTGTGGGGTCGGCCTTGCAGGACGCGGGATACTGGATTCTGAACGACGTTGTCTGGCGCAAGTCGAATCCGATGCCGAATTTCCGGGGCAAGCGGTTTACCAATGCGCATGAGACGATGATCTGGGCCTCCAAGCGTGAGGGCGCGAAATACACGTTCAACTACGAAGCGCTCAAAGCGTTGAACGAAGGTGTGCAGATGCGCAGCGACTGGGTGCTGCCGATCTGTACCGGGCATGAGCGCCTAAAGGATGAAAACGGTGATAAGGCGCATCCGACGCAAAAACCGGAATCGCTGTTGCATCGGGTTCTGATCGGCTCGACCAATCCCGGCGATGTGGTGTTGGACCCGTTCTTTGGCACAGGCACGACGGGCGCGGTTGCCAAGATGCTGGGCCGCGAATTCATCGGCATCGAACGCGAGGAAAGTTACCGCAAGGTGGCCGAGAAACGCATCGCCAAGGTCCGCAAGTTCGACCGCGAGGCGCTGGAGGTCAGCGCCAGCAAGCGCGCCGAGCCGCGCGTGCCATTTGGCCAACTGGTCGAACGCGGCATGCTGCGACCGGGCGAAGAGCTGTATTCCATGAACCAGCGCCACAAGGCCAAAGTGCGTGCCGACGGTACGCTGGTGGGTGACAACGTCAAAGGCTCGATCCATCAGGTGGGCGCGCATCTTGAAAACGCGCCGTCCTGTAACGGCTGGACCTACTGGTGTTTCAAGCGTGACGGCAAAACCGTGCCGATTGATGTGCTGCGTCAGCAGATCAGGGCTGAAATGCATAACTGAATACCGCCGGTGCCTGTGGCCTGACACAAGGCACTAAGCCTTGCCCCGCCGTGTTCGGCGGGGCCTTTTGTTTTTGTGTCAGAGGTGGTTGCATGGGGCAGCCCCTGACAACCCTTGTTGGAGACCAAGGCAATGACCGACGCCAGCGCCAGCCCGTCCCGTATCGACAGAATGTTCCTGACACAGCCGGATAATTTTGATCTGGACAACAAATACACCGAGGCCGCGTTAGAGAAACACAAGCGCGAAGGGCTGGAACTTGCCGTGCGCGCCCGTTGGATTGCGATGGCGCTGACGGCTATCTTGCTGATCTATCTAAACCCCCATTGGGAAGTCCTTTGGTATCATTTCATCCTGTTGCTGATTTGCGCAAACGGCTGGTTGATCCGCCGCGCCGGCCGCGTCGGGCAATCGCGGCTCGAATTGCTTTTGATCTTTGTCGATCTGCTGATCATGACGCTGGGCATGATTGTTCCCAACCCGTTCAGCGACGATGTGCGACCTTTGGCGATGCAGTACCGCTTTGATAACTTTCAGTATTTCTTCATCATTCTGGCCGCCGGTACCTTGGCTTATTCCTGGCGTACCGTTATTGCGCTGGGAACATGGACCGCCGGAATGTGGACCATCGGTTGGGTCGTGGCATGGTGGATATCAACACCGATACCGGGCCTCAGCGAGCGTGTGGCCGAGGCGCTTCAGGGCTACCCGGATGTGGCTGAAATGCTGGATCCCAACAGCTTTATGGTGCCAGAGCGCGTACAGCAGGTAATTGTTTTTATTATGGTCGCCGTGACCTTGGGCGTGTCCATGCAGCGGTTGAACCGTCTGTTGATGAGCAATGCCGGTCTTGAACGCGAGCGGGCAAATCTGTCGCGCTACTTTTCGCCCAATGTGGTCGAAGAGCTAAGCCAGAATGACGAGCCGCTCAAGCAGGTGCGCAAAGAGAACATCGCAGTTCTTTTCATCGACATTGTCGGGTTTACCCGGTTTGCGGCCGGACGCGACCCCTATGAGGTCATCGAGGCATTGCGCGGGTTTCATGCCCGTATGGAAACCGAGGTGTTCCGCCACAACGGCACATTGGACAAGTATCTGGGCGACGGGCTGATGGCCACATTCGGAACGCCGGTTCCAACGGAGCTTGATGCAAGCAACGCATTGGCTTGCGCAAGGGCGATGGTGGAGGTGATCGATCGCTGGAATCTGGACCGACGCCGGGCCGGAGACCCCGAGATACAGGTGGGTATCGGCGTACATTACGGCCCGGTTGTTCTGGGGGATATCGGCGCAAACCGGTTGGAATTCGCGGTTATTGGCGATGCCGTGAACGTGGCCGCCAAGCTGGAGGCGACGACGCGTGATCTGGGCGCCCGAATTGTCATCAGCGATGCGGTACGGGAACAGGCCCGGAAAGAAGCCTTGCCCTTAAAACAAGAATTGTCGGGCTTTGAGCAGCGCGCGGGTCAAACCGTTCGTGGCGTCGAGACCCCGATGGACATCTGGGTGCTGTAGGCGAGGCACTCCCGCCTGGCGATTGTGCATCAAAGATGCACGCCGCCAGTTGGGCCGAGCAGCGCGCTGGTGTGCGCTGCGGTTACGCCCGCGGCAAAGGGTTTTGGGCTTTGTTATAGGGTTGCCAGTTTGTGACCTCGGGGTAATACCGGCGACGCCATGCGCGCACCCTCGGGTTCATCACGCGACGCCAGAGCGGCGGGATCATGGCGGCGACCGTCATGACCGGATAGCCATAGGGCAGTTGCGGCGCGGCGTCTTCGCTATGGTGTTGCAGCAGCGGAAAGCGGCGGTTCGGCTTGTAGTGGTGATCCGAATGGCGTTGCAGGTTGATCAGCAACCAGTTCGAGGCTTTCTGCGACGCGTTCCATGAATGGCGTGGGCGGACATGTTCGTATTTGCCGTCCCCCAGGTATTTGCGCGTCAGGCCGTAATGTTCGACATAGTTGACCAGCTCCAGCTGCCAGATCGCGGTTCCGGCCTGTACCAGAAACAGGGCCAGCCCGGCCCAGCCTCCGACCAGAAGCGCCAGCAGCAGCATCGCCGCTTGCAATGCCCAATAGCGCCAGAACGGGTTTGAGGGGTCTGTCCACGGCAAACCCTTGCGGGCCAGCTTGTCACGCTCGGCGCGGAAGGCCGATAGCAAGCTTTGGCGCAGGACACGCGGGTAGAACTGATGGAATCCCTCGTTATAGCGCGCTGTTACAGGGTCACGCGGCGTGCCGACATGGCGATGGTGGACCAGAAGATGTTCCGAGCGGAAATGCGAATACAGCACCATCGCCAGCAGGATATCGGCCAGCCATCGCTCACCCCGGCCTTTCTGGTGCATGAGCTCGTGGCTGTAGTTGATCCCGATCGTGCCCGAGATGACCCCCATTCCGAAGAAAATCCCGATCTTTTCCAGCGAAGACAGAGCATCCGAACGTGTCACATACCAGATCAGGCCATAAAGCGTGGCGAACTGAAGCGGCGCCCAGACGTTGGTCAGCAAGATGTGCCAACGCAGCATTGTGTCAGGAGTCTCGGGATCGGCGTTTTCAAGGTCCAACCCGACAAAGTGATCGAGCACCGCATAGGCCCACCAGGTGGAGAGGGGCACCAGAAGGATCCACCAACCACCATGGGTTGCAGATACCCAGATCAGTGGGATCAAAAGCACCGATGCCCAGAACGGCAAGGCGGTTTGCCAGCGGGCCAGTGTCTCTGACGTGATCATCCTGATGCTCCGGTCCTTTGGGGACATATTTCGTCCTGTTGGATAGGACGATGCGCTATTGCCCGCGCCACAGGTCATGGGCCTTGCGCATCACCGTGGGCAAATCATTTGGCCGAAAGTCGTGTTTGTCCAGAACGATCAGTCCCGACGGAGTTGTTCCGCGAGGTAAAGAGGCGGTCCAGACACGCAGAACCAGGTGGAAATGGGTGAAGGTATGGCGCACCTCACCGCTCAGCGCGGTCCAGTCCGCTGCAAACGGGGCCGCTGTCTCGGGCGCGTCGGACCAGTCCGAACCGGGCCAGCCCAGCATGCCCCCCAGCAGGCCTTTGTCTGGTCTGCGCTCCAGCAGCATCGCCCCGTCGTCGCGGCGGGCAATGTAGATGTGGCCATAGCGGGTGGGTTTCGGCTTTTTGGGTGTTTTCTTTGGCAGATCCGCCTGCGTGCCCCGTGTCCGGGCTTGGCAGGGCGTGCGCACCGGGCAGATACCGCAGGCGGGCGATTTCGGCGAACAGATCGTGGCGCCCAGGTCCATCACCGCCTGCGCGTAATCTCCGGGCCGGGTGGTTGGGGTCAAAGCCGCGGCTTTAACTTTGAGGATCGGCTTGGAGCCCGGCAAAGGGTCGTGAATGTCATATAGCCGGGCCATGACCCGTTCGACATTCCCATCCAACACGGTTTCGGGGCGATCAAAGGCGATGGCGGCAATGGCAGCGGCGGTATAGGGACCGATCCCCGGCAGTTTCAGCAGGGCATCGTATGTATCGGGGAATTTTCCACCGTGTTCCGTGGCCACAACCCGCGCGCATTTCAGCAGGTTGCGAGCACGGGCATAGTAGCCCAACCCGGCCCATTCCCCCATGACCTGATCGTCAGGTGCGTTGGCGAGTGCGATCACATCCGGCCAGCGTGCCGTGAAGCGCTGGAAATAATCGCGCACCGCCGCAACGGTTGTTTGCTGCAACATGACCTCGGACAGCCACACGCGATAGGGGTCGGGGATGACACCTGCCGCCCGCTCGGCCGGGCCGATGCGCCATGGCATTTCACGCGCGTGGCTGTCGTACCAGTCCAGCAACGCGGCGCTCAGGTCAAATTCTGCTGTGTCACGCAAGTTTTATCTATCTTCCTGTCGGGTTTCGCTGGCGCCCGGGCGCACGCCTATTACAATAGCGGCGCAGGAGTTGGAAACCAGATGCAACGCAGACGTTCTTCGACCCGCGGGTTCAAACGCACCGCGACCTTGCTGAATGACCAGATCAGACGCGCGGGTGAAAGCCGGGGCTTTGCTGTTTCGCGCCTGCTGACCCATTGGGCCGAGATCGTGGGGCAGGACATCGCCGCGATTGCCCGTCCGGTGAAAGTTGGATACGCGAAGGGCGGGTTTGGGGCCACGCTGACCGTGCTGACGACGGGGCCGCAGGCTCCGATGCTGGAGATGCAGAAAGAACAACTGAAGCAGCGGGTCAATGCAACTTATGGCTTCAACGCCATCAGTCGCATTCGCATCACCCAGACTGCACCCACCGGATTTGCCGAGGGGCAGGCCAGTTTCGACCACAAACCAAAACCGGCCAAACCCGAACCATCACCCGAAATTGTCGCCGAAGCAGACAAAGTGTCGCGCGATGTGAATGATGAAGATTTGCGCGCGGCCCTTGAACGTCTTGGCCGCAACGTTTTATCCAGACAGAAACACTAAGAAAGGGCTGAGAATGAGCCGTATTGCAACAGTACTCTGTGCGGCCGTCGCCGTGGCCGCGGGTGGCTATTGGCTGACGACGTCAACGTCGACCCCGGCGGCGCCGCTGATCAGCAGCGCCGAAGCGCAGGAGGCGGACCTAGATACCTCGACCATCATCGAGATGGTGCAGGGGGCCGAAGACGCGCCGGTCGAGATCATCGAATACGCATCCTACACCTGCCCGCATTGTGCGAACTTCCATGAAGGGGCTTATAAACAGCTCAAGAAGGATTTCATCGACACCGGCAAAGTCAGGTTCATCTACCGCGAAGTGTATTTTGACCGCTATGGCCTGTGGGCTTCGATGGTCGCGCGTTGTGCCGGGCCGGACAAGTTTTTTGGAATTTCGGATCTGATCTACAAAGGCCAGCCCGAATGGACCAAAGCCGGAGGTCCGGCCGAGATCGTCGAAGAGCTGCGCAAGATCGGACGTCTGGCGGGCATCGACAATGACCAGCTTGACGCCTGCCTGCAGGATGGCACCCGCGCGCAGACGCTGGTGGCCTGGTATCAGGAAAATGCCGAACGCGACGGTGTTCAGGCCACCCCTTCCTTTCTGGTGAACGGCAAGAAGGTCGAAAACCAGTCTTACGACAGCTTCAAGAAGCTGATTGAAGATGAATTGGGCAATTGATTCCTGACATCGGCCGACCCTGACAGGTTGGCCTGACAACCGGAGTTATTCCGGAGACGGGGCAGCCGTCAGCAACAAATCCCTGACCTGTTCGGCCTCGGTCACCTGAAGCCGAACAGGTAGGGTAACGACTTTTCTGCGAAAGGCTGCAGACAGGCGCACGGCGTCTTTTTCCGTTGTTACTAGCTGGGCACCAAGCGCACGCGCCTCGTTTTCAAGCCGCGTCGTCAGCGCAGGGGTCAGAGGCTGGTGATCGTCCAACGCCTCGGTCCGCAACAGGTTTGCACCTTGCTGGCGCAGCGTCTGAAAGAATTTTTCCGGGTGGCCTATGCCGGCAAAGGCCAGAACCGGCGTATCGGTCCAGTCCATCCCGGTTTGCAGTGCGCTCACCTGTCCGGTGGCATGGGGAACGGTGATGGCATTGCCCCAACGGGCGGCGAAACCGGCCTGCGCCTCAGAATCACCCAGCGACAGCACCAGATCGGCCCTCTTCATTCCGGCGTCGACGGGTTCGCGCAAGGGCCCGGCGGGCAGGCACAGCCCATTGCCGAACCCGCGCTCGGCGTCAACGACGATGATCGAGAAATCCTTGGCAACGGACGGGTTCTGGAACCCATCGTCCAGCACGATAACCGTAGCGCCATCCTCGGCAGCGGCGCGGGCACCGGCGGCGCGGTCCTTGGCGACCCAGACTTCGGCGAACGCTGCCAGCAGCAGCGGCTCATCCCCGACTTGGGCGGCGGTATGGTGTGACGGATCGACCCGCACCGGCCCGTCCAGCGACCCGCCATGCCCACGTGTTACGACATGGGGGGTGTGCCACGCGTCGCGCAGCTGTTCCAGCACCCAGATCGCGGTGGGAGTCTTGCCGGTGCCGCCTGCGTTCAGATTGCCGACGCAGATTACCGGGATGCCGGGCTTCAGCCCGGATCCCGCTGCAATCCGACGCGCGGTCGCCGCGCCATATATTCGGCCCAGCGGTGCCAGCAGCAGGGCGCGCAGATCCAGCCGGTCGGGTCCGGTGTTCCAGAACTCAGGGGCGCGCATTCTGTGCCCTCCGCTCATCCAGCTTGTCCTGAACCAGTTCGGTCAATTGGTCGACCTGCGGCGCGCCTTCGGTCACGACCTGCCATCCGGCAAGGGCCATGTCTGCGGTGCGATCCGGGGCCAACAACGCCACCACGCCGTCCCCCAGTTCGGTGGCAGATTTCACCATCAGCGCCGCCCCCGCCTGATCCAAGCGGTCATAGGCATCCTGATGCCGGTTCACATGCGGTCCGTGTATCACGGCGGATCCAAGCGCGGTGGAAATCAATGGGTCTCGCCCTCCCGCCCCACGTTCCAGCGAACTGCCCATGAAGGTCACCGCCGACACCCTGTGCCACAGCCCGAGGTCCTCGGGGTTCGAACTCAGGATGACCTGAGTGGTATCCTCGATCACCTGACTTTCGTCCCAGTTGATGCAGCGCAGGTCCATGGCGGACAACCTGCGTTGCAGTGGTTCGACCTCGTCAAGATCGGCCACATGCAGGACCAACGCAAGGCGCGGCAGCATCCGCATCGCCTGTCGGTGTGCGCTGAGGATCGAGATGAACTCCTTGTCCTGCACCCAGGCCGCCAGCCAGACCGGGCGACCGGCAACAGCGTGATTGGTCTCGATCAGCTCATCCTCGGGCCAGGGTTGCGGAGTTGGGCTGACCCGCAAGGGCGCAGAGACAGAAACTTTGTGACTGGGAACGCCCAACCGCCGGATTTGCCGCGCGGTTTCTTCAGAAGTCGCCAGAATCCGGTCAAAGCAATCCATGGTATAGCGGCCGAGATCGGGCAGCCACCGTCCACTGCGGGCGGGTTTGATGTCGACGCTTGCCTCGACAAGTATCAGCGGAATGTCGCGTTCTTCGGCGCGGGTGATGATGTTGGGCATCAGACCGCCACCGACCCAGATTCCGATATCGGGGCGCCAATGATCCAGAAATGCGCGCGCCACGCCAGCCTGCTCGGACGGTAGGCACACCAAGGGCGCGCCGCAATCATCCCAGTCGGACAGCTCAGCCTCGGGCGGGGCGGTCAGCAACAGCGACAATCCGGGCCGCAGCGGAAGCAGTTGACGGCAGAAATCATCGACCACACGCAACCTGTCCGGGTTTTCGATATGTACCCATAGCAGCTCACCTTCGGGCCGGGCCATGGCCGTAGTGCCATTGCCGGACTGCACACCCCAGGACAGCACCCGGTAGGCCGCAAGGCTGAGTGAGCGTGGCTTGCTCATCCCGGCAACCCCGATCCATGCGGGTCAAGCCGAGCAAAAAGCTGTGCGTGCAGATCGCGCCCGGCTGCGACGACCCCGTTCAGGCGCGGGTGTGGGTTGTTGAACCGCAAAAGCCCGCCGCGACGGTCCGTACACAGACCGCCCGCCTCGCGCAGTATCAAGTCACCTGCGGCGATGTCCCATTCCCAGCTTGGCCGCAGGGTCAGCATGCCGTCGAACCGACCCTGAGCGACCAGCGCCATGCGATAGGCCAGCGACGGGCGGTAAACCCTTTGAAAATCGGGCACCGAACCGGCCTGCCAATGATGCGGCTGAAGGTTGGGTTTTGCAGCCAGAACTTCGGCCTGAGCCAGTGGACCGGGATCGGACACGTGAATTGCGGCCCCGTTGAGGGTGGCCCCCTGTCCTTTGGCGGCAGTGTAAAACAGGTCTCGCAACGGCAAGTAGATGACGGCTGCGGTGACTTCTCCACCCTCGGCCACTGCAATCGAATGCGCCCAGGTGCGGGATCCTTCGGCAAAGCTGCGGGTGCCGTCGATCGGGTCGATGATGAACACGCGCTCGTGTTGCAATCGGTCCTGCGTGTCTTCTGTCTCTTCGCTCAGCCAGCCATAGTCGGGACGCGCCGCCCTCAGTTCCGCTTCGAGCATGGCGTTGACGGCCAGGTCCGCCTCGGTCACCGGCCCCGCGCCGTCGGGCTTGTCCCAGCGCTGCGCCGAGGTCCCGCTGTACCGGGTTGCGATCCGTCCGGCCTGTCTGGCGGCGTCAATCAGCAAGGGCAGGTCAGTTGCCGGCAAGTGTCATCCCTTCGATCAGGATCGAGGGCACCACCCGCGACAGATAGCTGCGCGCGTCATTGGCGGGGATGATCCGCATCAGCATGTCGCGCAGGTTGCCCGCGATGGTGCATTCGTTGACAGGGTGGCTGATCTGACCATTTTCGACCCAGAACCCGGACGCGCCGCGGGAATAGTCGCCGGTATTGGGGTTGATCGTTGATCCAATCATCGAGGTCACGAGCAACCCGGTTCCCATATCGCGGATCAGGTCATCGCGGCTGCGTTCGCCTTGGGTCAGGCTGAGGTTCCAGTTGCTGGGCGACGGTGGCCCCGACACGCCGCGCGCGGCGTTGCCGGTGGGGGCCATCTCAAGCTTGCGGGCGCTGGACAGGTCAAGCGTCCAGCCGGTGAGGGTGCCGTTCTCAACGATGGCGCGCTCATGGGTTGGCAGCCCCTCGGCATCAAATGGGCGCGAGCCCGAGATGCGCGGGCGATGCGGGTCTTCGATCAGGGACAAATGCTCGGGCAGGACCTGTTGCCCCAAACTGTCCTTCAACCACGATGCCCCGCGCGCGATGGCGACACCGTTGCTGGCCGCCAGAAGATGACCGATCAGCGAGGATGAGACGCGTTCATCGAACATGACCGGGAAACTGCCGGTCTCGGGTTTGCGAGCACCAGCCCGCGCGACCGCGCGTTCACCGGCCGTCCGACCGATCTCGACCGGGTTGCGCAGATCGCTTTGAAAGGTGCGGCTGTCGCCGTCATAGTCGCGCTCCATCCCGGTGCCTTCGCCCGAGATAGCGACACAAGATGTCGACCGGCTACTGCGTGAATATCCGCCCGAGAATCCGTTTGTGGCAGATAGATGCACCCGGTGCGTCCCATAGGCTGCCCCCGCGTCGGACACCTGTGTCACCCCCGCGACGGCCTGTGCAGCGGCCTCTGCGGCCAATGCGTCGTGCATCAGGGCTTCTGCGCTGGGCTCGGGCGCGGGATCGAACAGTTCCAATACGTCCATGTCCCAGCCAGAGGTCAACTGATCGGCATCGGCCAGACCGGTAAAGGGATCTTCGGGCGCTTCGCGTGCCATTGCCACCGCCCGTTCGGCCATCGCCAGCAGCGTCGCGGGCCGACTGTCCGAGCTGGATACGATGGCCTGACGTTTGCCCAGAAACACACGCAGCCCCAGATCGGTACCTTCAGAGCGTTCGGCATGTTCCAGCGCGCCCTCGCGCACCTCAATCGAAACAGACGTGCCATCAATCACGATCGCATCCGCCGCGTCGGCCCCTGCCTTGCGCGCCGCATTCAGCAGGTCATGGCTGATCTCTTCTGGTGTCTGTGTCATGTCGCCTCCGGTCTGACCCCAAAGGACCTAGCCTTGGACTGTCCGGCCCGCAAGTCCTGCTGCCGGAAAGAAAACAGGGCCGGACCCGTTTCCGGATACGGCCCTTAGGGAAAGACCGCCAGAACGGTCTTTCCTCATCACGTCATCACTTAATGCGCTGACCGTTGGCAATAATCTGGCCGTCTTCGGTGAATTCGATCTTGGACTTCAGCGTATCGGGTTCGTCGCCCGGAACGGCCATCAGACCCATCATCATGCGTGCGCCCAAGGCGTCTTCTTCCGAGACAAAGCCCATGCCGATCAGCTTGTCGATCAGGGCGTTTGCCCCGGCCAGATGCAGGTTTGCGACACCGCTGGGTGCGGGCATGCCGCCGAACTCATCGGTGTTGGCGTTGTCAAAGGTAAAGTCCCCATCGCCGGTCAGCTTGGCACCCACCAGCGAGACCAGCAATTCGTTGATCTTCAGCGAATGCAGCTCACCAGGCACAACCTCACCGGATTCGAGCGTTTCGGCAACGGCCGGGTCCATGAAGTTCACCAGCACCTTGGCGGTTCCGGTTGCATCCAGCGCAATGGTGGCCGGGTCGCGCGGCAGGGTTTCGGCGGGGTCAAACATGCTCCACAGCACATCCGACATCGTGAAATCGGTCAGGTTCATGCCAAAACCAAAAGGTTGAATTTCCTCTGAGGCCTCGATCGGGAATTCGAACTTCAGCCCAGCGTTTTCCATCGCGATCTCGATCGGGAAAGGCAGATCGGCCGTTGTGACCGCCAGCTTTGTACTGTTCTGCACCAGATCATAGACAACGCGCTGGGCGTCGATACTGCCCGCAAAGCGCCCGCCTTGCGAGGAACTGCTCATCGAGAACGATTCGCCTTCGGACACCCCGGCAACCTCGGTCGCACCGGAACCATAGGTAAAGGTGCCAGAGGCGGCGAAACCCGCGTCGTAAATGCTCTGGATGTTCTCCAGATCAAGTTCGGTAGGGACCACCGTGTCTCCTGAAAAATCCAGTTCGTTCAGCTTGCCACTGACGCGCCCGTCTTCGCCTGACTCGGGGTCCTGAAACGCCAGATCATAGGTCAGATCAGCAGCCTTGAAGCTTTGGCTGATATTCCGATTCTCACCGACCTGCATCCGCGAGTCTCCGGTCAAGTCATTGATCTTGAACGAGACGTTCAGCGCATCTTCCGGAATGTCCTCGCCTTCCACATCCAGCGATGTCAGGTCTACGCCCACGCTTGCAGCGCCATAGTCGTAGGTCATGTCCTCGGGCGTGCCCGAAACCACCATGTCCATTGCATCGGTCGTGTACAGCAGCTCGACGGAATAGCTCTGGCCGTCCTCGGCACCGGTGAGCGTGATCGGAAAGCTCTTGGGGAACGCGATCTGAACCGTTCCGTCGCCGTTTTCGGTCAACGTCATTTCCGGAATATGCAGGTTCACCTGGCTCTCCGCATCGGGCACGACCATGCTCATTGTCATGTTCGAGATGGTGGTCACATCACCCGAGGTGCTTTCTTCACCCGTAACGGTATAGCCCATGCCGCCCATGTAAGCCTGCCAGTCGGCCCAGACATCATTGGCGGTCAGATCGGCCAGCGCGCCTTGGGTCGCGACGACATAGGCCATAACAGCGCCGCAGCTACGGCGTAGGTAAACAGACATAAGAGAACCCTTCTCGATCAATTTTCCGGGCATCGTCGTGCCTGTCGCGGGTATCGTCAAGGGGCAAGGGCTGGACCCTTTCCCCGTTTGCGAGGTACGACTGGGCACAATCGCAAATGAAGGGGTGCCAAGAATGGACATGCAAGGCAAAACCGTGCTGATAACGGGCGCAAGCCGGGGCATTGGCGCAGAGGCAGGGCGCGTATTTGCCGCAGCCGGCGCCAATGTTGCGTTGCTGGCCCGCAGTCGCGATCAGATCGACGCTCTGGCGGCGGCATTGGGTGAGAACGCCATGGCTCTGGCCTGCGATGTCAGCGATTTTGCGCAGGTGGAACAGGCGGTTGCAGATTGTGTCGACCGGTTTGGCGGTCTGGATGTGCTGATCGGAAATGCCGGTGTCATCGAGCCGATTTTTCATCTTAGCAACGCCGATGTTGCCGCCTGGGGGCAGGCCATCGACATCAACCTCAAGGGTGTGTTTCACGGCATGCGCGCAGCTTTGCCCCTCATGCGGGCCGCGGGCGGGGGCACGGTGATCACCATTTCGTCAGGTGCTGCCTCGAACGCGATCGAAGCCTGGAGCCACTACTGCGCCTCGAAAGCCGGGGTAAAGATGCTGACCGAATGTCTGCATCTGGAAGAGGGCCATCACGGCATCCGCGCCATGGGGCTTTCGCCGGGCACCGTAGCAACCGACATGCAGCGTGTAATCAAAGCCAGCGGCATCAACCCGGTCAGTCAGTTGGACTGGGAAGTTCATATTCCCGCAGACTGGCCCGCGCGGGCGCTGCTGTGGATGTGTTCGCCTGATGCCGACGAATTTCTGGGCACCGAAATCTCGCTGCGGCAGGACGATATCCGCAAACGGGTGGGATTGGTTTGACCGATCTACGCCAGGATGCCGGGCTTTGGACCGTTACGTTGAACAACCCCGACAAGGCCAACGCCTTGACCAGCGCGATGCTCGAAGAGCTGGTGAGCATAGCCCAGGCTGCGACCGAAGCGCGGGCCCTGATCCTGACAGGCGCCGGGCGCGTGTTCAGCGCCGGGGCTGATCTTGAAGAGGCACGCGCCGGTCTGGCCACTTCGGATCTGTGGGAGGCGTTGTCAGGTGCCATCGCAGCCTTGCCCTGTCTGACGATCGCCGCATTGAACGGCACGCTGGCGGGCGGCGCGAACGGGATGGTTCTCGCCTGTGATCTGCGGATAGCCGTGCCTTCGGCCAAGTTTTTTTACCCGGTAATGAAACTTGGGTTCCTGCCGCAACCGTCCGATCCGAAACGCATGGCGGCGTTGATCGGTCCGGCGCGGACGAAGCTGATTCTGATGGCGGGACAGAAGATTACCGCTCAGCAAGCCTATGATTTTGGTCTGGTAGACCGGATCGTCGAACCGGACTCGCTGATGCCGACGGCCCGCGATCTGGCGGCAGATAGCTTGGCGGCCAAGCCCGACATCGCCGCTGGCATCGCGGGGTTGTGCAGATGAGGCTTTCAGCCCTTCGCCTTCGAGTGGCACACCCCGAGACGCTGGCGGCGTTCTATCGCGATATTCTGGGTATGTCCGTCAATGAGGAAGGCGCAAACTGGCGCGTTGGCTACCTCGGTGCGGACGCGGATTTGCTGCTGATGCCGGGCGGTGGCGGCTATGCCCATGACCGTGGGCAACGATATTGGAAGATCGGCATCACGTTGCCGGATGTCGATCTTGCCGCAGCACATCTGCGCAACAAAGGGTTGGCCGTCAGCGCGCCGGGTCAATTTCTGGACATCGGCTATATGTGCCACCTGTCCGACCCCGAAGGGTTCTCGATCGAACTGTTGCAACATGATTTCGAGGGTAATCGCCCGGCAAACGCGGCGGACCCCGACGCCCCGTTCGGCAAGGCGCGCATCGGTCAGATCACCCTGCGCACCGGTGACATCGCAGCCGAGGACGCGTTCTGCCGCGATCTGGGGATGCGCCTTTTGTCGATGCAAGGGGTCGCCCCATACGGGTTTGACCTGCATTTCTATGGCTTAACCAATGATCACCCGCCCGAGCGCGATCTGTGGTCGGTTGGAATCCGCGAGTGGTTGTGGAAGCGCCCCTACACAACGCTGGAATTTCAGCACATTGCGGGCGCGCAATTTGCTCCGGTACCGGATTTCAGAGGGATTGAGGTCGAGGGCTTGGCCAAGCCGCTGACCGACGCAATTGGCGACCCGGTTCTGCCCGGCTAGCGTCCGCGTCGTTTTCCGGGGACTTTCGAACGGAACCCGGGCGGACGTTTTTGAACCCAGCTCAGGAACTTGGCCAGCCTGGGATGCGCGCGCAACGCCTCGATAGTGTTGAATTCGCGCGCGAGCTCGGCTTCGGTCAGGGTGGCGTGAACCTCTTTGTGACAGATCTGGTGCAGCAGGACCGTCGGACCACCCTTGCCTCCTTTGAGTTTTGGGATCAGATGGTGCAGGCTGCCGCCCCCGTCGGGGATCGGGCGGTCGCATAGCGGGCAGATCGGTACGTCATCACTCATGATGGCAGCAAACACTTTGACCCGCAGGCAAGGCAAGAGGGCGGTGATGGCGCAGACAGTTGTGATCGGGGCAGGCCCTGCCGGGCTGATGGCGGCTGACGAACTTGCTGCGGCAGGTCACGACGTTCTGGTTGCCGAAGCCAAACCCTCGGTTGCGCGCAAGTTTCTGATGGCGGGTAAATCCGGGTTGAACCTGACCAAGGATGAACCGTTTGAGACCTTGATGACCACCTACGGCGAGGCAGAGCCCTGGCTGCGCCCGATGATTGCCGATATGGATGCCGAGGCCGTTCAGAACTGGGCGCGGGGACTGGGGCAGGAGTTGTTTACCGGCTCGACCGGTCGCGTGTTTCCGCAGGCGATGAAAGCCTCGCCTCTGTTGCGCTCGTGGCTTGCGCGGCTGGACGGGCAGGGTGTCCAGATCAGAACACGCTGGCGCTGGCTGGGATGGAATGAAGGCGACCTGCTGTTTCGCACGCCTGAGGGCAAACAGCGCGTCCGCGCTGACGCAACCGTTCTGGCGCTGGGCGGCGCAAGCTGGGCGCGGCTGGGGTCTGACGGGGCATGGGCGGAAATTCTGGCGCTCGAGGACGTGCGGCTTACACCATTTGCACCCGCCAATTCGGCGATCTCGGTGGATTGGAGCCCGCATATGCATCGCCATCTCGGCGCGGCATTGAAATCGGTTCGCTGGATGGCCGGAGATTTGGACAGCCGGGGTGAAGCAACAATTAGTGCTACAGGATTGGAAGGCGGCGGGCTGTATCCGTTGACACCGGCACTGCGGTCCGGCGCGCCTCTCTTCGTCGATCTGGTGCCCGATCTGGATGATCAGACGTTGTTGGCGCGGATTGCTTCGAAGGCCCCCAAAACCACGCTGTCACTATGGTTAAAAAAATCCCTGCGCCTGTCGTCGCAGAAAATTGCACTGTTCCACGAGATGGCAAAGCGAGACACGCAGCCTCTGATAAACTCGATCAAGCGCTTGCCCGTTCAGCATTCCGGTCTGCGCCCAATGGATGAGGCGATCTCAACCGCTGGCGGAGTGGCACGATCCGCGCTGAATGACAGGTTGATGCTGACCGCGTTGCCCGGTGTGTTCTGTGCCGGAGAGATGCTGGATTGGGAGGCTCCGACCGGTGGCTACCTGTTGACGGCCTGTCTGGCGACTGGTCGCTGGGCAGGGCGGTCGGCTGCGGACTGGGCGCGACGCGGCGGCTAGCGCGACCGCGCCAGCATGGCCAGCCGGATCATGGCGCGCTCCACCAGCGCCATCGCAGGCGCGGTTTGCCCGGCCGAGCGCAGCGACAGGTCCGTATCCGTCAGCACGGTCAACGCGGTCTGCAATTTCGGCGCGCCCCAGCTTTGCGCCTGCCGCAGAATCCGATCCCGCCGCTTGCCGTAAACCGGCGGGCGGAGCTTGCCGATCCCTTGCGCAGCGCCGCCCGGATCGGACGCGCAGGCGTACAGCGTTCTGAAATGGCGCGTCGCCCCGATACACAGCGTCACCCCGTTCGTGCCTTGCGCCTGCAATCGACGGATCAGCGGCCCGATCTGACCGGCCTGACCTTCGGCGACGGTGTTCAGCACGTCATCCAACGCTGCCTCGGTCGAGCGCGGCGCGCAGGCGTCAATGTCTTCGATGGACAGCTCAGCTGTGTCACCGCGCTTGTAAAGCGACAGCTTTTCAACGGTTTGCGCAAAGTCCCCGGGGCTGAGCGACACCGCAAGTTCGGATAGTGCCGACATCGAATCGCGGGGAATGTTGCCCAGGCCCGCCTGGCTGAGAACCCGTTCGACCTCGGCCCGCGACGGCGGATCATCATAAATGCCCACCGCATAGGCCGCTGGGTGCGATTCGAACGCTTTGCGAATTTTCGAGCTTGGTTTCAACTGCCCGGCGGTCACGATGATCTGGGCGTCCCCGGGGGCCCAGTCCTCGAGCGCAGCTAGCAGCGCGGGGGCCGCGGTCTCGGTCGTATCTTCGACAAACACCGCGCGCGGGCCGGGGAAAAAGCCGACCGCCTTGACCGCATCCAGCACCAGCGCCGGATCGCCGCGCAGGTCGGCACCGGGGATGCGGGTCAGGCGCATCTCTTCTTCGGCCGCAGGTCCTAGCAGAGCGCCCAGGACCTGCTGCCGTTTCAGGGCCACCCGCATGGCGTCGGCGCCATAAATCAGTAACCCAAGCTTGTCCGCGTCCGGTTTGGCAAAATACCCTTCGGCCTCGCGCGGGCTCAGCTTCATGAGGCAAGGCCTGGCGTTGAGTAAAGACGGGCAATGATCTGGTCCGACAGGATCACCATCAACCGCTCGGTCGCGGCGCGTTCGTCGGCAAGCGTGGAAACGGTTGATCCGGCGGCCGAGTAGGACACGAAATCGGCCACCTGACCGGATGTCAGAACCTGCCCGGTCTCGTCAGATGACAGGGAATAGCGAGCAATCCCATTGATGGAATAACGGTCGGTCTCATTCGAGGTGGTGATCGAGACGGCGCGGGTGGTTGTCGAGACGCTGACCGCAAGCTTGTAGTCGCTGCCCGAAGTGGCACTGCGCCCTAGCTGCTGCTCAAGGTTCTGAACCAGCAAAAAGCTTTCGACCGTATTGGGTGCCGAAACCGCCACTCTGCCGTTCAGCGCAGCCCCGGCCCCGCCCGGCGCGTAAACCGGTTGAAAGCCGCAGGCAGCAAGCGCCAGCGGCATCAGCAGCAAGGTTCTGCGGTCAAACGACGACATTGACGATACGGCCCGGAACAACGATCACTTTCTTCGGTGCAGCGCCCTCCAGCGCCTTTTGCACAGCTTCGGTGCTGAGCGCGATTTTTTCAACCTCTGCCTTGTCTAGATCTTTGGCCACGCTGATTTCCGCGCGGCGCTTGC
The DNA here is from genome assembly GCF_056540665.1 of Ruegeria sp. AM4. Classification (NCBI taxonomy): domain Bacteria; kingdom Pseudomonadati; phylum Pseudomonadota; class Alphaproteobacteria; order Rhodobacterales; family Roseobacteraceae; genus Ruegeria; species Ruegeria sp. AM4. Next base: position 51,276 of record NZ_JBQFXD010000013.1, on the reverse strand, counting down.
CGTTGATCTGGATCGGCAGAGTGATGGTGTCATCGACCAGCATCGCCTCGTCTGCGACGGGCCAGGCGGCGGTTGCGACCAGTCCTTCGCCGCCCAGCATCTGCCACAACTCTTCGGACAGGTGCGGTGTCATCGGCGACATCAGCTGTGCCAGCGTCTTGGTCGCCTCGCGCTTGGCGGCGGTGCCTGCCTTGGATTTCGCCAGCGTATTGGTAAAGGCATAAAGCTTGGCGATCGAGGCGTTGAAACCGAAGGATTCGACCCCGCCGGTCACATCATGGATCGCTTTGTGCATCTCGCGCAGCAGGGTTTCGTCCTCGGCGTTGGCTGGATTGTCCGAGTCCGCGATCTCGGACGCGATGCGGTGCACGCGGCTGAGATGCTTGAACGCAGCCTCGGCCCCGGATGCGGTCCATTCCACGTCACGTTCAGGCGGCGAATCGGACAGCACGAACCAACGCGCGGTATCGGCCCCGAAGGCCGAGATGATACTGACCGGGTCGACCACGTTCTTTTTGGATTTCGACATCTTGGCCGAAGGGATGACCTCGACCTCGGTGCCGTCGGCCAGTTTGCCGTCGGTGACGTCTTCGGGAAGGTGATAGACCGGTCGGCCCTTGGCGTCGCGGGTCTGGAAGATCTCGTGCGTAACCATGCCTTGGGTGAACAGCGCATTGAAGGGCTCAATCGCTTTTTTCGGCAGGTGGCCGGTGATGTTCATGGCCCGCGCGAAGAAACGGGAATAGAGCAGGTGCAGAATCGCATGCTCAATACCACCGATATACTGGTCGACGTTCATCCAGTATTCGGCCTCGGCCAGATCGGTGGGCGTTTCCGCACGAGGGGCAGTGAAACGGGCGAAATACCACGACGAATCGACGAATGTGTCCATCGTGTCGGTTTCGCGCTTGGCCGGAGCGCCGCAAGACGGACACGGGGTATCACGCCAATTGGGATGGCGGTCCAGCGGATTGCCGGGAATCGAAAAGTCGATCGGTTGGCCGTTGCCGTCGTCATACGGCAGCTGAATCGGCAGATTCTCTTTCTTTTCAGGGACGGTGCCGCATTTGTCGCAGTGCACAACGGGAATCGGGCAACCCCAATACCGCTGGCGGCTCAGACCCCAGTCGCGCAGGCGGTACTTGGTGACCCCTTCACCCCAACCTGCCTTTTCGGCGAAATCGACGGTGGCATTGATCGCCTCGTCGCCGGTTGCTTCGGTCAGACCGGCAAAGTGATTCACCCAACGGACTTTTTCAGTTTTTGGCGGCACAAAGGCGATTTTGTCGACGGGCGTTGCGTCGTCCAGTGCAAAGAACGTGTCGATCACCGGCAGGCCGTATTTGCGGCAAAAATCCAGATCGCGCTGGTCGTGAGCCGGGCAGGCAAAGATTGCGCCGGTGCCGTAATCCATCAGGATGAAATTGGCGATCCAGACCGGCAGTTCCCAGCTTGGGTCCAGCGGGTGTTTGACGCGGATACCGGTGTCGTAACCCAGCTTTTCGGCGGTTTCGATGGCCTCTTCGGTGGTGCCGCCTTTGCGGCATTCGGCAACAAATTCAGCAACTTCGGGGTTTTCAGCCTCAAGCTGTTTGGCAATCGGGTGATCCGGTGAGATACCGACAAAAGACGCACCCAACAACGTATCGGGCCGAGTCGTATAGACAGTGATCGGCGCGCCGCCATCGGTGCGTTCGAAGCCAAATTGCAACCCGCGCGACTTGCCGATCCAGTTTTCCTGCATCAGACGGACCTTGGCGGGCCAGTTGTCCAGAGTGTCCAGCGCATCCAGCAGTTCCTCGGAATAATCCGAGATTTTGAAGAACCACTGCGTCAGTTCCCGACGTTCCACCAACGCGCCCGAACGCCACCCTCGGCCGTTTTCAACCTGTTCGTTCGCCAGAACGGTCATATCGACCGGGTCCCAGTTCACTACGGCGTTTTTGCGATAGACCAACCCGGCTTCAAGCATATCGAGGAACAGAGCCTGCTGCTGGCCGTAATATTCCGGGTCACAAGTCGCGAACTCACGCGACCAATCGATGGACAGGCCCAGAGGTTTCATCTGCCCGCGCATGTCGGCGATATTGTCATAGGTCCAGTCTTTGGGATGGCCGCCGATTGCCATCGCGGCGTTTTCCGCTGGCATTCCAAAGGCATCCCAGCCCATCGGGTGCAGAACATTGTGTCCGGTCGCCAGCTTGTGCCGCGCGATCACGTCACCCATCGTGTAGTTTCGCACGTGGCCCATATGGATACGACCAGACGGGTAGGGGAACATCTCAAGCACATAGTATTTCGGCTTGTCCGCCTTGTGATTGGCGGTGAAGATTTCGGCCTTGTCCCAGGCTTCCTGCCATTTTGCTTCGATTTCGGTGGCCGAGTAGCGAGACATCATGCGGTCCTTCGTAAATGCAAACGCCGGGTAGGAACCCGGCGTGGTCATAGAGTGATTTTCGGCGGGTTACTAGAACTTGTTGTCCGCAATCCGCAGCTGACGCGCCCGAGAGAGAATCGCATCCTCGACCGCGCGGGTGGTGGCGGCGCTTACCGGTGCCCCTCCGCTGGTCTGCAATGCAACGGACAGGGATCGCGCCGCAAGGGCCGGGTCGCTGATATGAACCGTTGCGCGGTAAGACCGTCCTCCACCCGGCGGCGTGCCATAGCCGGTCACGATTACGCCGGTGAACGGATCCACCTCTTGCAGGGGCAGAAAGTTCAGCACATCCAGCGAGGCGGTCCACAGATAGCGGTTGACGTTGGTGATCCGCTCGGCCTCGCCCCGGTCGAAAATATCCCAGATGGTTGACCGGTTGGGATCGTTCAGTTCCCGTTCATCCGTCGTGCCGCCAATGAGGTTCGGGTTTACAGTCGAGGTGCTGCGATTCTGTCCGCAAGCCGAAAGGGTTGCAGTCAGCACGATCAAAGACAAAATCGTCGGCAGGCGCATTGTAAGCGGGTCCTGTTTCACTGGTAAGGCTTTTGCTGGGGCATACTCCTAGCCAAGGACCCAGTCAGCAACAAGCCTATTCTTTTGAAATGTCCGTGCGTCGCGCCGATTGGGGGGTAAAATTGACTGTGGCATCCTTGCACCAATTTGGGCCGAATGACGGAATGTCGCTCATGCCAAGCTTGCGCTTTGGGGGCAAAAAGAGCGAAACGGTGTCCGTGCTGAGACATATGCTTTGCATGTGTCGAGTAGAAAAACCTTTGAAACCGAGGGAAACAAGATGAAAAAAGTTCTCTTCGCAACGACGGCGCTGGTAGCGACCGCAGGCGTTGCTGCAGCAGAAGTCAAACTGGGCGGTTACGGCCGTTTTGGTATTGGCTACCTGGAAGACCGTTCGACCGACGACAACGTAGACGACACCATCCTGGTTTCGCGCTTCCGTCTGAACATCGACGGCATCACCGAAACCGACGGTGGCGTACGCTTTGAAGGCCGTGTTCGTCTGCAAGCCGACGACGACGCATCGACCGGCGAGCAAGGCGCAGCTGGCCTGAACGGCGCACGCTTCTCGGTCATCTTCGGCGGTCTGCGTGTTGACGCGGGCAACGTCGCAGGTTCGTTCGACAACCTGGCAAACTACTACGGTAACGAGCCTGGTCTGGAAGCGTTCATCGGTCAGTACTCCGGTGTTGACTATGACTTCCTGGGCTATTCGTCGACCGGTACGGGCGCAAACGCTGTGTTCTTCCAGTACGCAGTTGGCGATTTCGCATTTGGCGCTTCGTATGACACCGACGCAACCGATGGTGCAGACCGCTGGGACATCAGCGCAACCTACACCTTCAACAACGTGACTGCGGCTCTGGCCTATGGTCAGACCGACGAAGGTGACAGCGGCACCGACGATCAGAGCCTGCTGGTTCTGACTCTGGGCGCAGAATTCGGCGACTTCTCAGGTACCCTGTTTGTTGCTGACGATGACGTTGCAGACGACGATCGTAACGGCACTGCATGGGGTCTGTCGCTGGCCTACAACGTTGGCGCAGCAACCACCATCACCGCTGCATACGGTGACGGTAACGCTGACGACGACAACCAGCAGTACGGCATTGGCGCGATCTACGATCTGGGCGGCGGTGCATCGCTGCGCGGCGGTATCGGCCACCAGGAGCGTGGTGACGCAGACGGTCAAATCCGTGCCGACTTTGGTGCTCAGTTCAACTTCTAAGTTGACCTGAACCACAAGGTTCAAGGGCAGGTCTTCGGGCCTGCCCTTTTCTTTTGCGCCAACATGGTGTTTTGCTGCGGCAAACGCAGAATGAGAGGCCCCATGTCGCTGCAAGATATCACCGACCGTATTGCCAAAGCCGAATCCGCTGCAGGGCGCGCAAAAGGATCCGTGCAATTGATCGCGGTGTCTAAAGTGCAACCCAATGACCGGGTCGAAGCGGTGTTGCAGCAGGGCCATAGGTGTTTTGGCGAGAATCGCGTGCAGGAAGCCGCCGGAAAATGGCCAGAGTTCAAGGAGCGCTTCTCGGGCATCGATCTGCACCTGATCGGGCCGTTGCAGACCAACAAGGCGCGGCAGGCGATGGAGCTGTGTGATTCCATCCATTCAGTGGATCGGCCCAAATTGGCAAAGACGCTTGCGCGACTGGCGCAAGAGATCGGCACGTGCCCGGATCTGTTCATTCAGGTCAACACGGGTGAAGAAGATCAGAAAGCAGGGGTTCTGCCTTCTGAAGCGGATAACTTCATCACTGATTGCCGGGGACTGGACCTGCCGATCAAGGGGCTTATGTGCATTCCACCGGTCGAGGAGGAACCCGCTCTGCATTTCGCCCTGTTGGCCAAGATCGCCGATCGGAACGGTTTGCAGGGGCTGTCCATGGGGATGAGCGGTGATTTTGAATCGGCCATTGCGCTGGGGGCAACCCATGTGCGTGTGGGGTCGGCCATCTTCGGCGCGCGCGTCAAACCTGAGGGATAATCAACCGTGTGCCCGGCAGGATCTGGCGGGCAATCCAATGCAGATGGCTTCGGCTGAAGGCAACACAGCCTTCAGTGGGATAACCCGAGCGACGCCATTGATGCAGGAAGATGGCCGATCCAGACCCGGGTATGGCATTGGGCCAGTTCCAATCGGTTATCAGCACCAGATCATATAGCGGGTCCGCACGGCGCAACCTTTCGTGGCTGGGCGCATATGGGGCCTGAACCAGATGGTTATAATCCTCGTCCGACGGGTCATCTGACCACAGATCCCAGGGCCCGATCGGACGCGCCCAACGGGCAGGGCGCGCGATCCGGTCCGCGCGATACAACATGCCGACGATTCGGTGCGTTCCGGTCGGCGTGGCACCGTCGCCTTCGCGTTTGGTATTGCTCAGGCCGCCTTTGCCGATAGCGCAAGGAAAGGGCCGCCCCAGAAACCGAACGCCCTGTGGGGTCAGCACAAGGTCGCCCGGCGTCACAGCAAATGGCCCGACTTTGCGGCCTTGGTCGCAAGGTAGCCACGATTATGGGCCGTCTCGCCCACTTTCAGCGGAACACGTTCGGTGACGGCGATCCCGGTCCGCTCCATCATCGCGATCTTGGCGGGGTTGTTCGTCAGCAGTCGCACCGAGCCGAAGCCCAGCGATTTCAAGATGTCCGAACCCAAGCGAAAGTCGCGCTCGTCGTCTTCGAAACCCAGACGATGGTTGGCTTCGACCGTATCGAACCCCTGATCTTGCAGGAAATAGGCCCGCATCTTGTTGGCCAGACCGATCCCGCGCCCCTCTTGATTGAGGTAGAGCAGAACACCCGCTCCCTCGGTCCCCATCTGCGCCAGGGCGCCGCGCAATTGCGGACCGCAATCACATTTCAGGCTGCCCATCAGGTCGCCGGTGAAACAGGCCGAATGCAACCGGGCCAGAACCGGTTTATCCCGATCCGGGCGACCAATTTCGACGGCATAATGCTCCTCTCCGCCATCTTCGGGGCGGAAGACGTGCAGGCGACCGGCTTCGGACACTTCCATCGGCAAGCGCGCGGCCACAATCTCGTGCAGTGCACTGCGATCCGCCAGATGTGGTGCCGCAGCGGTGTGGTCGATGCGCGTCAACCCGTGGGTTGCGGCAAGGCCGGGGCCATCGGGGATCGCTGCGACCACTGCGGCGGGCAGCAGCCGCGCGGATTTGGTTAGGGCAATAGCGATCCGATGCAGATGAGCATTCCCCTGCCGTTCGGTCATCAGGGGGCCCTTCATCGGCGCGCTCAGGTCGTCCGACGGATCCGCCACCGCCTGCACCCAGGCGTGATCCGCATCTGCCGGGATGACAACGCGCGCCAGATCTCCGTCATAGGCCCGCGCCTTCAACGTTTCCGCGCGGCGGACGGTGATGGCGACCACCGGCGTGCCACCCAACGCCCGCAAATCCGCCAAACGCTGCGGGCTCAATGTTTCCGACGCCACGGCCAGCACGCTGCCACCGCCATCGTCGGTCAGAACAACGGGAACGCCCATGCGCAGATCAGCCCGCGCGCGCGCAAGCAATTCGGTGATGTCGGGAGTGAGACTCATTCCTGCTACCCGGTAACGTTTCGTCATTCTCCTACCCCGATCATGGAGAAATGTGAAACATTTCCTCTGCATCAGACACGAGGGCGTGAGACACTTGCAGCAAAGCTTGCTGATTGCATTCTCTGTACGCAAGTGATGGAAAAGGCTTAGGAGGACCGCACATGGCTCAGCTCAAGAAAATCCTGCTGGTGGATGACGACGAAGACTTGCGCGAAGCGCTTAGTGAGCAATTGGTGATGACCGAGGATTTCGACGTGTTCGAAGCATCCGACGGTGCCTCGGCCATGGAACGCGCGCGCGAAGCGATTTACGACCTTGTCATCCTGGATGTGGGACTGCCCGACACGGACGGGCGTGAACTGTGCCGCCTGATGCGCAAACAGGGCGTCAAAAGCCCGATCCTGATGCTGACCGGCCATGACAGCGACGCCGACACGATCCTGGGTCTGGACGCGGGCGCGAATGACTATGTCAGCAAGCCGTTCAAGTTCCCGGTGCTGCTGGCCCGTATCCGCGCGCAACTGCGCCAGCACGAACAATCCGAGGATGCGGTTTTTGTGCTGGGTCCATATACGTTCAAACCGGCCATGAAGATGCTGATGACCGAGGATGACCGCAAAATCCGCCTGACCGAGAAAGAAACGAACATACTCAAGTTTCTCTACCGCTCGACCGATGGCGTTGTGGCGCGGGACGTCCTGTTGCACGAGGTTTGGGGCTATAACGCGGGTGTAACCACGCATACGCTTGAAACACACATCTACCGGTTGCGGCAGAAAATCGAGCCTGATCCATCAAATGCTCGCCTTTTGGTCACAGAATCGGGCGGATATCGCCTGGTTTCTTGATCTATAGTGGATTGACGCGGATCAAAGTGATACTCTGGGTGCAAGTATAGGTTACTCCCAACCCGCGCATGTCCGGGTCAAGACATGCACCTCCCTGTTGGACTGCCGGGCCGAAAGGCCCGGCTTTTTTTGGTCGGGTAGCGGGTCTTTCTAGCTTGCGTTACCATTCTCCAAAACAGTGCTGTAGGTTATGCCACTGTTAAGGCTACGAAAATCGGCGTAAATTTTACCGTCCTCAAAGGTGGCGTCGATCAAGCCATTGACATGGCGGTCTTCCCCCACCCGACTTTCAACCATAGCGATAGAGCCCGAGCCGTCGCGGCTGATCGTGCCGGTCACCTGACCTTCGTTCCAACGATCCGAGCTTGTCCGACTCCATTTGCTGGTGCCCCAGAACACGTTATCCTGTTGCTCCTTGATCTCAAGAACCCATTCGGACTGGTTGAAACGCGGGGCTCCATCGCTGTTTTCGTTGGGCAAGGCCGCAACTGTGTGGGTTCCGCTCCAAACGCCGCGCAGGTCGGGCGTGCTGTCGGCTGCCGCTAGGGTTGCAAAGGCAAAGGTGCTCGCCAGAGCAGCGGCACCAAGCGTCTTGAGTCTGGTCATGATCTCCTCCGTCTTGAATACCTTGAATGTTGGCGGCCGAGGGTCGGATTTCTATGTGGGTTGCGGAATATAAAGGGGAATTCATCTACACTTCATAGGCGCTTGGAGATTGCCGAGGGCGCATCTGAAAACTCATCACTGGCGTTCATTAGGCATGGTGCCGGGCTGAGCACCACGCTAACCTGCGCCAACCGCGACAAAGGAATCCCCCATGCCCTTCACTCTTGCCACCTGGAACATCAATTCGGTCCGCCTGCGCGAGCCTATCGTGTTGAAACTGCTGCAGGAAGAAGCGCCGGATGTTCTGTGCCTGCAAGAATGCAAGTCGCCGGTGGAAAAGATCCCGACCGATGGATTTGCCGAGTTGGGATATACTCACATGGTCGCGCGGGGGCAGAAGGGTTACAACGGCGTCGCCATCCTGTCACGCCTGCCGATGGTCGAGGTCGGTGACAAGGACTTCGCCGGTCTGGGCCATGCCCGCCACATTGCGGGACGGCTGGAAAATGGTGTGACGATTCACAACTTTTATGTCCCGGCGGGCGGGGACATACCGGATCGCGAAAAGAACGAGAAATTCGGACAAAAGCTGGATTATCTGACCGGCATGCGTGATTGGTTCCATGCGGAAAAGCCCGAAAAATCCATATTGGTTGGCGATCTGAACATCGCCCCGCGCGAGGATGACGTCTGGTCGCACAAACAACTGCTCAAGGTCGTGTCGCACACGCCGATCGAGGTTGAACATCTGGCCGAAACGCAGGATGCGGGTGGATGGGTCGACATTACGCGGCAGGATATTCCCGAAGGCAACCTCTATAGTTGGTGGTCATACCGGGCGCGCGATTGGGATGCGGCTGACAAGGGGCGACGGCTGGATCACGTCTGGGCGACCCCCGATATCTCGAACGCGGGCCATTCCAGCCGCATCCTGCGCGATGCGCGCGGATGGGAGAAGCCCAGCGATCACGCCCCGGTTTTTGCGACTTTCGATCTGTAAAGGGGCAACTCTGCCCTTGGTTTCCGCGCCCGACGGTTGCATATAAGGCGCAACTTCGAACCAGAGAGTGAATGCAATGGATCTTCTGAACGGCGCTGACAGTGCCCAAGCCACCGATCTGATCAAAGACGGGACCGAGGCCACATTCATGGCCGACGTGATCGAAGCCTCGCAGGAAACCCCGGTAATCGTGGATTTCTGGGCACCGTGGTGTGGCCCGTGCAAAACGTTGGGTCCGTTGCTGGAAGAGGCCGTGACCGCCGCTAAAGGCGCGGTGAAGATGGTCAAGATCAACGTGGACGAGGCGCAGATGATTGCCTCGCAAATGCGCATTCAGTCGATCCCGACGGTCTATGCCTTCCACAAGGGCCAGCCGGTGGACGGGTTTCAGGGTGCTGTGCCTGGGTCCGAGATCAAGGCCTTTGTCGATCGGGTGATCGAAACCACCGGCGGCGAAAGCCCAGGCGGGCAGCTTGAGGATGCGGTTCAGGCCGCCGAAGAGATGCTGGCCGAGGGGGCTGCCGTGGACGCTGCGCAGACATTTGCAGCCATTCTGGGTGAAGACGCGAACCACGCCGGTGCCTATGGCGGCCTTGTACGCGCGCATATCGCCCTGGATGATCTGGAGCAGGCCGAGGCCATCCTGAACGGAGCGCCCGCCGAGATTTCGTCGTCGCCCGAGATTGAAGCTGCGCATGCGCAGTTGGAACTGGCCAAGCAAGCCGCAGATGCCGGGCCGGTCGGCGAACTGACCGCTGCCGTCGAGGCCGAGCCCGACAACCATCAGGCGCGCTTCGATTTGGCGCAAGCACTGCACGCCAACGGTGACGTTGACGAAGCGGTTGCGCAATTGCTGGAACTGTTCCGTCGCGACCGCGAATGGAACGAGGGTGCCGCCAAGACGCAACTCTTCACGATCTTTGATGCGCTCAAGCCCAATGATCCGGTTGTTTTGAACGGACGTCGCAAACTCAGCTCGATGATATTTGCCTAAATCCCGATCAGGGCTAGACTTGAGGCTATGATGCATCCCGCTGATTTGCCGGAATCGGTTTCTGTTTTTCCACTGCCCGGGGCGCTGCTGCTGCCGCGGGCGCGCCTGCCGCTGCACATATTCGAGCCGCGCTATCTGCAGATGCTGGATGATGCGCTCAAGACCAAGGAACGGCTGATAGGTATGGTTCAACCCAACACCTGTCAGGGCGACGAAACCAAGCTGCACCAGATCGGATGCGCTGGTCGTGTCACGCAGTTCTCCGAAACCGAAGACGGTCGATATATGATCACGCTGACCGGCATCTCGCGGTTCCGGGTGATGTCCGAGCTTGAGGGGTTCACACCTTATCGCCGTTGCGCGGTTTCGTGGAAGGGGTTTGATCGCGATCTGGGCAAGTCGGAAACCGATGACGGCTTTGACCGCACGGGTTTTCTGCTGCTGCTTGAACGCTTTTTCGCCTCCAAACAGTTGTCGACCGATTGGGAGACGATGAAAGACGCCGATGACGAATTACTGGTCAACTCCCTGTCGATGCTGCTGGATTTCGACCCCGAGGACAAACAAGCGCTGCTCGAGGCTCCATGCCTGCGCACCCGGCGCGAAACGCTGGTGACGCTGATCGAATTCGCCATGCGCGGCGGTTCAAACGAGGAAAAACTGCAATGACCGAAACGGACCATGCGTTCGACCGCCACATGCTTGAGGCGCTGATCTGCCCCAAGACACAGACGACCCTGCATTACGATGCGGACCGGCAGGAACTGGTGTCCAAAGCGGCAGGGCTGGCCTTTCCGATCCGCAACGGTATCCCGGTGATGCTGGTGGATGAGGCGCGCGAACTGGACTAGATTGCCTGGCCCTGCAGAAGTTTCGGCAAGTCTCCGGTCAGTCCGGCAGCCTCGCGGACAAATCCGCGCCGCAGCCCCGGCAGCGATCCGACGATGCCCATCCCGATGTCACGACCAATGCGCAGCAGGGGGTTGTCGTTGGAAAACAGCCGGTTGAACACATCTGTGGCCATCGCCAGCGACGCGGTGTCGAACCGCCGCCATTCCTGATAGCGCTCCAGAACCAGGGTCGAGCCGATATCTTCGCCGCGTCGTCCGGCCAGCGTGACCACCTCGGCCAGCGCGCCGACGTCCCGTAGACCGGCGTTCAGGCCCTGACCGGCAATCGGGTGCATCCCGTGTGCGGCGTCGCCGACCAAAGCCAGACGATCTGCGATGAACGAATTGGCGATGGTCAGGTTCAGGGGATAGGTAAACCGGTCTCCGGCCAATTGGATGTCACCCAGAAAATCGCCAAATCGCGGGCGCAGAACCTGCAGGTAGTCATCCTCGGTTAAGGCATTGATGTGTTGGGCGGTTTCGGTGCGTTCGCTCCAGACAATCGAACTGCGGTTGCCGGTCAGCGGCAAAATCGCCAGCGGACCCGGTGGCATGAAGAACTGATGCGCGGTGCCGTGATGAGGCAGGTCATGCTCGATGGCGCAGACCAACGCGGTCTGGCCGTAATCCCAGCCGGTACGCTTGATGCCCGCCCGCTTGGCAGTACTGCTGGCGCGACCGTCGCACCCGACCAGCAGCCCCCCCGGTACCGAAGCCCCGTCATCCAAAGTTAGCATCACACCAGTTGCGGTGGTGTCTTGTGCGGTGACGGTTCTGCCGTTGATCTGCGTTATCGCCGCTGTGTCGCCCAAAGCATCCAGAAAGGCGCGTCGCAGGTGGCGATCTTCGACCATGTAGCCCATAGGCCCCTCTTCGATCTCGGCATGGTCGAAATGCATGAAGAACGGGGATGGTCCGGCCCCTGCATGGCCATCGGTGACCTTGATGTCCAACATCGGCTGGGCGTGTTCGGCAACGCGGTCCCAAACGCCGATTGCTTCCAACAGCCGTTTTGACGCCAACGCCAGCGCATAGGCCCGCCCGTCAAAGGCGGTGTCCCGGCGGGATTGTTCGGCCAGCGCGTCGATGACGGTGACCGAATGCCCCGTCTGAGCCAGTGCAAGGGCCAGCGCCGGGCCGTTCAGCCCGCCGCCGACGATCAGGATATCGGAACCTTGTGTCATGCCCTGCAATATGCGCGCCCTTTCGGGATTGTCCATGTGCGGTCCTGTCGCTACCGTCCGGGACACGCAAGAAAGTCAGGAGGGTGCAGGATGCAGGACTGGTTGACCATGACCGCATGTGATCTGGGTCGGGGGATCGGCATGGGGCAGATTGATCCCGTCGAGCTGACCGAAACCTACCTGAACGCCATCGACTCCCATCCGCATCGCGATACGATCTATGCGTGTGTAACCCATGACCGGGCCAGGGCCGAAGCGAAGGCCGCGCAGGATCGCGTCACATCCGGGTTGCGGCGATCTCTGCTTGACGGCGTGCCGATCAGTTGGAAGGACCTGTTCGACACCGCCGATATCGGCACCGAAGCGGGTTCGGCGCTGTTGAAAGGCCGGGTGCCGGACGCCGACGCTCTGGTCGTGCGGAACGCAACCGCGATGGGCACGGTCTGTCTGGGCAAGACGCATATGAGCGAACTGGCCTTCTCGGGCCTTGGCCTGAACCCGATCACGGCCACGCCGCCCTGTATTCACGACGAAAGCGCGATACCGGGGGGGTCTTCTTCGGGGGCTGCGGCGTCGGTTGCCTGGGGTCTGGCCGCATGTGGCATAGGGTCGGATACCGGCGGATCGGTGCGCATTCCTGCCGCCTGGAACGATCTGGTTGGTCTGAAAACAACCTCGGGTCGGCTCAGCCTTGAAGGCGTTGTGCCTTTGTGCCTGCGCTTCGACACGGTCGGCCCGCTGACCCGATCGGTCGAAGACGCTGCGCATATGCTGGCGCTGCTTGAAGGCGGCACCCCTGCCGATCTGCGCGGGGCGTCATTGCAAGGCCGTCGATTTGCGGATCTGCAGACAGTAGCGCGGGATGACTTGCGCGATGATCCTGGCCGCGCTTACGAGGACGCCTTGGAAAAGCTCAGGGCCGCCGGTGCCGAGATCGTACCGCTTGACGTCCCTGAATTAGCCGATGCGATGAGCCTGTCCGGAGTGCTTTACACGACCGAAGCCTACGGCCTCTGGCGTGACGTGATCGAGGCCAATCCCGACGCGATGTATCCCGAGATCCTCGAACGGTTCCGGGCCGGCAGGGATGTATCCGGCCCGGAATACCTGGCCGCCTGGTCCAAACTCAAGGCCTGCCGCAGCGCGTGGGATGCGGCAACCGCAGGGTTTGATGCCGTGCTTGCGCCCACCGCGCCGATCCTGCCCCCCAATCTCGAGCGGCTGATGTCCGACCATGACTATTACGTCACCGAAAACCTGCTGGCCCTGCGTAACACCCGGATCGGCAATCTGATGGGGCTGGCGGCATTGACGCTTCCGACCGGGACACCAAGCTGTGGGCTGATGTTGTTGGGGTATCCGGGCTCGGAAGAAGCGCTTTTGCGGTTGGGATCGGCGGCTGAATCCGCGTTGGCCTGAATGCCACAATCCCCTGATTCGGAACCTCTTTGTCTGGACTGTGGGATGTTCGATCTGTAATCTGCCAGAAAACGGGGCGAAAACGATCCCGGTATTGAGGCAGTTGTTATGAATTTCCCCGAGCGGTTTTCGGACCTACCGGCATATGCATTCCCGCGTCTTCGCGCCCTGTTGGATCATCATCAGCCGGGCGGTGAAGTCATTCATATGACCATTGGTGCGCCGACCCATGATTTTCCGGCCTGGGTGACGGATGTGATCATGGAAAACGCCGCCGGATTTCAGGGATACCCGCCCAATGAAGGTTCACCCGAGTTGCGCGGGGCCATCACCGACTGGATCAAGCGCCGCTATGGCGTGACGATGGACCCAGAGGCCAATGTCATGGCCCTGAACGGCACCCGCGAGGGGCTATATAATGCCGCGATGGCACTGTGCCCGGAACAGAAAAACGGCCAACAGCCGATCGTCCTGTGTCCTAATCCGTTCTATCAGGTCTATATGGTGGCTTCGATTTCGGTCGGTGCGCAGCCGCATTTTGTGCCTGCCACAGCAGCGACTGGACACCTGCCGGATTATGCGGGCCTGCCCGATGAGGTTCTGAACCGAACAGCGGTTGCTTATATTTGCTCTCCCGCCAACCCGCAGGGCGCGGTTGCGTCGCGTGAGTATTGGGTCGAACTGATCCGTCTGGCCGAACACTATGATTTCCGCATTTTCGCAGATGAATGTTACTCGGAAATCTACCGCGACACCGCGCCCGTCGGCGTGTTGACGGTGGCACAGGAATTGGGGGCCGATCCCGAACGGATCACCCTGTTCAACTCGTTGTCGAAGCGGTCGAATCTGGCCGGTTTGCGGTCGGGCCTGATTGCGGGCGGCCCCGAGACGATCAAGCACGCCAAGAAATTGCGCACCTATGCGGGCGCGCCGCTGCCGCTACCGTTGCAGGCCGCGGCAGCAAAGGTCTGGGCGGATGAACAGCACGTGCAGGAAAACCGCGCGCTCTATCAAGAGAAATACGCCGTCGCGGATGAGGTCTTTGCCGGTGTGCAGGGCTACATGTCGCCCGAAGCCGGGTTTTTTCTATGGCTGCCGGTGGATAACGGCGAGGAAACCGCATTGAAAGTCTGGCAGGACACCGGAGTACGGGTTCTGCCGGGCGCATATCTTTCTCAAGGTGATCCGGGGCAAAACCCGGGCGAAAACTTTATCCGGGTCGCGTTGGTGGCCCCAAAAACCGAAGTGCAGCGCGGGCTGATCAAGCTCCGCGACTGCATCTTTTCGTGAGGTACGAGGGCAAAATGGCATCATTGAACGCGCGAAACCGTGATCCGTTGCTGGACAGCACCACGCAGGCCGCCATCGAACGGCGCAGCAAGGAACTGATCGGGATCGCCCTGATCCTGCTGGGTCTGGCGGCGGCGGCGATGATCTGGTCCTACACGCCGGACGATCCCAACTGGATGGTCTCGACAGATGCACCTGTGCAGAACTGGATGGGGCGGATTGGGGCCTCGATTGCGGCGCCGTTGTTCATGATCGTTGGATGGGGCAGCTGGGGTATCGCCCTGGTGCTGATCGGTTGGGGCGTGCGCTTTACCAGCCACTTCGCCGAAGAGCGCGCCATTGCCCGCCTGATCTTTGCACCGATCTGGATCGCGGTTGTGTCGGTCTATGCAGCAACATTGGTGCCGGGTGACACGTGGCGTGCAACGCATAGCTATGGGCTGGGCGGCCTGTTTGGCGACACGGTCATGGGCGCCTTGCTGACCCTTTTGCCGATCTCCTCTCATTTCCTGGTCAAACTGATGTCGTTGGCCATGGCGCTGGGCATGCTGATGCTGGGCGTTTTTGTGCTGGGCTTCACCAAAACGGACGTCAAACGCGGCTTCCGCGCATTCCTGCTCGGACTGGTGATGGCCTATGATCTGCTAATGAACATGCTGGGCCGAGGGGCCTCGGCCACCGCACAGGCGGCGCGGGATCGCCGCGCCCAGTGGGCTGAACGCAAGGCCGAACGCGCCGTTCCGGTTCAAGCCGAGTTCGACGATGACCTTGCCTATGCCGACCCGGTGTTTGACGAACCCTTGATCGAAGAACCCGAGCCTGCGCCAAAACCCGGTTTGCTTGCGCGGATGCCCTCGCTGATCCGTCGCCCGGATCCGTTGCCCGAACCCGAGTTGGTGACGCAGGACCCGGTGCAGGGCTATGAGGAGATGCCGGGCGAAGATCGCATCCGGTCGAAGATTTCCGCCGCTGTGCGCAATCGCAAGGTTGCCGCTGGTGAAATGACACCGGAACATGATCCCAACCGACCCCTGACAAAGGGGCGCGGGCGAGGGCCCGATCCGTTGATCCTGAACGACGGCCCGGTCAGCGACCTGCCGCCGGAACCGCCAATGACGTCGGCGGGCTTGCCGCCCGAGCCGATGCTGACAGCCGACGCAGAACCCGTATGGGAAGATCCGATTCATCAAGACTATGCGCCCGAGCCCGATTTTGACGATGAAGCGGTGTTTGAAGATGCGCCGATGGCAGATCAGGTACAGCCGCCGCGTCAGGCTGTGAAAATCCCGGTTGCCGAGCCGCGTAAACCAGTCGTGGCACAGCCCGTGCGTCGCACGCCGCCCCCGTCACGCCGGGCACAGGCCGAGGCGCAGCCTGCGCTGTCTTTTGAAGAAAAGCATTCCGATTTCGAACTGCCCCCGCTGGGCTTGCTGTCCAACCCGGCCAGCATTCAACGCCATCACCTGAGCGATGAGGCGCTGGAGGAAAACGCGCGGATGCTGGAAAACGTGCTGGACGATTATGGCGTCAAGGGTGAGATCGTCAGCGTCCGCCCGGGCCCGGTCGTAACCATGTACGAATTGGAGCCTGCACCCGGTCTGAAGGCCAGCCGCGTGATCGGTCTGGCGGATGACATCGCCCGGTCAATGTCGGCCCTGTCTGCGCGGGTTTCAACCTTGCCGGGGCGTTCGGTCATCGGGATCGAACTGCCGAATGAAAATCGCGAGATGGTGGTGTTGCGCGAGATTCTCGCCAGTCGCGATTTCGGCGATGGCAACCACGCGCTGCCTTTGGCCTTGGGCAAGGATATTGGCGGTGAGTCCGTTGTTGCGAACCTGGCCAAGATGCCCCACCTGCTGATCGCCGGCACGACCGGTTCCGGTAAGTCGGTGGCGATCAACACGATGATCCTGTCGCTGCTGTATAAGCTGTCACCGGATGAATGCCGTCTGATCATGATCGACCCGAAGATGCTGGAACTCAGCGTCTATGATGGCATCCCGCACTTGTTGTCGCCCGTCGTGACCGACCCGAAAAAAGCGGTTGTCGCTCTGAAATGGGTCGTGGGCGAGATGGAGGATCGTTACCGCAAGATGTCCAAGATGGGCGTCCGCAATATCGCCGGCTACAACGGCCGAGTGAAGGATGCCCTGTCTAAGGGCGAGATGTTCAGCCGCACGGTCCAGACCGGGTTTGATGATGAAACCGGTGAGCCGATGTTCGAGACCGAAGAATTCGCGCCCGAGGCGATGCCCTATATCGTTGTCATCGTCGACGAAATGGCCGACCTGATGATGGTCGCGGGCAAAGAGATCGAAGCCTGCATTCAGCGCCTGGCACAAATGGCGCGGGCCTCGGGCATTCACCTGATTATGGCCACGCAGCGTCCGTCCGTGGACGTGATCACTGGTACGATCAAGGCGAACTTCCCGACCCGGATTTCGTTCCAGGTGACCTCGAAGGTCGATAGCCGCACCATTCTGGGAGAGATGGGCGCCGAACAACTTCTGGGGCAGGGCGACATGCTGTATATGGCGGGCGGGGCCAAGATCACCCGTTGCCACGGGCCGTTCGTCTCGGACGAAGAGGTCGAGGAAATCGTCAACCATCTGAAACAGTTCGGCCCGCCCGATTACATGAGCGGTGTCGTCGATGGACCGGCCGAGGAAAAGGCCGACAATATCGACGCGGTTCTGGGCCTGAACACAGGTGGCAACACGAACGGAGAGGATGCGCTGTACGATCAGGCGGTTGCGATTGTGATCAAGGATCGCAAATGTTCGACCTCGTATATCCAGCGGAAACTCGCCATCGGTTACAACAAAGCTGCGCGGCTTGTTGAGCAGATGGAGGACGAAGGCGTTGTTTCCGGGGCAAATCACGTCGGTAAACGCGAAATACTCGTCCCCGAGCAATAGGATATTTAATAACAAGGGCGGAACGCTTATCTGGGTCCTATGAAACAGATTGCTTTTGCCCTTGCTTTGACATTGGCCGCGCCTGCGGCCTGGGCGGCGGACAAGTTGCCGCTGTCGCAAATTTCGAATTACCTGAACGGTTTGAAAACGGTTCAGACGACCTTTACGCAAGTGAATGACGATGGTTCACTCAGCACCGGAAAGCTGTGGTTGCAGCGTCCGGGCAAGATGCGGTTCGAATATGATCCGCCAAATGATGCTGTGGTTCTGGCGCGATCGGGGTCGGTTCTGATCTTTGATACCAAGTCGAACCAGCCGCCCGAGCAATACCCGTTAAAGCGTACACCGCTGTCGCTGGTGCTGGCCCGCAATGTCAATCTTGGGCAGGCGAATATGGTGGTGGGCCACGACTTTGACGGCACCGCCACCGTAGTCACGGCGCAAGACCCGAAAAACCCCGATAGCGGTCGCATCGAACTGATGTTCACAAGTAACCCGGTCGAACTGCGGAAATGGGTGATCCATGACAATGCGGGCACCCAGACCACAGTTCTGCTGGGCCCGCTGACCGAAGGTGGTCGTCTGGATCAGAATCTGTTCTCGGATGGAAAAAAACGTGGATCAGCTGACCGCTGATCCACTATTTTTAGTACCAGCAACCTGCCAGTTGCGCCTGATACATTTGCGCCCGCACATCCACGTCATCGGCCACATTCAGCAACCATGACTTGCGATTATAGCTGCCGCGTGCATAACCGGTATGGCCTTCGTGATAGGCCAGATACTGGTTGCGCGTGTCTGTCGGGTGGATGCCGTTCCGCTCGTAGCTTTTGTTCATGTACCAGCCGATAAAGTCCGAGGCATCGCGAATGCGATCCCGCTTGGCGCGGCGTTTGCCGGTTTCGCGCTGATACTCTTTCCACGTGCCGTCCAGCGCCTGGCTGAACCCATAGGCGCTGCTTTGGCGGCCCATCGGGATGACGCCCAGCACGTATTTGTGCGGCGTGCGCGCATCGTGCTTGTAGCGGCTTTCCTGATAGATCGTCGCCATCTGAACGTGAACGGGGACGCCCCATTTCCGTTCGGTCTTTTGGAACGCCTTGATATAATCCGGCTTTTCGCGCGCAATGCTGCACGCGTCGTTCAATCTGCTGGGCGGTTGGTTCGAACCGCCCCCACAGGATGCCAAAAGCAGCACCCCGAAGAGTACGAAAAGAATTCTGCTCATGTGCCTCGTGCCTTTTTTCTTTATTCTAGCGCAGATTGAGCTGCGAGGGAATCACAATCGTTTCAGAATAATGGGTGCAATTGTCAGTATTGCCACTTTCCACAGCGCGCCGCTCGGGCACTGTCATAAGGATGTTCACAGACTGTTTCCCGAAATCTCCGATCAAGGATTGGCAATTTGGCCCGGAACAATGTAGAAAATACATTGGGGGCAAGGACAATGCTAAAGACAAACGCCAAGTACCGCCTGGGTCAGGTGGTTCGACATCGTAGACATCCCTTCCGAGGGGTGATTTTTGACGTGGACCCTGAATTTTCGAATTCAGAAGAATGGTACCAGGCCATCCCCGAAGACAGCCGTCCGATCAAGGATCAACCGTTCTATCACCTTCTGGCCGAGAACGACCAATCCTTCTATGTGGCTTATGTTTCAGAACAAAATCTGGTTGAGGACCAATCGGGTGAGCCTGTGGACCATCCCGACATTCCCAATATGTTCGGTCCGTTTCAGGACGGGTCCTACCCGCTGCATTTCCAGTTGAACTGATTTCTCTGGCGCTTTGGCGCGCCGCTAATATCCCAGCGCGCAACCGTCCTTGCGAGGATCGCTGGCCCCTTCAAGAACACCGTCTTCACGGATTCGGATCGCCTGTGCCCCGCCCAGTGGCGCGGGTGGAATTTCAACAATATGCCCCAGATTGGACAATTGTTCCCGAACAGTGTCGGGGTAACCCCGTTCGACTTTAAGTATGCCGCCATCCGCAAAGGCGCGGGGGGCATCAATGCTTTGCTGCAGGCCGAGATCAAAGTCCGTCAGGTTCGACACAAATCGCGCATGGCCGGTCGGTTGGTAAGCGCCGCCCATGACCCCAAAAGGCATCAGAACACGGGAGTGCTGACGCAGCATGCCAGGAATGATCGTATGCATCGGGCGCTTTCCGCCCGCCAATTCGTTCGGGTGACCTGCCTCCAGCGTGAACCCGGCACCGCGGTTCTGTAGCAGGATGCCGAACTTTTCCGATGCGATACCGGACCCGAAACCGTGAAAAATAGAGTAGATCAGCGACACGGCCATCCGGTCCCGATCGACAACAGTGATATAGATTGTGTCTTTGTGAATAGCTTCGGTCAGGGGCGCCGGGGCGGGCATCGCTCGGTTCGGGTCGATCAGGGCCGCCAGACGGGTTGCTGTTTCAGGGGCCAAAAAATGCGCCATCCGAGCGGTGTGATCGGGATCTGCGATAAAACGGTTGCGGGCGTCATAGGCCAGTTTGGTGGCCTCGGCTTCGATGTGAATACGCTCGGCCCCCCACGGATCCATCGCTGACATGTCGAAATGCGAGAGAATGTTCAACAAAAGCAACGCGGTCGCGCCCTGACCATTGGGCGGATGCTCCAGCAATTCGACACCGGCGTAGTTGCTGCCAACGGGCTTGGTTTCATCGCAGGTGGTTGCGGCAAAGTCGTCGGTCGTATGAACGCCACCCAGCTTTGTCAGAGCGTCCACCATGTCCTGCGCAATTTCGCCGGTATAGAACGCATCCCTGCCATCCTTTGCGATGCGGCGCAGAACTTCGGCCTGGCCAGGCGCACGAAAGACTTGGCCGATTCGCGGTACGGTCCCGTCGCTCAGAAAGTGCTGGCGGGCAGCGCCCTGCAACGTTGCTTCGCCTTCGGCCCAGTCGAATGCGACGCGAGGTGCGACTGGGACCCCGGTATCGGCATAGTGGATGGCCGGTTGCAGGATTGCGTCCAGGCCCATACGACCTTCGGTTCCGGCAAGATGGCAAAACGCATCCACTGCGCCCGGGATCGTCACGGCGTCTGGGCTGTTTATGGGGACGGTGGTTAGCCCCCTTTCCCGCAAAGTCGCGGCATCCGCAGCCATCGGCGCGCGACCAGAGCCGTTTAGCGCGCGAACCTTGTCCTCGCCCGCGCGGTTGAACAGCACAAAACAATCGCCGCCAAGCCCGGTCATCTGCGGTTCGCAAAGTCCCAACAGGACGGCGCCGGCGATGGCCGCATCCATGGCATTGCCGCCGCGCGCCAGGATGTCCAATGCCGTTTTGGCGGCCAGAGGATGTGATGTAGCACACATGCCTTGTGTCGACAGAACCTCGGATCGGCCGGGCAGATGCAGGTCGCGCATTGTGATGTCCCCTGAATTGGTCAGGCGAACTCTAAGCCCGGATGCCGGGTTGTCCAATAAATTCAAAGAGAGAGGGAGGTCCTCGGCGCCGTTCACTGGGTGGGGGCTGTGACGCTAGGCGCCGAGGGAAGCTATCTGAGCTACCCTGCCTTTCTGACCGGGGTTTGCGGCGCGACAATGGTTCGATCTGGGCCTTATTGTGACCATTTGGTGCCCGTTACGACGCGTCGGAAAAACGAAACGACAAACACAGGCGGTTAAACCCGTCATGTCTTTCATACCGAACTGCGCTGGCCAGATTGTGAATCATGAACCAGCCAAAGCCCCCTTCGGGCAGGTCTTTGCGTGCAACTTCGACCGTGGGCGGGGGGCCGTCCGGCGGCTGAAGACCGGGCATCGGGTTGCCGGTATCCACGATCTCGACTTCAAGAAACTCGCCCGACAGACGGCAGCAAATCCGCACTTCATCGGGCATCAACCCGTCATAGGCGTGTTCCACCACGTTGTTGATTGCCTCGGCCAGCGCGATCTTAACGCCATCGGCCCGATCTGTCGGAACCCCATGCGCCATCAACTGGCGGCTGAGGTCTGCGATTCCTGCGCTCGCCTCGGCCTCGGTGGCGGGAAAGCTCAGGTCGATGCAGCCATTTTTGCAGTTTTGGGCCACGCCTATTCACTCCCGACCGGTGTCAGTGGCAACCTGCGGCCAGCGCATCGTCCAGTGAGGCAAACAACCGGAACACCGTATCCATGCGTGTCAATCGAAACACCTTTTCGACGACAGGATGCAATCCCGCCAGATCCAGACGGCGTGCATCCCCCAACTGTTTCATCGAGGCGACGATCGCCCCCAGCCCACTGGAATCGATGAATTCAACCGAGGACAGATCCAGGATCACGCGCAGGCTGTCGTTTTCGGTTTCCGTCCGCATGTCTTCCTTGAACTGAATGGCCATTGCGGCATCTATCCGGTCGCAATGAACGGAAATCACCTGCGCATCGTTGGTCATGCTGCTGCTGAGCTTCATGGACAGCCACCCCTGCGGTTTGAAAACAGATCGTAGAAATACGCTAGACGGCAATTCTTACCATTCGGTATCCAAGAGAGGAAAACGCTGGGAGGCATCAGATGAACGAAGTTGTGATCGCGGGGGCCGCCCGCACGCCGATGGGTGGGTTTCAGGGCATGTTTGACGGCGTCCCTGCTGCGGAATTAGGCGGCGCAGCCATCCGCGCAGCGCTGGAAGGTGCAGGGGCGCAGTCGGTCGACGAAGTTCTGATGGGCTGCGTTCTGCCCGCCGGTCAGGGTCAGGCCCCGGCGCGGCAAGCCGGATTTGCCGCCGGTCTGGGCGAAGACGTGCCCGCGACTACTCTCAACAAGATGTGCGGATCGGGGATGAAGGCCGCGATGATGGCTTTTGACCAGATTGCCCTGGGCCATGCGGACACCATGGTCGCGGGCGGGATGGAGAGCATGACCAACGCTCCGTATCTGCTGCCCAAGATGCGGGGCGGTGCGCGGATCGGTCATGGTCAGGTGGTGGATCACATGTTCCTTGATGGGCTTGAAGATGCCTATGACAAGGGCCGCCTGATGGGCACTTTCGCCGAAGATTGTGCCGAAACCTATCAGTTCACGCGTCAGGCGCAGGACGAATATGCGCTGCAATCCCTCTCAAACGCCATCAGTGCGCAGCAAAGCGGCGCGTTCGACCGTGAAATCACGCCCGTGACGGTTCGGGCGCGCAAAGGCGACCTCATGCAAAGCACAGACGAGCAACCTCAATCCGCGCGGCCTGAGAAAATTCCAACCCTGAAACCGGCCTTTCGCAAGGATGGAACAGTGACAGCGGCCAATTCCTCTTCGATCTCGGACGGTGCGGCGGCGCTTGTTCTGGCGTCGGCGGCCGCGGCGCAGGCACAGGGACTGACGGTCCGTGCCCGTATTGTGGGTCATGCCAGTCACGCGCAGGCTCCGGGCCTGTTCACCACTGCGCCGGTGCCTGCGGCGCAGAAACTTTTGGATCGTATCGGCTGGTCCAAAAACGATGTTGATCTGTGGGAGGTCAACGAGGCCTTTGCCGTGGTTCCCATGGCCTTCATGCGCGAAATGGGTTTGTCGCGCGAGATCGTGAACGTGAACGGCGGTGCCTGCGCATTGGGCCATCCAATCGGAGCATCCGGTGCGCGGATCATAGTGACGTTGTTGAATGCGCTTGAAACCCGCGATCTGCAACGCGGCGTCGCCGCGATCTGCATCGGTGGCGGCGAAGGTACGGCCATAGCGATCGAGCGGGTCTAACGTTTTGCTTTGGCAAAGGACCTGCTAGATTTTGAAAATTCTGTAATCCGCTGGATCACGCATGATACCGAACCAATTCCTCACGCCGCGCCTTTCGGTCAGGCATTGGGACGTTGAGCTTTCAGAGCCGCAAGCGAGGCGCAGGCTGACCGAAGAGCTTGCCGCGCTGCTGACCCCTGCCGTTTTTGAGACTTTGCCGCCACCCGTGCACCTGACAGATCAGGGCGTGCCCGACTGGATCGCGGCCCGCCGCGCCGAAAGCGAGATCTTGCTGGTTCGCCAAAGCAGCGACGCTCAGCTGATCGGATTGTTGGTGTTGGCTGGTGACTTTGATGCCGGTGCAGTCCCGGATATCCATATCGGTTACCTGTTTGCAGAAAGTGCATGGGGAAAGGGCTACGCCTCAGAGCTGCTCAAGGGGCTTCTGTCCGCATTGACATCTGGCCCGTCACTGCGATTGGTTGCCGGTGTCGGACGCGACAACCCGGCCTCGGCCCGCGTTCTGCAAAAGTCCGGCTTCAAACTTTGGCCGGAACGCTCGAACCATAGCACTGAGATGTATGTTCGCGAGTTCGGCTGATTGAACGCCCACCAGGGCAAAGTCATGGCGCAAGGGTCGGTACGCCGAAGCTGAATGCAAAATACAAGGCCGTGAACTGTAGGGCGGCCACCCCGAACAACCAGGCGGAAAAGCCGCGCTTTCGGGATTTGTGCCCGAACAGCCATCGCCCCAACAGCGCGCCCGGGCTGCCGCCCAGCGCTGCGAGCCATAGCAACCTGCGTTCGGGCACGCGGCGTTTGCGCCGCTTTGCCCGGGCTTCGTCCCAGCCGAAACACAGCAAAGTCAGACCGTTAATTGCCCAAAGATAGATCACTGCAATCCACATGCCCGGGACATAGCCAATCGGGCATAGCGACCCAAGTGAAAAAATGCTTGGAAATTTCACCGATTCGCGCCATCGTGAAAAACGAGGAGAAAATTTCACGAGAATCGGAGCGGCCGTGAACAGCCAGGCCCCCCAAAGTGCGACACTCGGAGCGGACATCCGCGCGCTGCGAAAAGCGCGCGGGTTGACCTTGGTTGACATCGCCGCGCGTCTGGATCGTTCGGTCGGGTGGTTCAGTCAGGTTGAGCGTGACAAATCGGACCCCTCGATCTCGGACCTGCGCCAGATTGCGCAATGCCTGGGGGTTCCGATGTCGATGCTGTTTGCCCATTCAGCAGCCCCGGCGGATGAGCAGGGCTATGTCGTGCGCGCTGGCGCGCGCCGCCCGATGGGGTCGAACCGCGAAGGATTGATCGAGGAACTTCTGTCACCTGATCTGACCGATGATTTTGAGATGGTCCATTCCACGTTCGAACCGCAATCAAAAATGCAAACTCCGGCCAACCGACCGACGCAAGAGGTCGGATACGTGGTCTCGGGGCGTCTGGATCTGACCATTGGTACGCGTAGCTTCACCGTTGGAGAGGGCGACAGTTTTCGCATCAAACACGAACCCTATCAATGGGCAAACCCGTATGATGAGCCCGCTGTGGCCATCTGGGTCATCGCCCCGCCGGTCTACTGATGAGCGTTGAAGTCTGGACCATAATCGCCCTGTTCTGGGTGGTGTTCGTCACCACGCCGGGTCATCGCGGTTTGTTTCATCATCTGCAGCATATTGCTGGGTGCCAACACCACGTCCACAGCAAATGGGAGATCATATGACAATCGGTTCCTGCCTCTGCGGCGCGGTCGCATTTGCGGTCGAGGGAGAACTGTCGCCGCCTTCGGCCTGCCATTGCGGTCAGTGCCGCAAGCAGTCGGGTCATTTCTGGTCGTCGACATCGACCCATCAAGACAACCTGCGCTTCACAGCCAGCGACACGCTGCGCTGGTTCCGCGCCTCGGACACCGCGCGGCGCGGATTCTGCGCGCAATGCGGTTCGTTCCTCTTCTGGCAGCATAACGACGAGGACACGATTTCGATTTCCATGGGGGCGTTTGACAACCCCACGGGCCTTTCGCTCGCCAAGCACATCTTCGTGGCGGACAAGGGCGACTATTACGACATCACGGACGATCTGCCCCGACGGGCACAGTAACAGGGATCAAGACACATGAGTGATTTTCCGACAAAAGCCCGCGTGGTCATTATCGGTGGCGGTGTGGTGGGGACCTCCTCGCTGTATCATCTGGCCAAGAAAGGCTGGACAGACTGCGTGCTGCTGGAAAAGAACGAACTGACCGCAGGTTCGACCTGGCACGCGGCGGGCAACGTTCCGACCTTTTCGACCTCGTGGGCGATCATGAATATGCAGCGCTATTCAACCGAGCTGTATTCTCGGCTGGCGGAAGAGGTCGACTATCCGATGAATTACCACGTATCGGGCTCGATCCGTCTGGCGCACAGCAAAGAGCGGATGCAGGAATTCGAGCGTGCCATGGCGATGGGCCGCTATCAGGGCATCCCGATGGAGATGTGGACGCCGGAAGAAGCCAAGAAACGTTATCCGTTTCTGGAAACGCATGATCTGGAAGGCGTCCTGTATGACCCGACCGATGGCGATATCGATCCGGCCCAGTTGACTCAGGCATTGGCCAAGGGCGCGCGCGATATGGGCCAGAAAATCATCCGTTTCTGCCCGGCTACGGGCGTGACCCAGCACGATGACGGAACCTGGACGGTGCACACAGATAAGGGCGACATTGCGTGTGACTATGTCGTCAACGCCGCCGGATACTACGCGCAGCGTGTGGGCGAATGGTTCAAGCCCTTCGGTGGCCGCACAGTTCCCGCGATGGTCATGAGCCATCAGTACCTTCTGACAGACGAAATCCCCGAGATCGAGGCGTGGTCCAAGGAAAACGGCAGCAAGCTGCCTCTGCTGCGCGACGTGGATATTTCGTACTATCTGCGGCAGGAAAAGAACGGCTTCAACCTTGGTCCCTACGAGCCCAACTGCAAGGGCCATTGGATGACCGAGGATGACCCGATGCCTGAAGATTTCTCGTTCCAGCTGTGGAATGACGATCTGGACCGCATCGAAGACATTGTGACCGACGCGATGGAAAGGGTGCCGCTGATGGCAAGCTCGGGGGTTGGCCGTGTCATCAACGGCCCGATCCCCTACGCACCGGATGGCTTGCCGCTGATCGGTCCGATGCCCGGTGTGAACAACGCGTTTGAGGCGCACACCTTTACCTTCGGCATCGCGCAGGGCGGTGGCGCCGGCAAAGTGCTGGCGGAATGGATCGTCGATGGTGCGACCGAATGGGATATGTGGGCCGTCGATCCGCGTCGCTATACCGACTACACAGATCAGGATTACTGCAACCAAAAGGGCATGGAGGTTTATGGCAACGAATATGCCATGCACTTCCCGCACCATGAATGGCCTGCGGCGCGCGACAAGAAACTGTCGCCGGTGCATGACAAGGTCAAAGCGCTGGGTGGCGTTATGGGTGCCTATAACGGCTGGGAACGCGCCAACTGGTTCGCAAAGCCGGGCGATGACACCTCGCTGAACGCAACCCATACCTGGGGTCGTTCTGGCCCGTGGGAGCAGCGCATCAAGGAAGAATGCGAGGCCGTTCGTGACCATTGCGGCGTGCTGGACCTGCCAGGTTTTTCCCGGTTCAAAATCCAGGGTCCGGGCGCGGATGAATGGCTTCGCGGTCTGGTGGCTGGATCGCTGCCCAAGATCGGCCGAGTCGGGCTGGTCTATTTCTCGGATGATCGCGGGCGTATTCTGACCGAGATGTCCGTGACACGCGAGGCCGAAGACCTGTTCGTGCTGGTGACAGCGGCGACGGCGCAATGGCACGACCGGGAATGGCTGGAGCGCCGCATTCCCGCTGGCGCGGGCTTCACCTTGGAAGACTGGACCACGCGGATGGATACGCTGATCGTAACCGGCCCCAAATCCCGCGAGGTTCTTGCCAAGGTCTGCGATGCCGACCTGACCCTGCCGTGGCTCAGTTTTCAGGAAAGCGAAATCAAAGGCGGTTGGGTTGCGCTTTTGCGGGTATCCTTTGCCGGTGAATTGGGGTGGGAGGTTCATGCCGAAAACGCAGACATGCCCGCCATTTACGACGCAATTCTTGCGGCAGGTGCCAAGCCGTTCGGCATGTATGCCCTGAACTCGCTGCGCATCGAAAAAGGTTACCGCGCGTGGAAGGGCGATCTGTCGACCGACTACTCGCTTCTGGAAGGCGGTCTGGAACGCTTTGTCAAACTGGACAAGCCGCAAGACTTTCCGGGCAAAGCGGCAATCCAGAACGAAAAGCAGCAGGGCGTGAAGAAAGCCTTTGTGACGCTGACGGTTGAGGCCGGTGACTGCGATGCGCCTTACATGTCCTGCATCTGGCAGAATGGTGAGATCGTGGGTGAGACAACCTCGGGCGCTTGGGGCTATCGTGTCGGAAAATCCATCGCGCTGGGCATGGTCAAGACCGACGCCGCCCAGCCCGGGACAGAGCTTGAGGTCGAAATCTACGGCCAGAAATGCCGCGCTGTGGTGCAAGAGGATCAACCGCTCTGGGATCCCGCGAACGAGAGGCTGCGGGCCTGACCATGGCGGAGCAGCGCACCATGTCCGGCGTCTATCTGACCCGCCACGGCGGGCCAGATGCGCTGGAATGGCGCAAGGACATCCCCGTGCCGGTGCCCGGCCCCGGTCAGGTTCTGGTCCGGGTTACCGCAGCGGGGGTGAACAACACCGATATCAACACGCGCATCGGCTGGTATTCGTCCGATGTGACCGGCGCGACCGATGACGTGGATCAGGATGTCGAAGCGGGTGGCTGGGGCGGTGCCCTGACCTTTCCGCGCATACAAGGCGGCGATTTGTGCGGAATCGTCGGGGTCGCTGGACCCGAGACCGGGTTCAAAGCAGGTCAAAGGGTGACATGTCCGATAAACCTGCCGCGCCCGCGCCCGGGCAATCCGCAAGGCTTCATCGCGCTGGGCTCGGAAATCGACGGGGCGTTTGCGCAATATTGTCTGGTCGAGGCAGATGATCTTTATGACGTAACCGCCTCGCCTCTGTCAGATGTCGAAATCGCCGCAATCCCCTGTGCCTTTGGGACCGCCGAAAACCTGCTGAGCCGCGCAGGTGTCACGGCGGGGCACAAGGTCCTTGTCACGGGCGCTTCGGGTGGTGTGGGGCTGGCCGCCGTGCAACTTGCCTCGCTGCGCGGGGCAACCGTCTGGGGTGTGACCGGGGCGGCCAAGGCCGAGGTGGTCAAGGCGCAGGGTGTACAGGGCACATTCGACCGTGACGCGCCTCTGCCCAAGGACATGTTCGACATCGTGATAGACGTTGTCGGCGGCCCCGCCTGGCCGGGCCTGATCCTCGCGTTAAGGCCAGGGGGACATTATGCGGTATCAGGGGCAATCGCAGGGCCGATGGTTCAGGCCGATCTGCGCGATATCTACCTGCGCGACATTACGATTCACGGCTGTACCCATCAGAGCTATGACGTCTTCGCCCGGCTGGTCGGGCTGATGAATGCGGGCAGCATCCGGCCGTTGATCTCGAAAACCTATCCGCTGCGTGATATCGAACAGGCTCAGAAAGAGTTTCAGTCCAAGGCATTGCCGGGGAAACTCGTTTTGATTCCATAAGGAGGCTGGTTTTGGCAGATATCACACTTCTTGATGGGTCGATCGGGCAGGAACTGGTCCACCGCAGCGGCGAGAAGCCAACGCCGCTATGGTCCACACGCGTCATGATGGATCGCCCTGATCTGGTCGGGGATGTGCATGCCGAATATTTTCGGCGCGGTGCCACGGTTGCGACCACGAATACCTATGCCGTGCATCGGTCCCGGCTTGAAAGGGTCGGCCTGGAAGATCAGCTTCCGACCCTGATCAATGCCGCCGTATCACAGGCCGAGCGCGCTCGTGATGGTGGTCACGGCAGGATCGCTGGGTCATTGGGGCCGTTGCTGGCCAGCTACCGGCCCGATCTGAACCCCGATCCGAATGATGCCGCAGCGAAATACGCCGAACTGGTTACGTTGATGGCGCATCGCGTCGATGTATTTCTGATCGAAACGGTGTCATCCCTGCAAGAGGCCGAAGGCACCCTGTTGGGCACGCAGAATTGCGGCAAACCTGTCTGGCTGGCCCTGACCGTTCTGGATGACGACGGCAATCGCTTGCGATCGGGCGAAGCCTTGTCCGACGTCGCGCCGCTGGTCGCGCGGTTCAAACCGCAGGCATTGTTGATCAATTGTTCGCGCCCCGAAGCGATCCCGGCTGCGCTGGCCGTCATCGCGGCTATGGGAGTGCCCATTGGGGCCTATGCCAATGGGTTCACCGGCATCTCGGATGGGTTTTTGCAGGACGCGCCAACCGTGGACGCGTTAGAGCGGCGTCACGATCTTGGACCGGATGCCTACGCCGATCACGCAATGCGTTGGGTGGATCAGGGCGCGACACTGGTCGGTGGCTGCTGCGAGGTTGGCCCGGACCACATCGAGGTTCTGGCCGAACGGCTGCGCAGCGCCGGGCACAGGATTGTTTGAGGGAACCAACCATGCAAGCCCGTTCGTCATTCGGTAACGCAGAAAGGACCGGCGAACAGATCCATTTCGATATTCTCGTCGCACCGGGATACGTGCTGCTCGAATTTGCCTCGCTGGTCGAGGTGCTGCGTCTGGCCAACCGGGTCTGTCCCCGGCCACCCTTCAGCTACACCTACCGGTCGCTGAAAGGCGGACCTGTCGATAGCAGCAGTTGCGCGAAAATTCCCACCGAACCGATCCCGGCCAGACCGCGAGCGAACTATTTGTTTGTAATCGGCAATTCGGACCCGGATCAGCCGGACTTGTCGCTTGGGCGGACGGTTTCCGATTACACCTATCACGGCGCGCAGGTGTTTCTGCTGGCCGAGGCCGCCAGTCGCTATATCGACGAAAAAGGCAGCGCTGATCTGGCGACCCATTGGGAAAACGCCTCGTTCCTGCGGGAACGCGGTGCCCGGTTCGAGGCGAAGCTTTCGCTTGCGACCGAACAGGGTGCTGTGGTCACCTGCGCTGGGATGGAGGCGACGACCGATGTCATCCTTGCCGTGATCGGCAGGCATATTTCGGGCCCGGCAAAAATGACGGTCGCCGATATCATGTTGCATGAAAACATCCGGGATTTCTCGTCGCTGCAACCGTTTTCGGGCTTCAAGAACACCGCTACCGGCGACGCCAAACTGGATCAATGCATCAAACAGATGCAGGCCAATATCGAAGACCCTCTGCCGATCAATGAAATCGTCGAAGCGCTGGGCCTGTCCAACCGTTCGCTGGAGCGCAAGTTCAGGTCCTTTTTCGGCACCACGCCCAACGGGTTCTATCGCGAGATGCGGCTGGCCAAGGCGAACAACCTGCTTCTGAACACCACCATGAGCGTGCGTGAAATCGGATTGGCCTGCGGGTTTCCCAATGGGTTCTCATCGATCTACAAGAGCTTCTTCGGCGTCACACCGGTCGCCCAAAGGCGCGCGAGACGGCAATCTGCACAAAGGTGATTTTTGCGCGGCAATTGACGTTTTTCACACATTTGCCGTCGCCTATCCGTGCCATTTTGGCGAAAACCTCTAATGCGGAGTCATCAGAATGGCGGATCTTCCCAACAAGGCACGTGTCGTCATCATCGGCGGTGGCGTGATCGGATGCTCGGTTGCCTATCACCTGACCAAGAAAGGCTGGAACGATGTTGTTTTGCTGGAGCGCAAGCAACTGACCAGCGGCACCACCTGGCACGCAGCGGGCCTGATCGCGCAGCTGCGCGCGACAGCGAATATGACCAAACTGGCGAAATACAGCCAGGAACTCTACGGTTCGCTGGAAGAGGAAACCGGCGTTGCCACCGGGTTCAAGCGCTGCGGCTCGATCACTGTTGCGCTGACGGATGAGCGCAAGGAAGAGATCTATCGCCAGGCGGCAATGGCGCGTGCCTTTGGTGTCGAGGTCGAAGAAATCTCGAACGAGCGGGTGGCCGAGCTTTATCCGCATCTGAATATCGAAGACGTGAAAGGCGCGGTTTATCTGCCGCTTGACGGGCAGGGTGATCCGGCGAACATCGCCCTGGCACTGGCCAAAGGTGCGCGTCAGCGTGGGGGCATCGTCAAGGAACGCGTGAAAGTCACTGAAATAATCAGGCAGGGACGTAAAGTGACCGGCGTTGATTGGGTCGCAGATGACGGCAGCGCCTCGGGTCATATCGAATGTGACATGGTGGTGAACTGTGCGGGTATGTGGGGCCACGAAGTCGGCCGCATGGCGGGCGTCAATGTTCCGCTGCATGCCTGCGAACATTTCTACATCGTCACCGAGGGCATCGATGGATTGAAACAACTGCCGGTGCTGCGGGTTCCGGATGAATGCGCCTACTACAAGGAAGACGCGGGAAAAATCCTGCTGGGTGCCTTTGAACCCAACGCCAAGCCCTGGGGAATGGATGGCATTCCGGACAGTTTTGAATTTGACCAGCTGCCTGAGGATTTCGACCATTTCGAACCGATCCTCGAAGCTGCAGTGAACCGGATGCCGATGTTGGCGGAGGCCGGGATTCATACCTTCTTCAACGGCCCGGAATCCTTTACACCAGACGACGCCTACCATCTGGGGCTTGCGCCCGAGATGGACAATGTCTGGGTCGCTGCCGGGTTCAACTCGATTGGCATCCAGTCGGCAGGTGGTGCCGGTATGGCCTTGGCCGAGTGGATGGATACCGGTGAGAAGCCCTTTGACCTGGGCGATGTTGACATCAGCCGGATGCAGCCGTTTCAGGGCAACAAGAAATATCTGTTCGAACGCTCGAAAGAGACTTTGGGCCTGCTTTATGCGGATCACTTCCCCTATTTGCAAAAGGCGACCGCCCGGGGTGTGCGTCGCACTCCGTTCCACCATCACCTGTTGGAACAGGGCGCTGTCATGGGTGAAATCGCCGGTTGGGAACGCGCCAACTGGTTTGCGACCGAAGGGCAAGAGCGCGAATACAAGTATAGCTGGAAGCGCCAGAACTGGTTCGAAAACTCGGCGGCCGAACACCGCGCGGTCCGCGAAAATGTCGGCATGTATGACATGTCGTCCTTCGGCAAGGTCCGCGTCGAAGGCTCCGATGCCGAGGCGTTTCTGAATTACATCGGCGGCGGCGACTATTCGGTGCCGAACGGTAAGATCGTCTATACTCAATTCCTGAACCGCACCGGCGGAATCGAGGCGGATGTGACCGTCACGCGCCTATCTGAGACTGCCTATCTGGTGGTGACACCGGCGGCGACGCGTCTTGCAGATCAGACATGGATGATGCGCCACGTGGGCGACTTCAGGGTGGTCATCACAGATGTAACCGCAGGTGAGGGCGTTCTAGCGGTCATGGGGCCAAACGCGCGCGCCTTGCTTGAAAAGGTCTCGCCCAACGACTTTTCGAATGCGACCAACCCCTTTGGCACCGCGCAAGAGATCGAGCTTGGCATGGGGCTGGCCCGGGCACATCGTGTGACCTATGTCGGCGAACTCGGCTGGGAGATCTATGTCTCTGCTGACATGGCTGGTCACGCATTCGAAACCCTGCACGAAGCCGGGCAGGGAATGGGGCTGAAGCTGTGCGGGATGCACATGATGGACAGTTGCCGCATCGAGAAAGGTTTCCGCCATTTCGGGCATGACATCACCTGCGAAGACCACGTCGTTGACGCGGGGCTAGGCTTTGCGGTCAAGGTCGACAAAGGCTGTGATTTCATCGGGCGCGAGGCGGTCATCGCCCGCAAGGAGAGTGGTCCGAAAGCCCGATTGGTTCAGTTCAAACTGACGGACCCCGAACCCTTGCTGT
Organism: Ruegeria sp. AM4; assembly: GCF_056540665.1. NCBI lineage: Bacteria > Pseudomonadati > Pseudomonadota > Alphaproteobacteria > Rhodobacterales > Roseobacteraceae > Ruegeria > Ruegeria sp. AM4. The sequence continues at coordinate 18,112 of NZ_JBQFXD010000013.1, read as the reverse complement.
TCCACAACGAACCGATCGTACGGGACGGAGAGTATGTGGGATATCTGAGCTCGGGCAATTATGGCCACACGCTCGGCGGTGCCATAGGTTTGGGTTATGTTCCTTGCGACGGCGAGAAGGCGGCGGACGTGCTGGCGTCGAGCTATGAGATCGACGTCTGCGGTGTCAAGGTCAAAGCCGAAGCGTCGCTAAAGCCGATGTATGACCCCAAATCCGAGCGGGTCAAAACCTGACCCGCGACTAAGACGGCCGCTGTCCCCGCCGCGTGTACCGAAACAGACCTCTGTTACGGGCGGCGGGGGTGCGCACAGGTGCGACATATCAGAATTCCTGATGACCGGCTTCACAGTTTTCGCAGTTCCCAACCCGGTCTGATTTGCCGTAGAGAAACACGGTATCAATCGGAGATCTGTGATGGCGACCCCTCAAACACCGCCGCAGAACGTGGACACGCCCAAAGGGTTGGCTTTGGCGGTGACGGCCTATGTTTTGTGGGGCTTCCTGCCGCTTTACATGAAGGCGATGGCCCATATCGGCCCGGTTGAGATCGTCGCACACCGGGTCATCTGGTCCGTTCCGGTGGCTGGATTGTTGCTGATCGCGCTTGGGCGTACCAAAGACCTGAAGGCAGCACTGCGGAGCCCTCAGATGCTGGGAATGGGCTGCCTGACAGCGGCGCTGATTTCGGTGAACTGGGGCATCTTTGTCTGGGCGATTGCAAACGGCAAAGCTTTGGATGCGGCGCTGGGGTACTACATCAACCCGCTGTTCAGCATCGCGTTGGGAGCAATCTTGCTGCGAGAGCCGCTGAACCGGACCCAGTTGATGGCTGTTGGGCTGGCGGCGCTTGGGGTGCTTGTGCTGGTGCTTGAGGCGGGTAGGCTGCCATGGGCCGCGCTGGGCCTGATGGTCAGTTGGGGCTTTTACGCGTTTTTCAAACGCTCGTTGCCCATCGGACCCAATCAGGGGTTTTTGCTGGAAGTTCTGATCCTGCTGATCCCAGCTCTGGCCTATGTAACCTGGCTGGGTGCAAGCGGTACCGGGCACTTCGGAGGCGCGTCCGCCGATACGATGTTGCTGGTAGGAGCCGGGGTGGTTACGGCGGTTCCATTGCTGGTTTACGCAAACGGGGCCAAGCTGGTGCGGCTGTCGACGATGGGCATCTTGCAGTACATTGCGCCGACCATGATCTTCGTTACCGCGATTACGGTGTTCGGCGAGCAAATAGACCGCGGCCGGATGATCGCGTTTCCGCTGATCTGGACAGCTCTTGTTGTCTATAGCGTGCCCATGATCCGGCAAATGCGAGCTCAGGCCTGACGTAGCAGCAGAGCGGCAGCCTCGGCCCATAGCCGATAGGCTTTGGGGCTGGGGTGATACCCGTCCGATGCGGCCAGTGCGGGGTCGTCAGGCAGGTTCAGCGAGAGATGCCGGGCACCCGGGAACGCAGCCGCGACCTGTTGCAAGCCCCGATCCAGCCGAGCGGCCTGCCGCCCGAGGACCCAGGCCAGTGGATACGGCAGCGCCGGAAACCGGTTCATCTGCGGCACTCCGGTAACTACAACGCGGCGCGCGCGCAGAGCACCGGTCAGATGGGTCAGCAGGAGCGTTTGCTGTGCTATGAACTGCCGCTGCGTGACGGCGCGCGTCACATCGTTCACGCCCAAAGCGGTGACCGCAGCATCAAAGGTGTTTTCCAGAGCCTCCAACCGGCTCAGCGTATCCAAGGTCGTGTGCCCGGTTGTTGCCTCAAGTCGCCATTCAACGCTGTAGTGACGGGCCAGAGCAGCCACCAGCTGACCCGACAGCGCCTGATCTTGTGTGCCTGCGCCAACCCCGGCTGCTGAGCTGTCGCCGGTAATCAGCAGTCGCAACCGGGGGCCGCGCCCGGCGCGCCCTTCGCGTGGTCCTGTGGGTTCCGGCATCAACGTTGCATTGCGGCGCACCGCAATCGCCTGTGCAGCAAGCACCGGTAGCAAGGGGATACGCAGAACCTGATCGGCAGACACCAGCGTTGGCATGATCAGCCAAGAGCGTCTTTGAAGGCAAGAAACCTCGGGTCCGTTGTGACCCGCGCCATCATCGCATCGCGCAACGCTCCGGTGGTTTTGTAGGGGCGCATGACAACCTCGAACTCTTGTATCAATCCGTCGTCATTCAGGGTGATCAGGTCGACACCGACGGCGTCAAGGTCACCCACTTTGCACTGAAACTCCAACGCCCAATCTTTGCCTTCGCCCATGATCCGCCGGTAGTGGAAGTCCGAGAACACCTGTCCAACATGCCCTAACACCGCCGCCACTGGCGCACGGCCCGTCCAGGTGCTGTAGTAGGTTGGCGGTGAAAACCGCACATCTTCGGCCAGCAGCTCGAGAATCAAGCTTTCATCGCCTTTGGCGACTACTTCCTGCATGCGTGCGATTGTGGGGTGCATGATGTCTCCTCTCTGCCTGCGGGCAGAGTTGCCGAATGACTGCCACCAGGCAAGGACGACGTTGCGGGAGGTCGCGCACTGCGTTAGTCAGGCGCGCATGAGTGAGACCTATGACCCTCCGACGACCCCTCTGGACGTGCTGCACGAGGATGAGCAGCTGATTGTGGTGAACAAACCCCCGGGGTTGCTGTCGGTTCCCGGACGGGGCGAACATCTGGCGGATTGTCTGCTAACCCGGGTACAGGTTGCTTTTCCACAGGCGTTGTTGGTTCATCGGCTGGATCGCGACACTTCGGGGGTCATGGTCTTTGCCCAGTCTCCGCATGCGCAGCGCCATCTGGGGTTGCAGTTCGAAAAACGCCAGACCCGCAAGACCTATATTGCGCGGGTCTGGGGGCAGGTCTCTGCTAAGACCGGTACGGTGGACTTGCCGCTGATCGTGGACTGGCCCAATCGTCCACGCCAGATGGTGTGTCATGATACCGGCAAGCCGGCGGTGACCGACTGGCGCGTGGTTCGGACCGAAGGTGACACGACCCGCATCCGCCTGTTTCCCAAGACGGGCCGATCGCATCAACTGCGGGTACACATGCAGGCGCTTGGGCATCCGATCCTGGGTGACCCCTTTTACGCTGAAGGGGCGGCCCGGGACTTCCCCCGACTTATGCTGCATTCCGAGGAATTGCGCCTGAAACACCCCGAAGGTGGCATTGCGATGAAGTTTCGGGCACGGCCTGACTTTTGATCTCAGGCCCAGGCTGTCCACAGCGTTTTCAGGTTCCCCAATGAAAAGCGCCGTGTGCGTTTCCGGGGCCGCGCAGATACGCGATTGCGGGTGGCGGCCAGTTCGCGCTCGATCTCGAACCCGCGCAAGGTGTGATCCTGTGCCCAGCGGTCCAGTTTCAGGGTCATCATAACGTGGTTGTCGCGGCTTGGCATGGCAATCTCCTTTCTTGAAAGCTGGGGTCAATATGGCCAAGCGCTCCTGACACCACGCTGTCAGGGGGATGTGCTAAACTGTCAGCAGACGATAGGGAGGTGGCGATGCGCAGATCAGCTCGTCTGTTTGAAATCATTCAGATTCTTCGCGCATCGGCTGGGCCGGTGACGGCGGAAGAACTGGCGACAAAGCTCGAAGTGTCAGTGCGCACGGTCTATCGCGATATTGCCGCCTTGCAGGCGCAGCGCACACCCATCGAAGGCGAGGCTGGCGTGGGGTATCTGATGCGGCGCGGCTATGATCTGCCGCCGCTGAATTTTGATGCCGAAGAGGTCGAGGCTTTGTGGGTTGGTCTGTCGATGCTGGCCCGCACCGGGGACAGCACGTTACAACGGGCCGCAAATCGCGTGTGCCGCAAGATCGAGGCGCTGCGCGCGCCCGCAGACTGGTTGCAGGTCGCTCCCTGGGGCGCCCCGCTGGATGATCCGGCCAAGGGATGCGTGACCATAGCGACCTACCGCGAGGCGATCCGGGCCGAGCAGAAAATTCGGATCACCTATCAGGCCTCGGATGATAGCCGCACGGAACGGGTCATCCGTCCCGTTGCGCTGATCTACCATATCGAATGTACGATGCTGGCCGGGTGGTGCGAGTTGCGCAATGGATTCCGGCATTTCAGAACCGACCGCATCTGGTCTTGCGATCTGGTCGATGATCACTTTAGCGGGCAGGGCGAGCCGCTGAGGTCGCTTTGGCAGGAACAGAACCGCTGGAGCGATACAAACGAATCCCACGGTGTGGCCTAGGCGGCAGGTATTTGCCGATCTCACCGATTTGTTGCTTGAGACCCCCTGCGGACCGAATGCTATACTGCGCCGAACGAAGCAAACCCGGCAAACGGGTATCGGAGCAGAAGGTGATTTTATGACCATTTCCAAGTATGTACTGCCTTTAGGGCTGTGTTCGGCGTTGGTGCTGGGGGCCTGTACGGACCCGGGAACCCTGAACCTGCCCAGCGACCCCAATCAAAATGCCAAACAAGGTGCGATTCTGGGCGGTCTTGTCGGAGCAGGTGTCGGCGCCATTGCCAATGACTCGGACCCGTTGTTGGGTGCGCTGGCCGGAGGCGCCATCGGCGCGGCCGGTGGCGGGTTGATCGGCAATCAACTGGACAAACAGGCCGCAGAACTGCGCCAGCAGCTGGCCAATGACGGCATAACCATCGTCAACGCCGGTGACCGCCTGATCGTGACCGTGCCGAACGACATCACCTTTGACACCGACAGCGCCACCGTGCGCCCGGCTCTGCGTTCAGATCTGGTGCGGGTTGGGCAGAACTTGGTCAACTACCCGAATTCGAACGTGCAGATCATCGGACACACCGACAGCGACGGGGATGCGGCCTATAATCAGGGACTCTCGGTTCGTCGTGCCAATGCGGTGGCGGATATCCTTCAAGCCAACGGCGTCAGCTATGGCCGCATCACCACAATCGGGCAGGGTGAAAACAACCCGATCGCGTCCAACCTGACGCCGGAAGGCAAAGCGCAGAACCGCCGCGTCGAGATTGTCATCGTCCCCAGCGGCAACGCCTGATCCAGGACCTGCGTGGATGCAGGGCTCTGCGATACGGTGCCCTGGCCCGCGCGCAGTGACTGTGCGTCAACGGGTATTTAGCTGATCCCTATCCGGGTGTAGACAGGTAACCGCAACAAACCGGAGTTTCCCCCGATGTCCGAACCGATCCTGCTTGGCCTGTCCGGGTCGCTGCGCCAAAACGCGACCAACCGCAAATTGATGCGTGAAGCCGCCCGCCTGTTCGAACCCGGCAGTTTTATCGAGGCCGATCTGAACCTGCCTCTTTATGACGGTGATCTGGAAGAAGGCGAGGGCATCCCCACAGCGGTACAGACGCTCGCCGATCAGATTGCACAGGCCCATGCAGTCGTCATTTCGACCCCCGAATACAACAAAGGCCCGTCGGGCGTGCTGAAAAACGCGCTGGACTGGGTCAGTCGGACCAAGGGCAACCCGTGGGCCAACAAGCCCGTGGCCGTGATGTCCGCCGCAGCGGGCCGCGCCGGTGGCGAGCGTGCGCAGATGATCCTGCGCGCCTGCATGGTGCCGTTTCAGCCCTGTATCCTGCAGGGCCCGGAAATTCATCTGGCCAACAGCTCCAACGAGTTTGACGAGCAAGGCAAACTGGTCAACGAGCGCTACGAGAAAAGCCTGCACACACTGATGCAAAAGCTGCGTGCAACTGCCGGGTTCTGAACCGGCAGCTTGTTACTGCACCGCGCGCCGCCTAGTCTCGCCGCATGGAAATTAGCAAGCCCGAAGAGACCCGGCACGACGTGATCGACCCCGCGCGCGCTGCCGCGCTGCAAACGGCGCTGTCGCAGGACATCACGATTGCCGATGGCGTGCCGCTGCCGCCGTTCTTTCATCGGCTTTATTTTTGGTCGCCGCAGCAACCGGATGATCTCGGGCGCGACGGGCATCCGAAAGTGGGGCAGGGCCTGATTCCGGACATGGGCCTGCTGAGACGCATGTGGGCGGGTGGTCGGCTGCTATTTCACGCGCCGCTAGTGGCAGGAACCCGGGCGCAACGCCGGTCGGTTCTGGAACAGGCGCAATCCAAGACGGGCAGGTCGGGGCCGCTGGGTTTCGTGACGCTGCGCCACGAGGTTTGGCAGCGGGATGAGTTATGCGTGACCGAATGGCAGGACCTGGTCTATCGGCACGATCCGGCAGAGGGCGCGCCGACACCAACGCCGCCCATCGCCCGGAAGGACGAAACCGACCGCAAGGAAGTCACGTTCGATTCAACCCTGCTGTTTCGCTATTCGGCGCTGACCTTCAACGGACACAGGATTCACTATGATCTGGACTATGCCCGCGACGTCGAAGGCTATGCCGGGCTGGTCGTGCATGGCCCATTGCTGGCGCAGCTGCTGATGTTGTTTGCCACCGAGTTGATCGGACCTTTGGCGGCGTTCTCGTTTCGGGGGACGTCCCCGCTTGTTCATTTTGAAACCGCAACCTTGTGTCGAAACGGAAATGCGTTCTGGGTGCGCGGTCCCGACGGGCGGCAATGCATGCTGGCCGAGGCGACAGCGGGGTCAGAGTGACGCTTCGGGTCGAAACTCGGGTGCGATCGTGTCGCGATCTTCCAGAACCAGATCAGCCATAACCGCGGCCACTTTCGGGGCCATACCGAACCCGATCTTGAAACCGCCATTGGCGATAAACTGCCCCTCGTGCAGCGGATGCGCCCCCAGCATCGGCGCGCGGCTTTTGCTGCGGGGGCGAACTCCGGCCCAGCGTTCAATGACCTCAGCCCCGTGCAAAACCGGAACCGCACGCATGGCGCGCTCGATCACGTCATCGAGTTGCGTGTCCGTGCTGGTGGGATCGTCGTAGTCGCGTTCCGAGGTCGACCCGATGGCCAGAGTGCCGTCCGCATGCGGCACGATATGGATCGCGTCGGCGAACAGTTGCGGGGCGTCGCCCGCATCAAATCGTAACAGCGCGGCCTGGCCTTTGACGCCGTTGCCAACCGTTTTGCCGAAGGCGGTACTCAGCTCGATCAGCCCTGCGACGCCGGTGGCATGGATGACTTGCCCTTTGTCCGCGGCATCAGTGACAACCTGGATCCCCATGACGCCCAATGCCGCCACAAGCGCGGCGCAGGCGCGGCGCGGATGCATACGCGCGCTGAGGGTGTCGTGGATGACAAAACCTGTCGGGCTGGGCGGGCACCACGCTCCAACCTCGTCCACCGACCTGACACGCCATACCGCACGGCCTTGCCACAGGTCTTCGGCGCTGGTTTCGCGGGCGCGTGCCAATTCGAGCGTACGGGCGTCGGCGATGGGTTGGATCCGCCCCAATCGACCATACCCCGGAGACACGCCGCCGGTTGCCTCGACCTGTTTCCAGAACGGCTCGGCCATGATCAGGCTATCGAATTGAAACGCCTTCTTGCTGTTCCAGTTTTCCGGCACATGCGGGGCCAACGCGCCAACCAGACCCCCGCTGGATCCCGATCCGGCACCGTAGGGGTCGACGATCTGAACTTTGGCGCCGCGTCGGGCGCAGGCCCAGGCGATCGACAGGCCGAAAATCCCCGCACCACGCACTGTTACATCGACCATTGCCAATCCTCATTTCCTTGTTCAGTGTCGCGCGGTCTAGCTACAGGAATACCCGATGGCAAACCAGCGTGCCAATTTGACGTGGACCGAGGATCAGATTCCGGTCTCGGACCAGTTCGACGACCCGTATTACTCGTTGCAGAACGGGTTGGAAGAGACGCGCCACGTCTTCCTGGCGGGCAACGATCTGCCCGCGCGGTTCGCGCCGGGGTTTCATATTGCAGAGCTTGGTTTTGGCACCGGCCTGAACATGCTGACCGCCTGGTCCGAGTGGGAAAACACCGGCCAGACCACGCCTTTGCGCTTTACCAGTTTCGAGGCGTTCCCGATGGACCCTGCCGACATGTCCCGCGCGCTGGAGGCCTTCCCGGAACTGGCCGCGTGGAGCACGCGGTTTCTGGCGCGCTGGCAAGGGGGGCATTGCGATCTCGGTACGTTGCAATTGCAAGTGGTCGAGGGCGACGCGCGCCGCACCCTGCCTGATTGGGAGGGATCCGTCGACGCCTGGTTTCTGGACGGGTTCTCTCCGGCCAAAAACCCCGAACTATGGGGGGCGGACCTGATGCAGGCGGTTGCCGATCACACGATGCAGGGCGGCACCGCAGCCACCTATACTGCGGCTGGTTTTGTGCGGCGCGGATTGCAGGAGGCCGGCTTTGACGTTACCCGAACGCCCGGATATGGCCGCAAGCGCCACATGACACGGGCGTTCAAGGCATGACGCAACAGAACAACGTTCGCGCAGGCATTGCGCTGATGATCGCGGCCACTGTGGTTTTTGCGTTGCAGGACGGTATCTCGCGCCATCTGGCGGGGGCGTACAACACGTACATGGTGGTCATGATCCGATATTGGTTTTTTGCCGCGTTTGTCGTGGCGCTGGCGTTGCGCGCGACCGGAGGGATCAAGGCAACAGCGCGGACCAGCCAGTTGGGGTTGCAAATCGTACGCGGTGTGTTGCTGGCAACCGAGATCTGCGTCGCCGTTTATGCCTTTACGATCCTTGGCCTCATCGAAAGCCAGGCGGTGTTCATCTGTTATCCGCTGCTGATCGCTGCACTCAGCGGGCCGGTTCTGGGTGAACGGGTCGGTTGGCGCAGATGGGTGGCCATCGGCGTGGGCTGCGTGGGTGTGCTGATCATTCTGCAACCCGGGGCAGGGGTCTTTAACCCCTGGGCCGTGATCCCTCTGATCTCGGCATTTATGTTCGCGGTCTACGGGCTGTTGACCCGCTATGCGGCCCGCCGCGACAGCGCCGCAACCAGCTTTTTCTGGACCGGCGTTGCCGGAGCCGCCGCAATGACCGTCATAGGTGTCTGGTTTTGGGAGCCGATGCGCCCGCACGACTGGGGCTGGATGGGCCTGCTGTGCGTGACCGGCGTTCTTGGCCACGGTCTGCTGATCAAATGTTATGAAGTGGCCGAAGCCAGCGCGGTCCAGCCCTTTGCCTATTTCCACCTGATGTGGAGCGCGATCCTCGGGATCTCGGTCTTTGGCGAAGCCCTGCGCCCGGCGGTTGTTATCGGCGCCGGGCTAGTGATCGCGGCTGGCCTGTTTACCCTATGGCGCGAACGACGCCAGAGTTGATCCGGTCAGCTCTTGCGAAAACGGCACCGGCAATGCTGGCTTGCCCAGTCGTGCGCGATAGACCGGCAGGCTTTCGGCCACGCGCATCACGTAGTTGCGGGTTTCGGTGAACGGGATCATCTCGATCCAGTCGATCACGTCAATGTCGCCTCGGCGCGGGTCCCCGAAACGATCCATCCACGACATTGGGCGTTTAGGTCCTGCGTTATACCCGGCGGCCATCATGACCACATTGCCGTTGAAATCCGCCGCCAGGCCCGACAGGTAATTGGCCCCCAGCTTGGCATTGTACTGCCAGTCCGAGGTCAACCGTCCCGTCTGATGACCACTGAGAATGCCCAGTTCCTTGGCCACCAGCTTGGCCGTCGCAGGCATCACCTGCATCAGCCCCCGCGCGCCCGCGCCGCTGACCACCACTGGGTCAAACTCGCTTTCGCGACGGGCGATCGCCAAAGTCATCTCTTTCGCCATGGGCAGACCCATATCGGCCACCGGATGCACCGGGTAGTAGGCGGCTGGCAGCACAGTGCCAGTCGTTGCCGCGCGTTTGGCGATCATGACCGCAAGGTGAGGTTCCTTCAGCTCGATCACCAGATCGCCCAATTGGTTGGCTTGCACTGGATCAAGGCTTTCCACCAGATGGGTCAGATAGCGTTCTGCCAGATTGCCCTCACCTGCGCGCAGCAGCAGCAAACCGGCCTCGAGCACGCTGGAGTTAGCGAAATCGGCCTGTTTCCAATGCGCAGCGCGTCGGGGATTGGCCAGTTCGGTGTCAAAGGGACGCCCGATCTGCTCTGCCGCCAACAGGCCATAGAACGAGGTTTGATAATCCGCGCCCAAAGCATAAGCCTCATAGGCTTTGTCCGAATTACCCTGCGCTGCATAGGCCCGGCCCAACCAATACCCGCCACGACCTTTCGAGATCGGAGATTGCACGGCCGAGATGAAGTTCTGGAAATGGCGAACGGCAGTGTCCGGGTCATTCAGTCTGCGCAACGCCAGAAAGCCGGACAACCATTCAAGATCGGCATAGCCATATCCCATCTCAGGCGTCATGTGATGGTTTGCGGTGATATCATAGGCGCGCGCGGCGTTGCCCTGCCGCATAACCAGTCGCGCAAGACGTCGGCGCCCTTCGGCCCATTTGTCCGGCTCGCCCAATGCCTCGGGCCCGGTCGAACGTTGCAGCATCAGGTCAATGGCGCTGTCGTCCAGCTCTTTCTTGTCGCGCCAGACGAACCGGTCGAAGGCCAGTCCCGGGGCATCGGCCAAAGATGCAGGCACCGCCTTGACCTTGGCGTCCACACCCGGCTGGCGCTTTTGCAGCGCAATTCGTGCTTCGGCCAGCTTGCGCTGATCGCTGCTGACCAGGGGCAACATGTTTCCGGCGCTTACAAGGTGGCCGTCCCACAACATCCGGTCCAGCCGAGCCTCGTGATGGGGTTTCAGAAGCGTGCCGAAATTCTCCAGATAGTCGGTCTGCAACCCGGACCCCATCGGCATCGTCCGCCACGCGGCAACGATATCGGCCTGTGCTTCGCCCTGCTGACCCTGGGCCATCAGGGCAACCGCGTGGTTCAGGGCCCCTTCGGCGGTTTGCGGCGGCGTGTCGGCATAAAACTTCAGAACCCGGTCAGGATCGGCGCCGGTAAAGGCGGGTTCGCTTTTGCGCCGCAGCCAGTTCAGGCCGGGCCAATCGGGGCGGCGGTCCAGAAACACCAGCACGTCCCCGGACGAGCCGAACCCCTCGCGCAGCCAGTGCCATACGATGATGTCGCGCGAAACCGACCCGCGTGATCCCGACACCCGCAGCGCCGCGTTCCAATCGCCTTTGCGCATTTCATAAAGACCGGCGCGTAAATCCCCGGCCGCATCCGCACGCGCAACCTGAGGGTGCAGCGCGACGATCAAAATCACCGTCATCAACAGGGCTAGAAAGCGTGTCATCCCTTGCATTTCCCAACCAACCAAGGATAGAGCCATTCAGGATAAGCCTTGCGCCGCCGGGATCAACTCACAATCCGCAAAACCTTGGGTCCTGAGGCGCAAATACCGTAATTCGCACCTTGAAGGAGCGCACCCATGTTCTCAGGCTCGATGCCAGCCCTCGTCACCCCGTTCCGCAACGGCGAGCTGGACCTGGATACGCTCAAACAGCTGGTGGAATGGCAAATTCAGGAAGGCTCGACCGGTCTGGTGCCCGTCGGTACCACCGGTGAAAGCCCGACGCTCAGCCATGAGGAACACGAAACCGTCGTGGCCGAGGTCGTCAAGACCGCTGCGGGTCGTGTCCCGGTGATCGCGGGCGCGGGGTCGAATAACACTGTCGAAGCGATCCGATTCGTCCAATTCGCCAAATCCGTTGGTGCCGATGCGGCGCTGGTCGTGACGCCCTATTACAACAAGCCGACCCAGAAAGGTCTGCTGGCGCATTTCCGCACGCTGCATGATTGCGCCGATATTCCGATCATCATCTACAACATCCCGGGCCGATCGATCATCGATATGACCCCCGCAACAATGGGAGAACTGGCCAAGCTGCCGCGTATCATTGGCGTCAAAGATGCAACCGGCGACCTGGCCCGCGTCAGCCAACAGCGGGCAAGCTGCGGTGCAGAGTTCTGCCAACTGTCGGGCGAGGACGGTACGGCGCTTGGTTTCAACGCCCATGGTGGTGTTGGCTGCATCTCGGTGACCGCCAATGTTGCGCCGAAACTTTGTGCTGATTTCCAGCAGGCCACGCTGGACGGCGACTACGGCAAGGCCTTGGCCTACCAAGACCGACTGATGCCGCTGCACGAGGCGATCTTCATCGAGCCGGGACTGGTGGGTGCGAAATACGCACTCAGCAAACTGGGTCGTTGCAGCGACGAGGTTCGCTCGCCTCTGACGATGCTGGAAGACAGCACCAAATCCGCAATCGATGCCGCAATTGCGCATGCAGGGCTGATCTAAGGCCTTTCCGCAATCTGAATAAGGGCGGCCTCGAAAATCGAGCGCCGCCCCTTTTAGATCCGTTCTTCATCTGGCTGAAAATAATTCGGGGACGGCGCGGCTTGCTGCGCTGGGGCAGACCCCCTTCTATCTTTTCCCGTAGTACAGGCCGACGACGTGTTCTGCCTGAGCGAAGAACAGCCAGCGTGAGACTGCGACGCCTGCGAGGTGGGACATTACGGCGAGCAAGGCAAAGATGTGCTTGATCGCGACGCCTCCGACCGGGGTTACGATCAGCAGCAAGGGCAGAACAAAGGCGAGCCCGAAGGATATCACACGCAATTTCTGGGCATGCTTCCGGCCGACGACATGGACGAATTCACGCAGCAGATAGTTTGTGCCGGTATGGGGCGGCTCAAACGCGCGGACGGTGCCACGGGTGCCCAAACCGGTGGCGGTGCCCAGATTGGTGCCGGAGGCAGCCAGAGCCTGGTCGCCCTTGGCCCAGTATGCAAGTTGTACCGCACCGGCGATGGCCAACAGCCATGGGGCCAGCGCCTCGGCACCCGATAGCAGCGCGCCGCCGGCGAGGCTGAAGGACAGGAACATGGCTGGCGTCAGGTTCATGTTCCAGCGCGGGACGGTCTTGAGCTGGGTGTAGATCATTGAGGTGGTGAACACGGTCGCCAGCGAGAACAGGGATCCGATCCAGCCCAGCAGGCCCCATCGCTGGCCCAGAAACACCGCGCCGACCGCGTATAGCCCCATGACGATCAGGGCGAGCACAGCGCACCAGCCTTCACGGCTGAGCCAGCTGGATCGCCACTGGGTAAAGGCTTTCATCGCCCGTTCGGGATGGCCCAGGTGAAAGGTCGACGCCATCAGGCCGCCGACCGCCAGCCCATAAGCGATGGCAAAGAAAACAAACGCCACCCAGCCCGAGACGTCTGGTTGACCGAGGCCCAGAAAGAACAGCAGGCCAAAGCCCAGACCTGACAAAGTGGTGAAGATGATAACGGAAGGTGCGGGATGCATCAGAGCTTCTCCAATGTCTTGTCGATCCAGCCGAGGAAGCCCTTGGGCTCTTCCGCGACCGGGGCCAGCAGCGGAGCCAGGATGTCGATCTGTTCTTCGACGCGGTCCTTGGGGCGCGGCGGCAGGTATTTGTTGACGGGCTTGGTGCCCTGTTCTGGCATCAGGTCCATGCCGTCGCGCTCGGCGACTAGCTTGCTGACCTCGCTGTCGGGATCGCCAAGATCACCGAAGTGGCGGGCCCCCGCCGGGCAGGTGCGCACACAAGACGGAATGCGATCCACTTCCGGCAGGTTTTCATTGTAGATGCGATCGACGCAGAGGGTGCATTTCTTCATCACACCTTCGGCCTGATCCAATTCGCGCGCGCCATAGGGGCAGGACCATGCGCAGAGCCCGCAGCCGATACAGTCACTTTCATTGACCAGAACGATGCCATCCTCGACCCGCTTGTAGCTGGCCCCGGTGGGGCAGACGGTGACGCAGGGGGCGTCTTCGCAATGCAGGCAGGATTTCGGGAAGTGGATCAATTGGGCGTGACCTTCGGCGGGCTGCACCTCGTAGGAATGCACCCGGTTCAGGAATGTGCCCGAAGGGTTGCCGCCATAGGCATCCTGATCGGATAGCGGCGCGCCATAGTTCTCGGTGTTCCAGCCCTTGCACGAGATCACGCAGGCATGACAGCCGACACAGGTATCGAGGTCGATGACCAGACCCAGCTTGCGCTCGGTGGATTGGGGGAGTTGGGTCATTTGCCTACCTTCCACGCCAGATCTTTGGGGCCGCTGCCAACAGGTGACTTGATTGGGCCAAACTCGGGCTGGCTTTCCGCGTCACTCGGGGCATCGGCTTTTTCGATTTTCACTTTCAGGTCGAACCAGGCGGCCTGGCCGGTGATCGGGTCGGAGTTCGCCCATCGCAGGCCGTCACCCTTGGCTGGCAGCAGTTCGTGGATCAGGTGGTTCAGCAAGAAGCCCTTGGTGGCCTCGGGCGCGTCTTCCTGCAGCGCCCAGGCCCCTTTGCGTTTGCCGATGGCATTCCAGGTCCAGACGGTGTTTTCGTTCAGCGCCGCCATCTCCATGACCGGCACCGTGATCTCGCCATGCGGCGATGTCACCTTGGCCCAGTCGCCGTCCTGCAGCCCGTGTTCGCGCATCAGCTTTGTCGGCACGTAGAGCGGGTTGCGCCCGTGCAACTGGCGCAGCCAGGCGTTCTGGGTGCCCCAACTGTGATACATCGCCATCGGGCGTTGGGTCAGGGCGTTGACGGTGAAGCCATCATTACCGTGCTGATCGGTTTCATACCAGATCGGCAGCGGGTCCATTGTGTCCTTGATGCGTTGGCGCAGATGTTCGGGCGGTTGCCGCTCTCCGTGCCCTTCGGCGGCCAGCTGGAACTTGCGCATCGGCTCGGAATAGAGCTGGAACAGATAGGGCTGCGGGCTGTCATAGATGCCCATGCCAACGGCCCAATCCTGATAGGCCACGTTCCAGGGTTTGTAGTAATCCGCACCCTCGGGGATATGCGCCACATAAAAGCCGCCGTTTTCGATATAGCGGTTCAGCTGCTCGGGGTTGACCTCGCCCCGGCCTTCCTTGTCGCCATCGGCGCCGCGGAACCCGGCCAGCGGGCCGATGCCCGGACGGCGTTCGTGATTGACGATATAGTCAGCGTAATCCGTCCATTTGGGCGAGCCGTCCTCGTTGGTAAAGCCCGGCAGGCTCATGCGGTTGGCCAATTCGATCAGCACCGACTGGAACCCGCGCACATCGCGATCGGGCTCGACCACCGGCCAGCGGATCGCGTCTGCGGCGGCGTCGGCCTCGCAGATCGGGCGGTCGAGCAGCGAGATACAATCGTGACGTTCCAGATAGGTGGTGTCGGGCAGGATCAGATCGGCATAAGCCACCATCTCCGACGAATAGGCATCGGAATAGATGATGTTGGGAATGACATAGTTGCCATCGTCATCCTTGGCGGTCAGCATCTCCATCACGCCCTTGGTGTTCATGGATGAGTTCCAAGACATGTTCGCCATGTACATGAACAGCGTGTCGATCTTGTAGGGATCACCTGCAGCGGCGTTCGAGATCACCATATGCATCAGCCCGTGGGCCGACATCGGGTTTTCCCAGGTGAATGCCTTGTCGATGCGAATAGGGCTGCCGTCATCATCCAGCAGCAGATCGTCGGGACCGCGCGGGAAGCCCAGATGCGGGCCGTTCAGCGGACGCCCGGGCCGGCGGTCGCCATGTGGTGTCGGATGCGCCTCGACCGGCTTGGGATAGGGCGGTTTGAAGCGGAAGCCGCCGGGAACCTCGACCGTACCAAGCAGGATTTGCAACACATGCAGCGCGCGGCAGGTCTGGAACCCGTTGGCATGGGCCGATACGCCGCGCATCGAGTGGAAGCTGACCGGGCGGCCGATCATCTTGCTGTGCGTTTCCCCTCGGAAATCGGTCCATTCGTGGTCCAGTTCGATCGCCTCGTCAAAGGCGACGCGGGCGATCTCTGCCGCGATGGCGCGGATGCGTTTGGCGGGAATGCCGCAGCGCTCGGCCACGGCCTCGGGCGCGTGATCGTCGCTGAGGTATTTCTCGGCCATCAGGTGGAAGACCGGGCGGTGGGTGACGCCGCCCTTCTCGTAGGTTGCCGACAGATCGGGGCGCACACCCGGCTTGTCAAAGGCGGTGGGCTCACCCGTCTTGCGATCAATCACCAGCGGCTTGCCATCCGCGTCGCGCAGGAACAGGCCCTTATCCGGGCCTTCGGCGGCATTCACCAGCACCGGAGCATTCGTATAGCGGCTGAGGTAATCCAGATCGATTTTGCCCGCCTTCATCAGCACATGGATCAGCGACAGGATAAACAGCCCATCCGTGCCGGGCGTGATGCCCACCCAGTCATCGGCCACCGCGTTATAGCCGGATCGGATCGGGTTTACCCCGATCACACGCGCACCGCGCGCCTTGATCTTGCCGATGCCCATCTTGATCGGGTTGCTGTCGTGATCCTCGGCTACGCCGAACAACATGAACAGTTTGGTGTGTTCCCAGTCGGGCTGGCCAAATTCCCAAAACGCCCCACCCATCGTGTAGATGCCGCCCGCAGCCATATTGACCGAACAGAACCCGCCATGGGCCGCGTAGTTGGGCGTGCCGAAGTTCTGGGCCCAAAACGATGTGAAGCTTTGGCTCTGATCGCGGCCGGTGAAAAATGCAAGCTTTTGCGGCGCGGTCTCATGCAGCTCGTTCAGCCAGCCAACGGCGGTGCTGATCGCCTCATCCCATTCGATCTCGCGGAACTCACCAGATCCGCGCGGGCCGACCCGGCGCAGCGGTTTGCGCAGACGCGAAGGCGCGTTGACCTGCATGATCCCCGCCGAGCCTTTGGCGCAGAGAACGCCCTTGTTCACGGGGTGATCCCGGTTGCCCTCGATATAGGCGACCTTGCCATCCTTCATGTGCACGTTAATGCCACAGCGACAGGCGCACATGTAACATGTGGTTCTACGGACCTCGTCCGAGACCTTGGGTGAGGTCTCGACCTTGGGTTGCTGGAATGTCATCTGGCCTCCCTTAGTATTATTGCGTCAGGTCAAAACGTGTGTCCCTGTCAGGATCAGACCTGCGATCGTTAGTGTTTTCATTGTTATTATTGCAATCATGTCCCTATTGATGAGCCGCATTGCAGGGCTCGCATCGTGGTCGGCCAGTATCTGGGCGTTTGCTGCAACGATGCCGGAAACGGCGATACCCGTAAACCGCGTTCCGACTGTTTGCGCGGAGCGTAGGTTCTTTGGATATCGCGGTGTCAACGTTACCGGCATCTCTGGGACATTATTCCTTTGTCTTTGCCGAACAAGCCCGGCCTGTGAGGTCTGGGCATTGGCGCGACGCCGGGCCCGGTGGGTCGTCTCTGCCGGGCTACGGCGTCGAGTTTTGGGCCTGAACGGCGGTGACCGCAATCATGTGCAGGACATCCTGCGCCGAGCAACCACGGGACAGGTCATTTGCGGGTTTGGCCAAACCTTGCAGGACCGGCCCGATTGCTTCCGCGCCGCCGATGCGTTGGGCGATCTTGTAGCCCAGATTGCCCGCGTCGAGGTTCGGGAACACAAAGACGTTCGCCTCTCCGCGCAGGGGCGAGTCCTTGGCTTTCTTGGCGGCGACTTCCGGTACAAAAGCGGCGTCGAACTGCAACTCGCCGTCGATCAGCAGATCGGGATCGGCCGATTTCGCTATCTCGGTGGCCTCGGTAACCTTGCTGACATTCGGGTGGCTGGCGCTGCCGCTGGTGGAAAAGGACAGCATTGCAACGCGCGGAGTTTCCGATGTCAGCGATCGGAAAGACGCGGCCGAGGCGCGCGCGATTTCCGCCAGTTCCTGCGCGTTCGGATCAACGACCAGTCCGCAATCGGCAAAGATATGCGCGCCCCGAACCGTATGGTGATCCCGGCAATACAGCATCAGGAAAAAGCTGGATACCATCGCCGAACCGGGGGCTTTGCCGATGATTTGCAGCGCTGCGCGGACGGTGTCGCCGGTGGTTTCAACAGCGCCGCCAACGGTTCCGTCTGCAAGCCCCGTATGCACCAGCATCGCCGCATAGTTCAAACGGTGGGTGATCTGCTGGGCGGCTTTTTCTGGCGTCATGCCCTTGTGCTTGCGCCGTTCGTGAAGTTCGGCGGCAAAGGCTTGGGCATGCGGTGAATCGCTTGGATCGTGAATGTCGATCCCGTCGACATCCTGTCCGTTCTGCTCGGCCAGTCGGGCCGTTACTTTTGCCTTGTCGCCGACCAGGATGATGCGTGCAACACCTTCCTCGCGGGCTTTCAGGGCACCTTCAACAACACGTGGATCATCGCCCTCGGCGAGGGCGATGATCTTGTCGGAACTGCCAGCAGTTCCGAGAATTGTGCGCAGTGGCTTCACGCGCTTACGCCTCGACTTGGGGTGTCATGTCGGAAGCTTCGATGCCTGCGACGGCGACGGGTTTTTTCATGGCGTCGCGGCGGAAGGGCTCGCC
>NZ_JBQFXD010000012.1:0-123004 GCF_056540665.1 Ruegeria sp. AM4 | reverse complement strand
AACGCGAAAAGTCTGATAAAAAGGCGCTCGCACTCTGTTCGGATGACCACTTTCTGCGTCAGCAAAACATTGTTTTTCAACGGAATCGGCTGAGATCGGTCCTCAGCAATCAGCCCCTTGACGATCAGATCCGCGGTTGAGCGCGAACATGCCATTGGCAGATTATATACCGTTGCGAGACGGGTCAGAGCCTTAACGTCGACGTCATGTGGCATGGGTGAGAGAGGGTCGACAAAGAAAATCAATGCATCCAGTTTCTCTTCACAGATCATAGCGCCGATCTGTTGGTCGCCTCCGAGTGGTCCGCTTTTAAGGCAGGTCACATCCAGTTCTGGATAGGCTTGCTTGATGCGACTACCGGTAGTCCCAGTCGAAAAGATTTGTACTCCGGACAGGCGGCCCAATTGCAGACCCACCCATTCAACGATTTCGTCCTTTCGCGCATCATGCGCTACAAGCGCGAAACGCGGCGCATCACCGGATGAATTGTTCAACGTAATCTTCTCCAAGACCGACTTCCCCGAAATGTTTTCGGCACAGATCAATCTTGGTAAAGACATCTTCGTAGCCAGTGACCTTGCCCCACGGATCAACATAGCACATCACGCCATTGACCTGGAAATAGGTGACCATCTCTTCAACATCGTCGGGAACGACCAAAGTATGAGTCTCACCCGGCGGCTCAAAGACATATCCCCCCTCTTCCGCAACCCAATCATGTTCCAGATAATGCCAGCGCCCTTTCAGAACGAAGCCGTGGACTGGCTGTGGATGGCGGTGCCGCGAAAGAACACCAGCTTTGCGAACTTTGAGAAGGTTCATCCAATAACCTTGCGAGCGGTTCAGGCAGAGCGGTCGGAACCAGACGTTCTCTGCCTGCGGAACCCACAGTCTGTCGTCCTCACTCATGGCATTCGGGATCACGATCTCGTCTTGCGCATCTTTGGGGAATGGCAACTGAAAGGGCATTCGGGCGGTGTCATCGTCATTCATTGATTTTCCTCACACAGCGAGATAGCCGCCATCGACCGGATAGATTGATCCGGTCACAAAGCTGGCGTTTTCACTCAAAAGCCATTGCACAAGCGCACCGACTTCTTCGGGTTTCCCCCAGCGTTTCATAGGCGTACGCGCCATGATCCCCGCTGTTCTTTCAGGGTCTTCCCGAAGGCCCTGGGTCATCTCTGTCTCAATCCAACCCGGCGCGATGGCATTGACCCGGATACCGTCTTCGGCCCAGCGACCTGCGAGCGCCTTGGTCAACTGTGCCACGCCGCCCTTAGAAGCGGAATACGCCGGAACCAAAGGCCCACCAAAGGTACTGAGCATAGAGGCGGTGTTGACGATGGCCCCACTCGCTTCAGCCAACAATGGATGCGCGGCAAGACAGCAGCGCATGGTGCCTGTCAGATTCACATCGAGCACCTTGGCGAAGACGTCGATGTCATATTCTTCGCCACGCAAAAGAATACCTGCGCAGTTCACCAAGGCATCGAGACCCGTGAGTTCGCCGAATACATCATTGATGGACGTCTGGTCGGTGACATCCAAGAGCTGCACCTTTAACCCGTCTTGAGGCTCGAATGCATCCAATTCGGATTGGGAGGCGGATGCGGCAATGACGGACCAACCTGCGTCTGCCAACGACCGTGCAACACCCGCACCAATCCCTCGCGTTCCGCCCGTTACAAGGGCCTGTTTCATCCAAGTTCCTCCAATACACTGGTGAAGGCGCGCGCGCGCCTGCCGATATCATCCAATGTATAGCTCGGTTTGAACAGTGCGGATCCCAGCCCATATCCATCTACACCCGCGGCATGATACGGCGCCATCGTATCCGGCGTTATGCCCCCTACCGCAGCGACGACTGCGTCTGCAGGCAATACGGCGCGCATGGCAGAAATGGCAGCTGGCGGCACCATTTCCGCCGGAAAGAATTTGAGGACCGATGCTCCGATATCCAACGCCGTAAAGGCCTCGGAGGGGGTCATGACTCCTGGACACCAATAAAGATCCCGAGCGACAGCCGCGCGCCCGACGTCCGGGTTCATATTGGGCGACACGATGATACGCCCGCCTGCATCAGCAACCGCCGCGACCTGATCCACAGTCAACACTGTGCCAGCGCCGACGATGGTCTGAGCGCCATGTTTCACGGCGATCTGCCCTATCGATTCCAGCGGGTCCGGTGAGTTGAGCGGCACTTCGATTATCCGAAACCCGGCATCGAAGAGTACATCAGACACCGGGCGCGCATTTTCTGGTGCTAGCCCCCGCAAAATCGCAATCAGCGGGTTCTCGGCAAGAGCTGCGGTGAGGTCAATCATCCAACCAACCCCGCAGCGCGAGCAATCAGAAAATGCCCTTTCGCAACGATATCATCTGGCGCGCGACGGCTGTCGAAACCAGCAGTTCGAAGCGCTATTTCGTATCGGTCGGACAAGTCGCTGCGTCCAATAACAGTGATCGTGCCGACGTCTTTTACTTCGCCGGTCGCGGCAGCAACCTCGGTCCCGATCAACAAGCCCGACAAGTAGTCGGCCGTGGCAACCTTTGGGATTTTGCCCATGAGAGGAAGCGTCCGAACATGAAACAGGCTGTGCAGCAGGTTCGACTCACCACTGAGGCCCGCCTTTACGCCCATCACGAGTGCGTCTTCGCTGAAGGCGTCCTCCTTCATCAATGTGCCAAGGATCGTGTGTTCTTTCAGCGCCGAAAAGATCTCACCTGTCATGTAAGTCGAGAAATCCACGATCTTCCCGTCCGCAACCTGAACCCATTTGCTGTGCGTTCCCGGCATCACGAACATACCTTCGCTCAGGCCTAGCGAAGATGCCCCAATGATCTGGGTCTCCTCGCCGCGCATTACGTCGGGTCCTCCGGCATGTTCTGTCGACGCACCCGTCACAAAGTGAATGCGCGCTCCGTTGGCCGCTTGGTGGGGGACCAACGCCCGCGCCAGACCGCCAGCACCCAGCGGCATTTCGGCATATTGCGTTTCGACCCAGCCATTGCGGCTGGTAATCATGCCGGATGCCAGGATCGGCAGGTTAGTGTTGGAGACCCAAGGGCCGATGAGACGATCAAGGACCGCGTCAAAGGTTTGCCCCGCAACCTGCATGATGCCTTCAGGCGACGAGACCCCATCGATCACCTCGCCCTCCGCACCGATTAGAAATGCACGGAACGATGACGTGCCCCAATCTACGCCGATCAACGCTGGCTCAGATGCGACCGAATTCATTCAGCAGATCCTCAACGGTTTTGCCTTGTGCCACCCATTTACGGGTTTCCTCTTCACGGTCAGCCTGCTCTTGAGCAAGGCGCACGGTTTCTTCGGCAATTTCCTGTGGAACCACAACGGCGCCCATAAGATCAGCTACGATGAAATCTCCGGGGTTTACGACGACGCCCCCACAGGCAATGGGCACATTAATCGAAAGTTCTTCTTTACGTTCCGAGAACATCGTGTGCGTTCCGCGCGGCGTGATCGCGCGCGTCCAGATTGGCCAGTTGATGTCTTCCAACTCATCTGTGTCGCGCCCGGTGCCATCGACGATCATACCGCGAATGCCACGGTTCTTGGCCAGACCACCCATCAAACCGCCGCAGACCGACGTTTGACGATCTCCACCCGCGTCCACAACGATCACGTCCCCGGGTTGTCCCATTTCAAGCGCTCGCAATGGGTCGACCAGGTCGCCTTTTGAAAGCTGAACCGTCACGGCCTGGCCTGTCACCTTGGCGCGGAAGGCGGGTTTGATGGCGCTGTCCATCACGCCTGTTCGGTACTGCACATCCGCAAAAATGGCAGCAGCAGAGTACGCCTCCAACACCTTGTCGAATTTTTTGAGAAGTTCCGGGTTTCTTTCAAAATCATTGAAAACCCTGAGGTCCGTACTGACGTCTGGCATTCTAGTCTCCTGTTATGCGGTAGATACGGCCAATGCGTCGGCATTGACGGTATAGTCGGGGTTTTGCCCTGTCAGGACCTTGGCCACCTGAGTGGCCGCGGTGACCCGCGCTGCGTGTATGGATTCCTCGGAATAGTAGGCCGCATGTGGCGTTACGAGCACGTTGGGCAGTGTGAACAACGGGTTGTCATCAGGCGTCCAGTTGGCGCGCTTGGCCGGCTCTTCTTCGGGGTCGTCGAGCCCTGCAGCGGCCAGATGGCCTTCGGTCAGCGCCCGGAATAGGGCTTTGTTGTCGACCGTTGGTCCGCGTCCGGTGTTCACGAGTATCGCACCGGGTTTCATGACCGAGAATTCGGCATCCGACAAAAAGTGATGCGTGTTCGGCGTCATCGGTGCCTGCATCAGGATATAGTCGGACCTTGCCAGCAATTCGGGCTTGCTCACCAGCTCGACCCCAATCTTTGCCGCGACTTCTCTTGGCAAATACGGGTCGTAGGCGATGACCGTAACCCCGAAAGATTGCGCCCGCGCCACGATGGCTTGTCCGATTTTCCCCAGCGAGACGACGCCCATCGTCCGCCCGCGCAATCGATAGACCGGCTGCCCGCTTTGCCACTGCCAGACCCCTGCATGAGTAGCTCGATCATAATCGGGCAACTTGCGCGCCAGGGTAAGCCAAAGGGCAATCGCGTGATCGGCGACTTCCTCGGTGCAGTAGTTTTGCACATTGGTGACGAGAATGCCCTTTTCCGTCGCCGTGCCGACATCCACGATATCTACGCCTACGCCATAACGCGCGATGACCTCGCAGTTCCGCATCCGCGTAATCGTTTCTTTCCCGATCCGGGCATATTGGTTCATCATCGCTGCGCAATGCGGCGCGACATCGAATAGGTCTTCCTGGCGCTTGGCCTGAAGCGCAATCACCTCGGCTCCCGCGGCTTCCAGGATTTCCGTCTCAACGGCAACATCACCAAAATCATAATCGGTTATCACGACCTTGGGTTTGTCCGTTCTGGGGGGAAAGTCGGCGCGATCAGTCATAAGCACCCGCCGAATAGGTCAATTCGTACGAGTGGCTATAGAGCTCGAAAATGTTGCCAAACGGGTCTTCCATATAGACCATGCGATAGGGCTTTTCACCTGGGTAATACTTGCGCACTTGGCTCATGCGCTGGCGCCCGCCCAGGTCTTCGATAACCTTGATGCGGCCTTCCAGATCCTCGTCCTGCACACAGAAATGAAACAAGCCACGCCGCCAATATTCAAACGGGCGTTCTTCTTCGACGGTCTTCGGGAACTCAAACAATTCGATGCCAACACCGTCGCCCATCGACAAATGCGCGATGCGGAAGCTTCCCCAACCTTCCCCAAATACATCGTCGCACATCTGACCGATGGCGCTTTCGTCATGCAGGATTTCAGTTGGTTCCATCAGCACGTAGAGGCCGAATGCCTTGGAATAAAACTCCACGGCTTTTTCCAGGTCGGGAACTGTGATGCCGATGTGAGAGAAAGTGAGAGCGGCCATGTTGGGCTCCTCCAGTTAGAAGTTAAAGAATGTTGCGAACGATGCCGCCTTCGATCCGGTGCGCAGAACCATTGGAGGCCGTGCTTGCTGAGATCGTGACGATCATGCGGGCGACTTCGTCTGGTTGGACAAAGCGTTGTATGAGCGATGTGGGCTCATCTGATTTGAAGTAATTGTCGACGATCGTATCGAGCGGCTCACCCTTTTGATCCGCGAGGCCGTCAAAATAGGCTTCGACACCTTCGGTCCAGGTCGGACCAGGCAGGATCGAGTTAACCCGGACTTTCGTGCCCTTTGTCAGTTCTGCCATGCCGCGTGTCAGACCTAACATGGCAGTTTTAGTGACAGAATAATGCACCATCTGAGGGAGCGGTTTCACTGCCGCTTCGCTGGCCATGTTGATGATAGATCCCTTATCCCGGCCAAGCATGTCAGGCAGGAAAATTCGGCTCATCCGAACGGCGGACAGGACATTGATGTTGAAGTAATGCATCCAGTCGTCATCCGTGAGATCCTCGAACGGTTTGACCGAAAAGATGCCAACATTATTCACAAGAACGTCCACCGCACCGCGCGCACGAGCAAACTCTGCCAGAGTTTCCGCATCAGTGGTTTTAGTTAAGTCGGCTGCAATGCCTTCGACCTTGCCCAGAGATGACAGGTCGTCGACGCAGGCGGACACTTCCGTCAGGGTCAGGCCATGCACGATGACCCGCGCGCCTTCTTCAAGATAGACCCGGGCAGTGGCTTTGCCGATGCCGGAACCTGAACCAGTCACCAGGACCAGCTTATCCTTAAGCCCCAGATCCATCTCAGGCCTCCTTCTTTACGTTAGACGTCTGCTGCGATGAAGTGCGGCCGAACATTCGACCCATCAAGCCCGAAATCTCTGCACGCCACATGTCTATGCCGACGGCCAACAGAATGATCAGGCCCAACACGATGTTCTGAACCGAAGATGGCGCAGCGTTCAGGTTCAAACCATTCTGGACGATAACGATTGTCATCGCCCCCATCAGCGTGGCGAGGATGTTGCCACGACCGCCTGCAAGGCTGGCTCCGCCGACAACAGCAGCGGCAATGGCCTGCAGTTCCAGCGTCTGGCCATAGTTGGGCGAACCAGAGTTGAGGCGCGCTGACATCAGGATCGCACCAACAGCCGTCATGAAACCAGCGATGACAAATGTCGTCGTCTGAACTTTTCGTACGTTGATACCCGTCAGAACGGCAGCGGCTGGGTTGCCACCCACGGCATAGATCTCACGCCCAAGTTTCGTGAAGTTCATGGTGAACGCAGCAAGGACGTAGAAGAATACGAGGTAGAAGAAAGGCATCGGAACGCCGAACAGCTTGCCGTAGAAGATTGGCTCTAACGCCGGATCCAGCGAGAAGATCGGAGACCCATTGTTGAAGGTCAGGGCAAGGCCCCTGAAGGCAATCAACGCCGCCAATGTCGTGATAAACGACGGGATACGCCCGTAGGCTGTTATCAGCCCAATGAACAGACCAAGCAATCCGCCCATGAAGAGTATGAGGGGCAGCGCCAGAACCAGTGGAATGCCGACAAATTTCAACATTTGCGCAAGGATCATGGTCAGCAAAGCCACCATAGACCCGGAACTCAGATCGATGCCCGCAGCGAAGATCACGATAGTAGACCCGATTGCGATCAAGGCCACGATGCTTACCTGTAGCGAAAGGTTAGAAAGGTTGCCCGGGTTCAGGAAGCGTTCGGTCGTAAGGGCCACGATCAGTGCGACAATCACCATTGCTGCGAATGGCCCGATCAACTGGGTGTCAAAGATCCGCTTCATGCGAAAGCCTCCTTAGGCTTGGATTGGGGGGTGTCGGCGGACGCGCGAACAAGATCGTCATGCGTAAGGTCGGATGCATCGACCGTGCGCACTATCGTTCCGTGCTGCACGACGGCAATCCGATCGCTCATCGCAAGCAACTCATCATGGTCTGAACTGATTAGAATGATCGATTTTCCCGCCCGCGTGAGCCTGTTAATCAGCTTGTAAACAGCGATCTTAGCGCCGATATCGATCCCTTGTGTCGGTTCATCAAGGATCAGGATGTCAGAAGCTGAGAACAGCCAACGTGCAATCACGATCTTCTGCTGATTACCACCAGACAAGAAGTTGACCGTCTTTTCCTCAGCCTGGGTCGAGATTTCCAAATCGCGGATCAGGTCATGGGTGGCTTGCTCTTCCGCCTTGAGATTCAACACGCCGAACCGACTAAGCCCGCCAAGGGACGCTGCGGTGACGTTCCCGCTTGCGCGGAAATTGAAGAACAACCCGTCAAACTTTCGGTTCTCTGGAACAAGAGCTAAACCCGCACGGATCGCATCAATTTCCCGGCGAAAGCGAACCGGTTTGCCGTTCAGTGATATCTGCCCGGCGGTTAGCTCATCTGTCCCGAATAGGGCGCGGGCAATCTCTGTGCGGCCACTGCCCAATACACCACCCAAGCCCAGAACTTCACCCCGGTGCAACGAGAACGATACATCTTTCACGCCCGAATTGGTGCTCAGACCTGCCGCTTCCAGCACAACATCCTTGGTCGCGTTCTGCTCCTTGGGATAGTGCTCACCAATGTCCTCACCGACCATTGCGCTGACAATCTCAGAGACGTTGATCTTGGTCTCGCCACTCGCACGCACAACACAGCCGTTGCGCAAGATCGTCACTTCATCAACGATCCGTTCAACCTCATCCAGCCTGTGCGACACATAGAGAATAGCGGTTCCGCGTTCACGCATATTGCGCAGTAACTGGTGCAGGCGTTCAATTTCATCTTCACCCAATGCCGCCGTCGGCTCATCCAGGATGATCATGCGAGCGTCCATCGCGACGGCTTTCGCGATCTCGACCAGTTGTTGCTCGCCTACCGATAGCGAGCCGGTGATTGTTTCGGGAGAAACATCGACATCCATTTCCGCCAAAACGCGCGCGGCTTCGTTGTGGACCTTGGCCCAGTCGATCACGCCAAAGCGGGACCGAGGCATATTGCCAAGGAAGATGTTTTCGCCAACCGACAAGGTGGGCACGATCGAGAATTCCTGAAAAACTGTTGCGACGCCAAGTTCACGTGCCGCCTGCGGATCGCTGATCGTGACCGGCTTGCCATTGTGCAGGATTTGACCGCTATCGGGTTGCTGCACGCCAGACAGTGTCTTGATCATAGTCGACTTACCACAGCCGTTTTCACCCAGCAGCCCATGAATGGAACCGGGCATAAGCCGGATGCAGACCTTGTCATTCGCCAAAACCCCAGGATAGGCCTTGGTGATATCGACAAACTCCCAAAGGGGCGTTGCGGGTGTCATTGCGATTGCCTCGACAAAAGGGGAACTCGGTTGAATTGCGACCCGGCAGCACGCGCACGCACCACCGGGAAGCGGGGAGAAAACTCAGTACTCTTTGGACGGCTGCGGGAAGAGCTTTTCTGGCTCTTGCAGCACGCTGATTGCACCGTCTTTGTCTTCAATTGATGTGGGCGTTTCGATCCAGCCGCCGGGATAAGACCCGTTGAGCGCATCAATGGTTGCGTGCATAGCCGCTTTACCCATCAAAAACGGTGAGGTGTTGACGGTTGCCGTGATGTTGCCAGCCGCAATTTCTTCAAGGCCGGACGTGTCGCCATCGTTGCCCAAAAGAACGATGTCATTGCGGCCAAGCGCCTTCGCAGCAAAGGATGCCCCGATGATCATGTAGTCGTTCGCCGCGAAGATCATGTCGAGATCGGGGTTCGACTGCAGGATGTCCATACCAGCAGTGTTGCCGCCCTCAACGTTCCATTTACCGTCGATAGACACCACAACGTCGAAGTTTTCGTTGCCCTCGATACCGTCGAGGAAGCCGCCAACACGTTCGGTCGAGTGATAGCCAGGCTGTCCTTCGATAATGCCGACCTTCAGCGGTTGATCACCATAAGTCTCAATGGCCCAATCAGCGATAGCATGTGTGCCGTTGCGCTGGGAGTACCCGACAACGCCATGAATTGGTGTCGGGAAGTTCGGGATGTCCGAATTGATCATCAGAACCGCCATGCCCTTGTCTACTGCCTGCTTTAGCAGCGGTGCGGCAGCAAATTCATCGTGTGTACCAAAGATGATCGCATCCACATCCTGCGTCAGCACATCCTGGATCATACCCATTTGGCCATTGATGTCCGCACCGGACTGGGGCGCAAGCATGAAGACTTCGACCCCGGCCTCAGCAGCAACCGCTTTAATGCCTTCACCGATGGCGATGTAGTAGTTGAACTCAGTCGCCGGCGGCATATACGCGATCCGGAACGTTTCGTTCTTGGGTTCTATCGCATCGATTGGCGCTTGTGCCCCGTCCTCAAGTGGAACCGGTGCCGGATAATTCTCCGCCAGAGCGACCGTTGCCAGCGTGGCGAACCCCGCAGCAAGCGTAGTGGTCATAAGCGTTTTCAACATAGTTTTCTCCTCCAGAATTTCGTTGGTTATCCTTTGAATGGCGCGTCGATCACGCCACGAACGCCAGGTGTCACAGCAAAGAGGCCGCCGGATTCCGGTTCTTTTGTTAAAGCTGCTTCGTCACTCATCAGCCTCGAGGTCGTGATGAACAGCGTGTCGAGATCAGGGCCACCGAAAGCGCAACAGGTGGGCTTCCAGACCGGCACCTCGATCACGCGATCTATCGTGCCGTCAGGTGCGACGCGAACAACGCGATGGCCTTCCCATTCGGCGTTCCAGACGCCCCCTTCGACATCGACACAGGACCCATCAGGCAAGCCAGGCTCATCATTGAAAGAAGCGTGCCGCCGACGGTTCGAAACGGTTCCACTGCGGGCGTCGTAATCAAATGCGACGATTTCCCGATCCGGGGTATCCGCGAAGTACATCGTCTCACCGTCGGACGTAAAGCAAGTCGAATTGGCGCAAGACACTCCTTCGATAATCGTCCGTACACTCAAATCCTTATCGACGCAGATGACTGACGAATCGGCTTTACCAGAAACTTCGTTCATGCCTCCAACAATCAATCGCCCCTGGCGATCAGTTCGCCCATCGTTCAGCCGTGTCTCCGGATTGCTCGACTCGAACCGTGCCACGAGGGTTTCCTCGCCATTGGGCGAATCGAACAAGACAACTCGATCCGCATAAGCAACAATCAGACCGCCAGACGCGCGCGGCGCGAAGCAACACACGCGCTCCGGCATTTCATGAGAGGCGGTTTCTGATGTTGCAGGATCAAATGACCAAAGCGCGCAGCCCTCAATGTCGGTCCACCAGATAAGACCATCGGCGGGATTCCAGAAAATCCCTTCCCCGTGCTGGTTCTTACAATCGACGACCAACTCTGCGCGCACTTTTTGATCTCCTAAATACATTCTGATATCTGATATACCAGCTTGCCTAATCTGGTGTATCAGATATCTTGCATCTGGCAACACCTTTTTTTGGAGATATCCTCAGATGGCGCTTGAGAGACCCAAGTCTTTGCGTGAACTCGCACTGGAACATTTGCGGAATAGTATTATCGATGGCTCCCTGAAAATGGGTCAGGTTTTGTCGGAGCGAAAAATCTCCGAAGAGCTGGGCGTATCTAAATCGCCAGTCCGCGAAGCACTCGCTCAATTACGTGACGAAGGGTTGGTCAGTATCGAGCCTCAAAAAGGCGCACGCGTTTTTTCGCTGTCTGAGCCGGAAGTGACTCAGATCTGCGATTTCAGACAGGCTATCGAAACTGCCGCCTTTGAACTTGCGTTGTTGCGGAACCCGGAAGGTCTTGCCAGCGACATGCAGCGTGTCGTGAAGGACATGGAGAAGGAACGCAGGCGAGGTAATGAAAAGGGTTACCTTTCACTGGATACCACATTTCATCAGTTGATTTTTGAACATGCCGGTAACGATTATCTGACGGCCAGCTATACACGCTACATCGGTAAGATTGCCGCATTGCGAACCCATTTGGCGAAGCTGCCACAGCATACTGAGCTCTCCTTCGACGAGCATTCGAAAATCGCTATTGCCGTTCGCGAAGGTGACATGGCCAAAATCAAATCTCTTCTCACAGCGCATATTGACCGCACCAGACAAGCCTACAAAAGCGCCGCCATCGTCCTCGAAGGAGCGACCGCATCTTAGCAAAAACGTAGCTTCGTTGTGACGGGGGCGGGCCAGAACGGCGCCGCCCCTTTCTTTTGGGCACCTCACGGTCTTTTCTTTTTCAGTTGACATCTGAGATATCAGATGCCAATCAAAAGGCGGGAGGAAGCTTGTATGACGCCAGCAATGAAACCTGACTCACCGGGGCTACAGCCACTGATCCAGCTGGATCGGGTTGGCAAAAGCTTCGGCACGAACATTGTTTTGGATGGCGTCGACTTTGAATTGAGACCCGGCGAAGTTCACGCGCTATGCGGGGAAAACGGCGCCGGAAAATCCACTTGTCTCGGCCTGTTTTATGGACTTCACCAACCTTCTGCTGGGCGTATCATGTGCGACGGCAAGGAACAGCGAGTCGAAAGCCCATCACACGCGCAATCCCTGGGCATCGGCTGTGTTTTTCAAGAACTCAGCCTCGCTGGCGCGCTCTCTGTTGCGGAAAACATCTACGCGGGGCGCGTACCCACCCGGTTTGGCGTAGTTGACTGGCCTGAACTGCGCCGCCGTGCGGAGGCGTTACTGGCGGAATTCGGTCTGGATATCGACGTCTCAACACCCGTGGAAAACTTGCCAATAAGCTCCCGCCAGATTGTTGAAATCGCCAAGGCGCTGTCGTTGAATTCCCGCGTCCTTTTGCTGGATGAACCGACATCAGCATTGGCACCCGACGAAGTAGACGCACTATTCGAAGTCCTAAAGTCCCTGACAAAGAAAGGGATTGGCATCGTCTATGTCAGCCACCATATGGCCGAGATTTTCCAGATCTCGGATCGCATTACCGTTTTGCGAGATGGGCGCCACATCAGCACTTTACCGGTTTCGGAAACTTCTCAGGAACAAGTCGTCGCCGAGATGATCGGCGGCGCCCACCCCGGTGATGTCACGCGGTCAGGTAAGGTTAACGGCGAAGAGGTTTTGCATGTCCAAGACCTAACCCATCCAGGTGAATTCGAAGACATTTCTTTCTCCATTAAAGCCGGAGAGATTGTAGGGATGGCAGGGTTGATGGGCGCTCGCCGCAGCGAGATTGTTCGATCGATTGTCGGGCTGATGCATGGCGCGACCGGGGAGATCAGACTTCACGGCAAGCCTGTTAACTTTGCGTCCTTGCGGCAGGCGATGCGTGCTGGGGTCGGGTTTGTTCCCGAGGAACGCAAGACTGAAGGCCTCTTTCTGGAGCAATCACTCAGCGACAACCTGATCGCGGCCAGTCTTTCCGATCATGCGTCTGCTGGGTTCATGCGTTCGGGCTCGATCAAAGCAGCCAGCCAAACAGCCATTGACGCATTCAGTGTCAAAACCAGCGGGATTAACGAACTTGTTGGTGATCTCTCAGGGGGCAATCAGCAAAAGATTATGTTGGCCAAGTGGCTCAAACGCGCGCCAGCTCTTCTGATCATTGAGGAGCCCACAAAAGGGGTCGATGTCGGAGCCAAATTCCAAATCCACACGGAACTTTTGCGTCGAGCAGCCGAGGGAATGGCCATCCTCGTCGTGTCATCCGATTTTCCCGAACTGGTCTCTCTCTCGACCCGCATCCTTGTCGTCCACGACGGTCGCCTCATGGGAGACATCGCAGCCGCTGAGGCAACCGAAACCACGCTTCTCCAAATGGCCGCTGGAAATTCCGTTCCAATTGTGGACGCACCCCAAACCAATCAATCAGGAGTCGCGACGTGACCATGACCGCTCAAGCCAACTTGCCCATGAAGCGTCCGCTGCTGCGCCGTGTTCTACAAGCTTTTGTCGATATTCGTGAACTGACGCTGATCGTTCTGATCGCCGCCATCATCATCGTGATGTCCAACGTTAATCCCTATTTCCTCAGCTTTTCGAACTTTCGAGCCGTGGCCGTGGGCATGGCCCCCACCGCGATCATCGTGATCGGCATGGCGATCCTACTTGCATCCGGCGGGTTCGATCTTTCCGTTGGATCGGTTATGGCTTTGTCTTCTACCGTCGTAGCCATGCTGCTTTTGACTGGCATGCCAATTCCGCTCGCTGTGGTATGCGGATTAGTGTTGGGTGGAATTGTCGGGGTAGTGAACGGTTTGCTCGTGACCGGCCTCGGGATCAATCCGCTTATCGCGACCCTCGGCACGATGTCGATCGCGCGAGGCATCGCTCTTGTCCTGACCGAAGGTTTTTCTGTCTCAAGCCTGCCGGCATCATTTGCCTGGATCGGCAAAGCTGACATAGGCGGCTTTCCGGTAATCGTCTTGTTCACCATTCTGCTCGTCGTTCTGTTTGACCTGGCCGTCCGCCATACACGCTTTTTCCGTCAGGTCTATTTCATCGGCGCCAATGAAAAAGCCGCGATGTTGTCAGGCATCCATGTCACACGCGTACGTATCATTCTGTACGCACTGACCGGTATTCTGGCTGCTTTGGCGGGTGTATTGCTGGCCTCCCGCCTGATGAGCGGCACGCCCACGGCAGGAAACGGTATCGAACTTCAGGTTCTGGCAGCGGCTGTCATCGGTGGCGCATCTCTACGCGGCGGCGAAGGTACTATTCTTGGTGCTTTCCTCGGCGTCGTTTTCGTTGCGTTGATCAACAACACTATGACGATGCTGGCTGTATCGATCTACTGGCAGATGATCGTCATCGGCGGTGTACTCGTTACAGCGGTCGCCTTGGACATGCTGATCCGAAGCAAACGGGGCTAATCCCGAAGCTTTCCAAAACTCAACAACAACCAAAGATCCAAAACAGGGAGACTACGATGACTGAATTGAACGTGAATCGGCGCAGGCTGCTGACAGCGGGCACCACCGCTGGATTGGCCGCAGCGTTCGGACTGCCCATGCTGTCCAAAGAAGCCATGGCGCAAGCGGCCGGCAAGGAGTATGTGTTCCTGTCCATCGTCACGCAGGTGCCGTTCTGGGTGGACTATCGAAATGCAATGGAAGACCTTGAGGAACTGATGGGCATCAAGGCCACATTCACGGGCCCCTTGGATTTCGACACGGCCGCACAAGCACGCCAATTGGATGAACTGATCGCAAGACGTCCCGCAGGCATCCTTATCTTCCCCGGTGATCCGGCCACTCTGGCCCCCGGCGTCGAACGTGCGGTCGAGGCGGGCATTCCGGTCACATGTTGTATTGGCGATATTCCCGACAGTCCCAGGTCCACATTCCTTGGTATCAACGGCGTTCAGGCAGGACGTGTCGGCGGTGAAATGCTCGCGCAAGCGATTGGCGGGAAAGGCAAGGTTATCCTCGGCACTTTCCCTGCCCCCTCCACATTGGAGCGGGTCGAGGGGTACAAACAAATCTTTGCTGAGAAATACCCAGATATCGAGGTCGTCGACGTCGTCAACGATAAGGCCGACCCGTCCTATGCGCCGACAGCCTACCTTCAGGCAATTCAGGCGAACCCGGATATTGTTGGCATTGGCGGCACGGACGGCGACAGCGGCAAAGGCGCGGCAATTGCCGTCAATGAGGCAGGACGCAAGGACATCAAGATCGTCGCGATGGACCGAAATGATGATATGCTTCCCTATATCGAAGACGGCACAATTCACGGCGCTGTGGCTCAGAAATCCTATCTGGAGATCTTTCTCGCCTTCCACATGATGCATTGGCAGAACACTGATGCGCTGAAGGTCTTGCCCGATTGGAAGGCGGCTGGCATCAATCCTCTACCCGAGCGCGTTGAAACCGGGGTTATGCCGATTACTGCCGAGAACGTCGTCCAGTTCAAGCACACCTAAGGGATTGTCCCGGCGCATTCGATCGCGCCGGGAAACCGATAGGAGGGGGTACATGTCGGACAGATGGAGCGTTCTTCACCTGCAGCAAAACGATCTGCAGCTGACACTCCTGCCCGGCATCGGGGGCCGCCTATGGGATATAAACTTCCAAGGTCGCTCCCTCCTATTTCAGAACGCAGATCTCGACGGTTTGGATGTCGATGACACACGGCTTACTGATCTGCCCACACGCTCTCCACAATTTGGTTTTCCGCTCTGGGGCGGAGAGAAGACGTGGATCGCCCCGGATGCATCCTGGGTAAACGGCGCTCCGTTTCCCGTGTTGGACAGCGGCTCTTACCAGATCACTTCAAGAAGCAGCACTCGTATCGACATGACCAGCGCATTATGCCCGACCTCGCACTTGTCAGTGTCGCGCCGCATCACGCTGACCTCGGCGGAAAGCTGGGAAATAGAACACATCGTGGTTAACCATGGGACCTCCTCGCGCCTGACCGGCATTTGGTCAGTCATGATGCTTAACACCCCCACCAAGGTCGGTGTCGAATTGGAAGACCCTGCATTTTATCCTGTTTTTGGCTCTGCCGAAGGGATGATAGCTACGCACGGCAACGGCATTGTCGTGGATTGCAACAGACAGCAGGAATTCAAGGTCGGGCTACCGAACCCCAACGGTCGTACATTGATACGGTGCGGCGCTGATACCCCGTTGCTAATGTGCTCGGTACCAGAACCTCAAAAGGGCGATCAATTTGCACACGACTATCCGTTTGAGGTCTTTAATTCAGCCGATTACGCCTATTGCGAAGCGGAGTGGCACTCCCCTGCACGCAACCTCGCACCGAATGAAACGCTGAGTTTTCGGCAGACGTTCCGCGTCTTTACAGATGAAGATGCAACCCAAATGCCATTGGGGCTCACAAACAACAAGGAGTTCCTGTCATGCATGTCTTGATTACAGGCGCTGGCGGGCACCTAGGCCGCAAACTTTTCGACGCGCTAGAAAACGACTCCGATTATATCGTTTCTGGCCTCGACATTCGCCCCGTTGATCATCCCGACATTCACACCGCAGACCTGTCTGACGACAGCAGTTGGGTCAGTTTGCTAAAGGGCGTGGACGTTATCGTGCATCTTGCTGGTGACCGAGAGCCCTCCGCCACCTGGGCCTCCGCGATCAAACACAATATGGATGCAACGCTTTCTCTCTATCACCATGCGGCAGCCATGGGCGTCAGCCGCGTCGTTCTTGCCAGCTCCAACTGGGTCCATGGCGACAAAAGGTTCACGCATGAGGTGCTCAACAGCGCGACACCACCAGGGCCAGTAAACGCCTACGGCATGTCAAAGCTATTCTGTGAACGGACAGGGGCCTATTTCGCCGAGCATCACGGACTGTCGGTCATCTGCTTGCGCATCGGCTGGACGCAATGGACTCACGGCAACCAACCCGGCACACACATGGCGATGGGCCGGTGGGGTCAGGAAATGTGGTTGAGTGATCGGGACTTTCTAGGCGGAATGCGCGCCGCAATAGATGCCAAGGATATTTCATTCGCAGCCCTGAACCTAATGTCAGAAAACCCAGGTATGCGCTGGGACATCACCGAAACACGACAAGCAATTGGCTATTCTCCAAAGGATGGAAGCCCCGCGAAAATAACGTTGGGCATTTCCTTGAGATCCATGCTGCAGCGACTGTTTACAGTCCGGCTCCCTAGTTATTTCACGACACGTTTTCCAGATTGGTAGAGTATAAGGCCCGGACATTTTTGCGTCTCGCATTCAGTTTCCGAAACCTCGCACCGAAGTAAGCGCTGAAAAGGTCATCTTTGTCCGCTTCGCGGTAGACGGAGAGCGACATAACGAGCGCCAGATTTGGCAACCATTGATGTTTGATACTTCGATGACGACTTGCGCACATCGTTGAAGCGGTTTTATGTGAAGCGATCTCTGGTTGAGTGCTCAGCCCCCAAGCGGACCAAACGAACCACTACTTCAATCGCCGGATTGCAGTCATTGATCCTGTTTGCAGAGAAAGTCAGCGAAGAGCCCAAGGCAGTCATAGTGACTTTGTGCTGTGCGCACACGCAGCGCGAAAACCGCTGCGCCTGCGTGGTTCTCGGCGCTGCTAGGCAGCGGAAAAACCTGCCATTCGTTCGGGGCGCGGAGAGCTACTTAGAGGGCGAAGATAAAGTAGCGGACAAAGGGGCAATTCGCTGCGGGAGTATCAATGTCTCCTATCAAAAAACAGTGGTTCTCGGGAAATTGTCTGGCTTCAGTCAGACTTGTCATACGCTTCCCGTGCGGCATCAATCTCGCTCAAGTGTTCCAATGCCCAATAGCCCAAAGCGCTGACCGGCTCGCGAAACGACTGCCCCATCTGAGTCAGATTATATTCGACCTTGGGCGGGATCGTTGGATATTGGGTCCGGTTCACAAGCCCATCCCGTTCCAACTCCTTCAGCGTCAGGCTCAGCATACGCTGCGAAATGCCCAGGTTTCGCTTGATCTCGTTGAAGCGCATGGTTCCGTATTGAGCCAGCGAGATGACCACCAGAACGCTCCAACGGTCGCCCACTCGTGACAGGACCTCGTTGATACGCTTGCAATCGGGGCATTGTTTGTCGTCCAGCATGGCAGTTCCCAATTTGTGACCAAGGGTCAAAAATGTGCCTTCTTGCGGCAGAAATCAGTTCTCATTAGTTAGTCAGTCACAAATATATACTGCTCATCTCGGGCCCTGACAATGGGATCAACAACTGTGACCGCAAAAACACTGAACGACCACCTGAACTGGCGCTACGCCACCAAGAAAATGGAATCTGGCAAAGCCGTTCCACAAGACCAAGTCGATGCCATCGTCGAAGCTGTTCGCATGGCGCCGACGTCAAGCGGCACACAACCATTTGAGCTGATTGTGGTCACAAACTCCGATATCCGGGCAAAGATCGCCGAAGCGGCGTCAGGTCAGGCACAGATCACAGATGGGTCGCACCTCTTGGTGTTTGCCGCTTGGGACAATTACACCGAAGATCGTATTGATACAGTCAAGCAATTAAATGTTGCGGCCCGAGGCGACCTGCCTTTGATCCATGGCTACTACGACAATCTGAAAGCCAACTATTTGCCGCGCGAGGCCGAGGTGAACTATGCCCATGCAGCGCGTCAGGCTTATATCGCATTGGGCATTGCCCTCATTGCAGCCGCAGAACAAGAGGTCGACAGCACGCCGATGGAAGGGTTTGACCCCGATGCTGTTGACGACATTCTTGGTCTTAGGGAACGTGGTCTTCGTTCCGTCGTTTTGATGCCATTGGGTTATCGAGAAGAGGCCAGCGATTGGCTGCTGCCGATGCCAAAGGTCCGCAAGTCGCGCGATGCTATCGTGACAGAAATCAAATGAGCGCGGACGGAATCACATGAGCTTTCTAAGAAATCTGTTCAAAGCAGCCCCCACGCCCACAGAGGACGGTGCCTTTCATCCGTCACCCCTTGCCTTGAAACTCGCGACCGCATCCAAGACGGATTATGATGGCGGGGCCTATGCCAACCCTTACAGGGGCGGTGACAAGCGCGTGCTGATGATCTGCACCGAAGAGCGCAACATGACCATGGCCAATGGCAAGAAATTTTCGACCGGGAACCACCCGGTCGAAATGGGCCTGCCGATGTTGCACCTGCTGGCCGCCGGTTTCCAGATCGACATTGTCACACCCACGGGTGCCCCTGCCGTTATTGAAGACTGGGCCATGCCGCGCGAAGACGAAGCCGTTATGAAGCTGTATCGCGACTATGCCGATGCCTTTGCCAACCCCGGCAGCCTCGACGATTTCGTGGCGAATACGATGACTGATGATGCGCTTTACGTGGGGGTCTATCTGCCGGGTGGCCACGGGGCCATGTTGGGCCTGCCAGAGAACGAAGACCTGGGAAAACTTCTCCGGTGGGCGCACAAACAGGACCTTTTCACGATGGCGATCTGCCACGGACCGGCCGCCCTGCTTGCTGCGGGCGATGGCCCATCGTTCATCTACAACGGTTACAAGATCGCGGCCTTTCCTGATGCGGTCGACAAACAAACGCCGATGATCGGCTACATGCCGGGCCATATGCCGTGGAAGTTCGGCGAAAAGCTGAACGCTCTCGGTGTGGAAATCATCAATTCCAAGGCCGACGCCACATGCCACATCGACCGCCGTCTCGTTTCGGGCGCAAGCCCCAAAGCGGCGAACGCATTTGGAAGGTTGGCGGCGGAAGCGCTGTTGAAGAACGTGCGGTAGACGGAAGCAGGTGCGGCGTGCATGCGGACATTCGTGCATCACGCAGCATCGGTAATTCCGGGCTCTCCTGGCACCTTCGCCGCGATCTGCGCTAAGGGCGGGTCTGATATGGATCGACTTTCGCTACACACCGCATGAACAAGCAAGACGCAAACAAATTCGCCATCGGCAAAATCGCAAACAATGGCGGTTGTCCAGCCCACAGCAGGCATAGTTTTTTTGACGCCGAGCAGTTTGCCAGCATACGATAGGGCGATTGTGAATACCACAACCGATGGCGAGACATTTGACCAATCATTCACTCAATTTTCGTGGCAACCACGTAGCCTTGGCAACAAAACAATGGGAAACAAATATTTAGCTATTTCCTCTCAACACACTCATAAATTTTTCTGGTACGCCCCCGGTCAATTTGAATTTGAGCGACCGTGGTTGGCTGACACAGTATTATTTCCAATCAACTTAATAAGCTGACCCATTGGATGAACTGTTTTAAGTTTGATCAATTTCCATTTTTTCGTCTGATTGCCAGCGCTTCCCGGCTCGGGAAAGTGGATTGTCTTGAACTAGGACTGTATCTTCATCACTCTATGAAACCGTCTATTCATTTGCCAATCGGCTTTCCAACAACTGTCCACTTTCTTTCAAAAGCGGATAGGCGATCATCGCGAATGCCGTGTTTAACATTTTCAGGGCGCGCAACAGATCAAGGTGAATCGCACTGGTTTCGATGGTTTCGGACGCCCCAGCACGCAGCCGGGTAAGATGCGCGCGCTCCAGCTTTCTCTCGATCTTGCGGATCATTTCCTTTTGCTGCACCAGCTCCCGTGCTGCCCCGGCATCCTCGGTCATCAGTACCGCGATTCCGTGCTGAACGTTGCGCAACACACGGTCATAGAAATCGGTCAGTTCCTGCCAACCCTCTTCCGAAAAGTTCACGTTTTCCGCACTCTTGCGCTTGGCCAATTCGACCATTTTCCGTGCAATCGTATCCGCCCCGGCCTCAAGGTTCACTGCCACGCCGGACAGATCAAATGCCCGCGTACCGGTGTCCTCTTTCGGATTGTCGCTTTTGACTCCTGACAAATAAACCCGCAGGTCAAGCGACATTCGGTCAATTTCGACTTTTTCCCTCTTCAGTTGTTGAGCAATGGCATCATCGTAATTGTCAAAGAGTGACATTGAGTCCCGCACCATGATCTCGATCCTATTGCCCATTTCGACCAACTCACGATGCGCACAGGCAAAGGCGCGCGCCGGCTGGTTCTGAACCGAAGGATCCAGGGCCGTACGTCCGTTGGCCTTGGTGCTGTTTTTATTGTCATCAGCGAAAACGCTCTCCGCCAAACGCATTATCGGGCCAAGAAACGGAATACAGACAACAAGAAGCGCAAGGTTGAACAGGAGATGCAGGTTCAAAACCTGCTGAACGGGGCTGGCCCCGGGAATAAGGTCAACACCGTCAAGCCGGTAGAGCAAAAACAGCACCAGCCCCGCCCCACCGCCACGCAGGAACAAATTGCTAGACACGACCCGCCGCACCGAGACATCGGCCTGCAAGGTCAGAACAAACGCAATAAAGGCACCGCCCAGATTGGCCCCAAGGACCATGGCAAACGCCGCCGACAGCGGCATAACGCCCTGAGCCGCAAGGGTTGCAAACAACAATATCGCCGCAACGCTGGAATGAACCAGCCAGGCAAAAACCGCCGCCAGCAAAAAGGCCGTCAGTGGATCAGCAGACAGGTAAATCAAGGCCCCCGAAGCGGCCTCGCTGTTTGCCAGCGGCGCGCTGGCATCGCGAATAAGGTCAAGCGACAAAAAAATCAGGGCCAATCCAATCAGGATCCGACCAACCTGGCGCACGCCGCGCCGGGAACTGCGCAGGAAAATCAGCACCCCGATCAAAAGTAGCAAGGGCGTCAGCAAAGCAATCCGGGAATTCATGATCTGCGCTACGATGGCAGAGCCAAGGTCCGCCCCCAGAATAATGGCCAACCCGGCGGTGCTGCCAACCGAACCCGCGGCCATGAATCCGGCAAGCAGCATTGCGACGGCGGTGGAACTTTGCAGCAGGATCGCGGTCAGCGTTCCGGTTCCCGTCGCGGCCAACCGGTTTCCCGTCGACCGACGCAACCAAAGCCGCAACTGGCTTCCAAAGGCTCTCTCAAAACCGGTGCGCACGAGGCGAACAGCCCAGATCAGAAGTGCCGCAGCAGCAGCCAAATTCAAAACAATAATTATGGGTGAGCTATCCATCATCACCGGGTCTTTGGTTTCCGGGCCAATCCGGCCACTTCAGAATGAATACGGTCCCTCGGCAGCGTCTAGCGAGACAATGCTCCATATACCGCTCTTTCCGGTTTCGAGAACTGCACAGCCCGTAGGACCAGAAAAAAAACCAGCAGGAGCCACCGCGCGCCGGTCCAGTGCAAAACCGCTGCAAAGGCCCGGCGCTGTCATGGCAACGTGACCGCCAACGCGACCAATGTGAACGCCGTGGACATGACCAGCCAGCACCGTGATATCCTCTGAGTGCATTGAAAGAATTTCTGCCAGATCGGAACGGTTCTCCAATCCGATAACATCCATGAAATCAATCCCGATGCTAAACGGCGGATGGTGCAACATAACGACAACCGGCCCGTCAAACCCAGAGAGTTCCCGCTCCAAAAGATCAAGACTTTCCCGGCGCAGCCTGCCACCGCCCTGTCCTTCGACCAGCGTATCAAGCCCGATAACACGCGTATCGCCCACTGTATCCGCCCAGTCGACAAGCCCGTCCGGCGGCATGATGCCAAGGCCTGAAAAGGCCTCTTGCATTGGCTTGCGCGCATCATGATTTCCAGGAACAACGTAAATCGGCAGGGTAAACCGCTCCAGTTGAGTGCGTGCGAAATCGTAGCTGTCCGGGCTACCATCTTCGCTGAGGTCACCAGTGACTAAAACCGCGTCGAGCGGGCCAAGAGCTTCGCCTTTATCGATCAATCGGTCGATGGCCCCGATCAGGATCGCGCGGGTATCAAGCACGCCTGAACACAGATCGCCATGCCCTACCGCGTGCAAGTCACTTAGATGCAGAAATGTCGCCATGACTATTTGATCCCCGCGCGCAGGAAGGCCTGAACGAATTGACGCTGGAACACGAGGAACGCGATCAACAAGGGCGCAACCGACATCATCGTGGCCGCCGAAATGACGCTTATATCCACACCATTTTCCGGTGCGCCAAAGATCGACAGGCCAACCGTCAGCGGTCGTGTGTCGGGCGAGTTGGTCACGATGAGCGGCCAGAGGAAGTTGTTCCAGTGGGTCGATACCGACACCAACGCATAAGCAAGATATGTCGGGCGCGCCAAGGGCACATAGACTCGCCAAAGAATTCCGAACCATCCGCAGC
The DNA here is from genome assembly GCF_056540665.1 of Ruegeria sp. AM4. Classification (NCBI taxonomy): domain Bacteria; kingdom Pseudomonadati; phylum Pseudomonadota; class Alphaproteobacteria; order Rhodobacterales; family Roseobacteraceae; genus Ruegeria; species Ruegeria sp. AM4. The sequence continues at coordinate 100,007 of NZ_JBQFXD010000012.1, read as the reverse complement.
CTTCGACGCGCGCTGCCTCATGCAGTTCTATAGGAACACCCTTAAACGCCTGCCGCATTAGGAAAATGCCAAAGGCAGAGGCCATATAGGGCATTCCGACGCCAAGAATCGTGTCAAACAACCCGAGGCGTGACACCATTGCATAGTTTTCCACGATCAACACTTCAGGCAGGATGAAAAGTTGCATCAGCACGAGGATGAACACGAAATCCCGACCCGGAAACTGGACCTGGGCAAAGGCAAATCCTGCCAGCGTCGTGACAAAGAACTGACCAATAAGGATCACCGTCACTAAAAGGAAGGTGTTGATGAAATAGCGTAGCCACGGCGCCCCCTCCCAAGCTGTGCGGAAATTGTCGAGCGTCCATGGCGACGTGATGTTAAAGTTGACCGCGTCAGAGGTGCTGTGGAACGCCGCCCAAAAGGCAAAGACCAGCGGGGAAATCCAGATCACGGCCAACAATAGTGCGCCAAAGGATTCGATATGCCTGGAAAATCCGCTCATTGGTAGTGGGTCCGCTTGTCGAGTATGGTGAACTTGACGCCGGCAACCACGCCAAGCACGACAAGCACCAGGATGGTCATTGCCGCTGCGTGGGGCGCATCAAAGAAGGCAAAGGCCATTTCCCAGATGTAATAAAGGATAAGCTTGGAGGCGTCGTTGGGCCCGCCCTTGGTCAGGATGAACAAATGATCGATCAATTTCACAGAGTTGATCAACGCATTGACCATGATAAATAGCGTCGTCGGCATCAACAACGGCAGCACGATCCGGCGCGTATAGGTCCAGCGGCTGGCGCCTTCAATGTCGGCAGCTTCCTTGAGGTCCTCAGGGATCGTCTGCAAGGCCGCCAGATAGAAGATCATGAAAAACCCAGCCTCTTTCCAGATCGTCACGATGATTACAGCCCACAGCGCAGTTTCAGGCTGTCCCAGCCAGTTGATTGAGGGAAGGCCAAACAGACCGCCGATCTGGTCAAGCACACCCAATCCGGGAGTATAAAAAAACAGCCAAAGGTTTGCCGCTGCGATCATTGGCAGGACCGTGGGCGTGAAATAGGCGGTGCGTACAAACCCGCGAGCCGGGATCTTTGAGTTCGCCCAAAGCGCCATCGAAAGCGCAATTGCAATAGAAATAGGGATGGTCGCGCCCGCATAGATCAAGTTGTTCACAACAACTTTCCAAAAGGTTGGGTCGGCAAACAGGTCAGCATAGTTCTCACCGCCGACAAATTCGCTGGGGCGTCTTCTGGTTTCTCGGCTGAACAAACTCGACCACAAGGTCGCAAGCGAAGGATAAAATGCAAACGTCGTCAGCAGAATTGCCGCTGGTGACAACAGGATCCAACCGTAGATGGCCTGTCGACGACGCTCGATGTTCACATGCTCTGCCATATAGCGACCCTCAAGGTTGGGCGCGTCGGGCATCTCTGCCCGACGCCAGGGAGTTGAGGTTACTGGTAATCACGCAGCAGGCGCACAGCCGCCGTCTGGGCTTCCCCCAGCGCGTCTTCAGCCGATTTTGTGCCGGTCAAAGCCGCCTGAATTGCGTTGTTCAGACCTTCGCGCACGCGTGCGGTTTCAAAGGTCGAGAATTCGGCAACAGCATTTTCCAGTTGGTTTCGGGCAACGAGAGCGGGTGGGAACTCTTCTGTATAGGATTTAAGCGCCTCGGTTTCATACGCTGCCGGAGACACGCCCATATAGCCGGTCGCGATGGACCACGCTGCCGCTTGCTCGGGCGAGGTCATGAATTCGATCAGCTTCATGGCCGCCGCGCGCTCTTCGTCCGATGTCTCCTTGAAAACATAGAAGTTGCCGCCGCCGGTAGGCGAACCCAGCCGCACATTGGCCGGAAGCTCGGCGACGCCAAAGTCAAAACTGGCGTTGTTCTTCACAGCCGTAAGGTTGCCGGTCGAATGCCACATCATCGAGGTCTGACCTTCAAGGAACGCCTGCCGCAGGGTACCCCATTCAACGGTGCCAGTGGGCATGATGCCATGCTCCTGCGACAGCGACTGCCAGAATTCCAACGTATCGACAACAGTTTCGTCATCGAAATAGGTGGTCAGGCCGTCATCGGACATCACCTCCTTGCCGTTCTGGATCGCCAACGCCTGGAACATCCAATAGGGATAGCCTGTCGATGGGATCATCAGGCCATAGGTGTCGTCGTTGGTCAGTGCCTTGCCCATGCTGATCAGCTCGTCCCAGGTCTTGGGCGGCGCCTCGGGGTCAAGACCTGCCGCACGAAACTGGTCCTTGTTGTAGTAGGCAACGATAGTTGAACGCTGGAACGGAATGCCCCAAGTTTTACCCTCGATCCGGCCATTGGCCATCAATGCAGGATAAAAGCTCTCTAGCCAGTCCGGGTTAACCCCGTCGATATCTTCGTAGGCCACGATCAGATCCTGCTCGATCAGATCATAGGCATCGATTGAGAACATCACCGCCAGCTGAGCCGGTTCACCCGATGCAAGTGCGGACAAGGCACGAACGCGCGTGTCGTCATAGTTGCCTGAATAGATCGCGTTGACCTTGATGTCAGGGTTGGCGGCTTCAAAATCGGCAACGATGCCATCCACTACCTCGGTCAGCGCGCCGCCAACCGCGATAGGATAATACATTGTTAGTTCCGTCTCAGCCGCCGCCGCCGATGTCAGCGCGGTGGCCGAGACGGCAGCCAAACTTATCTTCTTAATAACGTTCATTTTTTCCTCCCAGTGATGACAGTTATTCTTGTCTTTCCAAAGTTCAGTTGCTCGACCTACCCGGCCAGTCGCTTGCCCATGTCGTCAAAGAAATGCAGGTCTTCATCGGCAAAGCTGATCTCCAGATCTTCTCCTGCCGGAATATGTTTCAGTCCGGGCATGGATACGGTCAGACCATTGGCAGCAGGATGTGACAGGCCAATGAATGTTTCGGAACCCAGGAATTCGCATTCCGATACTTTACAAGTCAGCCTGCCCTTGCCCGATTCCACCACCTTCACCGCTTCGGCGCGAAGGCCAATTGTCGTTGCGCGCTCAAATCCCGGCACGCCTTCTGACTTGATCAGCGCCATTGGCGGGGCACCGACAAACTCGGCGACAAAGGTGTTAGCAGGCTTGTAGTAAAGCTCTTCCGGGGACCCTGTCTGCTGGATATGGCCGTCTTTCATCAGCACGACCATGTCGGCCATGCTCATCGCTTCGGTTTGGTCATGCGTGACGTAAACTACGGTGATGCCCAAATCGACCTGAAGTTTTTTGATGTCCTTGCGCACAGAGGCGCGCAGCTTGGCATCAAGGTTCGAAAGCGGCTCATCCATCAGGCACAGCGGCTGGTTTGCCACGATCGCACGTGCAAGCGCCACACGCTGGCGCTGACCACCCGACAATTCCCCCGGCTTACGCTGCTCATAGCCCAGCAAGCCAGTGATCTCGAGCGCCCGGGTCAGTTTCTCGCGCCGTTCCGCCGCGACGACTTTTCGCACCTTGAGGCCAAAAACAACGTTTTCCGCGACACTCAGATGCGGGAACAATGCATAAGACTGGAACACCATCGACAGATTGCGTTCTGCAGGGGCAGAAGTAGTGATGTCACGCCCGTCAATGACGATCCGCCCCTCATCCGGCAATTCTAGTCCCGACAGCAATCTCAGCGTCGTTGACTTGCCGCAGCCCGACGGGCCAAGCAGCGCTACGAACGAACCACGCGGGATCGAAAGATTAATATTCTCGACGCCAAGCTGCCCATTCCAGCGCTTAGCAATATTGTCGACGTGAACAAACGGTTCTGCCATATTCAGCGCTCTCCTTGTGAGTAAGTAATGGCTTCGCCCAAACTGTCTGCGAGATCGGAAAATTCAGGGCCCGGAGGACGGTCGCACACGACAACGTCGACATCCGAGATGTTGCCGCCCAATGCTGGCGCAATGCGACCAAATTTACTGCTGTCTATTACGAGGATCGATTTGGCTGCGTGCTGCTGCATTTTCATTCTCACCCGAACCTCAGCTGGATGAAATTCTAACAACCCACCATCATGCGCCACACCGGCAACGCCAAATATTGCGAACTCGGCACGAAACCTGTCAAAGAAATCGGTTGCTTCTTCGCCGATAAAATCACGATCGGGCAGGCGCAGCTCGCCTCCTGGCAAAAGGATACGGTTTGAGATTTCATTACTCAGCGCCATCGCGGCACTCAGGTTGTTCGTGATGACCGTTAACTCCTGGTGGCCGGACAGTGCCTTAGCCACTTCGAGCGGAGTCGACCCAATTGAAAGGAACACGTTCGCCCCATTGGGGATCATGCTCGCAACAAGTTCGGAAACCGACCGTTTGCCACGTAAGTTCGTTCCGGCTCTCTGATCAAACGGGGTATTCAAACAGCTTTCAGCCAGCTCGATCCGCCCGTGCGCGCGTCGCAGGTTTTCACCGTCGCACAAAATGTCCAGATCACGGCGGATGGTTTGCGTCGAGACCCCTAGCATTTCCGCTAAGGCCCCCACACTGACACCGCCACGCTCTTGCACGATCTGCTGGATAAAATCCCTCCGTCTGATCTTCTTTGACGCCATTTATCCCCCTTCAAGTTGCCAAAACCATACCACCAAAAAACAACAAAACAACATTTTTTAGTCAAAACCACATGGAACGTTGAAGGGTGACTTGATCGCAAGTGTCGAAAAATTATATCTTTCAAAGATTTGCGCGCAAAGCTTCAAAACCCGCTAGTGGCGACTTGCAAAAAATGTTGTTTTTTCTTCCATATTATTTTGTTGATGTTACATTCCGAATTGCGTCAAACCTGTCGGGGACGCCCATCAAAAAAGGACATTTGGACACATGCTTGACGCCAACTCGATATTTTCGCGTTATCAGTCCATACGTCCCAGACTCCCAAAAGCAACATTCACCGCAGCCACTCTGGATATCGAGTCACTTCTGGATATTGGCAACGAAGTAGACGCCTTTGTTTTTGATGCTTTTGGCGTTCTAAATGTTGGCGAAACTCCGATTCCCGGCGCGGCAACTCGTTTGAAAGAGCTCAGGGAGGGAGGGCACCAGATTCGCATTCTTTCCAATGCTGCCAGCTATAATCACGAGGGCGCGACTGCCAAATTTCAAAAGCTCGGAATGCAGGTTGATTCAGATGAGATTGTAACCAGTCGCGACGCAGCCTTGGCAAACCTGAACGACGTTCTGTGGGGCTGCATCGCCTCTCCGTCTGACGATCTGACGGACATCTTATCCGAGACAATCAGGCTTGAGGCAGACCAGACAGACTTTGACCGCGCTGACGGTTTCTTGTTTCTCTCGACCGAAATCTGGCAACAATCTCAACAATCCATGCTTTGCGACAGCTTGTTGGCGAACCCGCGCCCAGTGGTGATCGCAAATGCTGATCTGGCAGCGCCACGAGACTTCGGATTCTCACTGGAGCCCGGTCACTACGGGCATTTGCTGGCAGATGAGGGCCTTCAAGACATCAAGTTCTTTGGCAAGCCATTTCCGGAAGTATTTGAAATGGTCGAAGCCACGCTTCCAGGAATTCCGCCCGAACGCATCGCGATGTGCGGTGACACTCTTCACACCGATATCCTCGGTGCAGCAGCACGGGGTTGGCGCACAGTCCTTGTCGCGCAAGATGGAGTGTTTTCGGGGCTGGATACTCGCACTTTTTGCGAGCAATCGAGCTTGACACCGAGCTGGCGCCTACTTCGCATATAGAAAACATCGTGATGCTCCCACTTTTGGCGAAGTATCAGACCGAAAATTAGCCTTGGTTCGAACGGCGGCTGTCCAGCAGTGACCGAGGATATTCGTTAGTTTTGGCGAAATTCAAACTAACCAGTTCAGCCAGAGAAAACTCGGCAAATCGTCGTTTCGCGCACGCACCTCAAGTGAGCAGACCCAAGGTCATGAGAAATGCGACCAGGCCCAACCACCTCTGCCCAATCCGATTCCGGCATCAGCCAACACCGACTGGCACATAGCGAACCAACAAAAAATGAAGCGTCTATCGCCAATGGAACGACTATGGGTGCCAAATGGCAAAACTATGTGTCGTCCCACAGGAAATGTCGGGCGACACATAGTTTTGCCATTCCGAGAGGCTTAAGCCATTGATTTTGGGTCATTCGATTTTCGATGGGCGCACGGGTTTTACCATTTGCGACTCAAAGGCTTTCCATCACGTTGGAGCAGCCGAGCAAAAGCTAGACTGAATCTTTATCGCCTTCTTCGGCGCAGATCGTAGGTAAATCTATCAAAATCTCGGCAAGTTCTTGTCTGTTAAGCCTCAGCCGTCCTGCCGATATCGCTTCGATACATCCCGCCAATTCGAGTGCAACTGTGAGAATTGTGGGCCGTAGCCAGCGAATTGAACTTCAACGACAACGTTTGGCTTCGTACTGCAAATCCCTCAAGAAAGTAGCCTTCTCGTCGTCCCATTGCTGCGAAGTGCAGTTTTGAAGGTCATTCAACTTGGACCAAAGGTCGGTTTGCCCGAGTATCGCAGCAGAGCCACATAGTTTATGCGCCGCTTGCCTGTGTGTGTCATTTAACTCATTGGAATTATTGAGACTGTCAATAAGACCAACAACTTCGTTGTTCAATTCCCTGCAGGCTTCACGGAATTTGTCCGCTCCAAATCGAATCCTGAAGTCATTGTCTGGCTCCATAACCTCAACCCTTTGCACCTTCACAACTTTAGACAGTTCTGACTGTAAAGCCGCCAATGGAACGGGTTTCACCAGCAACCCCTGAAATTCTGCTGCTCGTATGACTTCGTGATCTTTTGGGGCTGCGTGAGCCGTAACTGCTATCGCTGGCAAATTGCCCCACTCGATATTCAGTTCGCGAACTTTTCCGAGTGTTTCGATACCATCGATACCCGGCATGCTGATATCCAACAAAAGTACATCAAATCGCTCGGACCCAAGACGTTCTAAGGCGGCGTAACCACTTTCAGCCTCAGCAACCGAAAAGCCAAGATCTTCAAGCATATCGGTCAAGATCATTCGATTGATTTCATTGTCGTCTACCACCAGCGCTTTCAAACCCTGATAAAGCTCTGCCTGTGGCGCGTCTGTGGAATCCGGTTCGCTCATGACATCAGATCTTGAGGTTGGCAGCGGCAGTCGCATTGTAAACAGGCTGCCTTCTCCAAGCACACTATACGCCGTGATGTCGCCACCCATCGCCTCGACCAATCTTTTGGTAATAGCCAGCCCTAATCCCGTTCCGCTCGTCTCACGTGCAAAGGCGGTATCGATCGTGACAAATTCGTCGAAGATAACGTCCAGATAGTCAGATGATATCCCGACCCCGGTATCTGCAATCCGAAACTCAATCAGATCATCATGATGAAGTCGTTCGACTTCGATCGTGACTGATCCATCCCGCGTAAATTCGATTGCGTTACCTAACAGGTTCACCAAGCATTGCTGCAGCGCAGTCCTGTATCCAAGAACGTCGATAAGCTCTTCAGAGAGAACATCGACCTTCAAGTCGTTGCCACGCGCATCTGCATTCGCCGACAGACTGTCGGCAACTTCGTGGACAACCTCCATAACGTCAAAACTTGATCTGTCACGCAAGGCATTGGCTGAACCCAGTCTGGAAAAATCCAAAACATCAGTCACATGAGACAGCAGCAACTTACCCGACACCTCAATAGAACGAAGATACCGCTTTTGTCTGTCCGTCAGATTGCTCTGATCAATCAATGCCGCAGAGCCGAGTATTCCGTTCAACGGAGTACGCATTTCATGGCTCATCACTGTCAACAGATCGGATTTGGCCTGTTCACTTTCCCGCGCCTTGTCTCTTGCAGTGCGCAAGTCTTCCTCGGCTTTGAGTTCCTCAGTTATATCCCGAAGGAATGAGACAAAGACTTGCTCTCCATCCGTTTCAGCTAGCGATATGGACAGCTCCACGGGAAAAGTTTCCTGCGATTTGCGCAAACCCTCTAACCTGACGCGCCCAGCGCCGATTACCTTTTGCTCGCCGGTCTCGAGAAATCGTGTCATGCCTTTTCGGTGCAGGGCGCGCAGGTGTTCTGGAACGATAAGTTCAGCCATATCAGCACCGATTGCCTCGGCCTGACGGTACCCAAAGACATCTTCGGCGGCACCGTTGAATTCAAGAATTCTTCCAGAAGTATCGACCACCAACACCGCATCCAGTGACGAGGTAATGGCCGCTTCAAATCGGTTGCGAGCCGACTGGCTTTGCCGGGCAAACAACTGCCCTTGCCGGAATAATTTGATGAGAACTGCAAAAGCTAAAAGCAGTGCAACGAAAAGTACAACAAGTAATGATGCCATTCGGGTTAGTGTGCTGGCCAACTCAGCACGTCGGGTTGCGTTTTCCTGGGCAAATCCCTGAATACCGCCCAGCGCAATCTCGCGCACTTCAGGTCGCAGTGTTTGAATCTGCGCCCGCAGATCAGGAAGTGCTGCGCGCAGCTGGTCATCCGGCCCATCGATCAATGGTGTCAGCCGGGATAGAAAATCTTCAGTGGCTTGCAGGGCTGGTTGCGCGGCGGCACCCCCTCGCAGAAATGAAAACAGCTCGCTACTAAACAGCGTATCCGCTCGGCTATAAAAGATATCGAAACGGTTGCGTACAGTGGACAAGTCACCATTGGAACGTGATGAAGCGTCAATGACCGAGACTTCGAACCTAAGCAGCTCGACTTCGAGCTGAGACATCAGCCAGCTGACGTTGTCTGTTTTTGCGGTCGAGAGTGCGTCGAGATCTGATTTCACCTCGCGCCCAAGGGAAAGCACGATAGCCAGACTCACAACCAGCAATCCTACAAAGGCAAAAATGGGCCATCTCTTCATGCTCATTAAAGGCGCTTTAGTGTCGATGGCCGTCTCCTCGGTACTTACTGTGCTACGACTTCCAATCGATTGAGTTGCCAAATGCTGCGGGCATAAATTTCTTCGGACTGATAGGCCTCGTTAGCATCGTAAGGGTAAATTATCCACAAAGGTCCTTTGTCGCGAACAGACATCGCCTTGCCATCGCGCAAGTAGGCAACGATCGGGCCACCATCTGTTGCATCACTGGTGGGAATGGTGACGGCGTAGTCATTCAAAGCCACCGCTCGTATGATCCCCTGCTCTGCCTGGACATGGTCCAGGAGCACATCAAGGGAAACTCCTTCAAAGCTCTGCGTACCCTCTGTCCAGATCGTTGTTGTAGCGATTGACTTACTGGGCAATGCCTCAAAGGCTTTCCTGTCGAATGTCCAAGTGTTCTTGTTTCCATTGAGACCGACATCGCCCGAGACCGTAAGAAGTAGTTCATCCGCATATGCCGCACTCGCAAATGAAATGGCGAGTGCGGCGCTAAGTGATTTTAAAGTTTTATGCATGCGAGGTTGTGTCCGTGAGTAGGTGAACCTTTGTCAAAACGCTTTTGACACAGCCCCGCGAAACGTTCTCAGACGCAATAGAATAGCTCGCTATACTTTAGGATAGTTCAGCGCACCAAAGGTCACACCATCAGCCTAATTTGCGAACTTTCGACGTCCCAAACCATGCAATTAAAGTTTTCGCGGAATGCGATAATGAGGCTTTGGCAGCCAGCGTCAAAGAGTAATAGTTTAGGAAAGCAACATGAATTTGCAAAGTTCGTCAAATAGTAACCCTTTTGGTGGTTCAACTATTCCGGGTGGGATAAAATCGGATCAAAGCATTTGTTCAAGGTCACCGATATCAATGCGAATTCTATTGGCTGATGATCACGGTTTGGTCCGTGACACGATCTCATCCTACCTCGAAACCGAGGGGCGCGCGGCAGTTGTTGCCGTACCCGATTACATGGCTGCGATGAAATTGCTGTCATCCGAAGATCCATTCGACCTTGTCCTGTTAGACTTTGAAATGCCGGGCATGAATGGGATCGAAGGGCTTTCAGACGCAATTCGCCAATTCCCTGAACAGGCTTTTGCGATATTGAGCGGGACGGCACCAAACAAGATCGCACAGGAAGCGGTCGAAATGGGCGCCGTTGGTTTCTTGCCCAAAACCATGGGCGCCAAATCCCTGGTCAACGCGGTGCGATTTATGATCGCCGGCGAAACCTTCGTCCCGGCCAGTGTTCTAAGTATGGATGGCGATGTCAAAGAAAGCGACTTTTCCCGTCAGCTCAGCCAGCGGGAAAAACAGGTTCTACGCGGATTGTGCCGTGGGCAGTCCAACAAGGAGATCGCGCGAGAGCTGGATCTTCAGGAAGTCACGATCAAGCTGCATGTTCGGACCCTTTGCAAGAAACTCAATGCAAAAAACCGGACCCAGGCCGCTCTGATCGCTCGGGATGCAGGATTCGAGTGACCCGGGTCCGCAGGGGGGGACTTCAGAATAGAAAGTGATCGTAGAGTTGGTCGAAATCCGACGCTACGCCTTCAAGGATCAATGTCGTATCCGGTGACAAAGTTACGTAGACATCGGTCCCGCCCACGATTTCAGCGTTGGCATTAAACCAGTCAGATGTATCAGCTCCGCCACTATCGATGTTGAGCGCACGCAGATCGAGTAAATCGCCATCGCTGAGCGCAAAGTCTGTGATCGTATCGGTCGACCCATCCAGATCCTCATCGCGGAAAATGAACCTGTCTGCATCAGCGCCGCCGGTGGCTTGATCACCCCCTGCGCCCAGGTAAAGCCGATCTTTCCCTGAACCGCCGTCCAAAACGTCGTTACCGCTGGAGCCGTTCAGATAATCGTTGCCAGCGCCCCCAATCAACTCGTCATCGTCAGAACCACCCTTCAGCGTGTCGGAACCCTCACCGCCAGCTAATGTGTCGTTTCCAGATCCGCCATCCAGAGTATCCGCGCCGAGACCGCCTATCGCGGTATCATCACCCGAGCCCCCAGAGAGGCTGTCGTCGCCCGCACCGCCATCTAGGTTATCGTTGCCAGATCCTCCGGATAGCGTGTCTTTTCCGTAGTCCCCGGACAGAAAATCATCACCGGATCCACCTGACAAATTATCACTGCCATCGCCACCGTTCAGGACATCCGCACCAGACCCGCCATCGAGTTGGTCATCGCCTGTGCCACCGAACATCTCATCATTTCCCGAGCCACCGTCCATAACGTCTTGGCCGTCTTCACCTCGCAGTGTGTCAGCTTCGGATCCACCGCGGAGTGTGTCATCGCCGTGACCGCCGATAAGGATGTCAAAGCCTGAACCACCATCCAAAATGTCGTTGCCGATCCCACCATCCAGCATGTCGTGCCCAGCCGAGCCCATCAGGCGATCGTCGCCCTGACCGCCGAACAACGAGTCATCGTCTTCTGTAAGAACATTGCCAAACTGGTCGTACCGCACACCGTCTTCGTCATATTGCGAGACAATGCCGCTGGCGGCACCGACGCCCGCTCCACCGTGCAGCAGATCGTTGCCGCCATCCCCTTCAAGCACGTCGCCTGAACTACCACCCGTCAGGGTGTCTGTGCCAATCCCACCGTATAGGGCATCGCCACCAGCATTGCCCGAAAGATCATCATCGTAGCTCAACGCGCCTTCGGTAGTCGCAACAAGTGTCAGATCCTTGACCAAAACGCTTGCATCCAAATCGACGGGCGCAAACGGACTGGTTGCTGTCGGGTCGGCGGCACCATCATTCGAATACGATTTCGGCGCCTCTTCGATAAGGTGCAAACTAGCCTCGCCGGTCACATCATCTACGATGACCTGGAAAATCGCGCCTGTTGCAGGTGTCGAGTCATCCATGTCGTGGTCGCCCGAGTTGCCACCAACAAACAGGTTTCCGTCTGCGTCAATGATTGCAGCTCCAAACGTCATTAGCGGGACTCCATTCAGGACTTCACCGTTAATCACTGTCGATGTGACTGAAACCGTTCGAAACTCTGGTTCGCCCGAAGAGATATCAACGATCAACATAACCGTAGCTGCACCTTCGGAACTTGGGCGAGAGACACCGTAGAACGACTGTGAGGCCGCGTCGAACGCAACATCGTAGACTTTGAAATCCACAAGATCGGATGGCAACTTGTACACTGTGGTTACCGGGTTTCCATCCGTATCGAACTGATCAACATCAATGACTGCGATACGGTCCATACTGGATTGAAACGACCAAAGGTTGCCCTGATCATCAAAATCCCCGGTCCAAGACCGATATGGTGTGCTGCCAACACGGTAACTGTTTCCTTCGGCGTCCAGCATCACCAAATCAGAGCGGCTAACCACCTGTCCCAGTGAATCCACACCGTCGCCTACTGCGATGGCATACAGAAGGTCGTCTTCTGTATTGTAACCCATCGAGTTCACATTGACCGTGCCCTCGACGCCGGCCATCTCATAGGCTTGGGTTTCGACATCAAACACCTGCAGTGTTCCATTTAGAACCTGATAGAGATTTGATTGCCCATCGGCGAATGCGGAAACCGTCACGGTTTGCCCACCAATCTCGACATCCTTGTCATAGTGAAACGCAGGACCGGACGTATCAATTGTTGGACCGTTGCCTGACACATCAATCGATCTGATCGATATGGTCGAGCGGTCATCATCAGCTGTGAATTGAACGGAATGAGATCCGAAGGCACCGCTCTGAGAAGAAAACTCGGCCACCACCTCACCATCGACCAGCACTTCGACGGCAGCACCGGAACGACCTGCAGCAAAATTTGTCGCGAGATCCAGGTTCAGTTCATAGACCCCGCCCGCTTCGGTCGTAATCTGCTGCTCCATCTGTTGGTGGCCGTTTGCAAGATCAATCAATCCCCATTCGCCGTTCTCGGCGTAGTCGGAAAAACTGACAGCACCTTCTGTGCCGTCCAGCAAGTTTGCCTCGGCATAGTCACCGTGCAACACATCATCGCCAGCTTGCCCTTGGATCTCATCGTTTCCGGCAAGCCCTATCAGGGTCTCCTGCTCACTTCCGCCAACAAGTTGATCGGACAAACCCGTTCCTGAAATTACATTTGAAGATACCGCAGGCATCATTTCACCTCTTACTTTCAGCTATTTGGAGTAAAAATTTACCAACCGATGCCGTCGATCCGACGGTTCACCGGGTTCTCGGGGAACAAGCGCACCACATCCACGACCGGCATCTCTGGTTTACTGGAAACGGCGTTCTGATAAGCGGGGTTGCGGTGGCAGACGATGACAGCCTCGGCCTGTTCCATTACGTCTTCTATGCTGTCACAGAGCATCGATTTGATAGATCCCGCGAGACTTCGAATGCCAGAGCCAGCGTGATGCATGTAGGCTTGCAACCCACTCAGAGGGGTTTCTTTTGTCACCGCCGGATCATGTAGGACCAACTCCACCCCCTCGGAATGGAGCTCGGCCATGACTTCCAGAATTGGGCTTTCGCGCAGATCGTCCGTTCCAGGTTTGAAAGCCAGCCCCAGAACCCCAACGCGCTTTGCCCCCGTTTTTCGCAGCATCTCGGTCGCTTGATCGATTTGCTCTCGGTTTGAGCGGTCAAGGTTGCCGATCATGGGGAGTTCGACACCCAGTTTTTCAGCGATATGTGTAACCGCCCGCACCTCTTTCGGCAGGCATGAGCCGCCATAGGCAAAGCCCGGCTTCAGATAGTAAGGGGACAGGTTCAGCTTTGTATCTTGGGTAAAGACATCCATGACCGCATGGCTGTCCACGCCCAGCGGCTTGCACAAGCGGCCGACTTCGTTGGCAAAGCAAACCTTGGTCGCGTGCCATACATTGTCGACATATTTGATAGTCTCAGCCACTTCAACTGTTGTCAAAATGGGATTTGGATCAACCGGTGCGAAGATGCGCTTCATGACTTCCGCAGTGCGAAAATCGTTGGTGCCAAGCACTGTTTTCGGAGGGTTATGGAAGTCATCTATGGCGACGCCTTCCCGTAGAAACTCAGGATTGAAGCACACCCCAAAGTCTTGGCCCATCTTCTTTTCTGAAAGCCGCTCAAGGATCGGGGCCAAAACGTTCATCGTGGTTCCGGGCGGGATCGAACACCGCATGGCGAAGATGTGGAATCCATCTTTTTGGCGAAGGCCAACTGCCATCGAGCGGGCGGCCTGTTCAATATAGCTATAGTCGCAGCCCCCGTCCGGAGCGGTTGGTGTTCCTACCGACACAAAGGTAACGTCGGTTTCGCGTACAGCTGCGCTCAAATCGTCCGTCGCAGAGATCAGCCCCTTTTGAACGCCCTGTTTCAGAGTTGAGCCAAGATTTGTTTCGTGGATCGGGCTTTGACCGCCCGCGATCTGGCTCACTTTGTCAGGGTCGATGTCAACACCTACGACCCGATGCCCAAGTGAGGCCAAACAGGCGGTTGAGACAGCGCCGACATAGCCCAGCCCCACAACACTGATCCGGGGTTTTTGCGAAGACGTCGGTATGACAATTTCGGCGTCTTTCTGAGTAATTTTTCTGAGTTCCATAGATTTACCTCCGATTTAAATCCAAGGTAACGCTTTGATAATTTTGAGAAATGTATCGACAGACTATCTGGAATGCGCAAATGACGCCGAATATATACGAATGGTCATGAAACCCATACGACAGAAAAAACCCGCGTGAAAATCCACACGGGCCAGTCTTCAGGAGGGTGGTGCAAGTGAATCTAAGCTACAGCGACACGGTCATAGATATCCTCGTATCTCACGATGTCGTCTTCGCCTAAGTAACAACCGGATTGAACTTCGATCAGATGCAAAGGCAGTTTCCCCGGGTTCTCCAACCGATGGACAGCACCCAGCGGGATGTAGGTCGATTCATTCTCGGAAAGCAGGCTGACTCTGTCACCAACCGTCACGGTTGCTGAACCACTGACGACAACCCAGTGTTCGGCTCGGTGCATATGGCTTTGCAGGGACAGCTTGGCACCAGGCAGAACCATGATCCGTTTGACCTGAAACCGAGGACCCAGCGACAGCGTTTCGTAGTAACCCCAGGGACGATGGCACCGGCGGAACATCTCGGCCTGGTCGGAGCCTTCGTTGCGCAACGCGTCCACTACCTTGCCGACTTCAGCACTGTGCGACATGTCCGCGACCAGAATTCCATCGTCGGTCGCGACTGCAACGATGTCCTTCAAACCCAGTCCGACCAACTTGATATCCGGGTTTTCCGACCTCAGCAGACTGTCGCGGCAATCAATGGCCGTCGAATTTCCAGAAGTGACATTCGCCCCCTCATCCAGCTGCCCCTGATCCTTCACCGATTTCCAACTGCCCAGATCGGACCACCCGCAGTCCAATTCAAACGCTACGACACCTTTTTCGACATGCTCCATTACCGCATGGTCAAACGAGAGGCTCGGACAACGGGAAAAGGCGTTTTGATCGAGTCGGTAGAAACCCAGATCCTTTTGACCGAGAGCCACCGCGGCTTCGACCGGCGCAGACATCTCAGGGGCGTGCGCTTCAAACGCCTTTAGCACAGTATCGACCCTGAACATGAACATCCCGGCATTCCACAGCCAGTCACCGCTTTCCAGCATGACCTTTGCGGTTTGAGCATCGGGCTTCTCGGCAAACGTAGAAATCAGCAACGCCCCTTGGTACCCGCCCGCAACCCTCAGGTAGCCGAAACCAGTCGCGGCATGATCGGGTTTGATCCCAAAGGTGACGATCTTACCGCGTTTGGCTGTTTTTTCAGCGCGCACCATAGTCCGGCGGAATGCCGACACGTCCACGATCGCGTGATCGCTGGGCAGGACAAGCAGGATCGTTTCCGGCTCTTCTTTGTACCGCAACGCGGCTGCCAGAACCGCAGCGGCGGTATTGCGGCCAACAGGTTCCACGATCAGTTCAGACTTTTCGGCATCAACATCTGCCAATTGTTGTTGGGCAATGAACCTGTAGTCTTCGCCCGTCACGATCAGTGGTGCCGAAAATCCAGGCTCGGCCACACGTTCAACTGTTTTCTGAAACAGGCTGTTGTCGCCAACTAGTTCGACGAACTGCTTTGGGTAACTCTTACGAGAGACGGGCCAGAGACGGGTGCCGGAACCACCAGCAAGGATAATTGGCTGAATCATGTGAAACCTCTTCATTACAAGTCTGATCTCAGGTTACCGACCCTCGTGTTTAACATTGTGTTTCATAGGCTTAATTCACCTATCGAAAGGATAGGTCTGCTAGCCAAACGGCATCTCGATCAGACCAACATAGATCAGGATCGCGGTTAGAAACGTCAGGATTGCAGTGGCCATCTGGAACTTGGCAAAGCCGCTTTTGAGCGTTTCGACAAAGCCCGACCCACCGCCCGAGCTTTGATTGCCTCTGTTCGACCATTTCTGTTTGGACAAATGAAAGATCATGTAGATTTTGACCGTCGCGTTGATCACTTGGTTGAGATACAGGATGAACGGCCAACTCATGTCCGCGCGCCTGCTGTAACCGAACAGGAACAGACACAGCACGATCCGTGAAAACAGCACCCAGATTATGCAGTTCCAGAAGTAACCTGGCGCAATCAGGCTGCCGACAACGGCCATGACCGGACTGACCATCATGGTCCACATGGCGATCCTTTGATCAACGACACACCACCAGATGAAAAACGGCATTGCGGTCGGACCAAGAGCGATTGCGCGGCTGCCATTCCGCAGCATGTTGCCCGACCAACGGCGGAAGTTCTGAACCATCCGCATGAGGCCGTTTTCCTTGATAACCTCAATCGTGTAGACCGTGGCATCCGGCACGTAGGTCATTTTCGCACCCACGCTCAGCAGGCGATACCAGGTTGATTTGTCATCCCCGGACAGAAACCGGAAATTACCCCAAAGCCAGTGATGCAGGTGATCCGCCTCGATCGTGCGAATGAATTTTTCGTCCAGAATATGCCTGGCTCGAAAGACGCTCATTCGGCCCGTCAGTGTCAGAACGCGGCCAGACAAAGCATGGCTTTGCATCGCTAGACGACGTTGGGCAAACCGCATGTCCAGCCATTTTGCGATCCACGCCGGGCCATAGCAGATGACCTCTTCATCTGTCGTCAGTGCTTGCAGCTCTGGATCACTTGCAAACATAGGCAGGGTTTTGCGTAGAACATCCCCGCCAAACAAGGCGTCTCCGTCCATGAAGATCACCAGATCGTCACGGTGTGCACCAGAGCGGCAAATAGCTCGAAGGATCAGACCAATCGCCATCCTTTTGCCCGGCTGGTTCTGGCGGACAAAAACCAGCGTGGCCAATTCGTCCGGAATATCCTGAGCATAGGTTTCAACAAAGTCGCGTATGATCTGCTCATCATATGCGCTGCCCGTGCCGATATAGATCGTTGTCGGAATCCGTTCGCGTCGGATTTGCCCAAGTATCGACCCTACGACGCGTTTGGTGATCGAGGGTTCCTCAAAATATGTTGTCATCTGGATGTGGAGACGCTTGGGCCGCCATCCAGCATCCCAAAGCGCGTCGGCGCGGCGCCGCATTCCCGGCCATTTGGCTTTAGCGTAAATTTGGGCCCTCAACGCATGGGTAAACCACCAGCCAAATCGCCAGAGCCCGAGTGTTCCAAGGACCATCGTGACATGCAAAACGCTTGGATTAAAAAACCGGTTCGGCACATTCGCCAATAGCCAAAGCAGCGCCATGAACAACAACAGAAACAGCGTGAACTGCAGTAGAGACCACTTGCAAAAATAGTTGGGTACATTTGATTGCAGTTGCCTCAATCGCCGCGCCAGATCCTTGTCGAACTCATACTCAGTCATGGGGTTGGCCACTACGAGGGTCCATAGACTTCATCCAAGTGGCAAATCGTGTTCCCAACTGTCTTTTCGCATCCAGATTGACCGGGGCTCCCAATCGCAAACGGGTTTTGGTTTGTCGTGAAGACAGGCCGGTTGGACGAACAGTGACAATAATCCCAAACTCTCCGGGCCGCTCAGGGTTGTCCCCGGCGCGCACATCCCAGACCTCTCCGGGGATGCTGATCCTATCACCCTTTTCGTTAAACCCGATTGTCGCTGGCATTCCGATGTAGATCGTTTCAGCAAACCGCTCAGACACCCATCCGATAGTCATGCGAGGCTCAGCAGTCTCGAAAATCAGTTCTTCCGGAGTGCCGCGAAACGGTTGTCCCGCGCTGACAGTGAAATCCTGAACCACCCCGTCCGTGGTCGCACGAACATGGTTGTTTTCTATTATCTGTTGCAGTGCTTCTTCGGTTGCTTCCAACGCCTTTACTGCAAACGAGCGGTTTCGCTCTTCGGCTTTCAGCAGGTTCGTCACAATAAGAACTGGGTCTACAGACCGCGCCAGATCCGGATTGCGTTCGCGAAGGCTGAGCCATTGGCGTCGCATATCGTCAAACCCACCATCCTGCACAAACTCAGCATAAAAGCGCATGGCGGCAGCAACCCTTTCGGCCAGAATTTCAGAGCTGGATTGGGACTGAAGGTTCTTTAGGGCGTCATTGACATTTGAGAGCTCTGCGCGCGCCAACGCCAATTCCGCTTCTGTTCGTTTGAGAGCCGCCTCTGCTTCCGCGTCGTCCATTAAGAATAGAAGATCACCCTCCAGCACCTCCTGCCCCGGCGTCACCGCAATTTGCTTGATGTAACCTTTGGCCGGTGGGAAAGAGGGGATCATGGGTGCCAACACCCGACCGTGTTGAATGTCGATCCGATCCAGGTTGGTAAAGATGTTGTTGCCTATGACGCCTACAACCGCCGCAGCGATTAGAAGGTAGGTCGCCACATTGAATGCAACACGCAGGGAACGTGGAAGAAACCTCACGGGTTTTCGGGATTGCTCGCCCTCAGTTTCCTCCATCGGCACTAAATCAACCGGAGTATCGAGGCTGGTTATCACGTCGCCGCTGCTGGCCATTCGCCCAGACAAAAGCGAGCGATAGAAGAGTGCCAGTGTCTCGCGTTGCCGACCGCTCAGGCCTTGCAATTGTACTGTGGAATTCGAGTTCGGCTTGGTTAGGCGTACCGGGAAGCGGATATCTACGCCTTGAAAAGGAACGCTAAGTGTTGCGGTTTTGGGGCATTCAGGCGCGTCGTCCGGCCATTCCAGCCCCGCAAGCGACCAGCGTTCAATCGCGACCACCGCGCCAGAGGGGGTTTCCACGACCAGCGGTGCTTTGACCTTCCAATCCAGGTCCGACCCCGGTGTTTCGTGCATTATACGCAATGTCGCCTCAGAAATTGTTGACAGGACTGAGGTAGCAACAAATCACAGCTTCTGACGGACACACGGACGCATATTTGTACGCAAATAAGATCGCTTCCGATACTAAAGTATATCGGGAAAATCTTCCTGGACCGCGCCAGAGCCTCTCATTTTGTTCGCGAAATTCTGCATTTGCGCTTTAGTTCAGAGGCGCGAAAATACAGCCTTGGGTTGAAACGTTTCACGCTAACAAACTGCGAACATACTTGAAGCGGTTTTATGTGAAGCGATCTCTGGTTGAGTGATGGCCGTTCAGTGGAACAAGTGCGAAAGGCTGCCTCGCGGACAGAGCCGGTATTGGCAATTCCGCCTTGGCTGACGCAGCATCGCTTTGCAATTGCAGCGAGTCTTTTACCGCGACGCAAACCAGGCTTAGTAAGCTGTCATTGGTCCAGTTCGTATTCGGAACGCCAACTGCTAGCATGGCCATTTTCGGATGCAAGAGAGTTCGAACCTATCAATCGCCGTTGGACCCATCGGAAAACCACTTCAAACCTGTCCGGGAAGCCACAGAACGATAGCAGGGAAAGCAACGAGCATCGCTATGGTTGCAGCATCCGCCAGAAAGAAGGGCGTTACACCTTTAAAAACATCCTGAACGCTTAAGTCATCACGAACGCCGGCCACGACAAAGCAATTCAGCCCAATAGGTGGCGTGATCAGGCAAAACTCAGCCATTTTGACAACTAAAATGCCAAACCAGATGGCACACATCGGCCCGGACATGCCGAAGGTACTTTCGGCTGCACTTACGGCTTCACCACCGTTTAACGCCATGACGGCAGGGTAAACTACCGGCAGCGTCAGGAGCAGCATACCTATCGCATCCATGAACATTCCCAGTACAGCGTAAGCCAGAAGAATACAGATCAGGATTAGCATCGGAGACATCTCAAGCGAGGTAATCCAGTCGGAGAATGCGCTTGGCAGTTCGGCGAAACCAAGAAAACGAACGTAGACCAAAACGCCCCAAATGATCGTGAAAATCATGACGCTCAGCTTGGCGGTTTCCAAAAGCGCGTCTTTGAGTTCGGCCCAGCGCATACCCTGATACAGTGCCATCAGGAACACCACGAAGGCACCGATTGCGCCACCCTCGGTTGGCGTGCCCCAAGCATCGCCGCCGAATGGGTTGTAGACAAAGAAGATGATGGTAACGACGACAAACAAGATAGGCAGTGCGGGCGGAAGAGACATGAAACGCTCTTTCCATGTAAAGCCTGAGACTGCGGGACCAAATCCTTTGATCACGACGGCCATGCCAATGATCAGCAAGCCATAAATTACCGCCGAGAACATGCCCGGGATGAATCCGGCCAACAGCAGTTTGCCAACGTCCTGCTCGACAATAATCGCGTAGATGACCAGAATGGCCGAAGGCGGAATGAGCGAGGCAAGCGTACCGCCTGCAGCGACGACACCTGCAGCAAAACGCTTGTCGTAGCCGATCCTTAGCATCTCGGGGATGGCGATACGGGCGAACACAGCGGATGTGGCGACCGAGGCCCCGGATACCGCCGCAAACCCAGCGGTTGCGAAAACGGTCGAAACCGCCAGCCCACCGGGGACCCATGCCAGCCAACGCTTTGCGGCTTCGAACAGTGCTTTGGTCAGGCCCGCGTAATAGGCGAGGTAGCCAATCAGGATGAAAGTCGGGATAAGGCTCAACGCTTGGCTTGAAATCTTGGAGTGTGGCACCTGCCCTGCTGTTTTGACGGCCACAGTCACAGCTTTGCCGAACCGCGCAGGGTCGTACCCAAACTTGGCCCAGAAGATCCAGATCAGACCAACCATACCAGCTGTCGCGGCGGCGAAGGCCACGCGCATCCCCAGCACCACAAGAACAAGCATACCACCCGAGACGATCAGACCAATATCAATGGGTTCCATCAGATTTAACCTCAGTTGTCGTGGCCCGAGACGTGCTCGGCTTCCATTGCGGCTTGAGTGGCTGCATCGGCTATTAGCGGGACGGCAATAGGTGCCCGATCGGGATGCCTGATCGCACGACCGTAGGCCCAAAGCTGTAGAACAAGCCTTAGGCAAAGCACGCTGAAGGCGACGGGGGCCAACAGCTTTGCGGGCCAAAGCGGGATACCTATGTCGATAGAGCTGTCGCGGCTCCAGAGTGGCGCACCAAAGTCAAAGCTGCGTGCAAAATGCGCCCAACTCCCCCAGATCA
Organism: Ruegeria sp. AM4; assembly: GCF_056540665.1. Classification (NCBI taxonomy): domain Bacteria; kingdom Pseudomonadati; phylum Pseudomonadota; class Alphaproteobacteria; order Rhodobacterales; family Roseobacteraceae; genus Ruegeria; species Ruegeria sp. AM4. Next base: position 78,670 of record NZ_JBQFXD010000012.1, on the reverse strand, counting down.
GCAAGACGATCAGCGCCAGAATGACAGCGGTCGTGATAAACTCAACGATATAGAGTGTCCGGCCTCTAAGCGCTCCAACAACCATGTCCATTCGGATATGACCACCATCACGCTGCGCATCGGAAATCCCCATGAAGGCGATTAATGGCATGGCCTGCTCGATCCAGTCCACGTACCCGGGAAGTGGTGCATTGGCGAAGTTCCGACCACCAACGGAGACTACGGCCATGACCATCAGCGAAAAGACTGCAAGACCGCTGATCAAAGCCAGAAAGCTTTCCAGTTTGTAGAGGTGTTGATCGAGAATGCTGAGACGGCTGTCGTCGGACAGCACCTGGGATGACCCGGCCATCGTTGTACTCCGCTGTCAGGAAAGAAATAACCCGACGCCAATCAAGCTGACGCCGGGCAGTGAGTGGATTAGCTCCCGTTTGCGATCGTGCCAGTCACAAGGTCATAGAGCTCTTGTGCAGGTAGGCCACGCTCGGTGTTTTCTGCAATCCAGGCCTCGGCCGCGGGGGCGGCTGCGGCTTCTTTGAACGCTGCGATTTCTTCATCGCTGAAAGTGACTCGTTCGATGCCGCGTTGATCCAGCTCAGGGCCCCACGCTTCCATCGTTTTGGTCTGGTAGTGGCTCACGTAGTGATCCAGTGCCTCTTCCACCGATCCCAGCAGAGCTTCGCGGTGTTCGTCAGACAGATCTTCCAGTGCCAGCGTGTTCACCACGACGGGGCAGTTGACGGTGCCGGGGTTGAGGTTCGTCGTCCACCACGTGCCATTCTCAATGGTGCCGAAGGACATATGCGCGTGTGGCGCAAAGCTGACCGCTTTGACGATGCCGCTGTCCATTGCCTGACGCACTTCGGATGCAGACATCGAGGTCGGAACCGCTCCAACCGTCTCCATAGCCTTGCCGATGCCACCTGTCGCCCGAACGCTCAGACCTTCAAAATCGGTTAGGGATTTGGGTGCTTCCCCGACACCAACAAGGTTGTACTGCGGTAGCGGCGACGGCATCAGCAAAGTCGCGTCCCAGCGGGCCAGATCCTCGACAACGGCCGGGTGTTGGTAGACAGCCATCGACAGGTCGACCTCTTGGTCCAGCGATGTCACGCCCAAAAACGGCAGTTCCAGGACAGTAATCGAGGGATTCTTGTCACGGTGGTAGCCAGCGCAGAACTGGGCCATTTCAAACGCACCAATCGAAATCCCATCGAGGTTTTCTTTGTTCTTCGACAGGCCGCCATAGCTGATGTTGAGTGTGAACTCACCGCCCGTCTTTTCGCTCACCAGTTCGGCAAGTTTCTCGACGTGTTCGGTAAAGGCACGACGCTTGCCCCACAGGGAAACGTTCCATTCGACGGCCAGTGCTTCGGATGCAACGGTCAGTGACAGGGCAGCAATGGCCGCCCGGTTAAGATGTTTGCGCATAATGGCTCCTCCCAGATCACGCAATTCGCTTGGGTGGAGTATCCAGGATGGGCAGCAGCCTGCCTATGAAGGAAAATGCGTGTGAACAGTCGGATTCCCTGCGGATATCCGCAGAGTGGTTTCGCTTACAAGAGCGCCTCTTTATCGAGACCGAGTTTGACGATCTTTTCGTTGAGCGTCCGGCGGCCAATCCCAAGCGCTTCGGCGGCGGCTTCCATGCGGCCTTTATGTGCCTTGATGGCTTTGCCGATGAGCTCGCGTTCAAAAGCAGCAACCGCTTCGCGCAGCGTATCCGGCACTTCGTCAAAGTGCTGATCGCTTTGGATAGCCTGGGCCACCGACCCTCCTCCGCGTCGGGCCGACAAAATACGCCGTTCGCAGACATGGCGCAATTCACGTACATTCCCGGGCCAGCTATGTGCAAGCAGAGCGGCCAAATCGTCCTGATCGAGTTCTGGCGCGTCTATCTCATAAACCTGCGCGTATTCGTTCAAGAAATGCGTTGCCAAAAGAACCAGATCATCCCGTCTTTGACGTAGTGGAGGTAAGGACAGGACGACAGTATTCAATCGAAACAAAAGGTCCTGACGCAGTCGACCTTCCTCGGCTGCAAGTACAACGTCTTCGTTGGTTGCTGATACGACCCTGAAGCTTACTGGCACTGGCGACACAGCCCCCACTGGCAGCACCTGCTGATCCTCGATGACCCTTAGTAGCTTGGCCTGCGCCACCGGTGGGCATGAGCAGATTTCGTCCAGAAACAAGGTCCCGCCTGATGCCGCCACAAGCCTTCCGTCGGATTCACCCGCGACGCCGAACATTTCCACTTCGAACGTATCGGCCGACAATGCGGCGCAATTAAGCGCCAAGAACGGAGCCTCCGGCGAGCGGCCCAAATCATGTAAAGCATGGGCAACTAGCTCTTTCCCGGTGCCCGTATCCCCCTGCAACAATACCGCAACCGAGGTATCAGCAAGATCAAGTACTTCTTGTCGCAAGTCTGTAATGGCGTCTGTTTGGCCCAGCAGGATGCGGTCAAGGCCTGACAGTTTGAACAGCCGGTCTTTGAGGCGGGCATTGCTTCTTCGCATTCGGTTTTGTTCAGCTGCGTGCCTCAGCACCGTAAGCAATCGCCGTGGTTCATATGGCTTTTCGATGAACCCGTACGCCCCGTCCTGTATGGCCTGAACCGCCATCGGGATGTCACCATGTGCCGAAATCAATACCACCGGAGGCGCCACCTGTCTGTCCAAACTGGCCAGTAATTCAAGCCCAGACATACCCGGCATACGCACATCGGACAGAATAACATCGGGCGACGCGCTGGCCAGATACTCCATCACGTGGGTCGCGCGCGACAGGGCGCTAACAATCCAGCCAGCGGCTTCGAGCAACTCGATAAGAGATTGTCGCATCGATTTGTCATCATCAACGACCAGAACTTTGAAGGGTTGCTGCTGAGTCATTCGTCCGTTTCTTCCGTAATTGGGGCAATCGGGAAGGTGACACGAAAAATTGTTCCGCCGTCGTTACGATTTCGGGCCGTCATTGTGCCGTCGTGATCTTTGACAATGCTGGTGGAGATAGCCAGTCCCAAGCCCATGCCTCTCCCGCTCTCTCTTGTGGTTACAAATGGCTCTTGTAACTCAGCCAGCGTTGCCTCGCCCAACCCGTGACCGTTGTCCTGAATTTCCAACACCGCTTCATCATCAGTAGCTATGACAGCGATATGGATTTCAGGTGCATCCACTTCGTCCATCGCGTCAATCGCATTGCGCAAAAGATTAGTGATGACCTGTTCGATCCGCAGAGCACTGCCCCGAATAATGGCCGGATCCGTCGGCGCATCAACTGAGATTTTCACCTTACCCTGCTCGATGTTTGGCGCAACCAGAGCCAAAGCGGCATTGACCGAAGTGCATAAGTCTACGTCGTCAAACGCCTCACTCTCTGAACGCGCAAAGAACCGCAATTGGCGCGTGATCCCTTCCATCCTGTCGACCAGACTTCCAATTTTTTGCGGCAGCTTGGACTCACCGGAAGATGAGATCTCTTCTGCCACCAGGTGATTGCGCATCGCAGCGATGGGCTGGCCCAGTTCATGCGTGACCGACGCGGATAATTGCCCCAGAGCCGCCAATCGGCTTGCGCGCTCCAACTCGCCTTGGGTGCGTTTCAGGCTCCGCTCGGCTGTCGTGCGGTCGTCGATTTCGATAGCGAGCCTTTCATTTGCCTCCCGCAGCTTTGCTTCTTCTTCTTCGGACCGCACTAAGGCCGCGCCTACTCGCCTTGCGCGTTGTATCTGGAAAAAGATAAATGCGAGCCCCGCCAAAAGGACAAAGACTGCAGTTACAAGCCAACTACGTGCTACGGCCTGATCGTCACTTGCAAAATAGTGAAGCGACCAGCCATGGGGTAAATCCGTAGCTGCAAGGTGCAGGCGCTTCGTACCAGCAATTCTGGCCTGATCTCCCGGCAATTCAACCCAATCCAACGCATCTAAGTCTTGCCCCGGAAATTGCCTGGCAGCTCGAATCCGTTCTTGCTGAGTTTCTGACAATGGCGTCAACGCGCGATATTGCCAATCCGAGTTCGAAGAAAGCAAAACGACGCCGTCTTCATTAGCCAAAAGAACCTGCTCGCCCGAGTTTTTCCAGCTTTCCTGAAGGTTGGAAAAATCAATCTTAATAGCAACGACACCGGCTGGTTTTCCTGCTTCGCCATGCACCGCATTGGCAATGAAATAACCCGGCAATCCTGTTGTTGTCCCGATCGCGTAAAACCGCCCCTGGTCGCCGGAAAGAGCCACTTGGAAATATGGGCGGAACGCGTAATTCTGTCCTACAAAACTTCCGGCCTCACGGTAGTTGGAAGCCGATATCGTTACACCATTCCGATCCATTAGATAAATCGCGTCCAGGCCTGCTTGTGTTGCAAAATCCTCGAATCTCTGATTGAGAATTCCGGTACTGTCACCTTGCGCAGTTCCGATTACAAATGGGTCTTGCGCCATTACGTATGTGAGATGCGAAAAGCGCTCCAACTCAGCGGTGACCGAACTTTGATAAAGAGAAAGCCGTCCCTGTGCTTTCGAAAGCTCTTCCGAAAGGAAATACCTGTAAGATGACAGGTAAAGGCCGGTGCTGGCGACAACTGCAGTAACCAGGATCGCAATATGTGACGATGACCGCATTAAGCACCCTTTGATCCCATAAGATAGGAGCATAGCAGCTTGGGATAGTCTATCCCACACGCTGGGCGTGAGCGTAAGACACTGCTGCGTTGTGAATGAACGGCCAGTTTTCAGCTGCGTTACGGAGTTTGATTTTCTGCGCCAGCAACATCTGTCGTACTTCGCGCGCGCAGCATGAAACCAATATGACTGAAATGGGCTTCCTTTGGAATATTCGCCGCACGCTGCACTAGGGTCCGGTTTTGATTTCTTGGAAAAAAGACAATAGCAGAAAGCCTCTGCACATCGCAGTTCGGGTGTTATATGCACCGGTCTCTCGTTGAACGCCCGATCTGCTGTCACATGCCTTCGATATTGGCATTTCAGGCCGTGACATTTTCCTTAACGATGTGCCGTAGCAAGCAATTACCCTCGGCCATGAGGTCGTGGCGATCTTCGTTCTTTTTCATCACGGCTGCCCACGCCATTTGATCTTGTATGAAATCGTCAACGATCGCTATGCGCTGCCCACGGCCCATTTCCTTGGTTTTGCTCTTTGACACCAAAAGCCTGTCAATATGCCCGAGTAGGTTAGGAGATAGGTCCTGATCTTTAATGAGATCATGCAGGTTCATTGGGGGTGGCGTATCGGGTATCTGCCGGATCCAGGAGATCGCCAAGGCGGGTCTCAGGATGTAGAAATACGTTTTGAAGCTCACATCCTGGCTCTCACCAACATGCTTGTCCCACTGTTTCTGTGCCAGGTTGCGATAGTGGTGCAGACAGGATTCGCCGAAGGTCGTCTTGGCTGCGAAGGCAATCAGCCGTTCACATATCGCATCATTCCATCTGTACCTGATAGGACTGGATAACCATTCCAACATCACGGGGTTAGGTTTGATCAACAAACCAAGCGCTTTACGAATATCCCACCCGTTTACGTCCCAATCGCCCTCAATGGGCAGTTCGATGACATCGCGACCGGGCTCAATGCTCAGATACCAGTCTGGCCGGTGTACATAGATGAAGCGTACATCGTAGTCACTGTCGGGAGACGGGAAACCCCATGCGCGGCTGCCGCTTTCAATGGCGAACAGCACTCGGACATCATGATCTGCTTCTAAAGCGGTGAGCTTAGATTGGATGACCTGCTCGATCTCAGGCGAAACGCTAGAGGTGAAAGTTGGACGGGTCATCGTGTTTCTCGCAGTGTCAAGACAGCCATCTGGGAAGGTACAACACAGTTTTTGTCAACAGGAACTAGGCGAGCAACCGCGGAACTATGGCCATCGGAGGCGGCATTATCATGTCCCAAACCTTGCTATTATTGGTGAGCATGCGCGGTAGAGTATCTGGCCAACTCCGCAGCGCACTGGTTCAAATATCCGTCGAGACTATCAAGTCAGATTAACTCGTTACTCTGGTCGCCAGTTCCCGAACCACGTCTCGTGTCTCGTTCGGGTAGGCACGAACAAACCCAGCCTCGCAGGGGATTGTCTCAACTTCTCTGCGATCCAGTGCCGGAGCCAAATGGATCGCGGCGATCTCAAACTGCTCTGCCATTTGGCCCAGCGTTACATAGTGTTTTTCAAAAGCCTGAATACTCTCTTCAGTGATGTAGCAACGATAATGCTGCGTGTCCGGGTTTCGCAGCTTTACCTGCTTAAGGTATCCACAATCCCGCAAGAGCCGGATTGACCCGATACTAATTCTCAAGCGCGCCGCTGCATCCAGAAGCGACAGATCACCAGAAAACACGCGCTCCGATTTTTCCAAGATCTCAGCGCAGTCTATAAGAATTCCAGCCAACCCCTCTACGTCCGGATCTCTCCAAACGCCGCTCAGTCGGCCTGCTACCCAATCGGCGACAACGCGAGCCAGGGCCACCCTGCTCTGTCGGCTGTACTCCGAGAGGGGCAATCTATGACGTGCCCGAGAGGCAATGCGCAGGCCTTCAAGCCTAGTCAGCAAGGTCTGTACCGTGGACGATGGAACATAGCGCAGAGACGTTCCAAAACGATAGGCTTCCAGAACATTATGCCGGATCAGTGCCTTAACATGGACCGGATGGATATTCAGCTGGACCGCGGTGGATTTGGTATTCTGCAGCCCAGACCAGAAGTCGAGCACGGCAGCCAGATCCTCATGGCTGACATCTTTCATGTATGACAGGTCGCTCGCATTTATACCGCGAAGATGGGCGAGAATACCTCGCACCCGAACCTCGCCGACCCCATGTAGCTCCCGCGCGCGTTCAAGCGTGATAAGTTTGGGCGCTGAGATTTCCGTACCCAGAACTTTTGCGCCGGTCTGCAGCGGATAGTTTTCACGCACAAAATCCTGCACACAAGCCCTGAGGACTGCTGTCGCCGGGTCCTCTTCAGTTTCCTTAAGCCAGGTGTAGAATTCGCCCATATCTGTCGTGAAATAAGATCGCTTAGAAGAAGACCGGCGCCTGGCACGCTCCAACTCAGATTTCAGGGCTTCCGGCCCACTCTTCAGAACCTCGAAACCAGCCGACATGCAAGCACGCTCTTGTTCGAAGTCCAAGTCCGAGCGGCCGACGCCACGGTCCATGGCAATCGCCATACCTAATGTCAGAGCAGACTGATGAAGATGCGTTAGCTCCAACGAGTCCAACCAGTCATCAGCGACCCCAAACTCGATACGGCGGCTCAGGTAGGTTTCAAACGAGGATCGCCCAAGCGATGTTGCGTCTTGAGCCGCTTCAAAGATCAGATCTTGGTGACGCGTTACTTGTTCAACCACATCATAGGTGCGATGCACGTATGACGCGTTGGGAAGCTGGAGCAGCGGAACGCCGTGTATTGCGCAGGTCCCAATCGGAAGCACCAACCACTCCACAAGTTGAAACGCGTTCTCAGGGCCCGACCTATCAATGACATCCACAATACACTTCGGACAGATTCGGGTGGTAGCCCGACGGAACGAACCTGTGGTGGCAAAGGAATACCCGACGCGGTACCGACAGGGGCCAACCAATCTGGATGCCGCCATTTCCAACGCCTCAAGTGGCACCCCAGCCAGTTGTGACAGCCGCTCCAGCTGATCCGGATGGGCCGAACAGATATGGGGCCATCGCAGACCCAGATCTGAACAAAACTCTCTTGGAACACTGAGATTGCGACGTGACAACCGGGCGACATAAGAAGCAGGGGTTTCCATGTGATGATGAGCCAAAGTCAGAGCGAGTAGTGCTGTCATAACCCGCCTCCACTCGGCGAAGGGTCATCGGAATCCAACCAGCCCATGATGGTCCGGACATCGATGCTCAGGTAATCTTGGGCAAGGAACGGGTTGAATGCAGGGATACAACCCGACTTGCGCCGGAATGCCTCTGCAAAATGTGCAAGACGGAGTTGGGTATCTCCGTTATAAAGTGCCTCTTCTATCCCGCTCAGACACATTTCAATGATCAATCCAAACTCATTGCCACCTGCATGGACTAGCCGCTTGAGAAACACGCCCTGTTGCAGTTCGCCGGATGGTGCCAGACCAGACTTCCCAACGAACTCGGTAAAGATATCTGTGATTTCGGGTTCGTGGGATATCCAACTCACTGCACCCAGGTGCACAACATCTATGCGCCTTTTAAGCTGAACATCCGAATTGATCATCTGGATCAGATCGGGCGTGCCAGACAGAACAAGACCAACCGGCCAATCCTTATCGTTCATCAGAGACTTCAGGGTGTTTACCACGTCATTGCGGGTTTTGACGCCTTTGCTGATGTAGAGGTCCTGAGCCTCGTCCAGATGCACAAACAGGGTCCTTCGCATTCGGAGGAACTGACGCACCTGCGTCCAGATGATACCTACCGACTTGTCTCTGGCGAGCGGATATCCCAGACCGGACAGGAGCGTCGTACCAACATTCTTTAGCGTGGCTGGTGAAGGCAGCAATAGCCGGATCACCTCCGCCACATCCTGGCTCGCCGTTGGCAGGATCAGGTCAGTGTGATTATCAAACAAGCGGTCTGCGGCGGTGGATTTCCCACTGCCAGACGCCCCGATCAGAGCAATACCGCGCGCCTCGCTGCGACTACCCAATCGGATAGCCGCTCGTCTTTGACGCAGATGACGATCAAAAACCAGTTTTAGATCGTGGAACACCTGATGCGAAACGAACATGTCTCGAAGGCGCGCAATCTGAGCGTCAATCTCATCAGATGGATTGTCAGGGAGATCAGTCATTTTCAATCCTCCATTTCGAAGTTCTGGGACGATCCCCAGTGGGGCTTTGCCCCTGGCCAGCTGTAAATTCGGTGGTGTTTTCTCCTTCGTCCAATGACGGGATGACATGGCCGAACAGATCTGGCTCTGGCGGAAGGTCAAAGCCTTCAGGATCATCCGTTTCGATGCTCAAACCAAGGAACAGATCTTCCCTGGCTCGTCTAAGCCCAGCAGGTGTTTGACGCTTCAGGACAGCCCCGAACCGGCGCTCTTCTTCTGAGTTCTTTTGGATGATGGCATGCAATGCGTCAGAGACGATCTTCTCCTGAAGCACGGCCTCGGCCTTGTGCTTCAGCCGCAACTGACGCGCGGTCGCTTCCCAATGCTCATAAGACACTCCATCGAAGCACTTCTGCAGAGCCCGCGCCGCAAACCACTTTTTTCCGATCTGAACCATGATCCAACCGAGGTCGTTCAGGTCAACTTTGATATGAACGTGACGGCGGCGGCCGTGCACATAAAACCCACGCAGTGCCTGGCAGGTGTAGTCGATGCCAAACAGCCTCACTCCTTTGCCAAAAACACGCCTGCGATACCTCACACCAAAGGCTTTGCGTCGGGTGGTTTCCGCAAGCTGGGGGACAATACCCATTTTATCGGCGAGGCGTTTCCAGCAATTATTGGGGGTTTCGCCGTTCAGCCCACGGTGCGGCATGTTGTGATACACGTCCACAACGAACCTGATGAGGATTTCCATCAACACATCATCTGAAAGAGAGGCCATCTCTTCCGAAGGATAGTCTCCTCGCTCTTTAGGATCAGAAAATGTGCGACCGGCGAGAAGCGGCATCAGGGCCGTCCCAAAAGTTCGAAAGATCCGCTCCACGCGCCCCCGCAAACGCGGTAGCCCGCCGCGAGGCGTCTCAACAACCCCATGCGCATCAAAGACCGCACTTCGAAACGCATCGTCCACAAAAGCAACGCCAAGATCGGTTACCAGAGAACTCAACCCACCATAGTGATGCCAGGCCGACTTGCAGCCAGCCGCTATCGCGAGGTCCGCTTTGTCGCGTGTGATGTCAGACAACAAAGCCATGGCGTCTTGGCAATTCGGCTTTTCCGCCAGTCTCATACCCACCACACATCGCGTGGCACAGTCGATTGCGAGGTAAAGCCAACGACGCCCACGATCCAGCTTGGCGAGCTCTTCGGGACTCAAATGGTCCAGGGCCCCGCGTTCGGCCAGTATCGTGATCAGATCGACGCACCATTCATCGATCTCAACACGCTCCATTGGATAGCTTGCTGTTACACCTTCCTCATAGAGTGCGAACTTGCGATTGGCGTAGTCCACGCCGTGCCTTTGGACACATGTAAAATAAGGATCAAGCTCAGAAAGGGCGCGCTCGACTTTGCGTCGCGACGGAATTGTAAGCTCCGGCTTGCCCTCCATCGCTCGTTGCTCGTTCACAGTTTTAAACCGGTCCCGGCACATATCCGCGACGTTCTTCTTAGTTAATCTTTTCCGGGTCAAATAGGCTTCGAGGCATTCGCCCAGCAATCTCGAAGCCTCCAGGCAGAACCGCGCAGTCCGGTTGCCAGACCTATGTGTACCCGGGATCAACCCGAGCGGAGAGCCGCCTGCTTTCTCGTATCGTCTCACCCATTCTCTTAAGGTTCTTGGACTGGGAGGATCACGGAAAACGTTTTTCTTCCCGGCCCTCGGGTTCCGCCAATTGCTTTGGGCCGCACGTGCCTGTTTGTTCACATGGGCCTCGATGGAAGGAATGGCGCTCTGAAGTGAGAAATCTGTCCGCTTCGCCTCATCGACACGCTCGAACTGGTAAAACCCGTCGACCCAGGAGAAGCGCCAGACTACTTCGGATCTCACGTCATCTGGCAAGCTTGCTATTGCTTCAACACCCGCACTCATTCGCACGCCCTGGCGTTCAGGTAGATAATACCCGGGATCAAAGGTCACATCAGGTCTTTGAAGGAGGTCGGCAAATTCGTCGAATGTGAGAGACAGGTTCCTGCCAGTCTCATCAAAATCTTCGAATTGGTAACCAAAGTCGGTTTTCCGGTCTAATTTGTACTTCCGGCCGTCAACAGTCAGAAGGCCAAAGACACTCACTCTGAAAGGCAGGTTCATTTTGCACCTCCCTTCGAAAGCAGAGTGTCGAGATCAATCAGGTGCTTTCTGTCGGCCGTTAGAACGTTTTCAAAGACCGCAATCACGATGCTCCTGAACCCTGCGCCACCGAGACCCAACAACTGGCACAGCTCGTTGACCGTTACTGGAAAACAAACGTCACAGATGATGGATTTGAGATGAGCCTGATGCTCCGAATTTCTCGTCTTTGAGAACTCAACGAAACGTTGTGCGTTGAGGGCCTCTGCGCGGGTGAAATCGCGCTCTGTAACTAACACGATGTCATCGGCAAAATCCTTGCGCATCGCCGCGCGGATCTGCTGAAGCTCGCGTAAGAAATTCTTCTCCAGCACCACCTTCCACGGCTTCACTGCTATAGCCAATCGGCGACCGTTTTTAAGCTCCGCCAAGAAGTCTATGAAATGGGTCTTCCGATTGCCTGATTGATCGCGGTAGCTGATGAATTGTGGCTGCTCCCAAACGTTAGCCACTGCAGGGTTAGCCAGCAGCAGAAACAACACTCGCTGTTCCAGTTTGCTTTCAAATTGAACGACCCTGGGGCGGATTTGCCCAGGCAATTGCATGACAACTCCGCCTCTGGAGCTATGCGTCGATCTCCGGGGGATATCCCGTGTCGCACGGCTGGTTTCGGGCGACATCTCGCCCTTCAGTGTGAACTCTTCATCTTTCATTTCTGTGATTTGGAGCGCCGACCAGCTTGGGCCGATCGTGCCTCTCCACCTTCTTTTGGTGTTCCTTGGGCAAAGCCAAGCCATCTCATCGCCAAAAGCGACGACGAAACAGTTGACTTTGCGATCATGGCGGGGGAAGAAGGTGTATCGGTAAGCTATCGATACTGATTTCAAAGGCCTCGTGGGTTGCCGCCCTCGGGGCCATACCCTTTCTTCCTATCAATGCTGTTGCTAATTCATCTGCAGGCACCTCCGTTATTCATAACGTTCCGGCCAAAGAGCCTCAGGTGTTGTCCCAAGCTTCTCTGCTATGGCCTTCTGGATGTAATCGGAGCGTCTGTATCCTTGAGACACGGTAGACACGGAGCTGATGGAGCGGCCGATGTCCCGACTCAGCATCGCCAGTGAACTACCCTTGAGCCGAAGATCACACTTGATCTGCTCATGCTTGGCGAGATCGACTACCAAATTTCCTGCCATGTCAAATGTTCCGACTGATTCCAGTTAACGAAACCTAGCAAATGACCTCAAAGATGTCATTTTTATTGTTTATTTTCTGGTGTTTACGTATTTGCGCCTCAAAAATTCAATGCAATGTTGGAAGACAATCAGCTAAGTTGCTGTAACGCTGATGGCTTTGCGCCAAGAGACGCAAATGGAGGTATCTGACGTTGAAGAAACTGGATTAGGCTTGAACACAATAGTCGAAATAAAATGTGGCAGAGTTCCGACTATTTTCCTGCGAGAGACGCCAAATGCGTGGCAGCCCTACCTGCGCCGCAAACTCCTCGCTCTACTCAAACTTAGCAAAACCCATAGGGAATTTGCTGAGCGGCTCGGAATTAGCCCGTTGGTTGTGCGTCGGCTGTTGGATTTGCTTGGCGTCGACTATGTTCGACGCCTTTATAGGCAATATGAAAGGGGAAAGACCTGTTCAGAAATCGCCAACGCAAACGGGATGAAGCCAGCAACGCTGTCCAAACTCTTTAGGGAACGCGGCTTTGAGGTGCAGCGCGGGGTTCGTAGACCCAAAGTGCCAAAACAAAAGCTGCGCCGCATCTGGTTTGAGACACAGGTAATCAACAGGGTGGCGCGAGCGTTCGATATTCGGTGGGAAACGGCGTTATATCTACTTAAGGACGAAAAGCTGATCGTGGGTTATGAAGGTCGACCGAGAAAACTCTCAAAATCATCACGGTCGCCGTAGGTTTTTTGTATACGCCTCAGGGGCGTTTTAGAAAATCTAGTTTAGTCACGGCCGGCCCAATGCTGACATTGGGCGCCTCGCTCAGGTTCTGCGGTCGCAGCCCGCTTTCCGGACATTCGCCGCAACCGCGAATTCTCAAAAGTGGCGAACTCACATTCGCGGGACCGAGCGCAAACTGGATACAAATACTCCATTGGCCGCGTAAGCATCATTTGACAAGTTTTGTGACTATTGACGGACCGGGCAACATTCCGTGCGATCAACGGGCAATGGCGAATCTGCTTTGCCTGTGACTTGCTCCCCTGAAATTTCCTCGAATTTGGTCAGCCTGTTCTCCAACTGAGGAGGCAGAGGATGAAGAGAAGCTGTTTTGGCGAAGAACAGATTATTGGTATTCCTAACGAGTACCAGGCTGGGCTTGGCGCGAAGTAGCCGTACCGCAAGTACGGAATCAGCGATGCGACATTTTATAGATGGCGGTCAAGGTACGGCGGCATGAAAGTGTCCGATGCCGGGCGATTGAAGTCGCCCGAAATTGAAAACGTTAAACTAAAGGAATTGCTAGTTTTGCGCGGAGGACAGTTCCGCGCTACAGTATCCCCAAATTGTTGAACAAGATTTTTTAAGAACACGACATTGCAACGGATCGTATAGGAGGGGTCCATTTATGAGCAAGATTCCCACAAAATCACGCAATGCCCAAAAAGCAGCCAACCCTTCTACGACCCTTGATACCGCTCCAAAACCAGGGGATCGGGTTCTTAACGTTCAACCGGATGTTTCCGACCTGCGCGACCGCATCTATGGACCGGCATTGCGCGATCTGGATCTCCAAATGGGTCCGCCAGATCCTCAATTCAGCCCAATCTGCGATCAAGGGCGCGAAGTTTCTTGCCCGGGCTTCGCGCTCGCAAGTGCGATCACGCTGATGAACAGGCGTCGTCATCACAAGATCGATCCGACGACCGTAGTTCCGATGACCAGCCCGCGCATGCTGTATGAAATGGCCAAGATCCATGACGAATGGCCAGGCGAAGATTATAAAGAATCCAGCATTCGCGGCGCCCTGAAAGGCTTTTACAACAATGGCGCCTGCAGCGACGACGTTGCCCCCTTCAAAGATGGTCAAAAGAACTGGTTCCTAAAGGTCAAACACGCCAAAGACGCCAGGAATGTCGGTCTCGGGGCCTATTATCGCCTGCGTCCGGAAATCGTCGACTATCATGCTCTCAACGAAGCCGACTCTATCTGTAGTATCCGCGCAAATCTATCTAGGTTGGCAAGACCCGGCCAGAGGCGAAATCAAACCCTCTCCCACGACCGACGGCGGGCGCGCCCGCCATCACCGACAGCGAAACACTTGGCGGGTTCGACAATGATCAAAAGACCATGAACGGCATTCTAAAAAACATCCCTGGCAAAAAACCATCCGCCGCAAAATGTTTCCGGCCTGATAATTTGAAGGGGTACTAACGAAAATGGCCGCGGCCCAAAGCCCAAACTTCTGGATTGTCAAATATACACGCGATGATTTAGTCGATAATCTTAGCCCTCAAATTAAAAACCTGCACCCCGGCGGCATTGTTAAGTGGCGGTGGAAACAACAACAGCCATCGATCGGCGACTATGTGTTTATCCTGCAAGCCGGGGCCAGACCGGAGGACCACCCAAGGGATCAGTCTTGGCGAGGTATCGTGGGGTACGGTATTGTAGTCAACGAACCCGTCACGCCTGACTTTACGATTACTGCATCCGGTACACCTGTCGAAACGCTGGCCTATTTCCCTAACGAGGTTCTTCCAGATTATCTGTTTTGGCACGATCATCGTATTGCGTCCGCGGGCGTAGTCTATGGTCAGATGGGTGTGAACTTTCTGATCGATCGCGATGTCGCTGTTGGACTGGTTGATGAGATCGACGCACCAGAGGACGGAATCCAGCGCGCAAATGTGTATGAACATCCAAACTTGAATGCTTTGCTCGAAGATAGGCATGGATTTGACGCTGTCACCCGAACAATTGACAAGTCGCGCGCCTGGGTCGACCGGAATGCGGCAATTGCCTTTCAACTGGCGAGGGCATTCAGTGGTGCATCGAGCAGCCGTTCAGGTGAGCTGACCTGGACACATTTATTTTTTGGGGTCCTGTTGCAGGGAAAAAACCTGCGGAAGAACACCAGAAAAGACGTCGCCACATTATGCCTTTACCATTTGGCGTCACCCAATGATGACGATGCAGAACTCGACGCGCTATGGGAAAGCACCCGCTTGCCGATCTCAAAGCTCAAACGCAGTGACGCGGTTGCAATGGAGAAAATGAGCCCAAGTGCCGAAGAAGCGATAAGGCAAGCCAAAGCGATCTCCGGGGATGGGCTGATCTCTGTCGAGGCTATGTTGGCCGCCCTGATAAACACGCATCGTAACGACAACGTCTATAAAGACGTTTTCGGAACTGATCGCGATGGTCTGATTGAGCGGCTCTACGAACAGGCGGTTCAAAACGACCGAGCCGAAGAGCTGCGGCAATTTCTCACCTGGGTGAAACGGACGAACCTCGCCGATGGTCCGATTATACCATCGCCAGAAGATAATTTCTCAGCATCAGACGCCGGTCCCGAAACAGCGGTAACCACAGCGCTAGACGCCAAGTATCCGGTCTGGCAGATCCCAAATGCCCAAAACGATTCAGCCGACCGGGAACAGGACCTTCTTGATGTGGAAGAAGAGGCAAAAGCATTTGCGCGCCTGATTGCGTCTACTAGTTTCGAACCCCCGCTTGCCATCGGCGTTTTCGGCCCATGGGGCAGCGGCAAGACCTTTTTCATGAACCAGATTGAAAAGGCGATCAGAAAGCTGGTCCAGCATAAGGTCAATGGCGTCGAGGGTCAGGCAACGCAGGATACGCCCTCTTTCCACGACAAGATTGTCCGCATTCCCTTTAATGCCTGGCACTACATGGAAGCCAATGTCTGGGCGAGCCTTGTGGATGTCATCTTTAAAGACCTCGACGCATGGTTGCGCGACAAAAATGGCGGTTCAAACAAGGGCGAAGACATTGATGCATTGTTTGACAGCCTCACCACGGCGCAGGAAGAGCAGCTGAACGCGATTGAAGCGCTGGCCGAAAAGGTAAAGGCGCTGGAAAGTGCACGGAAAGATCTGTCTGATGTCGAACAGAACACCAAAGATTACTGGAAGAGCGTTCTTGACGAGCTAAAAAGCGCAAAATTGTCGAACAAACACGTCAAGCGCGCCATAAATACCCTTGGACTCCAGACGCTCAGCGACGATGCGTTAAATTTGCAGAACGCGATCTCAGAGGCGCGAAAGACAGCTTCAAATGCGGATCTCCTGATCAGATCACTGCGTTCCCGGATTTCTTCACCCCTAAATCTGGCTAGTCTGGCGGCCGTCGTTTTGCTTGGGCCCTTTTTGATCGGTTGGCTCATAAACTTTGCAGAGAAACAGCAGTTTTTTGTGCTTTCCTCTGATTTCAATCTTGATGAGACGATAACAACGATTGCCGGTTTGGCGGCGAGTGCGACAGCATGGCTGGGCGCAGTGACCGCGCGTGCCTCAAAAGGTGTCACAGCGCTTCGCACGTTGCAGGAAAAATTCAACGCCATCGACGAAAAGAAAAAAACGCCATTGGCTAAACTCGAAACAAACATCGATGACGCAAAATCAATCATCATTCAGTCGGAAGAGGCTGTTGCCAAAGCTCAAACTCGGTTGATGGAACACACCAGTGCCGGTCGCATCGCCGCATTTATCCGTGATCGCGCCGAAAGTGATGTCTATTCCAAGCACTTAGGGATCATCGACACCATCCGGAGGGACTTTGAACAATTGTCAGCCCTCGTGGAAAACTCAAAAACCAAAGACGACGAAAGTGAAATTCTGGAGCTGCACAAAAAACATGTTGCGGCCCAGATTGATGCGATCAAGGCCCGTTACGATCTTGATAATGCGGCCTATGCCACGGTGAATAACGCGCTCGACAAGCTAAACGAGACCAACAAAACCGGCATTAAGCTCGGAACGACCTTTGACAGGATTGTCCTTTATATCGACGATCTTGATCGCTGCCCCCCGAACAAGGTCTACGAAGTTCTTCAGGCGCTGCATCTTTTCCTTACCTTCCCTCTTTTCGTGGTTGTTGTTGGTGTGGACACAAGATGGATGGAGACCTCGCTCAAAAAAGAGCTCGGCAATCTGGTGGACGGCACGAGCGGCGCTAACCCAAAGGATTATTTGGAGAAAATATTCCAGATCCCTTATTGGACGCGGCGCATGGAAGGCCGTATCGCCAGAAAATTCGTTAAAAACATCATGCCGAATTCGCAGGACGACGGGGTTCAAACCGATTACGGAAAAAAGGGGGAAACCGACGACGATCAAATCCCAACACCCTTAGCACCGGTTCCAACGGAAGATGCAACACCAGAGAATTCCACAGAGCCTCCTTCCATACCGCCAACTCAGCCTAGTTACGAGGAACCAGATGATGATCAGCCCGATGATTTGGCCGTTGAAATTGAAGAGGAGGATGACCCGGCTGAGGCCCAAATTCTGACCCGACCGGTCGAAATAACGAAAACCGAACGCGCCATTCTTGAGGAATTTGCGCCATTTGCGGGGCGTTCCCCAAGAAAACTCTTACGGTTTGTGAATGTCTACGGGTTGATAAAATCAGTCGACAACAAGGACGGATCCCCGCTTATTGATTACAACGACGATGAACTTGGCTGTCGGGCGCTGATAGCCCAATTGGCACTCGCCACGGGTTCGCCCGAAGCGGCCATTCATCATTTCGACCTGATCGAAACGAGCGATGATTATTTCGTTTATTTTGATGTAACCGGATCGGAAAACCCCGAAGGGGAACCTCCACTCCGTCTGGCCCCAGATTTCGCTGAATTGATATGGGAACCCTTGCGTCTGGTTATACCGCCGCAGGAGAAATCTGATTTTTCCCGTTCAGGTCTCTATGAAAAATTGAAGAGCACAGCACCGATCGCACGCCGGTATACATTTGCATCGTCGGACGCCGTACAAGCATCTGATGCTGAGGGGACATAGCTGTTTGATAGTCTGATACCCGGAAAGGCAAACTGCAGACCGTCTGCAATCACCAAGTAAGTTGGTCAGCGTGTTGTACAGAGGACGAGGCACCGGTGATAAAATCATGACACCCGCAGACATCCAATCTAATTACGAATATCCGCGTTCGCCACGTGGCAGATCAGCAGGAACAGGCGCCTTCGGCGTCTGATCTGCAAATCAGCCCTGATTTCCCAAAAGGGAAGTCAGGATCATTGAAATCGGTCTAGGTGCTGGATGAAGGATGCGAGGCGAAAATGGAAAGGTTCTGTCGCTGGTGGCAGAACTATGTGTCGCCTGACAGGAAACCAGTGGCGGACCGAGGAGCAACTATATATTTTTTTTAACTATCTGTTAAATTTTAATAAAAAAATTAACTATCAGGCTTATACCACCAAATATACCACACTGAGCGTAAGATCTGGCCTATCAAAGCCTCAGGTTCGAGTATTACAGAGCGAAGGGTAAGACGTAATTTAACAGACGCTCGCGCAAAGTGCAGCAAACGACTGCTTCGAGCCGATGTTGTTGAAGAACTCTTCCTTGATCGACGCCTAATTGGCTGATTCAATTTGTTCCTTGAGCGGGAGAATTTACGATGATGGGGCTAGACAGGAAGCACAAGTGGCACTGTTTTACGAGTTTTGGCTGGAGGAGCATGAGTGACCAATTTTAGCCTGGAGTTCACTATACGAACGGAGAAGCTGCTGTGCCGGAGCATCACACCACCCCAACCCATTTCAATTGATAAAAATAATTCCACTCAGCACCCGTCTGTCATCAACCCGAGGCTTGCCGTGCGACTTTGGGAAGAAGGGCTGGAGCTTCGCCATCTGCTCGTCGGTTAGCCAATAAAGGTCGCTTCTATCACGGCTCCGTTTTCAGAGCATTGAATCACACCGAGTAGCGGAAATTAACACGTTCTGACCTTAAACTTCGATCCGCCTTTGAGCTGCAAGACCTCGTCAGTTAATGAGAAAAGCCAGGTGAGCCGAAGCTGCAAGTTTCGTCACAATCACCACGGTTTAAATTTGAAAAATCCGATTCATAGCCCTAGCATATCCCGGCGCGTTGTTTTTGTGCTACGATAGCGAAACGAGAAATAGGGATTATTAAACAACAGGCTAAATAAACTGGAGAACTTTTGTATACCGTACTTTTTCTTAGGAAACGACAGATTTCAGAGTTGAGGGCTCACACTCTGACCGTCCAGTATGCGTAAGTTTTTACTAAATAATCTACCGTTTTTGATATGGCTTTCGTTAGCGCGAAGCATATATGGAGTGCCGGATGTTGGAGCTCAGCGTCGTTTGCTGGGTATTTCAATATTTTTCTGTTTGGGGTTCATTATTGCTGGGGTTAGAGTAAGCCAGATCGCGTTATCCAATGAGCCACACGTAACGTCAAAACCAGAGACGATTAATCCCATTTCCTCGGCGCGGGCCGATATAGTGGATCGGCATGGCCGTATTTTGGCTACGAATGTGGAAAGCTATACTGCTTACGCACACCCAGCACAGATGATTGCGCCTGCACGGGCGGCCACGGAATTGGCCAAGGCCTTTTCTAACCTTGAACATGATGCACTTTACCAATTGTTCACTAGTTCTCGGAATTTTACTTGGGTTATCAGAGACATAAGTCCGGAAGATGCGCAGGTAGTTCATGACATAGGAGAACCCGGTCTCTTGATCGCAGTGCGGGAAAAGCGGTTTTATCCAAACGGAGCCATTGCCGCACACTTGTTGGGAGGTGTTTCAACAGGCCGAGAAGGTGTTACCGCTGTTGAGACTTTAGGATCAGCCGGTTTAGAGAAGTATTTTGATTTTGTGTTAAAGGACAAAACACGTGCGGGACTTCCGCTTGAGTTGTCGATCGATCTTGCGATTCAGCTTTCTGTTGAGGAAGTCTTGGAACGCGTGGTTCAGCAGAAGATCGCAAAGGGTGCTGCCGCTATAGTGATGAAACCAGAGACCGGCGAAATTCTCGCGCTGTCATCGGCGCCAGACTTCGATCCCAACAATCACTCGGCCCAGAAAGACAAAAGAATGACGGACGTCGAACGGGTCAACATTGCAGTTGAGAAAGTATTCGAGCCTGAATCTTTGTTCAACGTTTTCACATTTGCAAAAGCTGTTGACCTTGCGATCATTGAACCCGGCACCAGCATACCAATCGACCAAAACTTGGTTGCGCTTGGCTTCAGGGTAGAAGATTATGTGGCGGCGTCCAACAATCCCGTAACGAATGATGCTGTTCCCCTTGCATCGGTGCACTTGGCCGCCCGGTTGGGCTTACGCGTCGGTCCGCAACAATTGCGAACGTATTTTCAAGAGCTGGGTTTTCTTGATCCTTTGCCACTTGAATTATCCGAAGCTGCATCAACCGAGTCTGAAATGCCCAATGATTGGTCCGACACTTTGGCGATGTATTTGGGTGCTGGGCATGAGTTTTCCGTATCATTAGTTCACTTGGCTCAGGCCTATAGCGCGTTAGCCAACGACGGGCAGTGGGTGCCTGCTACGTTGCTAAAACGCGCAGAGAGTGATCAGCCCGGACCAATCCTGTTTTCGGCGCAGACGGCCCGGATTGTTAGGAATGAAATGCGCACTTTAACCCAAAAAGGAGGCGCTAGCTTCGGCGACATCGCGGGCTATGATATTGCAGCGAGCATTGGAACCTCCAGAAAATCGTCAAAGGATGGTTCCGACCAGGCTGATGAGGCGACGGCAATCTTCGCTGCGATGTTCCCTTTCGATAAACCGCGCTACGTTTTGCTTGTGGTGCTGGACGAACCCTTGTCTGTGGTCAAAGACACAAAACTCATAGAAAGCAACATCGTTCCCGCTTCAGTGGGGCGGGAGGTTCTTCGCCGTGTCGCACCTTTGCTTTACGTCAAACCTAAACCGGTGTTCGAATAACTACTGCGCCAACCGCAACAAGGATTTCATAGGTCAAAGACACACCTCAGCGACATCTGCGAGACAAACCTGCAGAACGCTTCACGTTCGTCGGCATCAGGGAAGCTAAGCTCGAACGCGAAACTTCCACCGTTGTCCAATTCGATGATACGTAAGGAGTTAGCATGTTTCGCAAAAGAAGAATTTAAACTGATCGTCATAGCAGTACCGGCGGCGATGTCGCGACTTTCGAATGCTCCAACGCGGGCTAGATTCAGCCCGTCTCTGGGATCCGTTGGAGACCTTCGATGCATGTCGATCCACTCCCGTTGCGCTCCATATACCTGTCCGCCAGGAGCCTCCGGATAAATTCTGAAAGGCCCTTCCGGGGCACGTACGACAGTAATCTCTTTTTGTGTATCGACCTCGCTGGGGTCCGGGCCGATGTCTGGAGCCGGGTCTGTATCCATAGTTGAATTATCAGGCAGGGTGGTAACCGAAACATCGTCCGACGGGAGTAACTCAGGGCGAACAATAGCAACTTCCATCGGCGCACGCGTGAACCCTAAATCCAGCAATTCTGCAACCCGTGCATTTCTCTCCGCTGAAGATCTTCCGCCAAACACTACAGCAATAATCCGTTCGTCATCGCGTCTTGCTGAGGCGGCAAGGTTAAAACCTGCAGCCCGCGTATAGCCTGTCTTAATCCCGTCTGCACCTCGATATTCGGAAAGGAACCTGCGGTTAGTGTTGTTAACTACGACCTCACCGGCGGATGTGCTTGGGCGAGAGAATAAATTGTAGTACTGCGGAAAATCGAAAACCAAATGTCGCGCCAAGGTGGCCATATCGCGAGCTGTGGACAGGTGCCCATCTTGAGTCAAACCATGAGCATTGCGAAAGGTGGTCCTTGTCATTCCCATTCGCCGCGCCATCAAGTTCATGCGCGCCACAAACGCCTCTTCGCTCCCCGAAATGCCTTCGGCAATGGCTGTGGCTGCATCATTGGCGGATTTCACAGCCGCCGCTCGGATCAAGTATCGGAGCGAGATGCTCTGCCCAACGCTCAACCCAAGTCTAGAAGGAGGTTCAGATGCAGCATGGCGACTAATCGTAACCTCTGAATCTAACGAAATTTCGCCGGACCCAATTGCAGAAAAGGCGACGTAAAGCGTCATCATTTTTGAAAGAGCCGCAGGATGAAGTCGCGTATCTGCATTTCTTGAGTGGAGAACTTCTCCGGTGCGTCCGTCCAACACGATTGCGGCATACGGTGCTGCCTGAGCGGACAGTGTAAATCCAGAGGCCCAGAAAGCGAAAGCAATGGCAACAAATTGCTGAATAAACCATTTTGTTCCGAACATCTTGCGATCCCTAAGATAGCTCATGAAGGTCGGCGGTCGTATCCGAGTTCTGCTGAGAAGTGTCACAGTTCCCAACCAGATTTACAACCCATTCCTGCGATGGCAAAGTCTGAAAAGGAGATTTGCTCAAGCCGTCGATTTGGATCACCTGTGATACTCGAAACTTTGAATACCTATAGTTTGGTCGTGCTGTCCTTCGGGGTTGCGGGGATGATCTATGGTGTATTGGTTTGGTTTGGCAAAAACCATTTGTCGGAAACGGCTAAGTCAGAGCTGACCAAATGGCTGATGGGGCAGCATAACGACACTTGGCAAAAACACTACTCTTCGTTCTTTGAAGCAGTTTTTGGCAGAAAACACCTGAGCGTGACATGCTTTTTCCGTTCATCCGTGGCATCGCTCATTTCCGCTGCCGTGATATTTACGTTTGCTGTCGACTTTGACGGAGGCTCTAGCGCGCGTCTTGAAGAGACTTTGCCGTTTCTGGACGTGATGGTTCTTGCCCTTTTGATCAATGTGATCCCAGACTATCTCTCATTGTATGAAACACGGTTGCTTATAAAACTGTTTAGTAAGTACCGGTCTGTCATCCTTCAATGCGTTCTGCTGGTAGTCGATCTGCTGGCGTCAGGTCTGATCATTTTCTGCTACATCACTGTTTATCTGTATTTTACAGGACAGAGTTCGATTGCTTTGGTTGAGATGGTGGGTTTTTTCAGTGTTTACTCTGTTTTCTTCTATACAACATTTCTGACGTCGGTCTGGGCTTGGTTATTTGTGCTGGCGTCAGGTACGCTCAAGTTCGTTCGGGCGATCCGAATAGAGAACCTCCTCGATGTCCGGGCCAATGCAACAGCGCAAATGTCATTACTAATTTCGGTCTATGCGCTGTTTTTTATGCTTTTGGTTGCACCAGTTGCATCAAGTGAAGAGCATGTGCGCGCCAGTGCGTTCGACCAATGGTTATGCAGTATCGCAACCAGTGTTGCTTGCCCCCACGTTCTTCGCCTAACCGGAGATGAACAAATTCGCTTAAATATCCAACTCGAACTTTGCCGCGAAGGGGTTGCTGACGAATGTTTTGCTGCAGCTTCATTCTTTGACGAGGCCGAGGATTTTGAAAGGGCATTTGATATCTACAACAGCGGGTGCCAGGTCCAA
The DNA here is from genome assembly GCF_056540665.1 of Ruegeria sp. AM4. Classification (NCBI taxonomy): domain Bacteria; kingdom Pseudomonadati; phylum Pseudomonadota; class Alphaproteobacteria; order Rhodobacterales; family Roseobacteraceae; genus Ruegeria; species Ruegeria sp. AM4. Next base: position 55,296 of record NZ_JBQFXD010000012.1, on the reverse strand, counting down.
AGCGCACAGAGTTGCCTTCGCGCAGCAAGCCTTCTGAAAAACACGAAGATCGAAGGCCGATTGGATAGGCTGCGATATGCGATGCTAGCTTGTCGTTTGAAAAGTCCTGAAGGATGCGTGCTTCACGGGCATCTTGCCTATGCCGCTGCAGACGATCCGCGAGGTGAGCGTATCGCACTTAGAGCATATACCCAAGGTTGCGCGTTGGAGTCTTCGGATGCTTGCGTGTTTCAGGCTTGGATGACAGAAAACGGGCGTGGGGTACAGTTGGATGCCGTGACGGCGCTGAAAGCGTATCGGTTCTGGTGCGATGCAGAAAATCCTCTGGCTTGCTATCTTGCGGCAAGACATTTGGAATTCGGGCGGACAGGTCCTCCAAACATTGCTCAGGCGTTGTCGCTGTACGAAAAATCTTGTGCGCTTGGAGAGGAACGGTCTTGTTCTACTGCGATGGCAATTCAAAACCAAGAATCTAGCTACGACGCGCTGCAACCAGTGGGCTATCTTGCCCCATGGGAAGTCTGCAATAGCGAAGAAGAAGGTATTTGTTTTGAAATCGGAAACTCAATTGCATTGGGAGAACATGGACCGGCCAATCCGGTGCTTGCAGCCCGCTACTTTAAAGTGTCTTGTAACATCGGAGACTCGCGAGGATGTCTGCAATTGGCTCGTATGTACCAACTTGGAAACAGTTTGCCAAAGGATATTGGAGCTTCGCAAAGGGCACTCACCGCTGGGTGCGCTTTGAAGGAGAAAAGCGCCTGCATAGAAACGCAAATATTGAACGAGAGCCGGCAGACTTTCTTCCTGACGGCCTCAGCCAAAGCACATTTCAACTACGTTGCAGCGCGTTGTTACAATGGTCATGAAGATAGTTGCGCTACTGTGTCACGTGTGATTTTCAACCCGCTCCTTGACGTGGAAAATGAGCTCGACGAAACGATCTGCAATTACGTCGGTTACGATAGCTGTCAAGATTTGCGTAAAATCCGAGAAGCCAACGAAATCGACGGCGGCAGAGTCCAATAACGAACGCTGAACTAAGCTAGTTCTTGCGTATAGAACAGGCGAAAAGCTCGTTGTTTGGGTGCTTCAGCGACAGATTTCATCCAGTCTAATCCCCCATAAATCAGATTTCGCCACCCATCCCTCTATGTATCCGGCGGAAACGAGACAGCGTGTTTCGCGGCATTCCGCCAATCCAGCAATCGTCCCTATTTGCGCGACAGCCAATGGTGTTGCGTCACCTGTCGGCTCTTTATGTATTTCCGAATAATCCTCTGTAAAATAGACGGAACGTAGTGCACTCAGTAATGAATAGTGCACCCATCCACCCGCTCCATCGAGATCTTTGACAGACCGCCAATGCCCAGATTCAGCGATAATTTCGAGGGGCAGATTTCTTCTCTGAAATACCCAGTCAATTCTGTGAGATCGGCTAGGTCCACGTCGGACGTTCGCCTCGCTGGCCTTGAGCGAGACGAAGCGCGGCAGAGGCAAATTCGTAACGGTGCCAAAATTCTCGGTGGTTTCAGCTCCGATCGGCACACAAGTCCTGTCAATTTTTTTAGGAGTTGCCACAAAGGCCATCACAGAAACAGCTACACAAAAGACGAAAATTGAATGTATCTGCAGTCTTCTTCCGTTTTTTTTCATAAAGCGGTGAACGCCTGAAGAGTGGTAGCGCCGCTGCGTTTTTCGAAATCGATGAAGAAAGATCGCCATCAAGACCGAACCCTAATTGCGTTTTTTTGACAGACCCGAACTCTGCATCATTCTAGTTCGAACTAAATCCAGAATAGCCGAACAATCTTCCTCTGTTAACAACGGTCTCGCAGCCCTCATGGCGCAAGGTTGATTCATGAATTCAATAGGACGGATTAGACATTTTGGGCGTAACCAAGTTTGGATATGAGCGAGAGCCTTAAGGCAGTTCTTGGCCACTAAAGGCGAACGGCGCCTTTGTTCGGATCTATCGAGTAGAAACCGCGCGAGGAGAGCAAGTAGTTTCGGTTGTCCTCAATTGAGAAAGTTGCATGGCCTCGGTACGGAAACGATCTGAACCGAGTCAATCGAGCTTTAGCAAATACTCAGGATCGAAGCTTGTTTTGCGCTGAGTTGGAAGAGGGAAAAAAAATCCCTACCATCCCCGATTAACGGTATTCAGCGGGTATGTCAGCAGGCCCGCAGTTTACCTCGATTGCTGTTCAGCAGAGGTTTGATGGTTCGCTCGTATTGTATCCTGTTGCCAAACATGAACCACCTCAGTCTCTGGACAAAACTGAGTCGGAGGCAAATGTCAGAAGTAGAAGTGTCTCGGATTTTCTCTATGAAAAACAAAATTTTATCTTGAATTTATTTGGTGTGGGAGTGCAACTAGGATAGATCCACGGACGCCATATTTCCCTGCAACCCGCAGTTTCCACAAAGACTTCGTTACCGCGTGGTCGCAGTTGAATTTCCATTGGTGGTCATTCGTTCACGACGCAGCATCCGGTAATTTAGGGCTCGGAGCCGCGATCCAAGCACTTCGCTCGAACGACTGCTTTGCCTTTCTTGCGAGGCAGTGCCTAGTCAGTTGATCAATTTCTGCAGTTCCCTGTCAGCGCGGATAAGTTCATTGATCGTCTTGCGCATTTCCTCGGTTTCTCTCGACCGTTCCCCATGCTTCCACGAAGGATGGCTTGGCCCAGCAGCATGCCCACCTCTAGCCCCATGCATGCGACAAACACTACAGCCTTGAACGGCGGGGGCACGGCACCGCTTGCCAGTGGACTTGGCTGTTGCTGTGCATCTGGGCGCATCATTGAGCCGTTTGGTGGGGTCCATGAGGTTGTCGTCACTTTTTGTCATCCGACCGCCCCCCGTTTTGAACATTACCAACGATTGCCTGCCCACCTTCTTTGACCTCGACGCGTTCAACACGGACGGTTTGATCTGCCTTGGAGCGATATCGTTTGAGGGTTTCAACCTGGCTCGTGAAGGTCCGCGAAAGTCTGTTGAGCGCTCGTTCCGCTGAATCTTGTTGCGGAAGAGTTTTGACGTGGTTCAGGCGGCGCGCCATCATCATCGTGGCCTGATGAATTGCACCCATTTGGATCGCAAGCATGGCTTCAATCTCGTCTTGTGGACTGACTCCGGCGACAACTGACATCACGAAGTTCGACGCGGTCTCGGAGACTGGGCTGTCCTGTTGTCCAAGAATTGCGACTTGATCCATGACCCCTTCGAAGAACCGATAATCAACGGTGCCGAGCTCATGCATCGCCAAGGCGCAGCCCGCCTTTGGGTCTTTTCCTTTGTGCCCAACCGTGAGCCTGCGTGTGTCTTCATCGAAGTCCAACTTGATATCCGGCGCGCGAACGCGTGATTTCTTCCGTTCCTTCAAATCCACAATCGCATAGGTCTCCGCTTCGGTAAGCTCGGAGTTCTTTTTCTGCAGATCGTTGCCTTTGTCTTCCTGTGTTTTGCTCATGTCCGCCTCGCGTAGCAGGGAGTGGTTAGTATTAGTGTTCCGATTCAGAACCGAAGGACCGACGAGAAATCGGCCTGACGGGTTCTGATTTGGAACCATGGGAGGTCTTTGGGTTCTCAAACGGAACCACAGAGGATGCTGACGGTTCCGTCTCAGAACCGCGTTTTGTTTTTTCGGGCCGCCAGAACCGCCAGTCATTGGTGGCGGCTTTCTTGCCGGAACGGATCTGCGTCGCCTTGGTCGTCAACCGCCACTCATGGGCTCGACGGTGATACCAGTTGCCTTCTTGCTCCAGCACTAGGAAGCCTTTGTCTTGCAAATCATCGAAAGCCCGCCGAACCGTGGCCTTACCAAGTCCCAGAATCTCTGCCGCCTCATTCATCGACAGAAACAGCTTGCCGTTGTTGCTGCCGTTGAAGCGGGTGTGAAGCTCCAGCCAGAGCTTCACTGCTGGTCCTGACAACGCCCGCCATGCCGGAGATTTGATCATGGCGTAGGGCAGAGGGACGTATTGACCCTCATCCGACCGCTTGCCTTTGGGAGATCGGCGTCTACTCATCGCGACACCTCCGCTGGAAATGCGCGGGCAAAGCATCTAGTTCGGGTATGTCAAAGCCGATATGCGCCCGGACGAGCCGGGTTAGGCCGGATTTGGACACACAGTACCCGAGCGTATCCCAGGCCGCTCCCCCGGCTGGAAATTGGGGTCTCTGGCGCTGAAACAGCCATTGCATACTGTCCCGGCATACAGCGACGCGGTAGATACCTTGGCGAAAGATTTCGCCCCGGTAATTCTCAGCAGTTTCCCAATGATCAGTCCGGGAAAGGTTGCCGTCTTCCGGCCTGCTTTCATAGCTTCTATTGCGCGATTTGGAAAAAGACATATCAGCCATGCTCGATCCGTCCTTTCCGGATGATCACCCGTTCGACCGAGTGGCTCAGGGGCGACCAGTAGTACCGGCGCTCGTTTTGTCTTGTCGGCGCGGGGCATCCTGTGGCATCAACTGGACTTGCTAGGGTGGCAGGTGATGTCACTGGAAAAGCCCCATCTCCGCGCTTGGAGTTGGGGTTTTTCATTACGCGGCCTCGTTGTTGGGATCGGTGCGCTGCGCCGCCAGCCAGGCGTTCAGATCGGCGCCGTGATAGGCGATCCGCCGACCGATGCGGATATAGGCCGGACCACACATGCGGTGACGCCATTGAGCCAGCTTCTCGCGGTTTCCCAGCAATTGCATTTCAGGGTCTTCTGGGAAATAGACCCGGTCGTCGTTGAAGACGCTTGCCATCGTTGAAATCCTTTTTGATCATTTTCGATGGCTGAACTATGAATTTGGTTTCGGCGGTTGTGCAGGCGTTGAAGCGGAAGAAATTGGAAACGCGGAATTATTTCCGAATTCTTCTACTGCGGTTGTAATTTTGGATCGACCTGCCTGTAATCGGGAAACCTGCTTCGGAGAGTTCTGCTGCTACAGCCTCCGCGCTCAATCCGTCTGGCAAACCATCTGGATATCTTTTCTCAAATTCTTGCTTTGCGGGCGAAGGCTTTGGACCTCTCTTTCTGGGAGCCGACTCACCGGAAACCTTGACATCAGGTTTTGACCAAAACTTGTTCGTCAAGCCAATGGATTCAAAAAAATCAAAATGGTTGTCTGGAAAAATCTCAGGGTCCCAAACAACGTAGGAACCGAGAAACGGCTTTACAAACGTATCAAAAACCTCTTGTCCGCGACCCTCTACCCCGTCGCCAAAATAGTTATCAAAGTGCTTTAGTGTGTGATTTTTCTGCTTAACTTCACCAGTCTCTGGATCGATGCAACAGTAACGCTCCCATAAGTCTTGGGAAGACATTCGCCGTGCATCATACTCCTCATAAATCCCTTTTAGCTCGGCCATTTCCCTAAGTGGAAAGCGCAAGTAAAAGTAAAAGAACTGATCAGGATGAAAGAAAATTGGATGATTGCTTCGCAACAAGCTTCCGGAACTCGTGCAAAGCGCAGCACCATAGTCTTCATCAAGTTTGTTCATTATCCAAAATGCAATTAGTTCGACTTCAAAATGCCGGTCCTTCAAGGTTAATCGGGTTCGAGCATTTCGATGCTCATCAAGATTTTGAACGGTGCTTTCTAAATTGAAATCGGTTCTCAGCGCATTCTGTGGGTCCTCGCCCAGCAACTCTAGAGCATCAGCCAAGTAAGCGCGCCGCGCCCAATTCTGGGCAAATTCCCGCATTTTATTCCAGTCGAGATGGTCCGGAGGACAAAACACCATGCGCTCAAACCTCGCGCCGTTTAGCAATCCAGGCGTTCCAGTGTTCTACTAGAATTCTCCGCCTTTCCAACAAATCCGACCGCGCATAAGCCCTCTCCACATCAGACCCAACCTGATGGGCCAAAGCCGCCTCTGCCAGTTCGCGCGGCGCGTTCGCCGCCTCCGCCGTCCAGTCCCGAAACGAACTACGGAATCCATGCACGGTAACACCATCCTGCCGCATCCGGCGTAGCAGCATCAGCATGGACATGTTCGACAAGGGCTGATGCCGTTTTTGGCCCTCAAACACATAGTCAGAGGCCAGCGCGCGCAGCGGTTCCAGAATGGCCAGCATTTCATCGGTGAGAGGGATACGATGGACATGCCCGCCCTTCATGCGCTCCGCAGGTATGGTCCACAGGCGCGCATCGACATCGACCTCGGGCCATTTCATCTCCAGCACCTCAGATGTCCGGGAAGCAGTCAGAATGGTGAACTGCAGCGCTTTGGCGGCCATGGCTGAACGGGTCTGTAGCTCGGCAAAGAACGCGGGGACCTCCTGCCACGGCATCGCGTCATGGTGTTGGACCTTGGTTTTGACGGTGGGCAGCACTTTGCCTTCGCGGATCGCGGTCACCGGGTTCTCACTCGAGCGGAAACCCTTGGACTTTGCCACGTCGAGCACCGTCTTGATCCGCTGCGACAGTCGCTTTGCGGTTTCGTGTTTCTCGGTCCAGATGGGGGACAGGCACATCAACACTTCGGGCTGATCGATGCTGTCCACCGGCATGCGTCCGATCTTGGGGAAAGCATAATCCCGCAAGGTGTTGAGCCATTGCTGGCCATGCTTGGCATTCTTCCATGTCGGCAGGCGGTCAATGTGAACCTGGCGGCTGAGTTCTTCAAAGGTCGGGATTTCACGCTGGGCATTGAAGCGCGGGTTCAGTCCGGACTTTGCCATGCGTCGATATTCGAGGGCTCTTTCCCGCGCCTGGTTCAGAGTAACGACGTCAGCTCCGCCCAAACCGAAGTCTGTGCGCAGCGGCGCGCCCTTGCGGTTCTTCTGTCCTTTGACCGTTACGCGCACGATCCAACGCCGTGCACCCGAAGGGTCAACAACAAGGTAAAGGCCAGAGCCGTCGCCATGCCGACCCGGACCGAGATTCTCTACCAGCTTCTTTGTCAGCTTCCCACTGAGCGCAGACATGAAAATACCACAAAGTATACCACTCAACGAAAGTATAGTGGTGTAATCGGATCAAATCCAATGAAACACGCCAGTGAGACTACCACCATAAAACACAAGGGTTTTAGCAGCCTGGTGTGGTTCAGCAAAATTGGAGAAAATTACCAAGTGGCGGACCGAGGAGGATTCGAACCCCCGACCCCTTGATTCGTAGTCAAGTACTCTATCCAGCTGAGCTATCGGTCCGCGTTGGTGAGGCGCTATGTAGACCCACCTCGGAGCACGTGCAAGGCGATTCTTCAAAAAACTTTCAAAAAGTACCGTCGCCGCGAGGCAGGCGAATTTCGAAGGTTGTGCCCTCGGGGCCAGTATCCTTCAGAACCAGGTCTCCGCCGTGTCCGCGCACCAGTTCCTGCGATATGGCCAGACCCAAACCGGACCCGCCTTTGCGAACGCCGCCCTGAAACGGAGTGAACAGGTTTTCCTGGGCTTTGGGCGGCAGGCCGGGGCCGGTGTCACTGATTTCAATGCACCAACTGTCGGGAAATTCAGCGCCCGAGATGATCACCTGGCCCGGCTTACCCGCTGTCACAAGCGCCTGACGGGCATTTCGAACCAGATTCAAGATGACGCGAAAAATCTGTTCGGGATCGGCGCGGGCGACCATGTCCTCGGGGACATCGTTGCGAATTTCGACGCAAGCGTCCGCGACCGCCAGCTGCTCGCTGGCGGCGACGTCCGCCGCGATATCGCGAAGGCGCACCATGGTGAGCGTCGGAGCGGGCTCTTCCGCGCGCCCAAAAGCCAGTGTGCTTTCACACAGCGACACCGCACGTGTGATCGAATTCACCAGCTTGGGCGCCATGCGCCGGACCAGAGGATCGTCACTGGCCTCGATCCGGTCGGTGAACAGTTGCGCCGAGGTCAGGATGTTGCGCAGGTCGTGGCTGACCTTGGCCACTGCGCCGCCAAGCTGTGCCAATCGCTCGCGCTGTTTCAGAGCCTGGGTCAAGTCCGTTTGCAGCGTTTTCAGTGCTTCTTCGGCCTCACGCAGCTCGGTCACTTTGGAGTTGGGAGAGATCACCCCCCGGGCATCTTCAGGCGCACTGGCATAGCGTTGCATATAGCCAACAACACCTTTGATCGGACGGACGAGAACAACCCGAACCGCAAGGAACAAAAAGAACGCGGTGATAATCGAAATGACAAAGGACAGGCCCAGGATGCGCAGGCCGTAGTCGGTCATCGCCATTCGCAGAGGCGCGCTATCGATGGTGACCTCGATCAGCAGTCCCGCGCCTTTGACCGGCTCACCAATGACACGGATGACCTCGTTCTCGACGGTAAAGAACCGGATCATCGCGTCGCGTATCAGTACCATCGGCCCGGCATCGCGCAGATCATAGGTTTTGACGATCTGTTCAGGGATCGGCGAAGACAGCATCAGTTGCCGAACCTCATCACGCCTCAGGACAACGTTGTAGACGCCGGCGTTTTCCAGCAGTTCGGCCTCAAGCTCTTCGGCCAGCATGTCATCAGCGAGCAAGGCAAGCGAAGCAATCTGCGCGCGTTCCAGTCGGTTTTGCAGAAAATCCTCGCGAAAACGCGCAATCGAGGGGACAAAAATCAAAATCTCGGCCAACATCACGAAGACCGTGGTCAGGATCAGAAATCGGCCTGACAGTGAGTTCAATCTGCTCTCCCTTTCCGATCAGGGGATCCAGCGCTGGACGAACCTGACCACATTCTTAACCGTCTGATTCTCAAACAGCCTTGGCGAGAAATAGGCACCCGCAACGCGTTTGTTAAGCTCTCCGATCGTCGGATAGGGGGAAACCATCGCCGCGACCTGGCCCATCTTCAGGTTATTGGCCAAGGCCAGCGACCACAAGTTGATCAATTCGCCCGCCTGGTGCCCTACGATTGTCGCCCCAACGGGGCGGCCCTTGACGACCATGACTTTGATGAACCCCTTGGTTTTACGCTCGGCTATGGCGCGGTCATTGTGGTGATAGTCGAAACGCGCGATCTCCAACTTGTCACCATGTTTCGCGCGCGCTAGCGCCTCGGTCAGGCCAACCTGCGCCAGTTCCGGGTCAGTATAGGTGGCCCATGGAATGTGCGTGGTCTTAGCCTTCGAGGGCAACCCAAACAAGGCCGAGCGGATGATGATGCCTGCATGGTACCCGGCCACATGGGTGAATTGCAGCCCACCCGCAACGTCGCCGATCGCATAGATCTTGCGATTGGTGGTTCGCAAGGCGTCGTCGGTCTTTATCCCGTTTCTTGTCCGCTCGATACCTGCCGCTTCGAGGTTCAAGCGGTCGATATTGGCTTTGCGGCCAGCCGCAATCAGCAGGTGCGAGCCAGCAAAAATCTCTCCCGTCTCGGTCACCACTTCGACGGCGCCCTCGGACCCGCGGATCTGAGCGACCATTGCCCGTTCGTGGATCGCGACACCTTCGGCGCGCAGGGCGTCAAGCACAATGGCCGCTGCCTCGGGGTCATCCTTGCCCAGCGCCTGCATCCCTTCGATGACGGTAACCTTGCAGCCCAGACGAATATGCGCCTGCGCCATTTCCATGCCGATTGGTCCGCCGCCGATGATCAACAGATGCTCGGGCTTGTCGCGTAGGTCGAAAATGGATTCGTTGGTGTAGTATGGGACATTGTCCAGACCGGGGATCGGCGGCACCAGAGGCGACGACCCTGTGGCAATGACAATCCGCCGCGCCGTGATTACGTGATCTCCGGCTTGAACCCGAGATGCCGAGATAAACGAACCGTATTCCCGGATTACCCTGACGCCGAACCCTTCGAACCGTTCCTGACTGTCCATCGGCTCGATCTGAGCGATCACGTCCTGCACATGATCCTTGGCCGAGGCATAGCTGACCTGCGGCGTAACATCCGCAACTCCAAACGCCGACGAATGAGATTGTGCATAGGCCGCCTTGCCGCTTGCAATCAGCGCCTTCGAGGGCACGCAGCCGAAGTTCAGGCAATCGCCGCCCATCTTGTGCCCTTCCAGCAGCACGACATCGGCCCCCATCTGGCTGGCCCCCGCTGCGACGGACAGCCCGCCAGACCCGGCCCCGATCACCAGGATATCGGTTTTCAGCTCTGTCATGGATCAGGCGCCCTTCTTGCCTTGGATGGATTTGATGACAATCGGCAACGCTGCCAAGGCGCACAAGCCCAGAATCGGACCGATGACAAAGGGCTCCCACAGAAGGGAAACGTCGGGCGTTTCGCCCCTGTCGAACACGCCGCCCAAGCCTACGCCGATCCAGGTGTAGACGATCCCACCCGGAATAATGCCCAGCGCGGTTGTCAGCAGAAAATTGCGAAACTTCACACCGACCAGCGCAGGTACCAAGTTAGCGACGAAAAACGGCACCACGGGAACGAGGCGCAGCAGGAAGAGAACCGAAATCTCATTCTCGCGCAAACCTTCCTTGAGCTTCTTAACGGTGCCTTCCGAGGCTTCAAGCTTGGCGGTCAGCGATGCACCCAAGCCCCAGCGCGCAGCCAGGAATATCGCAGAAGCGCCAATCGTCGCTGCAAAGACGTTGAAAACCGTACCCGCAAACAGACCGAACAAGAACCCGCCGGTCATCGAGGCAACCGCAGCGCCCGGCAGCGAAAACGCCACGATCACGATGTAGATCGCAACGAACGTGGCCACCATCGCCCAATAGTGAGAATCGCGCAGACCCAGCAGCGCCTCGCGGTTATCACGCAGCGTCTCAAACGTCAGATAGTCCCCCAACGTGAAGAACCCCACCAAGGCAACGGCAAGGATGATGGCCAATGGGACATGCCGCGCAAACCCGGTGCGCGGGGCCTGTGAGGTATCACTCATCTGATCATTCGCATCTGTTTGCTTCATTTCGACCCCAACATGCGCTGTTGCGCCGGTTTCCAACAGGGGCCTCACGCGGCCTTGAACTTTGTGGCCGAGAATGTGAGGGATCGGGGCATCAAACCGGGATTCTGAAACCTTTTGCACTGCGGGGTTACAGAATTGTTGCAAAAGACGCGAAATCCCCGGCGATAGGGTTTGACTTACCCCAAGCTTAGCAGTAGAGGACGGGCTTCGAACACTAGGGCAAGGCGAATCCGCGCCGCACCCGACCGCTATAGATTGGAGACGGAGCGATGAAACGCACCTATCAGCCTTCGAACCTGGTTCGCAAACGCCGCCACGGTTTCCGCGCGCGCATGGCTACCAAAGCCGGCCGCAAGATCCTGAACGCACGCCGCGCCCGTGGCCGCAAGTCGCTGAGCGCGTAAGAGCGCCCGACCTTTCAGGTTATGAACATGACGCCGCCGGAGGCCCCTGAGGATGGTATCAACCAACCCCGGGAAACGCCCCCGGCGGCGTCCGTTTGCGCACCTGTTGCTCTGACGGTACTGAAAAAACGATCCGACTTTCTGAAAGCCGCCCGGGCACGTCGGCAGGGCACGTCGTCCATGATGGTGCAGGCACGAAAACGTGCACCGGATGAGGCTGCGGGGATTCGCGTTGGTTTTACCTGCTCCAAGAAGGTCGGCAACGCAGTCGCGCGTAATCGCGCCAAACGCAGATTGCGCGAGGCGGCTCGGGCCGTGTTGACGGCCCAAGGCCAAGATGGCTGGGACTACGTGCTGATCGGTCGGGCCGAGGTGACGGCAGCGCGCGCATTCCCGGCCCTGCTGGACGATCTTCGCTATGCCTTGCGCAAGATCCACGGTGATCGGGAATGACTCTGCTTGCGCAACTCTTCGCCCTTCCCGTCCGCGCCTACCGTCTGGTTTTCAGCCCCTGGGTCGGGTTCAATTGCCGGTATCAACCGACCTGTTCGGCCTACGCACTTGAGGCGTTGGAAAAGCACGGCGCGATCAAGGGCGCATGGCTGGCCGCCAAACGTATCGGGCGCTGCCATCCCTGGGGCGGTGATGGCTATGATCCCGTTCCCAAGGATTGCTGCGGCGACTGAGGCCGCTCTTGCCCGGTATCCCCAAGTCCTGTAGGGCCAGCACATGTTTGACGACACAGACGATATCCACCCGCTTTTTGCTGGCGCGCCTTCGACGACCGAGTTCAAAAAGCTGCGCAAACGCATTGTGCGCCAAACCCGCGAGGCCATCGAGCATTACGGGATGGTGGACCCGTCTGCGCACGACAAAGCTGGTAAACCGCCGCGCTGGTTGGTGTGTCTATCGGGAGGCAAGGACAGTTATACCCTGCTGGCGGTACTGTACGAGCTGAAATGGCGCGGATTGTTGCCCGTCGAACTTCTGGCCTGCAATCTGGATCAGGGCCAGCCGGGCTTTCCGGCCACGGTGCTGCCCGAATTTCTTCAACGCATGGGCGTCCCCCATCGGATCGAATATCAGGACACCTATTCCGTCGTTGTCGACAAAGTCCCGCAGGGGCGGACATATTGCGCGCTGTGTTCGCGCCTGCGCCGCGGAAACCTCTATCGTATCGCGCGGGAAGAAGGATGCTCGGCCGTCGTTCTTGGCCATCACCGCGACGATATTCTCGAGACGTTCTTCATGAACCTCTTCCACGGCGGACGTCTTGCGACCATGCCGCCCAAACTGGTCAACGAAGAGGGCGATCTGTTCGTCTACCGTCCACTTGCCCATGTGGCCGAGGCGGATTGCGAGAAATTCGCCAAGGCGATGAACTACCCGATCATTCCCTGCGATCTGTGCGGCAGTCAGGACGGGCTGCAACGTCAGCAGGTCAAACAGATTCTCGACCAGTGGGAAAAGAACTCTCCCGGACGGCGCCAGGTCATATTCCGCGCCCTGACTAACGCACGCCCATCGCATCTGCTGGACCCGAAACTGTTCGATTTTGCAAATCTTTCGTTAAGTCCCAGCAAAATAAACGAAAATTCAGGGGAAATTCCTGATTTGCGTTAACGTCTGACTCAGATTGGTTTCCTACGGTCGACCCAAGCAATCTCTGCCCAAGTCGAAGGCCGTAAAACTGATGCGGACAAATCTTACCGTTGAACGAATTCTCGAAGCGCTGCGCCTTGGCCTAACGGGTCCTCCGGCATTGGCCTTTGTGCCCGCCGCCTGCCTGTCTGCCTTCTGGCTGGGGGGCGAGGTGGCGCTGATGGGTACCGCGCTCGTGCTGCCGCTGGCTCTTGCGGTGCTGGGTATTGCGGGTGGCCAATCGATGAAGGCCACCGTCACAGGCGCGCGCCCCAGCGGGTCCGTTCCAGTTGATGTATTCATGGATGAAATGCGCGCCATACTGACCAAGGCCAGAAATTCCGGCCAGAACGCAGCCTGTGTTGCCGTTTCGATTGACGATTTTGCCGGTATTCTGGATCTGCATGGTCAGGCGGCGGCGAACCATGTTGCGTTGCAGTTCGGCGATCGCATTCTGGCCATGATCCGCAATCAGGACATGTTCGCGCAAACCAGTCAAAATCGGTTTCTGATTGGCCTGACCCCCTCGGCCCAGCTTGATCTGGAAGCCTGCGTGCAGATGTCGGGTCGCGTCCAGAATGCGGTCGAAGAACCGTTTCTGCTGAACGGAACCAGTGTGTATCTGTCCTGCTCGATTGGCTTTTGCCTGCTGTCGGGTCTGCCTGAAGGCGGCGCAGATGACTGGGTTGATGCCGCCACCGCCGCGCTGGCAGAGGCGCAGAGAAACGGGCCATCAACGATTCGCGCCTTTTCCACGGAAACGCGTCGACGCACCCTGGTCCGCGCCAACCTGCGCAAGGATTTTGTCGCCGCGCTGGACACGGGTGAGATCCGCCCCTGGTTCCAACCCCAGATCTCAACCGATACCGGAAACATCACCGGGTTCGAGGCGCTGGCCCGCTGGGAACACCCTACAAAGGGCATAATGGGACCGCAGGTTTTCTTGCCCTTTGCGGAACAGGCGGATCTGATGGAACGGCTGGGCCAGGTCATCCGGCACCACGCATTCGCTGCCGTACATGCCTGGGATGCCGCCGGTGTGATCGTTCCCCGGATCGGCGTGAACTTCTCGTCCGACGAGTTGCGTAACCCGGGCCTGATCGACCGCCTCAAATGGGAGCTGGATCAGTTCGACCTGACACCTGATCGTCTGGCGGTCGAAATTCTGGAAACCGTCTTTTCACGACGCCCCGACGATGTCATCACCCGGAATGTCACTGGGCTGGCGGCCTTGGGTTGCTGCATTGATCTGGATGATTTCGGAACCGGCCACGCGTCGATCGCATCGATCAAGCGGTTCGATGTGTCTCGTATCAAGATCGACCGGACCTTTGTGGCCAAAGCGGATCAGGACCCAAGCCAGCAACAGCTTGTCAGCGCCATTCTGACCATGGCAGAGCGCCTGAACCTCGAGACTTTGGCCGAAGGTGTAGAAACCGCAGGCGAACATGCGCTGATGGCGCAGCTGGGTGCCAATCACGTGCAGGGATTTGGTCTTCGCAAGCCGATGCCATTCGACAAAACGCTGGATTGGATGGCTGCGCATCGCGCAAAGCTGGCAGGTGCACCCAAGATCGGAGGCAAAACCGGGTGAATTGTACAATTCACCGCAGCGGAACCCGGTGTCTTGCGCGTTTTGCGGGCGATTCCACTTGACCTTTGGGGCTGCACTCTGTTGAACCCACCGGGTGTCTTTCACTGCGCAAGGTGGCTGTCCCCGATGGACGATCAGAATAAGAACCTCATCCTCGCAACCGCACTCAGCTTTCTGGTGATCCTCGTGTGGTTCGTGCTGTTCCCTCCGCCGGAGCAAACCACGGCGCCCGATACAGCCGAGATCAGCGCCACAGGCGAAACCGAGGTCCAGACGCCCAGCGCGGATACCACAACCGTCGGCGAGGCAACAGCCGCAGCGACGGAAGTTGAGCCAGAGGCGCAAGCCCCGCGCGTGCAGATCGATACCCCACGCCTGTTCGGCAGCCTGTCGCTGTCGGGTGGCCGCATTGATGAGCTGTTCCTGAAAGATTACAAGGTCTCGCTGGCCGAAGACGCTCCGATTGTCGAGCTTCTGTCGCCCGTCGGATCGGATTCAGCCTATTACGCGCTTTATGGTTGGGCCCCCGGCGCAGGCTTGAGTGGCACCGACGTCCCGGGACCCAACACGCTTTGGACGCTGGAACAGGGCGAAACCCTTGGCGTCGACAGCCCGATCACCCTTGCATGGGACAATGGCAACGGCCTGACATTCCGCCGCACGGTTTCCGTAGACGAGAACTACATGTTCTCGGTGACCCAATCTGTCGAAAACGCCACCCAAGCCGAAGTTGGCATGGCACCCTACGGCATTCTGGCCCGCCATGGCATCGGTGAGGATGGCGATCTGCCAGGCCTGAAGAACTTCTTCATCCTGCATGAAGGCGTGATCGGCATGGCGGACGGCACCCTGGCCGAGATCGATTACGGTGATGTGCGCGATTTCGACATCGACCCCAACGAGCGCGCCCAGGCCGAGGTCTATCAGGTCAAGGAGGACGGCTGGATCGGCTTCACCGATCACTACTGGATGACCACCCTGATCCCCGAACCGGGATCGGCGTTCAAGGCCGCGGCCAAATACGATGCCCGCCGCAAAATCTATCAGACCGAAACCGTTCTTCCAACACTGACGGTCGCAGCGGGTGAAACCGCCGAAGTCACGACCCGCCTGTTTGCTGGTGCAAAGGAATGGGAAGCCATTCGCGAGTATCAGTCGGAAGGTGTTCAGAAGTTCATCGACAGCATCGACTGGGGCTGGTTCTTTTTCCTGACCAAGCCGATCTTCTGGCTGCTGCATAACATCAACCTACTGATCGGCAATATGGGCTGGTCCATCATCGGCCTGACGCTGATCATCAAGGCAATCCTGTTCCCGCTGGCGTTCAAATCCTACGTCTCGATGGCGAAGATGAAGGAACTCCAGCCACAAATGGAAGCCCTGAAGGAAGCCGCTGGCGACGACCGCCAGAAAATGCAGCAGGGCATGATGGAGCTGTACAAGAAGGAAAAGGTGAACCCCGCTGCGGGCTGTCTGCCGATCCTGATGCAGATCCCGATCTTCTTCTCGCTGTACAAGGTGATCTTTGTCACCATCGAACTGCGTCAGGCCCCGTGGTTCGGCCCGTTCCAGGACCTCAGCGCGCCTGATCCAACTTCGATCATGAACCTGTTTGGCTTGCTGCCCTGGGCCGGTCCTCAACCGGAAACGTTCATGGCGTTGATCTTCCTTGGTATCCTGCCGATCCTGTTGGGAATTTCCATGTGGTTGCAGCAAAAGCTAAACCCGGCACCAACCGATCCAACGCAGGCGATGATCTTTGCATGGATGCCATGGGTGTTTATGTTCATGCTGGGCAGCTTTGCCAGCGGGCTGGTGGTCTACTGGATCGCCAACAACACCATCACGTTCACACAGCAGTACCTGATCATGCGCAGCCAGGGATATACGCCGGATGTGTTTGGCAACATCAGGTCCAGCTTCAAGCGCAAGCCCAAGACGGATGACCAATGACCGGCACAGTCACAAGCCTGTGTCGGCATCCAATCAAAAGCCACGGGCGCGAAACCCTCAGTGAAGTAACCGTGATCCCCGGGCAGACCATGCCCGGGGATCGCGTTTGGGCCGTCGCGCATGAGGCGTCAATGGCGGACGGATCAGAATGGGTGCCCTGCGTCAATTTCAGCCGAGGTGCAAAAGCGCCGGAGTTGATGGCGATTTCAGCACAGCTGAGCGGTGATCAGGTCACGCTGAGCCACCCGAACCGGCCAGACCTGACGTTCCGGCCAGATACCGAACAGGATGTTTTTCTGGATTGGGTCAAGCCGCTGATGCCGGACGACAGGGCCGCGTCCGCGCGAATTGTCCGGGTTCCGGGTCGCGGTATGACCGACAGCGATTTCCCCTCGATCAGCTTGTGCAACATGGCCTCTCATCGCGCCGTTTCGCAAAGGCTGGGGCAGGACCTCTCGATCCATCGCTGGCGGGGAAACATCTGGTTCGATGGAATGCCCCTGTGGGAGGAGTTTGACTGGATCGGGCGCGAGGTTCAGATCGGCGAAGCCGTCCTTCACGTGCGCGAACGCATCACCCGCTGCCTGGCAACCACCGCAAACCCGGATACGGGAAAGCGGGACGCAGACACGCTGGGCGCGTTGCAAAGCTGGGGCAACCAGGATTTCGGCGTCTATGTCGAAGTTTTGCAGGGCGGCACCATCACGACTGGCGACAAGGTTCAATTGCTATGACCACTCTTCGCTTTCCATTGGTGCAAGAGCCAGACCCATTCGCATTGGAAACCGGACGCAAACTGTTTGCGGGTCCGTCCGAGTTCGTCAAAGGCGTAGTTGCGATGAATGGTTTGCCCGCCCCTGATCGGTTGGAGGTTTGCTTTGCCGGGCGCTCGAACGTGGGCAAGTCCAGCCTGATCAACGCGCTGACCGGCACCAAAGGATTGGCGCGTGCCTCCAACACGCCGGGCCGCACGCAAGAGATCAACTTTTTCACCCAAGGCCCCGAGCTGTATCTGGTGGACCTGCCCGGCTATGGCTATGCGAACGCGCCGGTCAAAGTGGTCGAGAAATGGCAGCGATTGTTGAAGCAATACCTCAGCGGCCGCCAGACTTTGCGCCGGGCATTTGTCCTGATCGACTCGCGCCACGGGGTAAAGCCTGTGGACGACGAGATCATGAAACTGCTGGATACCAGCGCCGTAACTTTTCAATGCGTGATGACCAAGGCCGACAAGGTCAAAGCCAATGACCGTGCAAAGGTATTGGATCAGGTGCGCAGCGCTTTGTCGAAACACCCAGCGGCATTCCCGGAAATCGTACTGACCTCGTCCGAAAAGGGCGATGGAATCCCGAGCCTACGATCCATCATCGCGCATCTGGAATGAGCCAAACGCACCGTTAGCGAACTTGTCCGGCCGCTACGGATCATTCAGTGCGACCATTACCACGATCAAGTCTTGGCAGAACTCTCCAAAGGTCCTAACACGGAATGCCAGAGGGACAGCAGCCATGAAGACAAGAGACATGAACCGGGACTGGATCGCCACCGCCGCAACCTTGAACAGCGCCTTGCCCTATCTGCAACGCTATGATGGTGCGATCGTCGTCATCAAGCTGGGCGGGCACGCCATGGGCAGTGACGCTGCGATGGAGAGCTTTGCCCGCGATGTCGTGCTGATGCGGCAGGTCGGAGTAAACCCGGTGATCGTGCATGGCGGTGGTCCCATGATCAATGCGATGCTGGACAAGCTGGATATTCAGTCTGAATTCGTGAACGGCAAGCGCGTCACCGATCAGGCGACGGTCGAAGTGGTCGAGATGGTTCTGTCCGGCCTGGTCAACAAACGCATTGTTCAGGCGATCAACGCACAGGGCGGAACCGCAATTGGACTGTCGGGCAAGGACGCCAATCTGATGCTGTGCGATCAGGCCGATCCCTCGCTGGGATTTGTCGGCGCACCCGCACAGATGGACCCGAAAATCCTGCATGATCTGTTTGCGCATGACGTCATTCCGGTGATTGCCCCCCTCGGCGCTGGTGCCGAGGGTGAGACGTTCAACGTCAACGGTGATACCGCCGCAGGAGCGGTCGCCTCGGCGTTGAAAGCAGATCGCCTGCTGCTGCTGACGGACGTTTCGGGTGTCAAGAACGCGGCAGGCGATGTTGTTACCGAACTTACCGCCGGACAGATCCGCGAAATGACGATGGACGGAACCATCGCAGGCGGCATGATCCCGAAAACGGAAACCGCGCTTGATGCGTTGCATTCCGGCGTGCGCGCGGTTGTGATTCTGGACGGGCGCGCAGCCAACGCGGTCCTGTTGGAATTGTTCACCGACCACGGCGCAGGTTCGTTGATCCGACCTGACTGAGCATTGATGGGGGAAGCAGCATGGCAAACCAACTCGACCCCGCAACCGATGTAACCTACGCTCAAATAGAACGCGCTGTGCAGGATGCGGGTCTGATCGTTATGGGCGCGCTTCTGCCACGGCTGACAAGCGCCAAACAACTCGACGGTGGCACTCTGATCCTTGTCGGCGCTGGCCCGACCTTCTGGCCCGTTCTGAAATCGTCGGAGGAATGGCTGGACGGGCAGCCCGACCCGGTGGATAGATGGTCCACTCGTGTTGTGGGATCCCTTGCTGCCTCGTTGGGCGCACATGCGTACTTTCCCTTCGGTGGCCCGCCATACGAACCTTTCATCGACTGGGCGTTCAAGTCCGGACGGACATTCAGCAGCCCGGTGGGGGCGCTGGTGCATGACCAGGTGGGCATGATGATCTCATTTCGCGGCGCGCTGCATTTCGACGAGAAATTCGACGTCGACCACCCGCGTGCAGAGTCTCCTTGCACCACTTGCCCTGCCCCTTGCACCAGCACCTGCCCCGTGGGCGCGCTGAATGCACATGGCTTCTACGACGTCGATGCCTGCCATCGGCATTTGTCCACTGACGCAGGGCAGGTTTGCATGACCGGCGGCTGCCTTGCGCGGCTGTCCTGCCCGCTCAGCGAAGGCGCCGGACGGATGGCCGAACAATCCGCGCATCACATGAAAGCGTTCCATCCGTCATGACCCGCACCCTGATCCTGACCCGCCATGCCAAATCCAGTTGGAACAACTTCGATCTTACCGATCATGACCGCCCTCTGAACAAGCGCGGCCGCGCCTCGGCCCCGGCGATTGCGGATTGGCTGCGCGAGAACGACTGGCTGCCGGACGAAGTGCTGAGCTCATCGGCGACCCGCACGCGAGAGACCTGGGATCGGATGGGGCTACACGCGGAAAATGTCAGCTTTCGCCGTGCGCTTTACCACGCGGACGCCAACGACATGATGGCCGAATTGTCCGGTGCCAAGGGCAAGACCGTGCTGGTGCTGGGGCACAACCCGGGCATTGCCGAATTTGCCTACCGTCTGGTGCGGCAGGCGCCGCACCACGTGCGGTTCCAAGATTACCCAACCTGCGCGACGACCGTGATCCGCTTTGATATCGACGACTGGACCCATATCAAATGGCGGAGCGGCGAGGTCCTGGGCTTTGCCATCCCGCGTGAGTTGCTGGAATAGAAAAAGGCGGGACCGAAGCCCCGCCCTTGCTTGGGTGCGCTGGGATCAGTGCCCCAGGATCTGGCTGAGGAACAGCTTGGTCCGTTCGCTCTGCGGGTTGTTGAAGAACTCTTCCGGTTCGTTCTGCTCCACAATCTGGCCGGCATCCATAAAGATCACGCGGTTGGCGACCTGGCGGGCAAAGCCCATCTCGTGGGTCACGCACAACATGGTCATGCCTTCCTCGGCCAGTTCGATCATGGTGTCGAGCACCTCTTTGATCATCTCGGGGTCCAGCGCCGATGTCGGTTCATCAAACAACATGATCCGTGGCATCATGCAGAGCGAGCGGGCAATCGCCACACGCTGTTGCTGACCACCGGACAGCTGTCCCGGGTATTTCAACGCCTGATCCGGGATTTTCACCTTTTCCAAGAAATGCATCGCGCGTTCTTCGGCCTCTTTCTTGGGCGTTTTGCGCACCCAGATCGGGGCCAGCGTGCAGTTTTCCAGAATGGTCAGATGCGGGAACAGGTTGAAGTGCTGGAACACCATACCAACCTCGGACCGGATCTTGTCGATGTTCTTGAGGTCATTCGACAGCTCGGTCCCATCCACAACGATTGTACCCTGCTGGTGTTCCTCCAACGCGTTCAGGCAACGGATCAGAGTGGATTTCCCGGAACCGGACGGCCCCGCGATCACGATCCGCTCGCCCTGATTGACGGTCAGATTGATGTCACGCAGCACGTGGAACGATCCGTACCACTTGTTCATGCCGTTGATTTCGATGGCGACCTCGTCGCTCACCTGCATCTTCGAGCGGTCGATTTCGCGTTCTACTGCAAGTTCAGACATGTGTTGAACTCCTTAGTGATGATCCGTGGCAAGGCGACGCTCGAGCCACTGGGAATATTGAGAGATGCCGTAACAGACGACGAAGAACAGAAGCGCGGCAAAGCCCAGAAGCTCCCAATAGACGCCGTTCCATTCGGTTGACGCCAGGATGGGGCCCCGGATCATGCCCACCAGATCGAACATCGAAATGACCGAAACCAGTGTGGTGTCCTTGAACAGGCCAACGGCCACGTTCACGATGCCGGGGATCGAGATCTTCAGAGCCTGCGGCAGGATGATCAGCCGCATCGCCTGCGGGTAATCCAGACCCAGGCTATCTGCTGCTTCGTACTGACCACGCGGAAGCGCGGCCAGGCCGCCGCGGATCACCTCGGCGATATAGGCTGCCGAGAACATGGTAATCATGATCACGACGCGCAGGAACAAGTCGACCGTGCTGTCAGGCGGGAAGAAATAGGCCAGCATCACCGAAGCCACAAACAGCAGCGTGATCAGAGGCACACCGCGCACGAATTCGATGAAGATGACGCAGACCCACTTGATCAGCGGCATGTCTGACTGACGGCCCAGTGCCAATGCAATGCCCAGAGGGATCGACAATGACACACAGGTGACGCCCAACATCATGTTCAGCATGAAGCCGCCAAGATCACGACTGGGAACGGCGGTCAGCATGGCCCCTTCGTTGGCATCCTCGGGGATCAGAGCCCCGCCAACATTCCAGACGATCAGAGCGACAATGATCGCCCCGAAAAAGCCGGCCGCAAAGCTGTTCCGGCCAAGTTTCTGGAACACCGCACCTGCTGCGACACAGCCCACAAGCGCCACGATGGGAACCAGTATGGTGCCACCCCAGATCAGCCAGAACGCGATAAAGGGATAGAGGGCGGTGAAGATCAGCAGCTTGCGCGGCAGGTCGAAGAACAGAACCGGCGCAAATGCAACCAGCATCAGAACAAACGCCAGATTGGGGCGCCAGTAGGCCTCATCCGGGTATTTGAACCCGTAGATCAGCTGCGGCCAGCGTTCTGTCAGAACGGCGAAACAGGCCCCCGTTTTACCTGCCAAAATCTCACGGCATTCGGCCAGCGAGTTGGCATTCCAAACCCCATTCAGAATCCACGGCAGTGTGTTCTTCAAAACGAGGTAGATCAGCACCAGCGAGAGCACGGTTAGGATCGTGTTCGTCGCGCCCGAGAACAGGTTCTCGCGCAGCCATTTGACGATTCCGGTTTCGTTTGCAGGTGGCGGAGACGGAGGAATGGTGCCATCAGCCACAAATGCGATCGGGTTGGTCGTTTGATCACTCATGGCTCAGCGCTCCTTCAACTTGACGGATGCGTTGTAGATGTTCATCACCATCGAGATCAGCAGTGAAGCTGTCAGATAGAACAACATCAGCAACAGCACACATTCAATCGCGCGACCAGTCTGGTTCAGCGTGATACCGCCCAGCGTGGCGGTGATATCCGCATAGCCCACCGCAATCGCAAGCGAGGAGTTCTTGGTGATGTTCAGATACTGCGAGATCAGCGGCGGGATGATCACCCGCAAAGCCTGCGGCAGGATCACCAGATTCATGATCCGGCCCGGACGCAAACCAAGAGCAGCCGCCGCCTCGGTCTGGCCTTTCGAAATGGCCTGAATACCCGCGCGGACGTTTTCCGCGATAAAGGCACCGGTGTAGATCGACAGTGCGAACCACAATGCGATCAGAGGACCACCGACCTTGATGCCACCGCTGAAGTTAAAGCCTTTCAGTTCGGGGACATTCCAAGTCAGGCCCATCAGGAACATGAGGATCACGAACGGCACCAGCCAGACCGCCAATTTTGGCAGCAGCGTCTTTGGACGCTCACCCGTTTCCTCTTGTTTCAGTGTCGCGCGTTTTTCGATTTCCTTGGAAACAAACCAGGACCCAACCAAAACGACGAGGACCAGAACCCAGTTCAGGAAAGTTGAACTGAAGAACCCGTTGGTGAGGTCAGGACGGGGAATGTATACACCCCTGTTCGTGAACGCGAAAAGATCCAGAACCATGCTGGAGGTCGGATTGTCACCCCGGAAGGCCCGCGGCCCAGGAAGCACCGCCGTCATGATGGTGAAAATGATGATGATCCAGATCAGAACCGGAATGTTCCGGAAGATCTCGACATATACTGCCATCAGTTTCGAGACGAGCCAGTTGTTCGACAGCCGCAGGACACCGGCGATCACTCCAAAAAACGTCGCAGTGATACAGGCGAGAAACGCCACCAGCAGAGTATTCAGAAGCCCAACGACAGCCGCGCGCGCATGCGACGACTGGCTGTCGTATTCCACCAGAACCTGGTTGATATCATACCCGGCAGGATCACCCAGGAAAGAATAAGAGATGTTAAGGCCTGCGGCCCGCAGGTTCTGGATCAGGTTGTTGCCCAGATACCAGATACTAAGCGCAATAACGACGGCCGCGATCACCTGAAATGTCAGTGAGCGATAGCGGGTGTCGTTTATGAGCATAGACAACCGAAAGTCTGCTTTCGGTGGGTCAGTCATAGTTGACATATTTTGGAATCCCCGTGCTTTTCGAGCGCTACATTACCGGCGAGGTTTTCCCCGCTCTTGAGCAGCCCGTAGCATTCTGTTTAGAAAAAAGGGCGCAGGTTGCCCCGCGCCCTTTTCTGTCCATCTTAGCGGAAAGGCGGCGAATACAGCAGGCCGCCGTCGGTCCACTGAGCATTCAGACCACGCGCCAGACCGATCGGAGTTTCCTCACCGATATTCTTGGCAAAGACTTCGCCATAGTTGCCGTCTGCGGCGATCGCACGTGCGGCCCAGTCAGCGTCCAGTCCCAGCATCTCGCCCAGAGTACCTTCAACGCCCAGCAGGCGCTTGATTTCCGGGTTTGCGTCGGCATTGCCTGCCATCTCTTCGAGATTGACCGAGGTGACACCCAGCTCTTCGGCCGAGATCAGCGAGTTCAGGGTCCAACGGACAACGTCACCCCACTCGTGATCACCGTGCCGGACCAGCGGGCCCAGCGGCTCTTTCGAGATGATTTCGGGCAGAATGACGTGGTCACCGGGGTTTTCGAACGTGGCGCGGGTTGCGGCCAAGCCAGAAGCGTCGGTGGTGTAAACGTCACATGCGCCAGCCAGATACTGCTGCTGACCTTCAGCGTTTGTTTCAACCGGAACCGGTTCATAGCTGATGTTGTTTGAGCGGAAGAAATCCGCCAGGTTCAGTTCGGTCGTGGTGCCGGTCTGAACGCAAACGGTCGCACCGTCCAGTTCCTTGGCCGAGCTTACGCCCAGCGCTTTGGGCGCCAGAAAGCCCTGACCGTCATAATAGTTGATGCCTACAAATTCGAACTTCAGGTCGACGTCGCGGCTGAAGGTCCAGGTGGTGTTACGGGCCAACATGTCGATCTCACCAGAAGCCAGCGCAGTAAAGCGCGTCTTGCCGGTGGTCGGAATGAATTCAACAGCATTTGCATCGCCCAGAACGGCGGCAGCAACAGCGCGGCACAGCGAAACGTCAAAGCCTTTCCACTCGCCATTGGCGTCGGGTGCAGCAAAACCGACCAGACCGGTGGTCACACCGCAGTTCAGCTTACCGCGCGCTTTCACGTCGTCAACGGTACCCGCCGCAGCAGCGCCAGCGGCCAGACCGGCAATCGTTGCCGCGCCCAAGATTACGGATTTTTTCATTTTTACCTCTTCCTGATTTTCCACCCCGGAAGGAGCGGTTCGATCCGGCACTCCCATGCCGGAAAGGTTACCCAAAAGGTGTCTCCCCTTTAGTGGCCCGAGTTTGGGCGCATTCATCAACAAACGTCAAGGGCAGGATCAGGTAATTCGATGGGTGAAAAGCACAGGAATTTGGTGTCAGGCGCAAAAAACCGGCTGCAAGGATCAATTCGAGATGTCGAAGAAGCGTTTGGCATGCAGGAAGGCCGCCCGTTTTTTCTCGGCCACCTCTTGTGCCTCGTCATCATGGCCCCATTGTTCGATCTGCCAGATCTCATCGAGGCGCGAGATTTCCCAGATTTCGTCCGCGCTGCGCCAACCATGTGCTGCGGCAAAACCCAGAACCAGACTGCCTGACAGGCTGACAAGGTCATGAAACGCTGCAAGCTGAAACGCGTCCAGCGCATGAACTTGTTGCCGCAAGGTCTGCAATGCCGTCGCAGACTGGGGCTGATGCAGGACACCCGCCACAGCAAACAGACGGGCTTTCAGCACCTCAGCCGCCCAGTCCAGCGCCGGGTCCCAGTGTTCGGCTTGCCGCTGCTGCAAAGCTTGCGGATGGGTTGCGCGATAACACAACAGGTCGGAATCGCCATAATCGGCCAGCATATCCGCAACCTCGGGATGCTGAAGGCGCACTTTGTCGATGGCGGCGTTTGCTGACCGGGTAAAAGGCATGGTCGACGGGTCCACCACCTTTTCCTGAGCGTCCCATTCGGCGGCGACGGCCTCTGCCATGGCCTTGGTAGGGAGGAGCAAAGCCGCCTTTGCAGGTGTTTTGACCCGGCGACCATCCAACTCGACCGTATGGCCACCTTCAGCCACGACAACGGCACTTGACGTCCAAAAGCGTTTTGGTTTCCAGTCGCTCATCGTCTCATTCCCAGATCTTGCTTAGCGTCTTATGCAATTCGTCAAAGCTGTCGACCACATGCGCCGCCGAAGTCAGGGCCGCGTGGTCGTGATAGCCCCAGCTTACTCCGATCGCTGCAACCCCTGCGGCAGCGGCCATCTCCATGTCAAAGCTTGTGTCGCCGATCATCACCGCGTCAGAGGCCGTTACGCCGGTCTCGGACAGCGCTGTCTGGATCATCGAAGGGTGCGGCTTGGACGGATGGTGGTCTGCGACTTGCCGGGTTACGAAAAAAAGCGCCAAATCGTGGGCGTCCAGCAATGCGTCCAACCCGCGCTGCGACTTGCCGGTCGCCACGCCCAACAGGATTTCGGGGATCGAATGCAAGGCTTCGAGCACCTCACGCGCACCTGGATAGAGAGGTGAGCTTGCCGCCCCGTCCGCCAGTCTCTGCGCGTGGTAAGCCTCTTTATAGCCCGCAACCAGACGGGCTTGTACATCGTCAGCTTGTTCAGGAGCCAGGCGCGCAATCGCCTGCGGCAAAGACAGACCCACAATCGACAAGGTCGCCTCCCTGTCCGGTGGCGTCAGGGACAACGCGGTAAAGCTGGCTGTCATGGCCGAAACAATGCTGCCTTGGCTATCGACCAAGGTGCCATCCACATCGAACAGCACCAACCGCAAGGGTGACGTCATTGCAGGGCCTCGAACGGATCATCGGCGGCCAGATCCTCGGTCCAGCCCAGTGTATCCCAACTGTCTTTCATGTGATCCGGCAGCGGTGCCGTAATCGTAACCGGCGTATGGGTCAGCGGATGTTCAAACGACAATCGCCGCGCGTGAAGATGCAGCTTTCGGCTGATGACCCCGCCCAATTGCGCGCCCCAGCCATCGCCCAGATTTTCCTGACCCGACCCGCCGTATTTTCCGTCGCCGATGATTGGATGTCCAATCGCGGCCATATGCGCGCGCAACTGATGGGTGCGACCGGTCACCGGCTCCATCGCGACCCAAGCGGCCCGACCTGCAACCCGGTAGAGCGTGGCATACAGCGTATGCGCGCGTTTCGCGCCGGGGGTGCTGTCAACCTCGGACAGATGCACAGGGATCATCTTTTCACCCTCACCCTGTTTGCCATGTCCCGGAGCCTTGACGAGCCCGGTCTTGATCTCGCCCAGATAGGGTGTCGGCACCCCGGCAACCAGTGCCCAATAGATCTTGCGTGTATTGCGGTGCCGGAACGCTGCCGTCAGACCCTTGGCGGCCTCGCGCGTGCGCGCCATCAGCAAAACGCCCGAGGTGTCCTTGTCCAACCGGTGCACCAGTCGCGGGCTTTCGTCCAGGCCAAACCGCAAGGCTTCGGACAGGCTGTCGACATGCCGGGTCTGGCCGCTGCCACCCTGAACCGGCAGACCGTGGGGTTTGTTTAGCGCCAAGATGTGGTCGTCTCGATAGATCACGCAGGATTGGATCATCTTCGCGTCAGCGTCGGATATCCGGCGTTTGACCTCAGCAGGTTTGTGATCGGCATCGGGCAGCGGCGGCACCCGCACGACCTGCCCTGCCTCGAGCCGGGTCGAGGCCTTCACCCGGCCTCCGTCCACACGCAGCTCTCCTTTGCGGCACATCTTTTCGATGCGGCCCTGACCGACATGCGGGAACATGCGGCGCAGCCAGCGGTCCAAGCGCTGGTCGCTGTCGCCCTCTGCGACGGTGATCATCTGTACGCCACTCATGCCATTACCCCTTGTCCCGCGCGGCGGACCCGCCCGGTTTGCAACTGTGTCAGTGCCCTAGAAAACATGCGCGTCTGTCGCGCGCATCGCGCAAAGAGTCAAGCCGCGCTAATCCGTGTTCCGCTGCGCACGCAGTTTGCCAAAATAATCCAGCCGCTTTTTCAGCTCGCGCTCGAATCCGCGCTCGACCGGTTGGTAGAGAACCGGTCGCTTCATACCATCGGGGAAATAGTTCTGCCCTGAAAACCCATCCTCGGCGTCGTGGTCATAGGCATAGCCCGCGCCGTATCCCTGATCCTTCATTAACGAGGTCGGTGCGTTCAGGATATGCTTGGGTGGCGGTTCGCTGCCCGATTGCTTGGCCAACCGCACTGCAGCCTTATAGCCCACATATGCCCCGTTCGATTTGGGGGCCAGGGCCAGATAGACCAGCGCTTGCGCCAAGGCCAGTTCCCCCTCGGGCGAGCCCAAACGTTCGTATGTTTCCCACGATTGCAGGCAGATTGCCTGCGCCTGCGGATCAGCCAGCCCGATATCTTCGACCGCCATGCGGGTGATCCGCCGTGCCAGATAGCGCGGGTCCTCGCCACCCGTCAGCATCCGCGCAAACCAGTATAGCGCTGCATCGGGGTCAGACCCCCTCACTGATTTGTGCAGCGCCGATATCAGGTTGTAATGCTCGTCCCCCGATTTGTCGTATTTGGCGGCGCGGCGCATCAGCCGCGTTGACAGCGCATCCGGGTCCAGCGGTGCATCAACCTTCCACGCCGAAACCTGTTCGATCAGGTTCAGCAGCGCGCGCCCGTCCCCATCCGCCATTTCCTGCAACGCATCCCGCGCCGCAGGCGTGAGCGGCAACGCTCGGCCCAGTTCTTTTTCCGCGCGCTGGGTCAGACGTTCCAGATCCGCAAGGCTGAGCCGTTCGAGAACCAGAACCTGCGCGCGGCTAAGGACAGCTGCGTTCAGCTCGAACGAGGGGTTCTCGGTCGTGGCCCCGACAAGCAGGATCGTACCGTCCTCCATATGCGGAAGAAACCCGTCCTGCTGCGCTTTGTTGAAACGGTGAATTTCGTCGACGAACAGCAACGTCCCCTGTCCGTTCTGACGCCTGATTTTTGCGGCCTCAAAGACTTTCTTCAGGTCGGGCACACCGGTGAAAATCGCGCTGATCTGAACGAAATGCAGATCGGTTTCCTGCGCCAGAAGGCGCGCGATGGTGGTCTTGCCCACCCCCGGCGGCCCCCAGAAGATCAGGCTGGACAAGCTGCCTGATGACAGCATCACCCCAAGCGGCGCCTCGGGGCCCAGAACCTGGTCCTGCCCGATGACTTCGGCCAGTGTCTGCGGGCGCAGCCGATCCGCGAGCGGCCGATGCGGGGCCTCGGCTGGCGTGGGCGACCCGTTATCGAACAGATCAGCCATGCATCACAGCCGGAACCGCAACGAAACCGAGCGTCCGCCGCGCGACACATCCATGTTCAACCGACGGCCCGGGTCGGTCAGTGCCCTGACCACATCATGTGACCGGTCCATGTCAGCGCCATTGATGGCTATCAGCACATCACCGGCACGCAATCCAGCGCGACCGCCATAGGGTCCGGGATCAACGACAACCACACCGGTTTGCGACAGAACCAATCCCAACTGCGCGATCATCTTTGGGTTGATGCGCGCCACGGTCAGGTCTGGCATCACGGTATCTTCGCCCAGCGTTGTTTCCTCGGCCGCAGGCGTATCCGGCGCTTTGATCAGCGCCACCTTAACATCAGCGCTGTCCGAACCGCGAAGGCGCGTCAGAACAGATGTTCCGCCAACACCTGCGACGGACATGCGGAACTTCATCTCTGCCGGAGAGTTGACCTCATCCCCGTCGACATGTGTCACGACATCACCCACGCGCAGGTCGGCATCCGCCAGCGGGCTAAGCGCATGAAGGTCAGAGATGACGACACCCAGAGGGATCGCCAAACCCAGCGATTCAGCGATATCTGCGCTCATATGCTGCCCGGCCATCCCGGCCCAAGGGCTGACGAAACTGTCGTTCCCTGCCTTTGCCTGCCGCAGAAACTCGGCCACCAGATTGGCGGGGATGGCAAACCCGATCCCATTCGATCCACCGGATCGCGTCAGGATCGACGTGTTGATCCCGATCAGATCGCCATTCACATCAATCAGCGCGCCGCCGGAATTGCCCGGGTTGATCGCCGCATCGGTCTGAATGAAATACCCTCGCGCGTTGCCGGTGGCCGTTCCGGTTCGCGCCAGCCCCGAGATGATGCCCGACGATACTGTCTGACCCACCCCAAACGGGTTTCCGATAGCAAGCGCCAGCTCACCAACCTCAACACGATCCGAGTCTCGCAGGTCCAGATGCGGCAGGTCCTCTGCCTCCTCCAACCGCAGAATGGCAATGTCGCTTTCCTTGTCGCCAAGTACCACCTGTGCCGAGAACTCTCGCCGGTCCGTTGTCACCACACGTATCTCGGTGGCTGTTCCGACCACGTGATAGTTCGACACCACATAGCCGTCACCCGACAGGATCACACCTGAGCCCAGCGAGTTTTGCACCCTCTGCCGAGGTTCGCCGAACCCACGGCCGAAAAAATCCTGAAAGAACGGGTCCGAGAAGAACGGGTTCGCCCGCCCCTGACGCACAATCTTGGCATATATGTTAACGACTGCCGGGGACGCCTGTTTCACGACCGGCGCAAATCCCATAGATATCTCGGCCTGCGATTGCGGAACGCGCGTTTCGGCAGCGGCCATGGTCGCATGTGCGATTGAAAGGGCAAGAAGTGTCGCGCGGAGCATGTATACCTCAACCTGCAAAACTCAGTTGGATATGCGACTACCCGGCGGCTAATGCAAGCACGTGGTTGCTGGTTCGTCAGTCAAGCGGTGCATGCAGTCTTGTGCCTTTGGTTATGATCCCACCCCGGTTGCCGACATCAATAGCGCCATACCGCTGCCTGAACACCTCGGGCAATTCGCGGTCGCCTTCGGGCGAGAGCCACAACCGAAACAGATGGCGCCGCGCCGCAGGGTCCGGCCAATCCACAAAACTGGTCCTGTCATGCAGTTGAGAGTGATTGTAGACAAATTGCATGTCCCCGGGTTGCAGCCGCATGGTCAGGAAAAGCTCTGGATCATTGGCCAGCGCGTCGAACCTGTCCAGTGCTGCAACGTGATCCGGGGTAAGACGCATAGCCTCAGAGAACCGTTGCGCGCTGTCGATATACTGCCGCTGGTAGAACACGGTTAACCTGCCGGCATGCCAACTGAAGGGGGGGATGGTCATGAAGGGCTGCATGCCCTCGGGCACTTCACCACGTCGATCCGTAGCGATTGGATCAAACAGACGCTCCAGCAGATCAGGGCATTCTGCGCGCATGCGGTTATAGATGGTTTCGGCACTTACCAGCAGCGAATCCCCGCCTTCCCTGGCGTCGCGAAGGCAAAGCAGTCCAACGATATCGGCGCTGTCAGTGTGGAATGTCTGACGTTCATGCGTCTGGTAGATCCGGGTGTTCGGATCGTTCGCATCCGCGCCAATGTCGCGCACATGTCCCAAAATGTGCCCCTGAGCGTTCTGCGACCGCGCCGAGCCCAGATGGGCGCCAACACCACAAAAGATCGCTGCCGCCATTTCCTGCGAATACTCTTGGACCGGCAGCCCGCGGATAACTTCAAACCCGACGCCACAGATCAGCTTGTCACGGAGGCTACGCAGATGCCTGTCAAAGCTTTGTAGCGGAAACTCGGCCCTTGTGATCTCGCCAATGTCTTTGCCAAGATTCAGGTAACTGCGGGCGGCTTGCTCAAGATCGGCAATCTCTGATTGGCTCAGATCGACAATCCACTCGTCTTGACGGGCCTGCATTTCGCGGCCGGTCCAGGCCGATGGCCCGGTGAATTCAGCCGGTATGTGGGTAATTTCTGCCATCCTGTGTCCTCCGCATCCAGCGTGGCCTGTACAGGCTGGGACTTCATCAACGGATACCCCCGCGAATGGCCTGAAAGCGACACTGCCACAGCTTCAAAACAAAAAACCCCCGCGTCCGGGACGCAGGGGTTCTGACCAGAAAGCCGGGCTTTCTTATTCTTCTGCTGCTTCTTCCGCGGCAACACGCGCTTTGTCAGCTGCGCCTTTGGCATCGACGTCACGATCAACGAATTCGATGATCGCCATCGGAGCCATGTCACCATAGCGGAAACCAGCTTTCAGGATGCGGACATAGCCGCCCTGACGCTCGGCGTAGCGGGGGCCCAGAACTTCGAACAGCTTAGCGACGTCTTTGTCTTCTTTCAGCTGCGAAGCGGCCTGACGACGGGCGTGCAGGTCGCCGCGCTTGCCCAGAGTGACCAGCTTTTCGATGATCGGGCGCAGTTCTTTTGCCTTGGGCAGAGTTGTTTTGATCTGCTCATGCTCGATGAGCGAGCCAGCCATGTTCGCAAACAGAGCCTTGCGGTGCTCATGAGTACGGTTCAGGCGGCGGTAACCACGTGCGTGACGCATTTTCTAGTTCCTTCTTTCGCGTTTTGCTTTGTCTGGCCGGCGATGCGTGTCACCGGCTCTCCTTGGGGCGGAAGTGCCCATATAGTCCCCGGATAGTCCCATTTCGGGCCGGGCATTGAGGAAGACGCGTTTAGAACGCGTCTTCGAATTTTTTCGCCAGATCTTCGATGTTGTCGGGCGGCCAGTCCTCGACATCCATGCCGAGGTGCAGACCCATGCCGGACAGCACTTCTTTGATCTCGTTCAGCGACTTGCGGCCGAAGTTCGGGGTGCGCAGCATCTCGGCTTCGGTCTTCTGGATCAGGTCGCCGATGTAAACGATGTTGTCGTTCTTCAGGCAGTTTGCCGAACGAACCGACAGTTCCAGCTCGTCCACTTTCTTCAGCAGCAGCGGGTTGAACTCCAAACCATCGTCTTCGTCCTGACGGCCAGCCGATTCCGGCTCGTCGAAATTCACGAAGATCGACAGCTGGTCCTGCAGGATACGCGCAGCGAAGGCCAGAGCATCTTCGGGCGTGATCGAACCGTCGGTGTCGATCTTCAGCGTCAGCTTGTCATAGTCCAGAACCTGGCCTTCACGGGTCGGCTGAACGTCATAGGCAACCTTTTTGACCGGCGAATAGATCGCGTCGATCGGGATCAGGCCGATAGGTGCGTCTTCGGGCTTGTTCTTTTCAGCCGAGACGTAGCCCTTGCCGGTATTGACGGTCAGTTCCATGAACAGGTCGGCGCCATCGTCCAGGTGGCAGATGACGTGATCGCGGTTCAGAACCTCGATGCCAGCGCTTTCGCTGATGTCGCCTGCGGTCACAACTGCGGGACCTTTGGCATTGATCGACAGGCGCTTGGGGCCTTCGACTTCCATGCGCAGCGACACGCCTTTGAGGTTAAGGATGATGTCTGTAACGTCTTCACGCACGCCCGCGACCGAGGAGAACTCGTGCAGGACGTTGTCGATCTGAACACTGGTGATGGCCGCGCCTTGCAGGCTGCTCATCAGAACGCGGCGCAGCGCGTTGCCCAGAGTCAGACCAAAGCCACGTTCCAGCGGCTCGGCAACCAGGGTTGCCTGACGTGCAGGGTCGTTGCCCGGCTTGCCGTCAAGCTGGGTTGGCTTGATCAATTCTGCCCAATTCTTGTGGATCATGTAATCCCTCCATTCCTGTCCGCGCCCCATGACCAACAAGGTGCAGACGCCCGAGGTTCAAAATGACGTGCTGGGGCCGTGCAGATACACAGCCCCAGCTTAATTCAAAATCGCTTAGACGCGGCGGCGCTTCGGCGGGCGGCAGCCGTTGTGAGCGATCGGGGTCACGTCGCGGATCGACGTGATGTTAAAGCCCACGGCAGCCAGCGCACGCAGAGCCGATTCACGACCCGAACCGGGGCCCTGAACTTCGACTTCCAGCGTTTTGACGCCATGTTCCTGCGCCTTCTTGCCTGCGTCTTCTGCAGCCATCTGCGCCGCATAAGGCGTCGATTTCCGCGACCCTTTGAAGCCCATGGTACCGGCAGACGACCACGAAATGGCGTTGCCCTGTACGTCCGAGATCAGGATCTTGGTGTTGTTGAAGGTCGAGTTCACATGGGCAACGCCCGATGCGATGTTCTTACGCTCTTTGCGCTTAACGCGAGTCTTGTCACGTGCCATCGGTCAGACCCTCCCTTATTTCTTCTTACCAGCGATGGCCTTTGCGGGGCCTTTGCGGGTACGAGCATTGGTGTGGGTACGCTGACCGCGAACCGGCAGGTTGCGGCGGTGACGCAGACCGCGATAGCAGCCCAGGTCCATCAGACGCTTGACGTTCATCTGAACTTCACGACGCAGATCACCTTCAACGGTGAAGTTTGCATCGATGTGTTCACGGATGGCCAGAACTTCGGCGTCGGACAGTTCGTTGACGCGACGGTGCGCTTCAATACCTACGGCTTCGCAGATCGCTTTGGCCGAAGTGTTTCCGATACCGGTGATATATGTGAGGGCGATTGGTACCCGCTTTGCAGTCGGGATGTTTACGCCGGCAATACGTGCCACGTGTCACTTTCCTTTTCGTTGCGGTTCCGTAACTCCAGAACCTTTTTTCACAACGCTTTACCGTGGCAGTGTCGCCAGAGGGTTCAGCATTATTCGAGGTGGTCGGGGCAATTGGGACGAATCCCGCATGCGGTCTTGATTCCCTTTAGGGATGGGGGTCGATATGGGCTTTTGCCGTTGGCGTCAAGCCCATATGAGTATCAGCCTAGAATCGCCTCGATCGAGGCGGTAACTTCTTTGATATCCGCCAGCCCGTTCACCGGGCGCAGATCGCCTTTGGCGTAGTAATAACCAATCAAAGGCGACGTCTTTTTGTAGTATTCCATCAGACGCGTGCGCAGGCTGTCTTCGTTGTCGTCGGCGCGGCGCTGGAAGTCATTTTCTTTGCCGCAATTGGTGCATTTGCCGTCTGCGGGGATCGGTTTGGTGATGTCATTGTAAACCTCACCACACCCGCCACAGGTCGAGCGTGCCGTGATCCGTTCGACCAGCGCCTCGTCATCGACACGCATCTCGATCACCGTGTGCAGGGACTGGCCCAGCTTGGTCAGCAGCGCTGCCAACGCATCGGCCTGCGCCAGCGTGCGGGGGAAACCGTCAAAGATGAAGCCTGCCCCTTTTTCGGTGGTCAGTTTCTCTTCGATCAGACCGATCACGATCTCGTCGGTGACCAGCTTGCCTGCGTCCATGATCGCAGCAACCTTCAGGCCCATTTCCGTGCCCGAGGTTTTGGCCTCGCGCAGCATGTCACCAGTGCTCAACTGCACCATGCCGCGGGTTTCAACCAGGTGACGCGCCTGCGTCCCCTTGCCTGCCCCCGGGGGGCCGAGAAGTATGATGTTCATCGACGAGCAGCTCCCTTTCTGCCGCGTTTCTTGGACTTGCCGCGCAGTTGGGACTTTTCGATCAGCCCTTCGTATTGATGCGCCAGCAGATGGCTCTGAACCTGTTGGATCGTGTCCATGGTTACCGAGACGATAATCAGAACCGAAGTGCCGCCGAAATAGAACGGGATGGCAAACTGACCGCGCAGGATTTCCGGCAACAGGCAAACCGCAGCCAAATAGCCTGAACCCAGAACCAATACGCGGTTGACCACATATTCCAGATATTCCGAAGTTTTCTTGCCCGGACGGATACCCGGCACAAAACCGTTCTGCTTCTTCAGGTTGTCCGCAACATCGTCCGGCTTGAACGACACATTGAACGTGTAGAAATAGGCAAAGAACACAATCATCGAAGCGAAGAACAGCAGGTACAAAGGCTGTCCGGGGCCAAAGTTGGCCAGCAACCATGACATCACCGGTCCGTTGGTCGCACCCGACGAGAAGGTCGAGATCGTCACCGGCAGCAGCAGCAGCGAGCTGGCGAAAATCGCCGGGATAACACCCGCCGGGTTCACCTTGACTGGCAGGTGGCTGGAGCCGCCTTCATAAACCTTCATACCAGCCTGACGGCGCGGGTATTGGATGTGGATCTTGCGCAGGGCACGCTCCATGAACACCACAAAGGTGATCACGGCGATGACCATGATGATCACGCCCACGATTACAGCAGGGCTGATAGCACCGCTGCGTCCGCTGGCGAAGAACTGCGCCAGCGCGGCGGGAACCTCGGCAATGATGCCAACGAAGATGATCAGCGAGATGCCATTGCCGATGCCACGCGCGGTGATTTGTTCACCCAGCCACATCAGGAACATGGTACCGCCGACCAGCGTAATCATGGTCGAGAAGCGGAAATACAGGCCCGGATCGGTGGCCAGATCGCCCGATTCCAACGAAACTGCCAGACCATAGGCCTGTACGGTGGCCAAGGCCACGGTGCCGAAACGGGTGTATTGGTTGATTTTCTTGCGCCCCTGCTCGCCCTCTTTCTTGAGCTGTTCGAGCGCGGGAACCATGGATGTCAGCAGCTGCACGATGATCGAGGCCGAGATGTAGGGCATGATGCCGAGGGCAAAGATACCCATCCGCCCCAGCGCCCCGCCGGTGAACATCGAAACCATGCCGCCGATGCCTTGCCCCGCCTGCTCCATGAACTCGCGCAGCGCTTGGCCGTCGATCCCCGGCACCGGAATGAAGGTGCCCAGACGATAGACGATCAGCAATGCAAGCGTGAACAGGATGCGGTTGCGCAGATCGGTGGCTTTACCAAGGGCAGACCAGCTTGTGTTTGCTGCCATTTGTTCTGCTGCTGATACCATAAATCGGTCTCTCTTATGAAAACACCGCCCGGAACCGTTTTCCGGCTCGGGCGGCGTCTTGGAAAACTCTGAGGTCTATGTAAGCGGGTCTTGGCCCGCTCACAAGCGCTTACTCTGCTGCAGCAGCTTTTGTGACCGTCAGTGAACCGCCCGCTTTCTCAACTGCCTCAACGGCAGCTTTCGAAGCACCGGTTACCTCAAGGTTCACTTTGGCGCTGATTTCGCCTTTGGCCAGAACGCGAACGCCGTCCAGCTTGCGGCGAACCAGACCGGATGCAACCAGTGCATCCTCGGTGATCGCAGCCTTGGCGTCCAGTTTGCCGGCGTCGACGAATTTCTGGATCAGGCCTAGGTTGATGACGGCGAATGCCTTGCGGTTCGGCTTGTTGAAGCCACGTTTGGGCAGGCGCTGGTACAGGGGCATCTGGCCGCCTTCGTAGCCGTTGATGGCCACACCCGAACGGGATTTCTGGCCTTTGATACCACGGCCACCCATTTTACCTTTGCCGGAACCGGGACCACGGCCAACGCGGGTGCGTTTCGGTGCGGCGCCAGGATTGTCGCGCAATTCGTGCAGTTTCATATCGCTTCTCCTAAGCCGGATGTGACCCCCGAAGCGTGATGGGCCAACCACGGCGTTTCTTGGTTTTGATTCTCGTGGGCGCAATGCCACCGGAGCGCTCTACAGCGTTGCGGACCCGGTTGCAAGCTTTGTTGTAGCGCGCCAGCCAAAACCAAAAGAGGCGCCAATGCAGGCGCCTCTGAATTCGTTTATCAAACGCGATACCTTACGCGCGATATGCGTACTCGCGCGCGATGTCGGCGATGTCGCAGCGACGGATGCCGATGTCGTCCAGCTCGCGGTTGCTCAGATGCTGAAGCTCGGTATAGGTGCGGCTGTATTCTGCAGCCCGGGCGCGGTTTTCTTTCACGCGCTCGATCAGGTTTGCAAAACGGGCGCTCAGGTTGAAGCCGCCATGTGTCAGTGTTGCTGTGTGTGCCATATCTCTATTCCTTTCGAATGTCGGGGCGCATTCCCCGAGGTCACTTGTATGTTCCTGTCTTGGACAGGGCTGAGATAGGCGCAGGAGATACCGCTAACAACGGAAGTTTTGGTCTAGCCGGTATGCATCAAAGGAATGGCAAAATACCTGTCGTACCCGGTGCGATACGCAGGGCCTTATGGCTTTGTACCACAATCCGGATGCGCGCTGCCCCCCGGGGGGGGCGACCGCAGTAACAGATCAGAAATTCTCGTTACTGGATGCGCTTGAAGGTACTGCCGGGACGATCCGGACGGATTGCTTCCCGCTTTCGTGCTCGCAGATATAGAGCACATGAAGGGTTTGCCCGGCATCCCCAGCGTGGACCCGGTCTACCAGATGCTCGCCACCTGCGTCCGTGCAGGACGCCATCCAGGTTGCGAGGGCTTGTCCTTCGGTCATCGACCAACCGAGGCTTGGTGAGAGTGTCACGACTGCAAGAAGAAGGTGCTTCATATTCGTTACCCCAATTTTACTTTTGAACATTCAAATATCTGCCCGCCGAACACACACGCGCAGACAATTATCGATCAGCCCGCCCGCCTTGTGACGACGTCGGTTGATTGCGGCCGGGCTGCGTCATTTGCGATCATTCCCGATTGCGACGCGTCCGAAACCTGCCGCGCATCCAAAAGCTGCTCGGCCTGGTAAACGCAGATTGCACGTTGAAAAATTCTTTCAACCAATGGTGACGGACTGTTTGACAGCGCGCATTCGTCAAGTTCGAGTATCAGCGTTTTCAGAAAATCCGAGGGCATAGCTTTGACCACATCGCACAGAGCCGTGGTCAATCCCGCATGTCCTTGATCAATGCCCCGTTGATACGAGGCGCTCGGCTCTGGGCAGGCCGGAGCAAAAAATTCGATACCCATCACACAGCACTTTCTTACACAACTGAACGCCAACCACACGACGTCGCAAACTCAACACTGCGACCCAGTATTGTTGAGGACTGTGGCGAATTGTTGGCTGAAATCCGGTCGCGGCGGAAAAGCAGGTAAACTCTGTGTGAGATGGATTACCGTCGATAAGACTGCGTTTGAGGAGCCCGCGGGATTGTCTGCTCAAAATGCAGATGCTGACGCGGGTGCAGTGTGTTCGGCACCGGGTCTAAGGCAGGCAATCGCCCCCAAGAAAAAAGCCCCCGAACATGCCGGGGGCTTTCTTGTTCAGTGCGAGAGCGGGCGCTTAGCCGCGCTCTTCGATGATCTCAACCAGATGCGGGATCTTGTTGACCATGCCGCGAACCGAAGGGGTATCTTCCAGTTCACGGGTTTTGTGCATCTTGTTCAGGCCCAGACCGATCAGGGTTGCGCGCTGTTCAGCGGGGCGGCGGATCGGAGAACCGATCTGCTTGACGACGATGGTTTTTGCCATGGGTCGCTCTCCTTATGCTTCTGCTTCAGCAGCGGCCGGTGCTTCGTCCCGCTTGGGCAGGATGTCGGCGACCTTTTTGCCACGACGCTGTGCAACCGAACGCGGGCTCTGCTCTTTCTGCAGGCCGTTGATGGTGGCGCGGATCATGTTGTAGGGGTTCTGCGAGCCCAGCGACTTGGACACAACGTCCTTTACGCCCAGCATTTCGAACACGGCACGCATCGGACCACCGGCGATGATACCGGTACCTTCAGGCGCGGTGCGCATGACCACTTTACCAGCGCCGTGACGGCCCTCGATGTCGTGGTGCAGGGTGCGACCTTCGCGCAGTTGCACGCGGATCATCTGACGCTTGGCTTGTTCAGTCGCCTTACGGATGGCCTCAGGTACTTCTTTCGCTTTACCTTTGCCAAAGCCGACGCGGCCTTTCTGATCGCCGACAACCACCAGAGCGGCGAAGCCAAAGCGCTTACCACCTTTTACGGTTTTCGACACACGGTTGATCGCAACCAGACGATCTGCGAATTCCGGTGCTTCGTCGCGGTCACGACCACGGCCCCGGCGGTTTTCACGTTCTGCCATTTGGCATCCCTTTTCTCATGTGGCGCCTACGACGCCGTTCAATTCAATCCAAGTGAGCCCCGAATGTTACCGAGGCCCCCGGATCATCGGGGCAGCCGCAAAGCTGCCCGCAAGTCTTAGATTTTCAGACCACCTTCACGCGCAGCGTCGGCCAGAGCCTTCACTTTGCCGTGGAACAGGAAGCCACCACGATCGAAATAGGCCTCTTCGACGCCTGCCTTCTTGGCACGCTCGGCGATGGCCGCGCCCACTTTGGTGGCCGCTTCGACGTTGTTCTTGCCAACAACACCCAGATCTTTTTCCAGGGTCGAGGCCGAGGCCAGGGTCACACCGCGTACGTCGTCGATCAGCTGAACAGAGATGTTCTTGTTCGAACGGTGTACGGACAGACGCGGACGACCCGCGTTGACCTTGCGAAGTTTGTTCCGAACGCGCAGGCGGCGCTTCAGAAACAGGGTTCTTTTGCTGTTTGCCATTGTTTGCGTCCTTACTTCTTCTTGCCTTCCTTGCGGAAGATGAACTCGCCCTTATAGCGGATGCCCTTGCCTTTGTACGGCTCGGGACGGCGCCATTCGCGGATTTTGGCCGCGACTTCGCCCACCTGCTGCTGGTCGATACCTTCCACAACGATTTCGGTCTGCTTCGGCGCGGTGATGGTGACACCTTCCGGAGCTGTGAAATCAACATCGTGGCTGTAGCCCAGGTTCAGCTTCAGGGTGTTGCCCTGCATCTGTGCCCGGTAACCAACACCCTGGATCTCCAGCTCTTTTTTGAAGCCCTGGGTCACACCGGTTACCAGATTGGCAACCATGGTGCGGCTCATGCCCCACTGCTGGCGGGCACGCTTGGACGAACCACGCGGGTCGATTTTGACCACGTTGTCTTCGACCGACAGCGTCACGTCGTCGGTGGCGGTGAAGCTGCGGGTGCCTTTCGGACCTTTCACTTCAATGGTCTGACCCGACACAGAGGCGGAAACGCCGCTGGGCAGCTCGACCGGTTTTTTACCAATACGAGACATTGCAGACCTCCTTAGAAGACGGTGCAGAGCACTTCGCCGCCAACATTGTTGGAGCGAGCGTTTGCGTCCGACATCACACCTTTCGGAGTGCTGACAATCGACACGCCCAGACCCTGACGGACCTGCGGGATGTCATTGACGCCCATGTACACGCGACGACCGGGTTTCGAGACCCGCTTCAGTTCGCGAATAACAGGGGTGCCTTCGTA
Source organism: Ruegeria sp. AM4 (assembly GCF_056540665.1). Lineage (NCBI taxonomy): Bacteria > Pseudomonadati > Pseudomonadota > Alphaproteobacteria > Rhodobacterales > Roseobacteraceae > Ruegeria > Ruegeria sp. AM4. Next base: position 15,188 of record NZ_JBQFXD010000012.1, on the reverse strand, counting down.
GTATTTCAGGCTGATTTCGATGGCCGGATGACCGTTTTCACCGGTCGTCGCTTCGTAGCCACGGATGTAACCTTCGTCCGCCAGCACGTCCAGAACCCAACCGCGCAGCTTGGAAGCCGGGGTGGAAACGGTGGACTTGCCGCGCATTTGCGCGTTGCGGATACGGGTGAGCATATCGCCGATAGGATCATTCATATCTATGTCTCCCTTACCAGCTCGATTTCACCATGCCGGGGATCTGACCAGCAGAACCCAGCTCGCGCAGCGCGATACGGCTGACCTTCAGCTTACGGTAGTAAGCGTGGGGACGACCGGTCAGCTGACAGCGGTTGTGCAGACGGGTAGCCGAGCTGTTGCGCGGCAGTTTCGCCAGTTTCAGACGCGCTTTGAAACGCTCTTCCATCGGGCGGCTCTCGTCATTCGCGATTTCTTTCAGCTCGGCACGCTTTGCGGCATATTTGGCCACCAGGCGTTCGCGCTTCTTCTCGCGTTCGATCATTGCTTTTTTAGCCATGTCTCAATCCTCCCGGCGCTTACGCGTTGAACGGCATGTTGAATGCTTTCAACAGGCTCTTCGCTTCAGCGTCGGTTTTCGCTGTGGTGGCAATTACGATATCCAGGCCCCAGACTTCGTCGACCTTGTCGAAGTCGATTTCCGGGAACACGATGTGCTCTTTCATGCCCATGGCAAAGTTGCCCTGACCATCGAAAGACGGCTTAACACCGCGGAAGTCACGAACGCGCGGCAGCGCGATGGTGATCAGACGATCCAGGAATTCGTACATCCGGTCGCCGCGCAGGGTCACTTTCGCACCCAGCGGCATGTCTTCACGGACGCGGAAACCCGCGATCGACTTCTTCGCCTTGGTTGCAACGGCCAGCTGACCAGCAATCGCAGTCAGATCCTCGACTGCCGATTTGGCTTTCTTCGAGTCTTTGACGGCCTCAGCACCACAACCGATGTTCAGAACGATTTTCTCCAGCTTGGGCAGCTGCATGTCGTTCTTGTAGCCGAACTCTTCTTTCAGAGCGGCACGGATGGTTTCAGCGTACTGAGCTTTCAGACGCGGAGTGTAGGTTGCGGTATCAAGCATCGATCACGTCCCCTGTGGTCTTGGCGAAACGCACCTTCTTGTCGCCTTCCATGCGGAAGCCAACGCGGGTTGCTTTGCCGTTCTTGTCCAGCAGTGCCAGGTTCGACAGCTCGATCGGGTTTGCCTGAGGCAAACGGCCGCCCTGGCTGTTCTGGGTCTGGCGGGTGTGGCGGATGGCGATGTTGATGCCGTCGACAACAGCTTTACCGGCTTTCGGGTCAACCGAGGAAATGGTTCCCTCTTTGCCCTTGTCTTTGCCGGCCAGCACGACGACCTTGTCGCCTTTGCGGAGTTTAGCAGCCATGATTACAGCACCTCCGGAGCCAGCGAGATGATTTTCATGAAGTTCTTGCCGCGCAGTTCGCGAACAACGGGGCCAAAGATACGGGTGCCGACTGGCTCGTTGTTATTGTTCAGGATGACGGCGGCGTTGCGATCGAAACGGATCGCGGTGCCGTCTTCGCGACGGACTTCCTTGGCGGTGCGTACGACGACGGCCTTACGGACGTCACCTTTCTTTACGCGGCCGCGCGGGATGGCTTCCTTCACCGAGACGACAATGATGTCGCCAACGGAGGCGTATTTACGCTTGGAACCACCCAGGACCTTGATGCACTGAACTCGGCGTGCGCCGGAGTTGTCAGCGACATCCAGATTGGTCTGCATCTGGATCATGTGGTTTCTCCCGACCTGTGGGGGCTGGTCTTGTTAAATCCCCCAGGGTTTCGACAAATGGAAAAGTCCTGCAGGCTTACGCCTCCAGAACCTCCCAACGTTTCGTCTTCGATTTCGGCGCGCATTCGATGATGCGGACTGTATCGCCGACCTTGAAGGCGTTCTTTTCATCGTGAGCCCGGTATTTCTTGGACTTACGGATGGTTTTCTTCAGAACCGGATGCGTAAAGCGGCGCTCGACGGATACGGTTACGGTCTGTTCGTTGGCGTCGCTGGTTACGGTGCCGGACAGGATACGCTTGGGCATCTGATTACTCCTCGGATGCCGCAGCAGCGGCCTTTTCGTTCAGAATGGTTTTGACGCGGGCAGCGTTGCGGCGGGCCGCTTTGATACCAGCAGTGCTTTCCAGCTGACCGGTGGCCTGTTGAAAGCGCAGGTTAAAGCTTTCTTTCTTCAGGTTGGCCAGTTCCTCACGGAGCTGGTCCGGGGTCTTGTCACGCAGTTCTTGGGCGTTCATCGCCTTTTTCCTTTGCTCAAAACACCAGAAGGCCCCGTACACGGGTCACCTTTGACCTGGTGGATGAATGATAGACATACGAATCGCCCGACAACGCCGGGAGATCGCAGGATGCCGCCGTATAAGGGTTTGGAGGGTGGGTGGCAAGGGAAAGTTTGAAAGCGCGTTCCAGCCACCGTGACGTGGTACCATTCCCTCACCGCAAGACAATCATTGCGACTATAAGTTGAGCTCTGGCAGCCGCGCTCAATTGTGCTAGGACGTGGCTCCAAAGAACATCCAATTTTGAAGGCACACATATGAGCTTATCGACAATTCTCGAATCTATGGGGCTCCCTACAACACTTGAAATTCTTGTCGCGATAAATGTGATAAGTATCGTCTATCTGATCTGGTTCACGTGGCATTTGTTCGTTGCAAACAAGGGTGATCTTGGCGGCCTGGGTCTCACGCTGGCCGCAATGGCATTTTTGAACCTGATGGGCGAAGCCTCAGATTGGTACGAGGACTATTACGATGAACATCGTGAAAGTTTGCCGAGCCAACAGGAAGTGGCCAAATCAGGTGATTAGATCCAATACACACGCCAAAATTTGAGGTCCAACGCCGCGCCCAGGCATCTCGGTGATCATAGTATAGAAATCGGACCGTCGTCGCTTGAAGGCAATCAAACTTGTTGCGGAACGCCCTTTTGAAACCGTACCATCAGATATCGTGTTTTGAGTGACTTAATGATTGTGAGGTTTTCCATGAAGTTTCTTGTTCTAGCATTCCTGCTATGCGCGGCGTTTGTATCACCGACCGAGGCGACCGCCGCACCCGATGGAAAATGGACCCTGACCATTAATTCCAGCCGTCCATGGCAGATGGATATCGCCGTCAAAAACAACGCGCCACAAGTGCTTGCTGCGCACGGTATTACACCCGAAGGAGTCAAAATCCGAAAGGCAACCAATGATCGGCTGCAATTTGACGCGATTATTTCGAAACAAGGAAGCTGCTCGTCCGGAAGCGTGATGAAATTTGACCTAAAATTCAAAGACGGGGCTTACAGATCAGGTTCGGTCAATGGGCATTGCATCGGATTTCCGAAGTTTCGCGCACGGGTTTCGGCAAAGTAACGGCTCGGCATCTTAACTACCGGGCTCCACTGGTTCGCCTCTCAATCGCTCCACCGGAGCGATTGCCGCTGCGCGGATCGGGGCTCACTCCCACTTATAGTTAAAACTCACCGAAATCCGCTCTTCCTCGGCCATGTTCATCGGCACTTCATGGCGCAGCCAGCTTTCCCACAGCAGGACGTCGCCCACCTGCGGCTTCATATAGATGAACGGCTGTAAATCCCGTCTCCCACCTTTCAGACGCGTAGGCGCGGCCATCATGCGGCCTGATCTTGGGTCTTCCAGTTTCAGCGCGCTCGCCCCTTCGGGCATGGCCACATAGGTCGTGCCCGAGATCACGCTGTGCGGGTGCAGGTGGCTGGAGTGCATTCCGCCTTCGGGCAGGATGTTGATCCAGAGGTCTTCTAGCTTTAGTTCCCCCTCGCCCAGATCGAACTCCAGATCTTTGGCAAAGGCGGCTACGTGCTGATCCAGCGCGGCAACCAGATCGGCGAAGATCGGGAAGCGCCAGGGCAGATCGGTTAGCGAGGCATAGCTGGTATAGCCGGGATAGCCGTTTTCCTCGCACCATTCCTGCCCGGCCTCGTCATCCTCGGCGATAACAAAGCAGGAGCTTTCCAGCTCACCCGCGTCGATCTTGGGATCGAACTCGGACAAGGCGGCGCGGTAGAGACGGGTGACGAAGAGTGATTCAATCTGTGCCATGCCCCGGCTATAGCCCAGCCGGGGCACAAGGGCGAGACCAGCCACCCCAGAAAAGCGGCTGGTCGGGTGCGACTTAGTAGAAGTAGCGCAGCCAGATGTAGACGTTGGCGATCATCAGGGTCAGGATCATGATCGGAAAGGCCAGGATCGCGAACTTGACGAAGCCGATGGGCTGCTTCGCCTTCTCGGCGAAAGCCGCGACAGTCAGGTTCGCGCTGGCACCCAGCAGCGTCCCGTTGCCGCCCAGACAGGCACCCAGCGCCAGCGACCACCAGAGCGGCTCGATTGCGTCCGGCCCACCGAACGTGTCGGCGGTGGATTCGATAAGCGGGATCATCGTGGCGACAAAAGGGATGTTGTCCAGAATGGCCGACAGGATACCCGAGGCCCAGAAGATGAAGAACGCGGTCCACATCATGTCGCCTTCGGTCAGTTCCAGAACCTTCTGACCAAAGAAATCCAGCAGGCCAACATGTTCCACGCCGGCGACGATCACGAACAGGCCACCGAAGAAGAAGATCGTGACCCATTCGACCTCACCAAAGATGTGGTGCACGGATTCCGTCTGCTCTTCGCCATGTTGATGGCCATAAGCCAGCAGCATTAGCAGCGCAGCGCCCGCCAGGGCGGATGTGCCCGGCTGCACGCCATAGCTGTGGCCCAGCGTAAAGCCCAACAGGACCAGTGCCAGAACCGACAGAGATTTGATCATCAGGCGCGTATCTGTGATCGCCTCGTCTTCGTTGAAGCGCATGATCTTTTCGCTGGCCGATTTCGGGATCGCAGCCAGCGTGCGACGGTTCATCAGATAGATGATGCCGGTCAGCACAACCAGACAGATGGCTGAGATCGGCGCTAGGTTCACGACGAATTCGTTAAAGCTGAGGCCCGCCGCTGAGCCGATGATGATGTTTGGCGGGTCACCGATCAGAGTGGCCGTACCGCCCACATTCGAGGCCAGAATCTCGGCGAAGAAAAACGGGAAAACCGGGGTATCCAGCGCATCGGTGATCAGCAGCGTAATTGGCGCAATCAGCAGAACCGTGGTGACGTTGTCCAGCAGCGCCGAGAACACGGCCGTGATCAGCGTCAGCATGATCAGGATGCCGGTCGGGTTGGCTTTGACGACCTTCGCGGCCTTGATCGCCACATATTGAAATAGCCCGCATTTGCTGGTGATGCCCACAATCACCATCATCCCGATCAGCAGCGCCAGAGTATTGGCATCAACGCCAGCCACGGCCTGTTCCTGATTGAGGATGCCAAACAGCACCATCAGCGACGCGCCCAGCATAGCCAAAATCGCGCGGTTGACCTTTTCGGTGATCAGCACGGCGTAGACGGCAATCAGGATGCCGGTGGCCACCCAAAGCGGATCAATGCCCAAAAGTTGAGGGACGGAGAACGCGTGTTCCCCATGCGAAACGGAATGATCGGTCAAAGTTCTGATCCGGTATGTAAGGGTTAGCTGAGCGCGTGATCTATCAGCGAATTGGCGCTGACGGTGCCGACGAACCGGTTGGTGTCGGGCTCGACAAGGATGACGTGGCGCTTGAATTTGTGGATCAGGAAGATGCCCTCCATCACCGGTGTATCAGGCGCAGTCACAGGGATATTTGCCGGATTGGACGTGTGATCGCCGACCCGCTCTTCGTTCAGGCGGGCAATCTGCTCGCGAAAGTCCTCTTTCGTCAGGCTCATAAAGCTGAGATTGCTGATTGGCACGCGCGTAGCGTCCGAACTCATCCCGATCAGGGCCGCCTTGGGCAAGATCATCTTGATCAGCGTCGGTGCGGTGAATACGCCGACAAACTGACCGTCTTCGGCGACCACCGGCAGAAATCTAGCGCGGCTGTCACGGATGATATCAAACGCCTTGGCGACCGTGTCATCGGGGTGAATTGTCCGTTGTTTTTCGGTTGGGACCATGACGTCCCTGCATGTAAGGCCCATGCGTTTCCTCGATTTTTCTTCGGGTTCGCTAGGGTCTGGGTCGCGTGCTGCCTGCACGGCCTGCTGGCTGGCTGCCTATCCTGCGAAACGAATTTTTTCCGAGCGCTTCATTCCATCAAGCGTCGAACATTGCCACCCCCGAGATACAACTTTTTTGCAACGCGGGTATTGAATTACGACAATGCGCACATCTCGGATTGATCCGATGCAAGCGGTTCCCGCAACGAAAAACCCCCGCCGGTGTCCCGACGGGGGTCGATCTTGTCACGAACGGGGTTGCCCCCAATCGCTTACCAGTCTTCGCGGATCACGACGCGGGTCTTGATCGGCAGCTTCATCGCGGCCAGGCGCAGGGCCTCGCGGGCGATGTCGTCATTGACGCCGTCGATCTCGAACATCACGCGGCCAGGCTTGACTTTGCAGGCCCAGCGGTCGACCGAACCCTTACCTTTACCCATACGAACTTCGATCGGCTTGGCCGTGACCGGAGTGTCAGGGAAGATGCGGATCCAGACACGACCCTGACGCTTCATGTGACGCGTCATGGCACGACGTGCAGCTTCGATCTGGCGTGCAGTTACACGCTCAGGCTCAAGAGCTTTCAGGCCGTAGGTGCCAAAGTTCAGATCAGAGCCGCCCTTGGCGAGACCCTTGATCCGGCCTTTGTGCATCTTGCGGAATTTAGTACGCTTTGGTTGAAGCATATCTTTCCCTCCTTAGCGACGACCGCCACCAGCACCACGAGGTGCAGGGCCGTCCTGGAGTTCCTGTGCTTTACGGTCACGTGCCTGCGGATCGTGCTCCATGATCTCACCTTTGAAGATCCAGACCTTGATCCCGATGATCCCGTAGGGGGTCATCGCTTCGGCATGTGCGTAATCGATGTCGGCACGCAGGGTGTGCAGAGGCACGCGGCCTTCGCGGTACCACTCGGTCCGTGCGATTTCGGCGCCGCCCAGACGACCAGCGACGTTCACCCGGATACCCAGGGCGCCCATGCGCATGGCGTTCTGAACCGAGCGCTTCATTGCGCGACGGAACGAAACACGACGTTCCAGCTGCTGAGCGATGGACTCGGCAACCAGCTGCGCGTCAAGCTCGGGCTTGCGCACTTCGACGATGTTCAGGTGCAGTTCGCTGTCGGTCATACGGGCAAGCTTTTTGCGCAGAACTTCGATGTCTGCACCTTTCTTGCCGATGATGACACCGGGACGTGCGGTGTGGATCGTGACGCGGCACTTCTTGTGCGGACGTTCGATGATCACACGGGCAACACCGGCCTGCTTGCACTCTTTGTTGATGAACTCACGGATCTTGAGGTCTTCCAGCAGAAGATCACCGTAGTCCTTGGTGTCGGCGTACCAGCGGCTGTCCCAGGTGCGGTTGACCTGCAGGCGCATGCCGATCGGATTTACTTTATGACCCATTAGGCTTGCTCCTCAACTTGACGCACCTTGATGGTGATCTCCGAGAACGGCTTCATGATCTTGCCGAAACGACCACGGGCACGCGGACGACCGCGCTTCATGACCAGGTTCTTGCCAACCCAGGCTTCGGCGACGATCAGCTCGTCGACGTCCAGGTTGTGGTTGTTTTCGGCATTCGCGATTGCGGACTGCAGGCACTTCTTGACGTCCTGCGCGACACGCTTGTTCGAGAAAGTCAGGTCGGTCAGAGCCTTCTCAACTTTCTTGCCGCGGATCATTTGCGCAACCAGGTTCAGTTTCTGCGGGCTGGTACGGAGCATGCGCGTTTTCGCCATTGCTTCGTTTTCAGCCACGCGGCGGGGGTTCTTTTCCTTGCCCATGACTTACTTCCGCTTCGCTTTTTTGTCAGCGGCGTGACCGTAATAGGTACGAGTTGGCGAGTACTCACCGAACTTCTGACCGATCATGTCTTCCGAGACGTTGACGGGAATGTGTTTATGGCCGTTGTACACACCAAAGGTCAGACCCACGAACTGGGGCAGAATGGTGGAACGACGCGACCAGATTTTGATGACTTCGTTGCGGCCCGACTCGCGCGCTGCTTCGGCTTTTTTCAGCACGTAAGCATCGACGAAAGGACCCTTCCAAACAGAGCGAGACATAGATTAACGTCCCTTCTTCTTGGCGTGCCGCGAGCGGATGATCAGCTTCTGGGACGCTTTGTTCTTGTTGCGGGTACGCTTACCCTTGGTGTCCTTACCCCACGGAGTGACCGGTGTACGGCCACCCGAGGTCCGACCTTCACCACCGCCGTGCGGGTGATCGATCGGGTTCATTGCAACACCACGAACCGACGGACGCACGCCTTTGTGGCGCATACGACCCGCTTTACCGAGGTTCTGGTTGCTGTTGTCGGGGTTGGACACGGCACCGATGGTGGCCATGCATTCCTGACGGACCATGCGCAGCTCGCCTGAGCTCAGACGGATCTGAGCGTAGCCGCCATCGCGACCAACGAACTGAGCGTAAGTACCGGCCGCACGTGCGATCTGACCGCCTTTGCCAGGCTTCATCTCGATGTTGTGGACGATGGTACCGATGGGCATGCCCGAAAACGGCATTGCGTTGCCCGGCTTGATGTCGGCCTTTGCCGACGCGATCACCTGATCGCCAACAGCCAGACGCTGCGGAGCCAGGATATATGCCTGCTCGCCGTCTTCGTATTTTACCAGTGCGATGAATGCGGTCCGGTTCGGGTCATATTCGATCCGCTCGACGGTTGCCGCGACATCAAATTTGTTCCGTTTGAAGTCAACGATCCGGTAGAGACGCTTTGCGCCACCGCCGCGGCGGCGTGAAGTGATCCGTCCGGTGTTGTTCCGGCCGCCCGATTTGGTCAAACCCTCAGTGAGAGACTTGACCGGACGTCCTTTCCAAAGCTCCGAACGGTCGATCAGCACCAGCCCGCGCTGGCCCGGCGTCGTCGGCTTGTACGACTTGAGTGCCATGCTTTCTGTCTTCCGTTTAGCAAGTGCGAGGGATTTCCCCGCTATGTGATAGGCCCCCGTAGGTGCCAAGGGTATAGGGCCCCGAAGGTCCCCGGTTACAAATATCAGAGGCCCCGGAACGAATCCGAGGCCGCAAGATTGGGTGCGTGTAACAGGGTTGGGGGTGGGTGTCTATAGGGGAAATATGGCTCCTGACTCGGCATTGAGAATCCGCCGAGTGAGACGCCCCCCTTCGCCTAGTCCCCCTCATTCTCTTCGGATATGAGGAGCTTCACGTGTTTTTTGAGCTGTCCGATAGCTTTTTCCATAAAGAAGTGAAAGCGCATCTCTCTCTGTTCGTCTTTGGTTGAACTTTCGAACTCCCAGAGCATTGCCTTGATCTTCAGGTATTTCTCATCACCCGCCTTAGTCCTTCGAGTAAACGAATACGGAACAGACCCGAGCACCGCCATGGAAACTCCGGCAACGCTAATCGAAAACGGATCAACAATTAGGCCATGTTCTTCCAAATCTCGCAGCTCAGACGACAAACGTTTTTCTGCATCCGAAATCTGCAACTTCTTAACCGGAGAGCCGAAATTCTTCCTCAAAGCTTGGAACGAACCCGGTTTCGAGCGCACATATTGGCTGCCAGCATTAGAGAAATCCACGGGGTTGGCTTCAAGAAACTCGCCAAAGTGGCGACCAATGTACTCATCTATTCTTTTGATCTCACTGGGAAAGGTCAGCCCCTTGCGACTTTCCAAGTGCCAAGCATATGCCGCGAAGATCAATGGCCACACATAGACTGACTTGCCAGTGACTAAGCGCGAGAACTCGTCACACTCATCTTGGTTCGGCCAATCGTTCGGGTTGGTTAAGGACAATATTCCGTAAGAAAACGGGCTAATATCAGGTGCCTGCATAAATGAATTCCGCTGTACTATTTAGCAAATCACTACTTCAACAACCCAAAACGTTCCAGACCTCAGTTCCCGTGGATTTGAACGTAAACGATTGCCAATTCAAGCGCGGAACAAGGCCGAAGGCCGCCGCGCCAGCGCCATCCCACGGGCAGTCGCTGGCGCGGCTTGTCGACAGTTCAAACAAAAAACCCCCGCTTTCGCGGGGGCCTTTTTCTTTCTCCAAAGACGGGTTCGATCAGAGACCGGTGGACACGTCGATGGTGTTTCCCTCTTCCAGGGTCACATATGCTTTTTTGACGTCTTTCCGATCGTCCGGGCCCGGCCTTACCCGTCCGCCTTCATCTCGGTGTCGATCATGATCGTGATCGGCCCGGTTGAGAACGGCCCCACGCCGAACTCTGTATGGTCGATCTCACCCGTTGCGGAGAAGGCCACCCAGTCACCTTTATAGTAATCGAGCGCCCCACCCAGCGGGTGTTCGCCCTGATGCGTCAACGTGGCCTTCAGGGTCACCGGCTTGGTCACGCCGTGGATCGTCAGATCTCCGGTCACATCTGCCGTGCTATCTCCGGTGCGCTTGATCTCGGTGCTGACAAAGGTGATTTCGGGATAAGTTTCGACCTCGAAGAAATCGGCTGATTTGAGGTGGTCATCCAGCGGTCCAAAGCCCGACGCCAGGCTGTTGGTGTCAATCGTCACGTTCAGCGTCGAGGCTTCTACATCGTCAGCGTTCAGGTCCAGAATACCGTCAACCTTGGTGAACTCACCATGCTGGTTCGAGACACCTGCGTGGCTCCAGCCGAACCGGACTTCGGTGTGCCCCTGATCAGTCTTGTAGGTCTGCGCAAACACCGGCGTTACTGCAACGGTAAAGGCCGCGGCGGCAATCAAAGACTTAAAGGTCATGGTGGTTCTCCTTTTATCCGATAGCAACTGGATTATAGTTGAATTTTCATCTATTTAAATCAAAGCAAAACCGCAATCAGAATGAGAGTAAACACGAAGTTGTGAAGAACAATCTGCCAACGGCTTTCGAAACGGAAATCTGGGTCGCAATGAACCGGGCCACCCGCCGTATCCAGTCGGATATCAGCGCAGCCTTGAAGGACGCGGGCCTGCCACCGTTGAAATGGTATGATCTCCTCTGGTCGCTCGAGCGTCATGGCGGGCAACTGCGCCCCTTTGAGCTTGCACAGGACACCATATTCGAACAGTCGAACCTGTCCCACCTGAGCAAACGGTTGGCTGCGGAAGGTCTGGTCGAATTTGTCGAATTTGACAGTGACCGGCGTGGAAAGGTTCTGAAAATCACTGCGAAGGGCCGTGACCTGCGAAAGCGCATGTGGGCTATTTACGGCCCAATGCTGCATGACAGGATGCGCGTTTTCGGCACCACAGATGGATGGCAGTCGTTCATGGACTCGGAACGGAACCAATCGGGTTCAGACTAGCGCGCATGCAGACAACACGCAGGGCTTAAGCGTCTGTTGGTCGAGTGCGCAAGAACCACCTTACCCATAAAGCGTACGCGCCTCGGCAAAGGATAACAGGCGACGGTTGTTTTCGTCCCACAGGTGCAGCCGCGCGTTGGCGAGGCTATCGCGGATGGTCATCTGGTTGCTGTTTGCCAACTCGTCGTGGTCGCGCAACACCTCGGTCAGGCGATAAAACGGGATGCGGCTGTAAAGGTGGTGTACGTGGTGGATACCGATATTGGCGCTGAACCACTGCAATACCGAAGGCAGAATGTAGTGCGAACTGCCGTGCAGCGCGGCCTCGTGCAATTGCCAGTCCTTGTCAGGATCCCATTGCGTCTCTTCAAATTGATGCTGAACGTAGAACAACCAAACGCCCGCTGTCGCGGCCAGCAGGGTTGAGGGCAGGAAAATCAGCAGCAAGGGCATCAGACCGCCAAAGTGGTAAATGGCCAGTAGGACCAACAGAATGGCCAGATTGGTGGCCATCGCACTGATCCAGAACCTGACACTCCCCGTCAAACCAAGCGGAAGGCGGTTCTGAAACAGAAACAGATAACCGGGGCCAAGGACGAACAGCGTGATGGGGTTGCGGTACACGCGATACCAGAACCGGTTCATGGGCGTTTTCGACTGATACTCGGCCACTGTCAAAGTATGGATATCGCCCATACCGCGCTTATCCAGATTGCCCGAGCTGTTGTGATGCGTGGAATGCGTTCGACGCCAAACATCGTAGGGTGTCAGGGTCAGTACGCCGATCATCCGTCCGACCCAGTCGCTGACCGCACGGTTCTTGAAAAATGCCCCGTGCCCGCAATCGTGCTGGATCGCAAACAGGCGCAGCAGGAAGGCGGCGTTGAGAACGGCAATCGCAAAAGCCAGCCAATAGCTGAGCGATAGCGACATCCAGGACAGTGTCCAAAGCGCAAAGAACGGGACAATGCTGACCCCCAGCTCAAAGGAACTGCGCCACTGGTTAGGTTCGCGATATTTGGCAAGTGTTGTGACCCAATCCCGCGCCGAGGTCATGTTTGGGTTGCCCCGGGTCGAGAAAGAGGGTTCGGTCATGCGCCTGCCATGTTTTCTTGCTTGTAGGGACCCGGATAGACACCCCGACCGGGATAGCAAGTGAATTCCGGGAAAGACGCCTGATTTGCGCTCAATTCTTGGTGTTGCCACCTCAAAAAAAACCCCCGCTTGCGCGGGGGCCTTTGTCTTTTTCCAATGACGGGTCCGATCAGAGACCGGTGGACACGTCGATGGTGTTCCCCTCTTCCAGGGTCACATATGCTTTTTTGACGTCCTTCCGCTTGCCCAACTGGCCGCGGAACCGCTTGACCTTGCCTTTGGTCACGGTGGTGTTCACCGCCTTGACCTTCACACCAAACAGCGCCTCAACGGCCTCTTTGATCTGCGGCTTGTTGCTGTCGATCGCCACTTCAAAGACAACCGCGCCGTTTTCGGACGCCATGGTCGACTTTTCGGTGATGACCGGTTTGCGGATCACGTCGTAGTGTTCTGCCTTCGCGCTCATTTCAGACGAGCCTCCAGTGCTTCGACAGCCGCTTTGGTGAGCACCAGAGTGTCACGCTTGAGGATGTCATAGACGTTTGCGCCCATCGACGGCAGGATATCCAGACCTTCGATGTTCTTGGACGCTTTCAGGAACCCTTCGTTCACGGTCGCGCCGTCGATGACCAGAGCGCGTTTCCAGCCCAGGTTTGCAACCTGTTTGGCCAGAGCGGCGGTCTTGCCTTCGGCTTCGGCACTCTCGATCACGACCAGCTCACCTGCTTTGGCCTTTGCCGACAGAGCGTGGCGCAGGCCAAGCTTGCGGAACTTCTTCGGCAGGTCGTGGCCGTGCGAACGCACGACGGGGCCTTTGTAGATACCACCACCACGGAAGATCGGCGCGTTGCGGTCACCATGGCGTGCGCCACCGGTGCCCTTCTGGCGGTAGATCTTCTTGGTCGAGTAGCTGGTTTCCGAGCGGGTCTTGACCTTGTGGGTGCCGGCCTGCGCATTGTTGCGCTGCCAACGGACCACACGGTGCAGGATGTCCGCACGAGGTTCCAGGCCGAACAGATCGGCGTTCAGCTCGATGTCGCCGGCTTTACCGCCGTCCAGTTTGATTACATCAAGTTTCATGCTTCACCACCTTCCGCGGGAGCTTCTTCCGCAGGTGCTTCGGTTGCAGCCGATTTCACAGCAGCCGGGAAAGGCAGGCCTTCCGGTGCTTTCTTCTTGACGGCGTCCTTGACGGTGACCCAGCCCGATTTCGGTCCGGGAACGGCGCCTTTGATGAAAACCAGGTTCCGGTCGGCGTCAGTTTTGACGACTTCCAGGTTCTGGGTGGTAACACGGGCAGCACCCATGTGACCGGCCATCTTCTTGCCTTTGAACACCTTGCCCGGATCCTGACACTGTCCGGTCGAACCGTGCGAACGGTGGCTGATCGAAACACCGTGCGAGGCGCGCAGACCACCGAAGTTCCAGCGCTTCATCGCACCGGCAAAGCCTTTACCGATCGAAGTGCCCGAAACGTCAACTTTCTGACCTTCCAGGAAGTGTTCTGCCGAAATCTCGGCACCTACATCAATCAGGCCATCTTCCGACACACGGAACTCGGCCAGCTTACGCTTGGGCTCGACCTTGGCAGCGGCATAGTGACCGCGCATGGCCTTCGAGGTGCGTTTTGCCTTGGCAGCACCGGCACCCAGCTGAACGGCGGTGTAGCCGTCTTTGTCAGCGGTGCGCTGTGCAACAACCTGCAGGTTGTCCAGGTGAAGAACGGTCACAGGAATCTGCTTGCCGTCTTCCATGAACAGGCGGGTCATGCCAACTTTTTTTGCGATAATACCAGAGCGCATTCTCATACCCTCCGATTACGACTGCAGCTTGATCTCGACATCCACACCTGCAGCGAGGTCGAGCTTCATCAGCGCGTCAACGGTCTGGGGGGTCGGATCAACGATGTCCAAGAGACGCTTGTGCGTACGGATCTCGAACTGGTCGCGGGATTTCTTGTCAACGTGAGGGCCACGGAGAACCGTGAACTTCTCAATCTTGTTCGGCAGCGGGATCGGGCCGCGCACGTTCGCGCCGGTCCGCTTGGCAGTGTTGACGATCTCTTGCGTGCTGGCATCCAGAACGCGATAGTCAAATGCCTTCAGCCGAATACGGATATTTTGGCTTTGCATTGATACAGCCTTTTATCAGGCGTTGAGGTTGAGAGGAGGACAGACGCGCATCGCCAACCCTCTTCGAACCCAAAAGGCGGGAATCACCCCGCCTTGACGTTCTTGTTGAGAACTCGCGCGTATTAGTGGGGTTGGTGGGGTTTGGCAAGAGGCAATTTCCGACGCTGTGCAAGTGGTCGATCAGCACATGTCGCCAAGACGTTGAAGCCTGTCGGTTTTCGTGAGCTATGGCACGCACCGGCTATGTACTCTGACTTGATCAAAAGCAGCTGTGTTTTCTAAAGACTGCGCGAAACAAACAGCACCAAGAAATAAGACCAGAGCATTGAAACTTCTCAATGAAAATTGGTTAAGCACTGATAACGACGAGGTTTGGTCGTTGAGCAACCGGTCTGGTGGACTGTTTGTATATCAAACGGTTTGTGTTGTGGTTTTCTGGCGCTGGTTGCGGGAGTAGGATTTGAACCTACGACCTTCAGGTTATGAGCCTGACGAGCTACCGGGCTGCTCCATCCCGCGACACTTTGGTGGGCCTATCGCCTATTCGGCTAATTGAGGCCGTGTATTGATTGATCGTTTAGAGAGAATTGGGCTTTTACTAGGT
>NZ_JBQFXD010000011.1:0-150022 GCF_056540665.1 Ruegeria sp. AM4 | reverse complement strand
CGCTTACAGTTGCGGGGGCAGTCACGGATTTGACACTCGAGGTCGCACCGTATTCCCTTTTCATCCCTCGGACAAAACCGAAAGAACCATCGACGAATTGAGTGCCCGAGAATCTCAAATGCGTCAATACGCAATCTGGGCGTGGCCGGAACCGGTCGGATCAGGGGCTACTTCTTTTCGAAGTACAAAATGACTTCGCCCAGCCGAATCCCAAAGCGCGAGACATAGGCCCGGTTCAGCAATCGGTCATCGGACAACAGCCACATCCAGTCATCGAAATTGACGCGCATGGTGCCATCTTTGACGGGCAGGTCGATCTTGTATTTCCAGTTGAACGTATCACCGCGTTCGATCCCGGTTGCGGTTCCCAAAACGCCCGGAGCGGTGCCGGTCCAGCTGTCTTCGCCGGTTTTGGTCAGGGTCCAGACACGCTGTTCGGTTGCGCCGTCATCATAGACAAAATCTTCGACCAACGTCAGGGTCTGGCCGTCCCAGGCGCCGTCAATATCGACTCTAAACCGGCGAGGAACGTTGCCCAGAACATCCTGAAACTGGCCATAGGCGACAGTCTTACCCTCAAAGAACTCTTCAAGATTCAATTGCCGGTCCGACAGGAATATCTTGGGGACACGCGGTTTTGCAGAACAGGCGGCCAAAGCCGCCAGACCCGCGACAACGACAAGGCTGATCAGGACACGCCGGATCGTCATTGCAGCGCCCTTGGCTCGGCGTCGGCGTCGTGGCCGTTGGCACCGTTCAGATGCATCGGTTTGATCGCGGGCGCTGGACGCATCGTGGCAACAAGTTCGGCGACTTTGATGCCGAACTTGCGCATCTCGGACCGGTTCATGATCGCGCCGTTTTCGGTCAGGTACATCCAGTCTGTCACGTTCAGCGTATGGCCCCCGGCATCATCGGGAAGGATGATTCGATAGGTCAGCTTGACGGTTGCGCCGGACATCACGCCCTTGCCCTCGCCGACGATGTCATCTGCCGTGGCCGTAAACGTGTTGCCGGTACCCAGCGTCAGATACCACTTTCGGGTCATCTGCTTGCCATTCGAATAAGTGAAATACTCCGCCAGTGTGCCCTTGTTCCCGTCCCACTCGCCGACCATCCGGGCGACGAAGCTGTTCGACATCTTGCCATTGGGGCCATAGATCAGCCCTTCGGACAGGATCTCTCCGTTCAGATGTTTCTTGAGAGAAAAGGCAGGCCCGGTGCCGGAATAGTCAGTCGGCGCCTGCGCACGAAAGCTCAGGTAACGACCCCGGGCAAATCCAAGCGCCAGAAGGGCAAGAAGGAAGATAGCAAGAAGGCTCATTTCGTGGTTACCTCGGTCGGTAGGGTCAGGACCATGCCAAGCGCGCCCAGTTTCAGGATGCAGGGCAGGACGGCATAGGCGAGGTTGAGCGTCTCGAGCGCCTGTGCCGAATTGGACTGACCGGGTGTGAAACCGCTGCGTTCCAGCAGCGGCAGAGTGAAAAAGGCAGCGAGCGCAAGGCCCAACTTGCCAGCAAAGGACCAAATCCCAAATGCGGCTGATGCGTTGAGTCCCGCGCGGGTCAGGACAACCGAGAACATGGCGGGTAGCACCACCATATCGGCCCCCAGAGCCGCACCGGAGGCGAGGCAGATCAGGGCGAAGCCCAAAAGCTCTCCGGCGGGCAACATGGCG
This sequence comes from Ruegeria sp. AM4, assembly GCF_056540665.1. Lineage (NCBI taxonomy): Bacteria > Pseudomonadati > Pseudomonadota > Alphaproteobacteria > Rhodobacterales > Roseobacteraceae > Ruegeria > Ruegeria sp. AM4. The sequence continues at coordinate 148,344 of NZ_JBQFXD010000011.1, read as the reverse complement.
GCACCGATGAACCCCGCAATGGACAGCGGCATGGCGATGATCAGAGTCTGTTTCGGCCCAATTCGGTTGCTTAGCCGCGCCCAGAACGGCACGCTGGCCCCGGCGCTGAGGAAGAACAGGATCAGCAGCGGGCCGGCCTTGCCCGGCAATTGAAGCCGATCTTCAACAAAGAACAGAAACAGGGTTGAGGTGATCGCGACCGGCAGGCTGTTTACCAGTGCCAGGGCTAAAAGGCGCAGCGCTCCGGCCTGCCCAAGGCCAGCAAAGGACAGGCCCTCGCCAGTGATCGGTGTGCGTCGCCAGATCGGGACAGTCAGAACGATGGTCAGAATGGCCAAAACGCTCAGACAGATGCCAAATGCAGGATAGCCCTGCGCACGCGCCCCGAGTGCAACCAGCAGCGCCGGGGCGCTGGCGGCAAGGACAACGCCGGTCAGTTGTCCGCCTTCGCGATAGGCGGCCAGCGTCATCAACTCATTTGGCTCGGGCCGTTTGGCCAAAGTTGCGCTGCGGCCATAAAGCAGGATGGTTCCAAGGCTGTAGGCAGAAAACAGCAGGATCAGGATCGCCACCAGAGACAAGATGCTTGCACCCTGAGGCAATGCGAACAGCAGCGGAAACCCGACCGCCAGCCCCAGCGCAGCCAACGTGGCAAAAAACACCTGCCCCCGCGGCCAGCGATCGATCGCCCACCCGATCAGCGGGTCTTGCACCAGATCGACAAGCCGGATCACCAGCAGCACGGTACCGATGACGCCGAGGCTGATACCCAGATTCACGGCCGCAAAACGCGGCAGGTGAATGTAAAGCGGTATCCCCGCCGCCGCGAGCATCAGTGCATAGAGACTGACCCGGGGATACAGCATCACTGACCTTTCAGCTTTTGCGTAAAAGATGCGGATCGGGTGTTGCTGCCCAGAAAAATGGACATGAACGCCTGTTTGATACCGGGGTTGGAAAGGGTGCAGGTTTTGCGCCCGTTACGCCAGAACCCGACCTTGTTTGGCCCCTCCGATATGGCCAGATAGCTGTCGCCCTTGCTGACCGCCTGAAAACACTGCTCAAGCTGGGCTTGTGTTGGTGCGGAATTTCCCTGCCGCGCTATTTCATCAAGCGTTGATTCAACCAGCGCCTTTTGCTTCAGGTTTTTGCGATAGGTCAGCTGAATCCCGAAATCCTCGGACCAGCTGAATGGCGCACCGCCGGGCGTATAGAGCTTCGCGTCATAGATTGGCAGGCCCAGATACCGAAAGGTTGCGCTGCCGCGTAGCTGCGCATCGTTCAATTCGTCCGAGAGCGGGTTGGCCGCAAGCCCACCAGGGGCCAGCAAAACCAGTAGGAAAAGGACGACGTGCCAGCTGCGCCTACTCGGCCGGAACAGCGATGGCGCGGTCTTTGCCAAGAGTGCCATTGTCAACTCCGGTACTGTGCGAGGTGCCGTTCAGCAGACCGACGACATGCATCGCGCTGGCGATCCCGTCTTCGTGAAAACCGTGCCGGTTGTAGGCCCCGGCAAACCAGGTTCGGTTCTGGCCCTGCATCGCGCGAATCTGTCCCTGCGCCTTCAGCGCGGCCTGATCAAAGACCGGGTGGGCGAATTCGACCTGATCATAGATTTTGTCGGCGGCAATGTCGGATGACGCGTTCAAGGTCACGAACAGAGGGTCACTGTCGGGGATATTCTGAAGGCGATTCATCCAATATGTGACCCCAACATTGCCCTTTTGCGATCGATAGGTCCAGCTGGACCAGCAAGCCCGCCGACGCGGCATCTGGTTTGGGTCGCAATGCAGGATGGCGGTGTTGGGCTGGTAGCGGATCGCGCCCAGCGCGTCGCGCTCGGCCACCGTTGCGTTGTTGCCGAGAATTGCCAGCGACTGATCGGAATGCGTCGCCAGAATGATTTCGTCATACAGATCGGCGCGACCCTGACTGCAAACGGTGACCCCCAGATCGTGCCGCTGCACCGTATCAACGGGCGCAGCCAACCGGATGTCGCATCCACGGCTCTTCAAGGCGGCCTCGATCCGGCGGACATACTCGATGCTGCCGCCTTTGACCGTGTACCACTGATGCTGGTTCGCACGACCGCTGGCCAAAAGGGCATGGTTGCGGAAGAATTGCACCAGCGATCGGGCAGGGAACTGGTCCACGAACTCGACCGGCGTTGACCAGATCGCACCGCACATCGGCATCAGATAGTTGTGACGGAACCAGTGGCCCAGTCGCAGCTGATCGACCAACTCTCCGATCGTGGTGTCGTCATCCTTGGCGACATCCGGGGCCTCTTTGCCGAACCGCAAAATGTCGGCGATCATCTTGTAGTAAGCGGGGCGCGCAAGGTTGCGTTTCTGCGCCGTCAGCGTTCGCAGATTGTTCAGACCATATTCTATGCGGCCATTGTCGATCGTCGCGCCAAAGCTCATTTCGCTTTTGGTGACCGGAACGTCCAACGCGTCGAACAGCTTGGTCAGATACGGGTAGGTTGCATAATTGAAAACGATAAACCCGGTATCGACCGGCTGGTCTCCATTCCTGCCCGCCATCACGGTGCGCGCGTGACCGCCGAGACGGGGTTCGGCCTCATAGACAGTGATATCGTGATTTTCGGATAGATAATACGCCGCCGACAGACCTGAGATACCTGCACCAACTACTGCGATTTTCTTACGTACGCCCTGGGTTTCGTCGAACATTCAAGCCTCGTTATGTGACATTTTACAACAGGATACGCTGAGAGGGCCGAGTTGGATCAATCGTGTTAGATATTTTTTTCGAATGCACTATGTTGTGACGTCGGGTCAACGGACGCGAGCCGTGTTGGCATCGGGTGATCCGATGCGGGTTCGACGTCGTAAAAAGCTATGAATAAGGACTGGACCGGCCATCTATGAGCAGCTTTGACGGCAAAACCTATTGGATCATCGGCGCCAGCGAAGGTCTGGGCCGCGCGTTGGCCGAGGCCCTTGGCCATCAGGGCGCGCATCTGATCCTGTCGGCGCGAAACAGCGCGCGACTGGCCGAGATCTGCGCGACCTTGCCGAATGCGCGCGCGGTGCGCTGCGATGTGACCGATCTGGACTCGGTCCGCGCGGCGGTGGCTGACGTGGGTCGGATCGACGGCCTTGTCTACAACGCAGGCACCTATGAACCCATGCGCGCGAGCGAATGGGCGACCGAAGCCGCCCTTGCCATGAGCGACGTCAACTATACCGGCGCCCTACGGGTTCTGGGCGAAACAGTCCCGGGATTTGTAAAGGCCGGGAGTGGGGACATCACGCTGATCGGATCGCTGGCGGGCTATCACGGGTTGCCCGCGGCCATCGGGTACGGGGCCAGCAAGGCAGCACTGATTTCTCTGGCGGAAACCATGCGGCATGATCTGGCGGGTACGGGCGTGACGGTTCGCATCGTCAATCCGGGCTTTATCAAGACCCGTCTGACCGAAAAGAACAATTTCAGGATGCCCATGCTTATGTCACCGGAGGACGCGGCAAAGCATGTGGTCAGGGCGATGTCCCGTCGCCGTTTTCGAACCGATTTCCCGGCCCCGTTTTCCTGGCTGCTGCGTTTGATCAACTATCTGCCCGACATATTGGTCTATCGCGGAAAGTAGACTCTAGTCAGTTGAAATGTCCCCGAACGGCTGCCGGCGTGCCTATCCGCAGGTCAAGCGTTGAATGATCCCGGCACCGTTCACATAAACGTTCAGCCGATCAATCCGGTAGTCTTGCGTGGCAATGTCATCGGGACCCAGCACCCGGGACCGCTCGGGCAGATCAGCCTGAATGGTCGAGACCGGTTGGCCCACCGACCCGGCAAACGGCTCGCCTTTGCAAAAGGCCAGATCGACTGCCGCATTCTCAGGCGCAGAGGCTTCGTCCAAAGGAATGCTGGTGTCTGCACAGGCCGCCAAAAGGACCAGAATCGGGATAAATCGGTGCATTGGCGTTCCTCATTCTGACAATGTCGTTTCTGCAATATCAATTATTTAGCAAGCCTGCCATGAAAGCACAGTTGAAAACACCCTGTATTTGACGCAGGGTCGGGGAAAAGTGACAGGGAGATGTGAGCCATGCGTACCCGTGCCGCCGTCGCCGTTCAGGCGGGCAAACCTTTGGAAGTGATGGAAGTGAACCTCGAAGGCCCCAAGGCGGGCGAGGTTCTGGTCGAGATCAAGGCCACCGGCATCTGCCATACCGACGAATTCACCCTTTCGGGTGCCGACCCTGAGGGCCTGTTTCCAGCAATTCTGGGCCATGAAGGTGCTGGCGTTGTGGTCGAGGTCGGCCCTGGTGTGACCAGCGTGAAGCCGGGCGATCACGTTATCCCGCTTTACACCCCGGAATGTCGCGAGTGTGAATACTGCCTGCACCCCAAGACCAACCTGTGTCAGGCGATCCGGACCACGCAGGGGCAGGGGCTGATGCCCGACGGAACGTCTCGGTTCTCGACTCTGGATGGCGACCCGATCCTGCACTACATGGGCTGTTCGACGTTTTCGAACCACACGGTCCTGCCCGAGATTGCGCTGGCCAAGGTCCGCGAGGACGCGCCCTTCGACAAGATCTGCTATATCGGCTGCGGCGTCACCACCGGCATCGGCGCAGTGATCAACACCGCCAAAGTCGAGATCGGCAGCCGTGCCATCGTGTTTGGTTTGGGCGGCATCGGTCTGAACGTGATTCAAGGGCTGCGCTTGGCCGGAGCAGACCAGATCGTTGGTGTTGATTTGAACCCATCCAAGGTCAACATGGCGACAGCTTTTGGCATGACCGATTTCGTGAACCCCACTGAGGTTGAAGGCGATCTGGTTCCCTATCTGGTCGACCTGACCAAGGGCGGCGCGGATTATACCTTTGATGCCACCGGCAATGTCGGCGTTATGCGCGACGCGCTTGAATCGGCGCATAAGGGCTGGGGTGAATCGATCATCATCGGCGTGGCACCTGCGGGGGCCGAAATCTCGACCCGCCCGTTCCAACTGGTCACCGGCCGATCCTGGCGCGGCACTGCATTCGGCGGCGCGCGCGGCCGCACGGATGTGCCCAAAATCGTTGACTGGTACATGGAGGGCAAGATCGAGATCGATCCGATGATCACCCATACCATGGGCCTGGACGATATCAACGAAGGCTTCGACCTGATGCACCGGGGCGAGAGCATTCGGTCTGTGGTTGTCTACTAAGACCCGATACAGACGAAAATCACTAGCGGCGCGCAAACTGTGCGCCGTTTTTCTTTGGTACTACTCCCCCGGCCGCGACGCCCCGGTATCTGTTCGGGGCGATCGTACCCGCAGAACCGGCGTATTGGCCGAGGTGGTGTTCGACCGGCTTTCGCGCCAGACCACAAAGACGCCCGAAGCAATGATCACACTGGCCCCGACCGCGACCCAGGCGTCGGGGTGTTCGCCAAAGAACACCATGCCGAACAAAGTGGCCCAGATGATCTGGCTATACTGGCTGGGCGCGATGACACCGGCGGGCGCGGCGCGGTAGGCCATGATGATCAGGTGTTGCGCGATCACCGAAAACACCCCGACCAGCGCCATCATGCCCAGATGCAGCAGCGAAGGCGGCTGATACACGGCGGGTTGCGCCACGCTCATGACCAGGATGGCCAGCAGCATCGGGTAGAGGATTAGCACGGCCGAACGTTCCTCGTTCCCGATCTTGCGCACCAGCACCGAAGCAAACGCGCTGCAAAACGCGGCTGTCAGAGCCGCAATATGGCCCAGCGTGATGTCGGTCGCGCCGGGCCGCAGAACGATCAGCACGCCAATCAGGCCAACGCCGACAGCAGCCCAGCGTTGGGCGCGGACGACCTCTCCCAGTATCGGGATCGACAGAACGGTGACGATCAACGGGAACGAGAACAGCAGCGAATAAACCTCGGCAAGCGGCAAGACCGAGAATGCATAGAACGCGCAGGACATCGCCGCGATCATCAGGCCGGATCGCAGCAGGACCAGCCAGGGATGGTGCGGCAGGAAGTTACCGGTCTTGCGATCGGTCAGGATCGTGACCGCCATGGGCACAAAGGAAAACAGTGTCGCAAAAAAGATGATCTGCAACACCGAGTAGGTTCCGCCCAGCACTTTGATCAGGACGTCATGGGTTGCGAACACGGCAAAGCCCAGAAACGCAAAGCCAAGTCCCCGAAGGGTGGTGTTTTGAGTGCTCATCGCTGTGGCCCCGGAACATGTATCGGTGTGATGGCGCTTTGCCATGGCAGCGCGGGTTGCGTTCGGCTGACGTGCCTTTGAGTAAACCCATTTTGAGGGCGCGAATAGCCCCTATTTTACCGCTAACATGTCAAACCCGCCATGATCCAGGATCATCGCAGGATCGGTGGCGCGTCCTTGGGCTGACGCGCGGATTGCACACCCGCCTTCATGCCGACGCCGATGCGCCGGGCCAGCGCGACCCAGGGAACAGCAGTCTCGGGCGGCAACGTTCGTGTGGCCACCTCTTCGAACAGATCAAGCCAGTGGGCAAAGAACTCGGGCCGGACGTCGGGCCGTTCGATATGGACCCGTTGCGGATTGCCGTCATAGCTGCGCTCGAACAGAATGGCATTGCGCCAAAAGGCGACAATCTTCTCCTCATGCGTGGGCCAGTCGGCAACGTGCTTCGAGAATACCGGACCCAGCACCGCGTCCTGCCGCACACGCGCGTAAAAGGCGCGAACCTGTGCGTTGATCTGCGCTGGCGTGGCGGGAAAGCGAGGGGGCAGAGCGGGTCTTGTCATCGAGGCCTCGGTGGTTGGCTGTGTTCAAGGCCAATACCCGGTTGAGCCTTTCGGTGATAGGCGGGGATTTGTCGCGCGTCATCGTGCCGAGCCTTCTTTTTCCAGGTTCAGCGTTGCTCTGATCTTATTGCGCAGGATACGGGTCGCCTAAAGAAATTTGTACGGGCAGAGTCGAGGAAAAGGAGACCCGATATGTTCAAGATAACAGCATTGCCCACAGCCGAAGTTCGCGCCCTTCAGGCCGGTGGCCCGGATGCATACGGTGCCAGTCCGGAACGCGCCGTTTCAACCGGTGCCGGCAACCCCTGCCGCCATTGCTTGCAGAACATACCCGACGGGGAAGAGATGCTTATTTTGGCGCATCGCCCTTTCTTAGAGACACATCCTTATGCTGAAACCGGCCCGATCTTTCTGTGCGCCAAACCATGTGAAAAGTATGACGGCGCGGAATTGCCTGAGGTTTTGACCACCTCGCCGGACTATCTGATCAAGGGCTATGGCACGGATGACCGGATTGTTTATGGCACCGGGGCAATCACGCCGGCGGACGCGATTGCCTCACGGGTCGCCGAGATCTTTGCCCGCCCGGATATCGCCTATATCCATGTCCGGTCGGCGCGCAACAATTGCTATCAGGCGCGGATCGACCGGGCCTAAAGCTTGACCCGATGTATGCCCCGGCGCGGTTGATCGTGATCGACTACCAGTGGGTCATCTGCGCGTTGCGACGTCAGCGCCAGGAACACATCTTCAAGGTCGGCCTCTTCGGTCCGTACATCGCGGATGCGAATGCCGGCGGCGCGCACCGATTCCAGGACCTGCTCGGCGCTGGTTTGGGCGCCATGATAGTGCAGAACAAGATTGCCGTCGTCGCGCAGATCTGCCTCGACGCCCTGCGCTGTAGGCATCTCTGTGACCGGACTGTCCGGAACGATCACCATGGTGCGGCTGTCCATGCGGCCCAACAGGTTGGCGGTACTGTCTTGCGCGATCTTTTCGCCATGGTTGATGATGGCGATTTCGTCGCACATCTCTTGTGCTTCTTCCAAATAGTGCGTGGTCAGGATGATGGTCATGCCCTGTTGGTTCAGCTTGCGCACATTGGCCCAGAGCATCTGCCGCAATTCGATATCCACACCTGCCGTGGGTTCGTCCAGCACCAGAATCTTGGGGTGATGCACCAGCGCCTTGGCCAACAGCAAGCGCCGCCGCATGCCGCCCGACAAGGTGCGCGCGTATGCCTCGGCCTTGTCGGTTAGACCAACCAGTTCGAGGATATCGTCGCTGCGGCGCTGTGCCTTGGGCACCCCGTAAAGGCCCGCCTGCACCTCCAGCGCGCCGCGCGGGGTAAAGAACGGGTCCAGATTCAGCTCTTGTGGCATCACGCCAATGGCAGCGCGAGACCGGCGCGGGTGCTGATCCTGATCGAAGCCCCAGATTGACACGTGACCAGAAGACTTTACCACCAGACCGGCCAGAATGTTGATCAGAGTCGATTTCCCGGCCCCGTTCGGCCCCAGCAACCCAAAGACCGAGCCGCGCGGAATCGTCAGGTCGATACCCTTCAGCGCCTGCTTCTCGGGCTGGCCCTTGCTGCCGCGATAGGTCTTGCGCAGCCCTTCGATCCAGATTGCCGCATCGCTCATCCGAGACTTGCCCCTTGTTTGCGCATCGCTCATAAACGCACCTAATACATGCCCGCGAGGCCGACAACCGCAGAAGGATCGCCAGCCGTGACCATCGAAGCGCCGGAAACCAAAGTCGTCGAAACCGCCCGTGTTGCCTGTGATGGCGGTGAAGGCGCATTGGGTCATCCCCGCGTCTGGCTGCAGATCCCCGAAGATACCGGCTGGGTCGAGTGCCCGTATTGCGACTGCAAATACGTGTTGAAAGGGCGCGAGGCCGGTTAAATGCGCAAAGCGGGGCTGCGCATTGCCCTGTGCGCGTTTGCCCCAATAGGTGCTTACGTTTTGGCCGCAGTGCTTGGTGCGGTCATCCCCGGCAACGGGTCCAGAGCAACCGGAACCGATCGGGTTGAGGTTTTGCTCGTTCGTGGCCCCATCCACTATGATTTTCTCATTCCGCTGACCCCTGCCTCGCGAAACCGTTTTGACGATCTACGGCGCGCTGGGGTGCCGGTCGACCAGCCCCGGACGCAATGGGTGATGGTCGGGTGGGGTGCGCGCGAATTCTACACGACTGCCGGCACCTATGCCGACGTGACCATCGCGGCGGTTCTGAAGGGATTGACCGGAGATCAATCGGTTCTGCGAGTTGACGCGTTCGGCCCTCTGCGGCCTGACCTCGACTTGCCGCGCATCGCAATGACCGAGGCGCAATTCACCCGGTTTCTGGAGGTGGTCGATGCCAGTTTCGCCCGGTCGGATCAGGGGGATCTGCTGCCGTTGCCGGTCGCAGGGTTTTCCGCAACCGATCGGTTTTTTGCCGCCAATGGACGTTTCGATCTGTTTCGCACCTGCAATGTCTGGATCGGGAAGGTTCTGCGCGAAGCCGATATCCGGTTCGGGCTTTGGGTTCCTTTGCCGTTTTCGGTCACACTGTCGCGGTGGCTCTACCAGCCCGCAACAGGGTAGACCTGCCTCAGTCTTGCCGCGATTTGGTGCTAGGCCCCGGCTGAAACCGAATGAGTGTGCACGATGACCGACGCAACAACCAATAACAGTAACAACCCCGTCTTCGGCTGGTTTGGGTTCGTGGTCGCAGCGGCTTCGCTGATGGCGGCGTTGTTCGTGTTCTGGGCCGGACCCTTTGCGCCACAGCAATCTGCGGGCGTGTCATTGGGAGAGCTTGCTGCCGAGATCGGCAAGTCCACTTTGCGCGCCGCCGCTGGGCTTGAACAACCTGACCTGGTTGCACCCGTGCGTGATCTTGACGACTACCTGCGCATCGGCGTGGCCATGCTGGCCGGTGTGGCGATCATACTGTCCGCGATCGGTCTGCTGCGGCACGAAAGGATGCGACCCGCCATCGCCGGCATCGTGATCGGGGTCGGGGCGATCTTGTTCCAGTTCTTTGCCATGGCGTTTTTTGCGTTGCTGGGCGTATTGGTCATCATGGCCCTGCTGAACAGCTTTTCGGGTTTCTTCACCGAGACTTTCTCGGGCCTCTTTGGCGGCTAGTCCACGTTCTTGACTGGCCACCCGTCCGACCCTGTGGCAGAACCATCCCTGACCGACAGGGAGAACGCGCATGAGCAGTTTCGGAAAAGGGTGTCATCTGCATCTGATCGATGGATCGGCCTTTATCTTTCGGGCCTATCACGCGCTGCCACCTCTGACGCGAAAATCCGACGGGCTGCCGATCGGGGCGGTGTCGGGCTTTTGCAACATGCTGCAAAAATACGTCGAAGGGAACGAAGGGCCAGACGCGCCGACCCATGTAGCGGTGATCTTCGACAAGGGCTCGCACACGTTCCGCAACGACCTCTATGATCTCTACAAGGCCAATCGTGAGGCGATGCCAGAGGATTTGCGTCCGCAGATGCCGCTGACCCGCGAGGCAACGAAAGCGTTCAATATCGCCTGCAAAGAGCTTGAAGGGTATGAAGCCGACGACATCATCGCCACGCTGGCCGTGCAGGCGCGCGAAGCGGGCGGGCGTGTGACCATCGTCAGCTCTGACAAGGACCTAATGCAGTTGGTCGGCGACGGGGTCGAGATGCTGGATGCGATGAAGAACAAGCGCATCGACCGCGATGGTGTGTTCGATAAATTCGGAGTGGGCCCGGAACGTGTGGTCGATGTGCAGGCGCTGGCCGGGGACAGTGTCGATAACGTGCCAGGCGCGCCGGGGATTGGGGTCAAGACCGCGGCCCTTCTGATCAACGAATACGGCGATCTGGAAACGTTGCTGGACCGTGCCGAAGAGATCAAGCAGCCCAAGCGCCGCCAGACGCTGATCGAAAAGCGCGACCAGATCGAACTGTCGAAAAAGCTGGTGCAGCTGGACGAAAATACACCGCTGGATTTCACGCTGGACGATCTTGAGGTGAAAGACCCTGAGCCGGACACGTTGATGGGCTTTCTGGCCGAGATGGAATTCCGAACACTCACCAAGCGCATTGCCGACAAGCTGGGCGTTGACTCGCCTGTCATCCCCGAAGCGCCCGCTGCTCAGGCAGAGCCCGAATCCGAGGTCATTCCATTTGATGCTTCGAAATATGAATGCGTTCGGGATGCGGACGCGCTGCAAAAATGGATCGATCAGGCGTATGAGCGTGGTTGGATCGCCGTGGATACCGAAACCACCGGACTGAACGAGATGATCGCCGATCTGGTTGGCATATCACTGTGCGTTGAGCCGGGCGAGGCGTGTTACATCCCGTTGATTCATCGTGAAAGCGCAACGGATGATCTGTTCGGAACCGACGCGCTGGCCGAGGGGCAGATGCCACTGGAACAGGCTCTGGACCTGTTAAGACCGATGTTTGAGGATCCGTCGATCCTCAAGATCGGGCAGAACATGAAATACGATGCCAAGATATTTGCCCGCTACGGAGTAGATGTCGCGCCCATCGATGACACGATGCTGATGTCTTATGCGATGCATGGCGGCGAGCACGGACATGGCATGGATGCCCTCTCCGAGCGGTATCTGAGTCACACGCCGATCCCGATCAAACCGTTGCTGGGTTCGGGTAAGTCGGCGATCACCTTCGACAAGGTTCCGATTGACGAGGCGACCGCTTATGCGGCCGAGGACGCGGATATCACGCTGCGCCTGTGGCAACTGTTCAAGCCGCAACTGCATCAGGTTCAGGTGACAACGGTTTATGAAACGCTTGAACGTCCGTTGGTGCCCGTTCTCAAAGAAATGGAGATGCACGGCATCAAGGTCGACCGTGATGTCCTCAGCCGGATGTCGAACGCGTTCGCGCAGAAAATGGCCGGGTTAGAGACTGAAATCCACGAACTGGCGGGTGAGAATTTCAATGTAGGATCGCCCGCGCAGCTGGGCGAGATTTTGTTCGACAAGATGGGGCTTGAAGGCGGCAAGAAGGGCAAGACCGGGAAATACTCGACTGGCGCGGATATTCTGGAAGACCTTGCAACCGAACACGAACTGCCCCGCCGGGTGTTGGACTGGCGGCAGTTGTCGAAATTGAAATCGACCTACACGGACGCGCTGCAGACGCATATCAACCCGGACACGGGCCGGGTGCATACGTCTTACGCGATCACCGGGGCGAACACCGGGCGCTTGGCCTCGACCGATCCGAATCTGCAGAACATCCCGGTGCGAACCGAGGAAGGCCGCCGCATTCGCGAGGCGTTCATCGCCGAACCGGGCAATGTACTTGTCAGTCTCGATTACAGCCAGATTGAGCTGCGCATTCTGGCGCATATCGCGGATATTTCGGCTCTGAAACAGGCGTTCTCCGATGGTCTGGACATTCATGCCATGACCGCATCCGAAATGTTTGACGTGCCGCTGGACGAGATGACGCCTGATATCCGCCGTCAGGCCAAGGCGATCAACTTTGGTGTGATCTACGGCATCTCAGGCTTTGGTCTGGCGCGCAACCTGCGCATTCCACGGGCCGAAGCGCAGGGGTTCATCGACCGCTATTTCGAGCGTTTTCCGGGCATTCGCCGATACATGGATGACACCGTCGCCTTTGCCATAGAGCATGGCTATGTGCAGACGCTGTTCGGACGCAAAATCCATACGCCCGAGATCAATGCCAAGGGGCCGCATGCAGGCTTTTCGCGCCGGGCTGCGATCAACGCTCCGATTCAAGGAACGGCGGCGGATGTGATCCGGCGCGCGATGGTGCGGATGCCAGATGCCATCGAGGGGTTGCCCGCAAAGATGCTGTTGCAGGTTCATGACGAATTGCTGTTCGAAGTCGCCGAGGACGCGGTGGATCAAGTGATAGGAGTGGCGCGGGACGTGATGGAAGGTGCGTCCGACCCGGCCGTAAAGCTGGATGTGAAGCTGAGCGTGGATGCGGGGCAGGGCGCCAACTGGGCCGAGGCGCACTAGCGGCGCTGCTCATCAGGCCCGCCGGGCCCTCTTCGCAGCGGGTCAGTCCTGCGGCCTGACCAGACGCCCGACCAGCCGTTTCACCGCCGGGCCGCAGGTCAGCAGGACCACAAAGGCGATCGGCCAGCAAAACACCCAGGACGCCATCCAGTCCGCCAGCGTCGACGGGCCCAATCCAACCGCTTTCAGCGTCGCGATCCCGGTGACGATGCAGGACATAAAGCCGGACATGATCAGGCCGAACAGGGCTTGGGCATAGCGGTTGGGTATCATCCTTGGAATCCTTGCGATCTGATTGCCCCCATGTGCGGGAAATTGGCGCGTTTTTCCAGTAAGGATACTGTTACCGAGCTGCGTACCAGTCCAGCGAGGCGATGGTTTGCGCGGTCGAAGGTGTGTATTCGGCGCTGACCCAACCGGAATAGCCGCTATCATCCATGGCCTGAAACAGTTGGGCAAAATCGGTTCGCCCACGACCGGGTTCCGACCTGTCGGGCGCTGATCCGATCTGCGCATGCACGACCTTCGAACGATATTGATCCCATATCCGCTGCGCGTCGCCGTGGATCATTTCGGCGTGGAAACTGTCATATTGCAGCCCGACATTGGGCCGATCGACCCGGTCCAGAACTTCCGCCGCCAGTTCGTAATCGTTCAGAAAGTAATCGGGCTGTGACACCGGGTTGAGCGGTTCGATCGTAAAACGCTGGGCAGGAGCGTGATCAGCGGCCCATTGCAGGTTTCGCACAAAGCAGTCGAAAGCGTCAGGTCCCGACGCCTTGCCCGACATGACGTGGATCAGACCGGGCCGCAGGACCTGCGCGTATCGCAGGACGCGGCGGATATCGGTCTGAAACCGCGCCTCGCCGCCCGGCACCGCGGCAAACCCGGGCTCTCCGCCGGTATAATTGGGGGGCGGTGCGTTGATCAGAACCAGTTCCAACCCGTTGGCCAACAGGGCGCGGCGGGTCTCCTTCGCGGCAAGGTCATAGGGGAACAGAATCTCGACCGCGTCAAAGCCTGCCTGCGCGGCGGCGGCGAACCGGTCGAGGTAAGGTAGCTCGGCAAAAAGCAGCGAGATATTTGCGGCAAATCTGGGCATGCGGGGCTTTCTTGATCCGTGGCCCGAGCTTAGCCGCAGGCCGTTTTGTGCAAAAGAGACAGAAAACGACAGATTGTCGAAAATCGACCAGATCGGCCGACCGCGATCGGCGACGGTGCTGGAAATGCGGCGAATCAATTTTTGTGCGCCGTTTCAGCAGAAGGTCTGACTTCGATGGCGATGAGCCCTGACCCCGTTCGCGGGACCACAATCGGTTTGTCTGGTGGACGCAGTTCCGCCTTGACCGGCAACGGGCTGGCGGTTGCCTCGATGCTGACCTGGGCAGCGGGTTTTCCGGCGGCAGAGATCCTGTTGCAAACCTGGCCTCCGGTGGCATTGCTGCTGGCGCGGTTGGCGCTGTTTGTGGTTGTCATGGTCCCAATCTGGTTTTTGATCGATGGCCCGCGCCGCGTTCTGTCCGCGCGTTGGGGGCACGCGCTGAAAGTGGGCGGGATTGGCATGGGTCTGGGCATGCTTCTGCTGATTGTGGCCCAAAAGCTGACCGATCCGGTGACCGTGGCGATTATCGCATCCTGCGCACCGCTGGTGGCGACGTTGCTGGAACTTGCTGCAGGCACGCGGCGCTTGCGTTGGAACTTTGCGCTGGGCGTTCTTGTGTCGATTGTCGGAGGCGTGATCGCCACCAGTGCGCTGGCGCCGGCCCAGTTGGGGCTGGGTGCGCTGTGCGTGGTCGCCTCGACAGCGCTGTTTTGCTGGGCCAGCATGGCGACGGCCCGCGATTTCCCTGAACTCAGCGTGATCGGACGGACCACGATTACCTTCACCGGAGGACTGGTGATGGCTGCGGTGCTGGTCTTTTCATCGGCGCAGCTGGGTATCGAGGTCATGCCCGCGACGGCCTTCGATGCACAGCAGGCCGGTATGCTGGCGATTTATGCGTTGGTTGCCATGGGTTTCAGTCAGATTCTGTTCATTTCATCCGTGGGTCGGTTGGGTGTGGCGCTGACCTCATTTCACATCAACATCGCGCCATTCTACGTGATGGTCATCATGGTTGTGTTGGGTGAAGACTGGAACTGGACTCGCGCCCTGGGCGCAGGCATCGTGGCATTTGCCGTTGTTCTGGCGCAGGAGCGCCCGGCGCGGAAAGTGGCCTAGTCGCCCTGCATCTGGTCCGAAGCAATCAGGCGAAAAAATACGCCACCCGACCAGACACCGAACCATCCGTCATGATGCGTCCCAGCCTCCACAAGTCGGTAAGATGTCTTGCGATCCAGGCGTGCCTCAAGGTCTGCGCGAACCAGAATGTAGGTCGACGGCTCTTCTGTTTCCGGATCGATGACAATTCGCAACGGGTGGTCCGCCCCCGCGAGTGCTGTATCGCCCACTTGCGTGGTGAATGTCAGCATCTGCCTGTCTCCGGTTCCTGCCTGATCAAAGTCGACGGCCACAAAAGGCGCGTCTTCGACGGTGATTCCCACTTTCTCAACCGGGGTGACCAGAAAGTATTTCCCGTCTTCTTTCTTAAGAATTGAGGAAAATAGCTTTACCAACTCGAACCGGGTGATCGGCGACCCTAAATAAGACCAGCGACCATCTTTTGCGATCTTGATGTCCAGATCGCCGCAAAACGGGGGATTCCATTGCTCAACAGGCGGTAAACCAGTCGTTTTGGCCTCGTTGAGCGATGCCGCCAGCCCGTCAGGCGAGGGTTTCACAGGGATTTGTCCGCTCATTGCTTTTGCCATTTCCTGTCAGCGCGATACACTTCAACCATAACAGTCCACGGAAGGGAACCTCATGTCCGAACCAGCCGAGCTTGTCGCCGAGATCGAGGCGCTGGAAAACAAGCTTCAAGAGGCAAAATCCTCGATCACGCGCCGCTTTATCGGGCAAGAGAGGGTCGTGGACCTGACGCTGACCGCATTGTTGTGCGGTGGACATGCGCTGTTGATCGGTCTGCCGGGTTTGGGCAAGACGCGACTGGTCGAGACATTGTCGACCGTGATGGGGCTGCATGGCAATCGCATCCAGTTCACGCCGGATCTGATGCCCGCTGATATTCTGGGGTCCGAAGTGCTGGATACCGCTGATGACGGCAGCCGCCATTTCCGCTTTATCTCCGGTCCGATTTTCTGCGAGTTGCTGATGGCGGATGAGATCAACCGCGCCAGCCCCCGTACGCAATCAGCGCTGTTGCAGGCGATGCAGGAACGCACGATCACCGTAGCGGGCGAAGACCGTTCGCTGGGGGTTCCGTTCCATGTTCTGGCAACGCAGAACCCCATCGAACAGGAAGGAACCTATCCGCTGCCCGAAGCGCAGTTGGACCGTTTCCTTGTGCAGATCGATGTCGAATACCCCGATCGCCAGACCGAGCGCGATATTCTGCTGGCCACCACAGGTGTCGAAGAGGACGAAGCGCATCAGATTTTCACCAAAGACGAATTGCTGGCGGCACAGGTCCTGCTGCGCCGCATGCCGGTGGGTGAATCGGTTGTCGAACTGATCCTCGATCTGGTCCGCGCCTTCCGCCCGGATGAGCCCGGCGCGTCCGAGCGGGTTGCCGAAACCGTGGCCTGGGGCCCGGGTCCGCGCGCGGCGCAGGCGTTGATGATGACCGTCAGGGCGCGGGCGATGCTGCAGGGGCGGCTGGCCCCCAATGCCGAGGATGTCCTGGATATGGCCCGTCCCGTTCTTAGCCACCGGATGGCGTTGAACTTTGCCGCACGGGCGCGGGGCGACAGCCTGTCTGAACTCATCGACTCCACAGCTGCCGGGCTGGTCCGGACCGAGGCCGCGGCGTGAATGCCGCGCTGACCCTTCGCGAAAGGTCCGAGGCCGAGGCATCCCGGCTACCGCCGCTCTTGGCGCGGGCCGAGCATTTGGCAGGGACTGTCTTGCTGGGCGATCACGGTCGCCGTCGCGCCGGGTTGGGCGATGATTTCTGGCAATACCGCCCGGCTCAGATTGGTGACAGTCGCCGTTTGATCGATCACCGTCGGTCGGCGCGCGGAGATCAGCAATTTGTGCGCGAACGCGAATGGCAGATTGCGCAATCCATTATGCTGTGGGTCGATCAAGGGGCCTCGATGCGGTTTGCGTCGGAAAAGACCCTGCCGACCAAGGCGGACCGGGCGCGCCTGCTTGGCCTGTCGACCGCGATCCTGCTGGTGCGCGGCGGCGAGCGCGTCGGCCTGACCGGAACAACCTTGCCGCCGCGCCGTGGAAACGCGCAGATCGTGCGTCTGGCTGATGCGTGGTCCGAGGATTCCGAAGCCGATTACGCGCCACCCGAGCACAAGGCAATGATCCCGCATTCCCGCGCGGTTTTCATTTCGGACTTTCTGGGACCGCTGGACGAGGTTGAACTGGCGTTGACCAAAGCGGCCGACCGCGGCGTGCGCGGTGTGCTGCTTCAAGTGCTGGACCCCAGCGAAGAAGCCTTTCCCTATCGCGGACGCACCATTTTCGAAAGCGTCGGCGGCACCACCCGTCATGAAACGCTGAAGGCCGGGGATCTGCGCGACCGCTATCTGGACCGCCTTGCCCGGCGCAAGGACGCGCTGTCCTCGCTTTGCCGTGCGACCGGCTGGCAAATGGGCCTGCACCACACGGTTGAAAGCCCACAGAACGCGCTGTTGTGGCTCTACCGGGCGTTGGACGGGGGAACACGATGACGGTTCTTGCGGGCATCGGCTTTACCGCGCCATGGGTGCTGCTGGGTCTTCTGACCCTGCCGATCCTATGGCTGATCCTGCGCGCGGTCCCGCCTGCGCCGATCCGACGGTTGTTCCCGGCGGTGACGCTGCTGTTGGGACTGAAAGACGACGAAAGCGTCTCGGACCGGACGCCGTGGTGGCTGCTGTTGCTGCGGATGCTGGCGGCGGCAGCGATCATCATCGGGTTGGCCGGTCCGGTCCTGAACCCCTCACGCGATCAGACTGGATCCGGACCGCTGTTGCTGGTGCTGGATGCCAGCTGGGCGGGCGCGACCCGGTGGCCAACCGTTCTGGATCAGATCGACGCGCAACTGACCGAGGCTGGCCGTGCAGGCCGCCCGGTTTCGATCCTGCGTTTGACCGAACCCGAGGCTCCGATCTTTCAGGCCGCCGAAGCCTGGCGCGGGCGATTGCCAGGTCTGACACCGCAAGCGTGGCAACCGACCCAAGCGCAGGTTGCACAGTCAATTCAGGCTCTAACTCAGGTCGAAGGCGGCTTTGACACCCATTGGTTCAGCGACCGATTGAACTATCCCGGCCATGATCAGGTGCTTGCGGCGTTGCAAGCGCGCGGCGATGTGACGGTTTATCGGGCGGCGGCTTCGGTGACGGCGCTCTTGCCCGCAGCTTATCAGGACGGTGTCATTCAATTGAGCGCAACGCGGGCCGAACCCGGCCCTGCGGCAGGCGTCACTGTCTTGGCACAGGGCCGCGACCCTGCGGGCACGATGAGGGTGCTGCAATCGGTCGAAATGGCATTCGAAGACGGCGCGACACAGGCGCAAATTGATCTGGCACTGCCCTCGGAACTGCGTGCCCGGATCACCCGGTTCGAGATACAGGGGCAGCGATCCGCCGGGGCGATCACGTTGACCGATGACAGCCTGCGCCGACGCGAGGTGGCGCTGATTGCCGGAACGCTCAATCGCGAAGGGTTGGAACTGCTATCGCCGCTGCACTATCTGACCCAGGTTCTGAGCCCGACCGCAGATTTTGTGGATGGTGGGCTGCTGGAAGTTCTGCCCGCCAACCCGGATGTGATTGTATTGGCGGATGTGGCAACGCTGGCCGACAGCGAAGAGGCGGCATTGGTCGATTGGGTTGAACAGGGCGGGTTGTTACTGCGTTTTGCTGGCCCCCGCATGGCCGCCAGCGATCTTGGTCGTGACGAAGAGGACATTCTGCTGCCCGTGCGCCTGCGCAGCGGTGGCCGGTCGGTCGGCGGTGCGATGAGCTGGGGCGAGGCCAAGGGGCTGGCCCCCTTCACCGAGACCTCGCCGTTCTTTGGGCTGCGCATCCCGGCGGATGTAAGCGTGACAACGCAAGTCATGGCGCAACCGGACCCCGATCTGGCGGATCGGGTGATCGCCTCGCTTTCGGACGGTACGCCGCTGGTTACGCGCAAGGCCCTTGGGCTGGGGCAGGTTGTGTTGTTCCATGTGACAGCCGATGCAGAATGGTCCAGCGTTCCGCTGTCAGGGCTGTTCGTTGAGATGCTGGATCGTCTTGCGGTCGCCTCGGCGGCGAAATCACGACAGCAAGAGCAATTGCAAGGCACCACGTGGGAGCCGATACAGATTCTGGACGGGTTCGGAACCCTGTCTGATGCGGGCAGCCTGCCCGGCGTTGACGGTGCGCAATTGATCGGCGGAGAAATCGGGCCTGAACTGCGCCCAGGGTTGTACGAAAGCGGCAAGGAAAAGCTGGCCCTGAACGTCTTGTCCGAAGGTGCGGTGCTGAACCCTGCGGTCTGGCCGCCCGACGTGCCGATCAAAGGGCAGGAGGTCAGCACAGAAACTCCGATTGGCGGACTGTTGTTGAGCCTTGCGCTGATCTTGTTGACGGTGGATGTACTCGCCTCGCTTGCCTTGTCAGGTCGGCTTGGCCTCGCACGGGCGGCAGCGGTTGCGCTGGGCGCGCTGTTGATCGTGCCAGAGGCACGGGCGCAGAACGCTGACGACATCGACTTTGCCTTGAACGCCACGCATGAGTTGGTTCTGGCCCATGTTCTGACCGGCAATCGCGAGGTCGACGATATCGCGCTGGCCGGGATGCGCGGACTGGCGCAGACGTTGCACTTCCGGACCTCGGTGGAACCTGCCGACCCGATTGGCGTTGATCTGGAACGGGATGAGCTTGCCTTTTTCCCGCTGCTCTATTGGCCGATCACACCGGATCAGCCGCAGCCGTCGGTCGAAGCCTATGCAAAGCTCAATACCTATCTGCGCTCGGGCGGCATGATCCTGTTCGATACGCGCGACGCCGATATCGCCGAATTTGGTGCATCGAGCCCCAATGGCCGCAAATTGCAGCAACTCGCAGCGCCCCTGAATATCCCCTCGTTAGAGCCTGTTCCGAATGACCACGTGCTGACCCGGGCATTCTATCTGCTACAGGATTTCCCGGGCCGCTATGCTGGCGCAGGCGTCTGGGTGGAATCCGCGCCGCTGGATGCGGAACAGATCGAAGGGATGCCGTTCCGCAATCTCAACGACAACGTCACGCCGGTCGTCATTGGTGGCAATGACTGGGCTGGGGCCTGGGCAGTTGACCGCAATGGACAGGCGTTGTTGCCGGTTGGGCGCGGCTATGCGGGCGAGCGGCAGCGCGAGCTTGCCAACCGATTTGGCGTAAATCTGGTGATGCACGTCCTGACCGGGAACTATAAGTCCGATCAGGTCCACGTGCCCGCCCTTCTGGACAGGCTGGGACAATGACAGGAACCGTCATCTTCGATCCACTGGTCCCCTGGCCGCTGTTGCTGGCTGTTGCCGCGCTTGCGGTCAGCGGCGTGGTCTTGGCCTTGTGGCGCGGCTTATCGGGTTGGGCCCTGCGCGGGCTTGCGGCCCTGGTTGTGCTTGCCGCGCTGTCCGGTCCGGTCTATCAGGTCGAGGATCGCGCTCCGCTGACCGATATCGTCCTGATGATCGAGGATCAAAGCGCCAGCCAAACCCTGTCGGACCGTGCCGAGCAGACCCGGCAGACCGCTGATGATCTGGCCGCCCGGATCGAGGCGCGCGACAACACCGAACTGCGCCGTATCCAGGTGGGTGATGGTGACGGCGACGAAGGTACTCAGGTGATGGCCGCGGTGAACGAGGCGCTGGCCGAAGAGCCACGCGCCCGGATCGCCGGTATTCTGGTGATCTCGGATGGGTTGGTGCACGACGTTGATCAGGCCCCGGATCTGCCTGCGCCGATGCATCTGCTGCAGACCGGCCGGGCCGAGGACTGGGATCGCAGGCTGATCGTCCGCAACGCCCCGGCCTTTGCCATTATTGGCGAACCGATCACGCTGACCTTGCGGGTGGAAGACAGCGGTGCGGCCCCGGTTGGGGCAGCCAACGCACCGCTGGAGATATCGGTGGACGGGGCCGCGCCCGAACGGTTCACGATCCCCATCGGAGTGGATGTCGAACTGCCGGTCGTGTTGCCCCATGGCGGGCGCAATGTCATCCAGTTCTCGGTCCCGCAGGCCGAGGGAGAGCTGACCGACCGCAACAACACGGCTCTGATCCAGATGAACGGCGTGCGCGACCGTCTGCGTGTGCTGCTGGTCTCGGGTGAGCCGCATCCGGGTGGCCGCACATGGCGAAACCTGCTGAAATCCGACAGTTCCGTTGATCTGGTGCATTTCACCATCCTGCGCCCCCCTGAGAAACAGGATGGGGTGCCGGTGGACGAATTGTCGCTTATTGCCTTCCCGACGCGCGAGCTGTTTCTGGAAAAGATCAACGATTTCGACCTGATCATCTTTGACCGCTACAAGCGGCGTGGCATTCTGCCCGCGATCTACCTGGACAACGTCACCAACTACATCAACGACGGCGGCGCTGTGCTGGTCGCGGCCGGGCCGGACTTTGCAACCGCCGACAGCATCTTTCGGTCGCCGCTGGCTTCGATGCTGCCTGCACAGCCCACCGCGCGCGTGATCGAAGAGCGGTTTGTGCCTATGGTGACCGATTTGGGTCACAGGCACCCGGTTTCCACTGATCTGGGCACGTCCGAAGACTGGGGCGCATGGTTGCGGCAGATCGATGTCAAACACCGCTCGGGCGAGGTATTGATGACCGGTGTCGACGAGCGTCCGCTATTGGTTCTGGACCGCGTGGGCGAAGGGCGTGTGGCACTGTTGGCCTCGGATCATGCCTGGCTGTGGAGCCGTGGATTTGAAGGCGGTGGCCCCCAGTTGGAGTTGCTGCGCCGATTGGCTCATTGGATGATGAAGGAACCCGAGCTGGAAGAAGAGGCACTGTGGGCCGAGGCCAACGGTCAATCCATGCGCATCATCCGTCAGACACTGGGTGATGAGGTCGGGCCGGTGACCGTGACGCGCCCCAACGGTGAAACGCTTGATGTCGAGCTGCGCGAGGTTTCTCCGGGTCGGTTCGAGGCTCTGTATGTGGGACCCGAAATCGGTCTCTATCGCTTGCAAGAAGGCGATCATTCCGCGGTGATCGGCTTGGGTCCCGCCGCCCCGAAAGAGTTCGAGCGGACCATTGCAACGGACGAGATTCTGAACCCGGCGCTGTCCAGTCTGCGCGGCGGTGCTATCCGCGTCGAAGAGGGCCTGCCCACCCTGCGCAATGTGCGTGCCGGGCGGCCTGCAGCAGGTCGGGGGTGGATCGGGTTGACCCCGCGCGATGCCTATGAAACCCGCGATGTTACACAGGCGGGGCTGCTGCCGCCCTGGCTGGCGCTGCTGCTGGCCGGTGGCTTCCTGGTCGCAGGTTGGCTGCGCGAGGGACGCCGCTAAGCGCTTAAGCACTTTTTCACGCTCTGTCGGGATGCTGGGTCCAGTTTGTTCTGGGACCCGTGATTGATGAGCATTGCAGAAAAACTTGCCCAGGAGCGGCGCGCGCGCCTTGCCGCCGAACGGCTGTTGCAGTTGAAACAGGCCGAGTTGTCGGCAGCGAACCAGAAACTCGGTCGCCACGCCATTGCGCTGACCCGCCAGATCGGAGAGACGCAGGCCGAAGTGGAAACCGTGCGTGGCGAGAACGAAAAGGTCAAATCCGACCTGACCGTCGCCAACGCCAAGATCGAGGTTGCCGAACGCCGCCTGTGGCATTCGATCCAGACCATTCAGGACGGGTTCGCCTTTTTCGATGGCGACAGCAACCTGATCAGCGCCAACGCTGCGTATCTCAGCGTGTTTGAGGGGCTGGACGAGGTTGCGCCCGGCATTTCCTACCACCGCATTCTGGAAATCTTGACCGCTGAAGGGATCGTCGATATCGGAGACGACTCCTGTGCCGATTGGCGGAACAGAATGCGGCTGCGATGGGATCGCCCGAATCCGGACCCGGTCGTCATACAGCTGTGGAATGGTCAGTACATCCGTCTGATCGATCAGCGCGGGCCCGACGGTGATGTGGTCAGCCTGGCGCTGAACATCACATCCTCGGTTCGGCACGAGGCCGAGCTGCGCGCGGCGCGTGAAAGGGCCGAGGCAGCCAATCGCGCCAAATCCGCTTTTCTGGCGAATATGAGCCACGAGATACGCACTCCGATGAACGGGATTGTCGGCATGACCGAGCTGCTGACGGAAACGCCGCTGGACGATGAACAACGGCTTTATGTCAACACGATCCGCAACTCGGGCGAGGCGCTGTTGGTCATTATCAACGACGTTCTGGACTATTCCAAGATCGAGGCCGACAAGCTGGCGCTGCACCCTGAACAGTTCGATCTGGAGCGCTGCATTCTTGAGGTTGCCATGCTGTTGCAACCCAGCGTCCGCGACAAGGGGCTGACTCTGCTGGTGGATTACGACCTGTTCCTGCCGACCCTGTTTTTTGGCGACCCCGGCAGGGTGCGTCAGATTCTGACCAATCTGGTGGGCAATGCGGTCAAATTCACCTCGGATGGTCACGTGCTGATCCGCGTCACGGGTGTTCCCAATTCCGACAGGCAAAGCTGCGACATCCACGTCGCCATCGAAGATAGCGGTATCGGGATCGACGCAGATAAGATTTCGCATATTTTTGGCGAGTTCAATCAGGTCGAGGATGAACGCAACCGCCAATTCGAGGGCACCGGGCTTGGGCTGGCGATTACCAAACGACTGATCACAATGATGGGCGGCACTGTTTGGGTGGAAAGCGAGCCTGGGACCGGGTCCTGTTTTGGCTTCCGCATCACGCTTCCAACCGCCGAGGGTCCACAGCCCGTGCCGCCCAACCTGACCGACCGGCTGCGCAATGTGGTGGTGGTCGAGGATCTGGAAGTGAACCGCGCAATCCTGACCAAGCAGTTACGGCGACTGGGTTCACGGGTGACGGTTTGCGAGTCCGGCCGGGCAGCACTTGATGAGATCAACCAAAGCATTGATCTTGTGCTGTGCGATCAGGATCTGCCGGACATGGACGGGCTGGAACTGGCCAAAACCTTGCGAGAGAGGGGCTGGGTCGATCTGTCAATTGTTGTCATGTCGGCCAACCCCGGCCTGCTTCACGCAGACCCGGCCCATGATCTGATTGACGGGGTGTTGCAGAAACCAATCCCCAGATCCGAGCTTTACGCACGGTTGCTGGACCTTGGTGTGACGCAACCCCCGGAACCCTCGGCGGGTTTGGGCACGGAAAAGCCTGTTGACATGGCCCATCGGAAAATGCGCGTTTTGGCAGCCGAGGACAACCGAACCAACCAGCTGATCCTCAGGAAAATGACCAAGGACCTGAATATTGACCTCCGGTTTGCGGGCAACGGGATCGAGGCGGTCTCGGCCTATTCCGAATTCGAACCGGATTTGATTTTCATGGATATCTCGATGCCGAAAATGGACGGCAAACAGGCGACCGGAGAAATTCGACGGCTCGAGCTCGGCACAGACCGGAGCGTTCCGATCGTCGCCCTGACTGCGCATGCCATGGCAGGGGATGATCAGGGTATTCTGGCCGCCGGTCTGGATCACTATTTGACCAAGCCGCTGCACAAAACGCTGATCCACCAGATGATCCGGAACCATCAGCCGCGGGATGCTGCCGCTTTGGTTGCCGACGCACCATCGGACGACTAGGCGAAGTCGCGTTCAAAACAGATTGCACTAACGTCTCGGGCGCGGGCACGATTGGACCCCCCGCGCTTTTCGCTTGGTGCTGAGATACCGGGTCAGGCTTGGTAGGGGCGCACGAAGACCGGTTTGCCTGTTTCAGAAAGGTCGGGGCGGTATTCATAGCCGCCGCTGTCGAAATCCAGCAGAGCATTGGGGTCGGTCAGACGGTGTTGGATGATATACCGCGCCATCGCGCCGCGCGCCTTTTTGGCAAAGAAACTGACAACTTTGGGTGCGCCTGCCTTGTCTTCCATGAACACCGGGGTGACCACCTTCAACCGCAGCGCCTTCGGGGCAACGGCGCCGAAATATTCCTGGCTGGCGCAATTGACCAGTATTTCGCTGCCAATCTCCTGCGCTTGCGCATTCAGCGCCTTGCTGAGCTGATCGCGCCAATAGTCGTACAGGTTCTTCCCGCGACGGGTCTTCAGTTTGCTGCCCATCTCAAGCCGATAGGCCTGAATGGCATCCAGCGGGCGCAGAATGCCGTAGAGTCCGGACAATATGCGCAGGTGATCCTGCGCCCAGGCCATTTCCTCGGCGTCCAGCGATGCGGCTTCGAGCCCCTGATAGGTGTCACCTGCAAACGCCAGCGCAGCAGGCCGCGTGGCACCAGCCTCGGGCGCGTCCGAGAATACGCGGTATCTGTCGCGGTTCAGACGAGCCAGGTCATCGCTGAGATCCATGAGTTTTTTAAGGTCGCCCAGCGTCAGGTTGCGCGCGGTTTTCGACAGGCGGATGGCGTCGTCCTGAAAATCGGGTTGGGTCACTTCGACATCTCGTTCAGCCCAATCCAGCCGCTTGGCCGGGGAAATCACTACCAGCATATCCGCCCTCGTTCCTTGCCTGATGGGCCGTATCTAGCCCGCCTGACGCAGCACGTCCAGAAAGGCCGCGCCGAACCTTTCGTGACGGCGATCGTCCAGCAGCTTTTCGATCCCACGCGGGTCGTCGGGTCGCAACTGCGCGATTTTCGCCAGTTGCGAGGCAGAGCAGCTCAGCGGTTTGTCGATCCCTTCGGGGCCGCGCGACAGTTGAGACTGAACCTCAAGCAGACGGTCGTAAATCTCACCCTGATCGCGGCCCGCAAGCTTGCGGCGCGCCGGGTGAACAGCTTGAACCTCGCCCGCGATCACTTTCAGAAACGTAGCGCCATAGCGTTCCAGTTTCTTTGCACCAACACCGCCGATCCGGGCCATGTCGTCCAGCGTTGCAGGGCGGGTTTCAGCCATTTCGATCAGCGTGCGGTCGGGGAAGATCACATAGGCCGGAACCCGCGCGGATTCCGCCAACGCACGACGCTTGGCCTTGAGCGCCGAAAGCAGCGGAGCGTCCTCTTCAGACACCATGGCCTTGACCGCAGGTCTGCGGGTGGCCTTGCGGATCGTGTCCTTGCGCAGATCGATCTGCGCCTCACCCTTCAGGATCGGCTTTGCAGCTTCGGTCATACGCAATGCCCCGTGGCGGTCCGGGTCGGGACGGACCAGGTCGTGACCCATCATCTGCCGGAAAATCGCCTGCCATTGCGGGCGCGACCAGTCCTTGCCGATGCCCCAGGTGGACAGAGCGTCATGACGGCGGGCGCGAACCTTGTCGGTCTCATTGCCCAACAGGATGTCGATCAGATGACCTGCGCCGAACCACTCTTCGGTCCGCAGGATCGCGGACAGGGCCATGCGGACAGGCGTGGTACCGTCAAAGATTTCGGGTGGGTTGTCGCACAGATCGCATTTACCGCAAGGCTCGATCTGTTCGCCAAAATATCCCAGCAGGTTCTGACGGCGGCATTTCAGCGCTTCGGCCAGCCCAAGCAGCGCATTCAACCGTGCGTGATCAGCGATGCGGCGCTCGGATGGAGCCAAACCTTCGTCGATCTGCGAGCGGCGCAGACGGATGTCGTCGGGGCCAAACAACGTCAGAGTCTCGGCGGGGCCACCGTCACGGCCTGCACGGCCAATTTCCTGATAATACGCTTCGATCGATTTGGGCAGGTCCGCATGCGCGACCCATCGGATGTCGGGTTTGTCGATACCCATGCCAAAGGCCACGGTGGCGACCACGATCAGCCCGTCCTCGCGGGCAAAGCGGGTTTCGACAATGCGGCGATCCTCGGCCTCCATGCCGCCGTGATAGTGGCAGGCCGAATGGCCTTCGGCACGAAGCGCCTGCGCAAGAACCTCGGTCTTGTTGCGGGTGCCGCAATAGACGATGCCTGACTGGCCCTTGCGGGCACCGGCAAAGTCAAGAATCTGTTTGCGCGGCCCGTCCTTGGCGGCAAAAGCCAGATGAATGTTGGGCCGGTCGAAGCCGCGCAGAAACTTGCGCGGGGCGTTGCCATCGAACAGTTTCTCAACGATTTCATCCTGCGTTTCCGCATCCGCGGTGGCGGTAAACGCGGCCAGAGGCACGTTCAGCGCGCGCCGCAGCTCGCCGATCCGCAAATAGTCGGGGCGGAAATCGTGACCCCATTGGCTGACGCAATGGGCCTCATCCACAGCGATTAGGCCGACATTGATCCGGCGCAGCATCCCCAGAGCAGACCCTGCGGCCAGCCGTTCGGGCGCCATATAGAGCAGTTTCAGCCGACCCTGTTCCAAGGCGTCCCAGACCGCATCTGTTTCCTCGGGCGTGTTGCCTGACGTCAGAGCCCCGGCTTCGACGCCCGCCTCTTGCAGCCCGCGCACCTGATCGCGCATCAGTGCAATCAGCGGAGAGATGACCACCGTGACCCCATCGCGCAACAGCGCAGGCAGTTGGAAACACAAGGATTTACCGCCACCCGTCGGCATGATCGCCAGCACGTTCTCGCCTGCGGTCACGGCATCAACGATCTCTTCCTGCCCGGGGCGGAAGGCGTCGAATCCAAAGACATCTCGCAGCAACGGCGCGGAGTCGAACATATGCGGGCTGGCCCTGTTTTAAGATTTATCTGCTCTTAAAACAGGACAATCACATACTAAGATTCGGTGAACAAGGTCTTAGACGAAATAGACCGCATTGTTGATCAGGATGATCCGCAATGCGTAGACCGCGACCAGCACCACCAGCGGCGTCAGGTCCAGCCCGCCCATATTGGGCAAAACGCGGCGGATCGGTCCGTAGATAGGCTCTAAAATACGATTCAGGCCATACCAGATTTGCGCCACCAGTTGCTGGTGCAGGTTGAGGACCTGAAAGTTGATCAGCCAGCTCATGATCACATGGGCCAGAATGATGAACCAGACAATGTCCAGGATCAGCAGAAGAATTTGGATCAGCGACAGCATGGGCACTCCGTTCGTCAATTGCCTGAGACCTAAGCGCCCTTACGGCAAAGAGCAAGTCCGCGCCAACTGAACGCTTGCGAATTGCGGCAAAGGCCCGTCTTATGAAGCCAACGATAAACAGGGGCAGTCATGGCAGAAATATCCAAGCGCAAGCGCATTTGGGGCTGGTGGTTTTTCGACTGGGCCAGCCAGCCGTTCCACACATTGCTGGTGACGTTTGTGTTCGGGCCATACTTCGCCGGGGTCGCCGCCCAATTCTATGCAAATGCAGGATTGGACGCTGAATCAGCCGCCGCCCAGGCACAGACGGTCTGGGCCAACTGCCTGACCATCACCGGGTTGATCATCGCGTTTGGGGCACCGTTGTTGGGGGCGATGGCAGATGTATCGGGCCGCCGCATCCCGTGGATTTTTGCCTTTTCGGTGATGTATGCGGTGGGTTCGGCCGCGCTGTGGTACACGATGCCGGACGGATCGAATATGTGGCTGATGCTGTCGGCCTTTGGGCTCGGCTTTGTGGGCGCGGAATATGCGTTGATCTTCATCAACTCTCAGCTGCCTGACCTGGGCGACGATAATGAGGTCGGAGAGATTTCGGGTTCGGGCTTTGCCTTTGGCTATTTCGGCGGTCTGATTTCATTGGCGATCATGCTGACGCTGTTTGTCGAGCAGCCAAACGGCAGAACGCTGATCGGAATGGACCCGGTGTTCGGGCTGGATGCGACGACCCGCGAAGGCACCCGCTTTGTCGGACCTTTCACGGCGGGATGGTTCCTTCTGTTCATGGTCCCGTATTTCCTGTGGGTCCAGGACGACTCATCGACCAGCAAAAAGGGCAGCTTTGGAGAGGCTTTGAGCCTGTTGGGCCATTCCATCTCTGCCTTGCGCCACCGATTGAGTCTGGCCAGTTACCTAGGGTCTTCGATGTTCTATCGTGACGCGTTGAACGGGCTCTACAGTTTTGGTGGGGTCTATGCGGCGCTGGTGCTCGAGTGGGATCTGGTCAAGATCGGAGTATTCGGGATTGTCAGCGTTCTGGCCTCGGCCGTTTTTGCATGGATCGGCGGCAAGGCGGATCGCAAATTCGGCCCTAAACCCGTGATTTTGATCGCAATCTGGGTTTTGATTTTCGTCTGCCTCACCGTGGTGTCGATGGATCGGACGCAGGTTTTCGGCATCTCGCTGCCCGAAGGGTCCGGCCTGCCGGATCTTGTGTTCTTTGGATGTGGCGTCCTGATCGGCGGCATGGGCGGCATTCTGCAATCGGCCAGCCGTTCGATGATGGTGCGCCATACGGATCCCAAAACACCCGTTGAGAGCTTTGGGCTTTACGGTCTGTCCGGTCGCGCAACAGCGTTTGCCGCGCCTCTGCTGATCGGCATTGCAACATCCGTCACCGGGAGTGCGCGTTTAGGGGTGTCACCGATCATTCTGTTGTTTATTCTGGGATTATTCCTGATGCGCTGGGTGAAACCGGAAGGGGATCAGAGCAGATGATTTTATTACGTTTTTTGGCGATATGCGCCGCGTTGTCATGGGCAGGCACAGCTGGGGCGCAACCGTTGGCCAAGCAATTGTTCGGGTCGCAGAAGGTCAGTTCGCAGCAAAAAGCAGCAGCCTTCGGCAGTTATTCGCGCGGATGTGCGGCCGGGTCGGTGCAACTGCCCGAGACCGGACCCACCTGGCAGGCCATGCGCCTGTCGCGTAATCGCAACTGGGGACACCCGCAAGCGATAGACTATGTGCAGGACCTCAGCCGGTTCGCGGCCAAGCAGCCCGGGTGGAACGGTCTCTATGTCGGGGATATCAGCCAGCCGCGCGGCGGGCCGATGACGTCCGGGCACCGTTCTCACCAACTGGGTCTCGACATCGATATCTGGATGCTGCCGGGCGATAACATGCGTCTCAGCCGCAAGGCGCGCGAAAACATCTCGTCGATCTCGCTGCGCCGCGCAAACGGGGCTTATGTGAATGGCAACTGGACGAAACAACACCATGCCGTCCTGCGCGAAGCCGCCAAGGACAAACGCGTCGCGCGGATTTTCGTGTTCCCCGGAGCCAAGGTGCAGATGTGCAATGATGAAAAGGGCAACCGGGCCTATCTGCGCAAGATCAGACCCTGGTGGGGGCACCATTATCATTTCCATGTGCGGCTGAGTTGCCCGCGTGGATCGCGCGGATGCGTCAATCAGGACCCGCCACCCAAGGGCGATGGATGTGCGGAGGCGCAGCAATGGGTGCGCAACATCCTGAACCCGCCGCCGCCGGACCCGAACGCTCCGGCCCCAAAGAAACGGCGTGAATACCGCCTTGCCGATCTGCCCCAACAATGCGCCGCCGTGTTGCAGTCCAACTGATTGCAGCGACGGTGCTGGCTGGTCCGGTTGGTGCTGTCGAGGTCAAAACCGCCACGTTGCTGGGCAGCTATGTCTGGCGCGGCAACTCTGATTGGTTCGGCGGGTTTTCGGCGGTCCATATTTCGGCGCGGGGCCAGCAGATGATCGCGGTAAGTGACCGCTCACATCTGGTGACCGCGCGGATTGAACGGAACGGAGATCGGATCACCGGTATTCAACTTCTGAGCCGATCGCCGCTGCTGTCCAGCCGGGGCCGCAAATTGTCGGGCCGTGCGGGGGACGCCGAAGGAATTGCGGTCGCATCGGACGGCAGCTTTTTCCTGTCGTTCGAAGGGGTTCATCGGGTCGCACATTACCGATCGCCGGGCGTGCCTGCGCGGGTGCTGCCGCGACCCAAGGCCTTTCGTGCGCTGGATCGGAACGGGTCGTTCGAGGCATTGGCGATAGACGATCGCGGGCGACTTTACACCATGACTGAAAAGAGCCGGACCACTAAAGGGGACATTCCCGTCTATCGCTGGAACGGCAAAGCCTGGTCCACGCCCTTTGTCCTGCCGCCACGCGGCAAGTTCCTGCCCGTGGCCGCCGATTTCGGACCGGATGGACGGCTGTATGTGCTGGAGCGTCACGTCACCATGTTCGGATTTCAGACACGGCTGCGCCGCTGGCGAGTGGGCAGCCATGGTGCCAGCGCCGAAGAAACCCTGTTAGAAACCGGGACCGGCACCCATGATAACCTCGAAGGATTGTCTGTCTGGCGCGACAGGCAGGGACGGCTGCGGGCCACCATGATCTCGGACGACAATTTTCTGGCGCTGCAGCGCACCGAACTGGTCGAATATCTGTTGCCCGAATGACTTGCCAAACGCGTTTCGACCCGCTAGAAGCGCGGCCTGCCTTGGGATGAGCCCTTGGCCAAGTCGCCGCTACCTTGTCAAAACGGGCATCTGAAAATGCAACGCAGCTTTATTCCCGGCATCATTGCCATGGCCACCATTGTCGTGGCCTCGAACATTCTGGTCCAGTTCCTGATCCTCGACGGTCTGTTGACCTGGGGTGCCTTTACCTATCCGCTCGCCTATCTGGTCACCGATATCACCAACCGCGTTTATGGTGTCGGTCCGGCCCGCAAGGTCGTATTTGCAGGCTTCCTGGTGGGCGTCATCTGTTCGCTGATCGGCAGCCAGATCATGCTTCAAGGTGATGGTTTCACCTATGCCGCCGTACCGCTTCGGGTTGCCGTGGCGTCTGGTGTTGCCTTCCTTCTGGCGCAGCTTTCCGACGTCACCGTATTCAATGCCATGCGCGGCGGGCGCTGGTGGCGTGCGCCTTTGGCCTCGACGCTGGTTGGCTCGGCGCTTGATACCGTGGTGTTCTTTACCATCGCCTTTTCCGCGTCGATCACGATCTTCGGAGCCACCGCAGACGCCGCGATCAACTGGGCGTGGGAGCCTGTGCCGTTCATGCTGACCGGTCCGATGGCGCCCTTGTGGGTGACGCTGGCCTTTGCTGATTGGTTGGTCAAACTGTCGTTGGCGCTGATCGCTCTGATCCCCTTCAAGGTGATCGTTGCACGTATGACCGCGCAGCCCGCGTAAAAAAACGCTTTGAGAATGGCGCATCTTGTGTCAGGCTCATTGTTAACCGCAACAGATAGAAAAGGAGGTGATCCAGTGTCGAGAAAGAGATTGGAGAGAGGTGTCGGAACAACCGGGGGGATCGCCTGCTAGGGCAGCCCTTGGCGGAGCGTGCGCTCCGGCTGGTCGATTGATCTAACCGACCCGACCTCCTGAACTTTCGAAGGGCCGTCCCGCCGGGGCGGCCCTTTTTGTTTTCGCGCCCGCCTTGTAAGGTCCGACCCATGTTGCGCATCACTGACGATATCGCCCTGCAAGACTGGGAAATGACCGAAAGCTTTGTACGCTCTTCGGGTCCGGGCGGACAGAACGTCAACAAGGTCTCGACCGCGGTTGAGTTGCGGTTTGAAGCCGCGCGCTCGCCCTCGCTGCCCGATCCGGTGAAGGCGCGGCTGAAACGGCTGGCGGGGCGGCGCTGGACCAAGGACGGCGCAATCATCATTCAATGCGAGGAAACCCGCAGCCAGGCCCGTAATCGTGACATCGCCCGCGCCAGATTGGCCGAGTTGATCACCCGCGCGCTGGTCAAGCCGAAACGGCGCATCGCCACCAAACCCACCTATGGTTCGGTCAAGCGCCGTCTGGCCGCGAAAAAGGCGCGTTCGGACGTAAAGGCGCTGCGCGGCAAGGTCGCGGAAGATTGATCTGGCAGTTTCGCCGCGCCTTGGTAGTCTGACCCGACAAGGGAGAGCAAGACCATGAGGTTAGAGGGAAAAACCGCGATCGTGACCGGCGGCGCGTCAGGCTTTGGCGCCGGGATCGTGCAGAAGTTCCTGTCCGAGGGTGCGCGCGTGATGATCGCCGATATCAACGGTGACGCGGCTGAGGTTCTGGCCAACCAGCTTGGCCCGAACGCAATTGCGCAATTGGTGGACGTGGCGGATGCCACCTCGGTGCAAGCGATGGCCGACATCATGCAGGACCGCTTTGGCCATCTGGACATTTTGGTCAACAATGCCGGCATCACCCATCTGCCTGCGCCACTGGAAGAGGTCAGCGAGGACGATTTCGACCGAGTTTTCAATGTAAACATGAAATCGGTCTACCTGACCGCGCGGGCGTTGGTGCCCATGATGAAGGCACGCGGAACCGGTGCGATTCTGAACGTGGCCTCGACCGCCGGACTGTCGCCGCGCCCGAACTTGAACTGGTACAACGCCTCCAAGGGCTGGATGATCACAGCAACCAAGACGATGGCCGTCGAACTCGCCCCGTCCGGGGTGCGGGTAAACGCAATCTGCCCGGTGGCGGGCGAAACCCCGTTGCTTAAATCCTTCATGGGCGAAGACACGCCCGAAATGCGCGCCAAGTTTCTGGCGACCATCCCGCTTGGCCGCTTTTCGACCCCCGAAGACATGGGCAATGCCGCCTGTTTCCTGTGCTCGGACGAGGCCAGCATGATCACCGGTGCAGCATTGGAGGTCGACGGTGGCCGCTGTATCTGATCAGCTCTTCATACGGCCAGAAATTTCCCTGTCGGAGGCGGCGCGTCTACACGCTTTCTGGCAGCAGCATCCGAGACGAACATGACCCCCGGACCCCGAAATCTGATCACCGATGTCCCCGGCCTTCTGGTCGGAAATGCCAAGGACGAGCTGCTGAAATCCGGCACGACTGTGTTGACCTCCAAAGACCCGTTTGCGGCCTCTGTCCACGTCATGGGCGGTGCGCCGGGGACGCGGGAAACCGACTTGTTGGCCCCGGACAAATCGGTCGCGCGTGTCGACGCGATTACATTGTCGGGGGGATCAGCCTTTGGGCTCGATGCCTGCTCGGGGGTTGCCGATGCTCTGCTCGCACAGGGGCGCGGCTTTGCGGTTGGCCCCGTCACGGTGCCGATCGTGCCGGGTGCCATCCTGTTCGATTTGTTGAACGGCGGTGACAAAAGCTGGTCCGAAAACCCATATCGCGCCCTGGGCCGGGCCGCGTTCTTGGCCGCAGACGAAACCTTCGAACTGGGAACGTCCGGGGCGGGAACCGGAGCGCTGGCGGCGATGCATAAGGGCGGGCTGGGATCCGCGTCGCTGCGTCTGGAGAACGGTATCAATGTTGGAGCGCTGGTCGCCGCGAACCCGCTGGGCAGTGTGACAACACCCGGTGACAGGCATTTCTGGGCGGCTTCTTTCGAGTTAGACTCTGAACTTGGCGGTTTGGGGCCAGATCCGGCCTCGGGGCTGGGCGCGATCCCCGAAAGTCTCAAGGCCCGGGCGATGCACCCGGCGACGCCTGACAAGACCAACACAACAATCGCCATTGTGGCGACGGATGCCGACCTGACCAAGGCGCAATGTCATCGCCTTGCCGTTGCTGCGCATGACGGCATTGCCCGTGCCATTGTGCCGGCCCATACGCCGGGAGATGGCGATCTGGTGTTTGGCGTCAGCACAGGTGCCCGGCCTCTGGCGGCGGATCCGGGCGCATTGGCGCAGATTGGCCACGCTGCTTCGCTTTGCCTGAGCCGCGCGATTGCGCGCGCGGTGTATCTGGCGACCCCGGCCAAGGGTGATTTGCTGCCAAGCTGGTCCGACGGGCATGACAAATGATCCACATGACTTAAGTTAAGGACAGCCTTTATGTCGCAGTGGCACAGTGACCTCGCGCGGCAATCTGCGCGTTGACTCTTTTTTGCGCCGAAGGTCCATTCGGGGCAGCCAATTCGTATCGGAGCTACAGTTATGAACCGCATCCTCGCCACCGCTATTGTTAGTCTGCTGGCCGTTCCTGCCTTTGCCGAAGGTGACGCCGACGCCGGTAAGAAAGCGTTCAACAAGTGCAAGTCCTGCCATATGATCGCCGATCCTGCGGGAGAAGTGATCGTCAAGGGCGGCAAGACCGGACCGAACCTTTATGGAATCGCCGGGCGGACCGCTGGTACGATTGAAGATTTCAAATACGGCGACAGCATCGTCGAAGCAGGTGAAAACGGTCTGGTCTGGGATGAAGAGACCTTTGTGGCCTACGCACAGGACCCCAAAGCATTCCTGAAAGACTATTTGGGTCAAACCTCGGCCAAATCCAAGATGACCTTCAAGCTGAAGAAGGGGGCCGAGGACGTTTACGCCTATATCATCAGCGTTTCTGGTGAATAACCTCTGACCATCCCTGCCGGGTCATTCCTGCAAAAAGGCCGCAGCCCCTGCGGCCTTTCGTGCGCTTGATTGGCGGACCGATCAGCGCCAATTTGGGGGCAGCGGTTGGGAGGCCGCAAACCTTTAGCCACACCGCCAAGCCGATCGGGCCAGAGCCAGGTCATGGATATCGCCGCATTTGGGTTCGGCAGCAGGAGAAGACAGATGGGAATCATGATTCCGGCATGGGTGAACGGGGAACTGGCCCCTGTTGACAAGCTGGAGGCGCACGAAAAGGGGCTCAAGCACAAGGCCGTGTCGGTCTTTGTGGTGCGCGGAACCGAGATTTTGTTGCAGCGCCGCGCGCTGGGCAAATATCACACGCCGGGCCTCTGGGCGAATACCTGCTGTACCCATCCTGACTGGGCCGAAAGCGCATCGGCCTGTGCCGTACGGCGGCTGAAAGAAGAATTGGGCATCACGGGCCTGTATCCCGAATACCGGCACCGGCTGGAATACCACGCCGATGTGGGCAACGGTCTGGTCGAGAACGAGGTCGTCGACGTCTTTCTGGCCCATGTGCGCAAACCGCTGAAAATCGAGCCTAATCCGGACGAAGTTATGGATATCCGCTGGATCGACTACCATGATCTTCTGGCCGAAGTGAAACGGCACCCGGATCGTTTTACCCCGTGGCTGAAGATATACCTGCACAACCATGCGGATACGATATTCGGCCCTGATCTGATCATCTCGGCCAAGTCCTGACAGGTTGAACGCTGGGGGCTTGCAAGGCCCGCACAAGCCGCCTAAATCAACGCGTCATGGCCAAGCAAAAGACAGACCCGAACTACAAAGTGATTGCCGAAAACCGGCGCGCGCGGTTTGACTACGCGATTGAGGACGATCTGGAATGTGGCATCATGCTGCAAGGGTCCGAAGTCAAGTCCCTGCGCGCGGGTGGATCGAACATCGCCGAAAGCTATGCGTCGGTCGATGATGGAGAGTTGTGGCTGATCAACAGTTACATTGCGCCCTACGAGCAGGCCAAGGTCTTCAAGCACGAGGAACGCCGCCGCCGCAAGCTGCTGGTGTCGCGCAAAGAGCTGTCGAACCTGTGGAACGCGACCCAGCGCAAAGGCATGACGCTGGTGCCGCTGGTTCTGTATTTCAACCACAAGGGCATGGCCAAGATCAAAATCGGAATCGCCAAGGGCAAAAAGACCCATGACAAGCGCGAGGCACAGGCCAAGCGCGACTGGTCACGCCAAAAGCAGCGTCTGATGAAGGATCACAGCTGAGCCCAGGTGGGTCAGAATGCCATCGCCGCCGAAACCGCGCGCTGCCAGCGCGCATAGGCCGCATCGCGCTTTTCGCCGGACATCACGGGCTCAAACCGACGATCCAGGGCCCAGGTTTCCGAAAAACCCTGCTGGTCCGGGTAGACCCCTGACCGCATACCAGCCAGCCAGGCCGCACCCAGCGCGGTGGTTTCCTGCATGACCGGGCGGTCGACCGGCGCGCCCAGAAGGTCCGACAACCCCTGCATTGCCCAGTCCGAGGCGCTCATACCGCCATCGACCCGCAGTGTGACATCGGCCGCGTCGCCCCAATCGCCCTGCATGGCATGCCAAAGGTCGCGGGTTTGAAAGGCGATGCTTTCCAGCGTGGCGCGGGCGATTTCGGCGCGGCCAGAGTTTCGGCTCAGACCAAAGATCGCACCACGGCAATCGGGCTTCCAATAAGGCGCGCCCAGCCCCGTGAAGGCGGGCACAAGCACGACATGTTGGTTCGGATCCGCCTTTGCCGCAAGCTCGCCGCTTTCCGGTGCTGCATCGATGATCTGCAAGGCATCGCGCAGCCACTGGACCGCTGCGCCGGCTATAAAAATCGATCCCTCGAGCGCATAGTTGCGTTTCCCGTCCAATTGATAGGCAATGGTGGTCAGCAGCCGGTTCTGCGACCCGACCGGCTCGTGCCCCGTGTTCAGCAGCGCAAAGCACCCGGTGCCGTATGTCGATTTCAACATACCAGGGCTGAAACAGGCCTGGCCGATTGTGGCAGCTTGCTGGTCTCCAGCCACGCCCAGAATCGGTATCTGACCGCCCAACAGGGGGGTATGCCCAAAATCAGCGGCACAGTCTTGGACATCAGGTAGCATTGCCATTGGCACGTCCAGCAGGTCGCAGATATCAGTGCTCCACGCGCCTTTGTGAATGTCGAACAGCAGGGTGCGTGCGGCGTTTGTGGCATCGGTGGCGTGCACACGCCCTTCGGTCAGACGCCATATCAGGAAAGTGTCGATGGTGCCAAAGAGCAACTCACCCGCCTTGGCCCGGTCGCGTGCGCCGGGGACGGTGTCGAGCAGCCATTTGACCTTGGTGCCCGAGAAATACGGGTCCAGCAACAGACCGGTCTGGGCGGTCACGTCATCCTCGCACCCGGCGTCACGCAGTTTTTCGCAAATGTCGGCGGTCCGGCGGTCCTGCCAGACAATCGCGTTGTGAATCGGTTTGCCGCTGGTCCGGTCCCAGATCACGGTGGTTTCGCGCTGATTGGTGATGCCGATGCCCGCGATCTGGTCGGCGGTTGTTCCTGTCGACTGCATGACTTCGCGGCAAACGGTCAGGACGCTGTCCCAGATATCCTCGGGGTCGTGTTCGACCCAACCCTCGCGCGGGAAATGCTGCGGGAATTCGCGTTGCGCGGTCCCGACGCGCTGCATTCCTGCGTCAAACAAAATAGCGCGTGACGACGTTGTGCCCTGATCAATCGCCAGAATATAGGTCATGCCTGCTCTCTCCCCATGACATTTTGGGAGAGTTTAGCGCAAACAGTCGCGGGCGTTCCAGTGCAGAAATCAGGCCGACGGCACCGGGATGTTGTCGATCAGGCGAATCCCGTCCACAAATGCTGCCGCGAACAGGCGCGCCGGTCGCGTGGCATGGGTCAGAGGGTCGAGTGTCGCGGCACAACGCAATTCGATATAGCCGACCTCACTGAAGCCAGCATCCAAAAGCGCAGCCTGCGCTTCGGTCGCCAAGGGTGCGATCTCACCGCCGGCGGCCAGCTTTTCCGCAATATCCCGCATGGTCCGGTTCAAGTTTGCCGCAACCTCAAGTGCCTCGGGCGAAAGCCGCAGATTGCGCGACGACATGGCCAGGCCCGAGGCTTCGCGCACCGTTTCGCAGCCGATCACCGCAATCGGGATATCAAGGTCGCGCGCCATGCGGCGAACGACCATAAGCTGCTGATAGTCTTTCTGTCCGAAATAGGCCCGATCTGCCTGCGTTTGCAGGAACAGTTTTGTCACCACCGTTGCGACCCCGTCGAAATGCCCGGGACGGCCGAGGCCCTCCATCATATCCGTCAGTCCGGTGACCGAAACGCCGGTGGCAAACCCATCTGGATAAATCTCCTGCGGCTCGGGGACGTAAATCACATCGACACCGTAAGGGACGAGCTTCTCGGCGTCCTCAACCTCGGTCCGCGGGTATTTGGCAAGATCCTCGGGGTTGTTGAATTGTTTGGGGTTCACGAAGATCGTCACGATCACGCGGTCGCAATCAGCCTTGGCTGCCTCGACCAGAGACAGGTGGCCTTGATGCAAGGCCCCCATTGTTGGCACGACGCCGATGATTTCACCATTGCTGCGCCAATCCGAGGTCAACGCGCGCAGGTCGGCCAAATGCCGCAATATCCTTGGTGTCATGATTTGGCCCCTTTGGCCGGTGCCTGATCGGCAAACACGTGTTCGTCTGCGGGAAAGGCGCGCGCGCGAACCTCGGCTGCGTATTCGGCGATGGCGGCCTCGGCCTGCGGCCCAAGCTCGGCATAGCGTTTGACGAATTTCGGTTTGAAGGCCGTGAAAAAGCCCACCATGTCGTCGACAACCAGAATCTGCCCGTCACATCCGGCGGAAGCGCCAATACCGATGGTCGGTATCGGAATATCGGCGGTGATCCGATCGGCCAGCTTTTGCGGAACCTTCTCTAACACGACGGAAAACGCGCCAGCGTCGGCTACGGCACGAGCATCGGCCAGCACCGCCTCGGCCTGTTCGTCGCGGCCCTGCACCTTATAGCCGCCCAGCGTATTGATCGATTGTGGCGTCAGCCCGATATGCGCCATCACCGGAATGCCGCGCTTGACCAAAAAGCGGATGGTTTCGGCCATTTCGACGCCACCCTCCAGCTTGACGGCACCGGCCCCGGTTTCCGCCATCAGACGGGCGGCGTTGCGAAACGCCTCGGGTGGTTCGTGTTCGTAGCTGGCAAAGGGCATATCGATGACCATCATCGCGCTGGACAGCCCGCGTGCGACGGCCTGCCCGTGCAGAATCATCATCTCCATCGTCACGCCCAGCGTCGATTCCAGCCCGTGCAACACCATGCCCACGCTGTCGCCGACCAGAACAAAGTCGCAATGCGCATCCATCAGCCGCGCCATCGGCGTCGTATAGGCGGTCAGGCTGACCAGAGGTTCGCCCCCTTTGCGTGCGCGGATATCCTCGGCGTTCGGGGCTGTCTTGCGGGCGGTGGCGCTCATGGCACGCTCCTCCGGGATTTATGCTACGGTGCGGCATAACAGATTGCGGCAGGACATAGAAACCCCGATTGCGCGAACATTTCCTTGATTGACCTGAGGTTTAAAGGGACATTGGCAGCTGTACGACCGTTGAACCACGCGTGGAACGTTTTCCAATGGGGAGAGATTTCAATGACACAGCAACTGTTTCGGCCCTTCGTAACTGCGGCGGCCCTTGGGGTCAGCCTGGTTGCGTCTCAGGCACTGGCGAAATCTGACATTACCATCGGCGTTCAGCTTGAACCGCCGCATCTCGACCCGACCAGTGCCGCTGCGCAGATCATCGATTCGGTGACCTACAACAATATCTTCGAAGGTCTGACCCGCTTTGAGGGCGATGGATCAATTGTACCAGCCCTCGCGGAAAGTTGGGAGATTTCCGGCGACGGTACAGTTTATACCTTCAAGCTGCACGACGGCGTTACCTTTCACGACGGCACGACGATGGATGCCGAAGACGTCAAGTTCAGCCTGGACCGCGCTACGGCCGATGACAGCGCAAACGCGCAGAAGGCCCTGTTTGCAGGGATCGAAAGCGTCGAGGTTGTCGATCCGCTGACGGTGAAGATTACCCTGAAAGAGCCCAACGGGAACTTTCTGTTCAATCTGGCCTGGGGCGATGCGGTCATCGTTGCGCCCGAAAGCATCGAGACCATCAAGACCAACCCGGTGGGAACAGGCGCATTCACCTTTGGCAACTGGGTACAGGGCGACAGCATCACCCTGAATCGCAACCCCAACTATTGGGGCGATCAGCCCGCGTTAGAGACGGCTACGTTCAAGTTCATCTCGGATCCCACAGCGGCGTTTGCTGCGATGATGGCCGAGGACCTGGACGCATTCGACAACTACCCGGCGCCCGAGAATCTGCCTCAGTTCGATGCAGATCCCCGATTTCAGATTCTGGTTGGGTCGACCGAAGGCGAAACGATCCTGTCGACCAATAACAAGCAGGCTCCGTTCGACGATATTCTGGTCCGGCAGGCGCTGGCTCATGCAATCGACCGGCAGGCCATCATTGATGGGGCAATGTTCGGTTATGGAACTCCGATCGGCAGCCATTTTGCACCTCACAATCCGGCCTATGTCGATCTGACCGGCGTAGCCGCTTATGACCCCGATAAAGCCAAGGCCTTGCTCGCCGAAGCGGGTTATCCCGACGGGTTCGAAACGACGCTGCATCTGCCGCCGCCATCCTATGCAAGGCGCGGTGGCGAGATCGTCGCCGCTCAGTTGGCCGAGATCGGGATCAAGGCCGAGATTATCAACGTCGAATGGGCCCAGTGGCTGGAATCGGTCTTCAAGGGCAAGAATTTTGGCCTGACGATCGTCAGCCATACCGAGCCGATGGATATCGGCATCTACGCGCGCCCCGACTATTACTTTCAGTATGACAGCACGGACTTCCAGGCATTGATGGATACTCTGGACGAAACCACCGATCCTGAAGAAC
Source organism: Ruegeria sp. AM4 (assembly GCF_056540665.1). Classification (NCBI taxonomy): domain Bacteria; kingdom Pseudomonadati; phylum Pseudomonadota; class Alphaproteobacteria; order Rhodobacterales; family Roseobacteraceae; genus Ruegeria; species Ruegeria sp. AM4. Next base: position 107,375 of record NZ_JBQFXD010000011.1, on the reverse strand, counting down.
GCACCAGACTGCTGGGAGAAGCGCAGCGGCTGATCGCGAACGACTATGTCAACGGCTATCTGTTTCAGTTGGCCAAGCTGGGCGTGGCGAAGGCTGGTGTTGAGGGCCTGTGGGAAAACGCGCCAACGGCTGCAATCGATTTGACTGCGATCCGCTGGAGCGAATAGGCACGGCGCATCGACGCAACAAAGTGGGGACGGATGCTAAAAAGGCTAATCGGGGCTTTGGCCATGGCAATCGGATGTGTCTGTGCCCCGGCGGCTCAGGCCAATTCGCGCTTGCAGTCTGCCGTCGACCTTTGGTTGCAGGGCGATGACGCAGAAAGCCTGCAGTTGCTGGCTGATCTTGCGAACGAAGGTGATTCCGATGCGCGTCTGTTGCTGGCCCGCATCGAGACGTCCGATCTCGGACCCTCGCCGTTCCGGCAATCGCTGGACCGGGTGGACGCGCATGATCTGTTCCGATACAAGGATCTCAGCACATTCGGTCGGTCATGGCTATTTGTCGAAGCACAGGCCGGGAACCCTTTGGCTCAGGCTCTGATGCAGGCCAAGGGGGCAGAGCCAGACCTTGGACTGATTGACCGGTTGAACCAGTTGGGTGAGCATCAGGCGACGGATCGCCCCACTCGGATTGTCGCACTTTATGGCAGTCAGGAATTGCGCGACGAACTTTCGGCAGACGAGTCGGTGATGCAGGAACTGCTGCCTTACCTGACCTATTTATCTGGACCTTCTGAGCATCGTGGCGACGGCATGGCGGTGCTGCGCCACATCCAAACTGCGCCGGTCGACGCGACGCAGTCCGACGCGCTGGGCATGGCTGGCACGCTGGCGTTGGGGTTGGGTTTTGGGGACATATCGCCCGAGAACGCCTGGCGTGGCGCGGTCGAAGACTGGCTGATGTCAGCGCCTTCCGCGAAACCTATTGCTGATCTATGTACAACGCAGTGCTCATCACAGGCCCGGGCCTGTGCTTTTGCTTTTCTGGCGGCGTCAGGAGGGTACTTTGAGGCCATCCGCTATGACAGTCCGCTCGAGTCGGTGATCCCGCAGGACCAATTTCTGAACAGCCCTCGTGCCCGATTGATGGTCCTGCGTCGCGCGACTCTGGCGCGGGATGAGGCCAACCAGAACTGGCTGGCGGACACAGCAGGGTTCGCCGAGATCTCAAGCTGCGCGGACAATTTGATTCAGGCCGAGCGGCGCAAATACCGTTAGGTGCTGGACCGGGCGTAACTGCGCCCCTAACGTGTTGACGATGCTGCGCTACATTCTCAAACGCCTGATGTCGCTGATCCTCAGTCTTGCTGTGGCATCGGTTGTCATCTTTGCGGTGATCGAGATCGCGCCGGGCGACACGGCTTCGTTCATGCTGGGCGTGAACGCGCAGCCTGACACGCTGGCAGCGCTGCGGGCGGAACTTGGTCTCGATGTTCCAAAGGTTCAGCGATACGCCAACTGGGTCGGGGGGATGCTGCGCGGGGATTTCGGGACCTCTTATACCTATCGTACACCAGTGTCGCAGATGATCGCAGACCGGTTGTGGGTTTCGCTGCCGCTGGCGCTCTATGCGTTGATCCTGTCGACGCTGATCGCCTTTCCCGCCGGGATCTATGCCGCCGCGCGTCGCGGAAAACCGGGTGATCTGGCGGTGATGGGGGCAACGCAACTGGGCATCGCGGTGCCAAATTTCTGGTTCGCCATGATGCTGGTGCTGATCTTCGCCATCAACCTGCGCTGGTTCAATGCGGGCGGGTTTGCGGGCTGGGACAGCGGGCTTTGGGCCGGGCTCAAGTCGTTGACCCTGCCAGCAATTGCGCTGGCGCTGCCGCAAGCCGCCATCCTGGCGCGAGTCATGCGGTCTTCGTTGCTGGACATTCTGGGCGAGGACTTCATGCGCACCGCCCGCGCCAAAGGGCTCAGCCCGCGTCAGGCGCTGTGGCGGCACGGGGTTCGCAATGCGCTGATCCCCGTACTAACCATCATCGGGCTGCAATTTTCCTTCCTACTGGCAGGGTCGATCATCATCGAACAGGTGTTTTACCTGCCGGGTCTTGGGCGGCTGGTGTTTCAGGCCATTTCCGCGCGCGATCTGATCGTGGTCGAGTCGGTGGTGATGCTGTTGGTCTTTGCTGTCATCACGGTCAACTTTCTGGTCGATCTGGCCTATGCGGCAGTTGACCCAAGGCTGAGGGATCGGACATGACGCGCAATCTGATCCTCGGCGCTGCGTTGTCGTCCCTTGTGTTGCTGGCGGCGCTGATCTCGTTCGTCTGGACACCCTATGACCACGCCGCTCTCAGCATTCCCGACAAGTTGCGAACGCCCAACGCGCTGAATTGGTTCGGCACCGACCATTTCGGGCGCGATATGTTTTCGATGATCATGGTCGGCGCGCGGACATCCATCGCCGTCGCGCTTGTGGCTGTCGGGATCGGCATGGCGCTGGGCGTGCCACTGGGTCTGACCGCGGCAGCGCGCAAAGGGTCGTGGCTGGACGAAGTGATCATGCGCGGCAACGATCTTGTCTTTGCCTTCCCCTCGCTGGTGATTGCCATACTGATCACCGCCGTATTCGGAGCTGGCGCGGTCAACGCCATCATCGCCATTGGCATCTTCAACATCCCGGTCTTCGCTCGCATCACGCGGGGCGCCGCCCTGTCCCTGTGGGAGCGTGAGTTCATCCTCGCTGCCCGTGTCTCGGGCAAGGGGGCTGCGCGGATATCAGTCGAACATATCCTGCCCAATGTCGCCAATCTGCTGATCGTTCAGGGCACCATCCAGTTCTCGCTGGGTATTCTGGCCGAAGCGGGGCTGAGCTATGTGGGTCTGGGGGCGCAACCGCCGACGCCCAGTTGGGGGCGAATGCTGGCGGATGCACAGACTATGGTCAGTTTTGCCCCGCATTTGGCTCTGATCCCGGGCCTGGCGATCATCGTGACGGTGCTGGGCCTGAACCTGCTGGGCGACGGATTGCGTGATTGGCTGGACCCTCGGATCAGGGTGGCTCGCGCATGAGCTTGCTGGACATCGATACCCTCTCGGTGGCGATCCATGGCCAGCCAATACTGGACCGGGTCAGCCTGTCCATTGCGCCCGGCCAGATCGTGGCAGTCACAGGCGAGAGCGGGTCGGGCAAGTCGATGACTGCGCTGGCCGCCATGCAGTTGTTGCCCAATGGGTCAGAATGCAGCGGATCGATCCGGCTGGACGGGCAAGAGCTGTTGGAGCGGACGGAACCGCAGATGTGTGCCCTTCGGGGTGCGGCGCTGGGCATGGTATTTCAGGAACCTATGACCGCCCTGAACCCGGTGCGAACGATTGGCGATCAGGTGGCCGAAACCATCCTGATTCACAAGGCGATGGCGCCCGCCCAAGCCCGCCATCGGGCGCAAGAGGTTCTGACCCGTGTTGGCCTGCCACCGGACCGGTTTCCTCTGACACGCTATCCGCACGAGTTGTCCGGTGGTCAGCGCCAACGTGTGGTGATTGCGATGGCAATCGCATTGCGGCCCAAATTGTTGATCGCGGACGAGCCGACGACAGCATTGGACGTCACGACGCAGGCGCAAATACTCGCGCTACTGCGGGGCCTAGTCACTGAATACGGAATGGGTCTTTTGATGATCACCCATGACTTGGCGGTCGTCGCGGAGATGGCGGATGAAATCGTCGTGATGCGGCATGGCCGGGTGGTTGAAGCCGGGCAAACCCAACACCTGCTGCGCCACATGCAGCACCCCTATACCCGTATGCTGTTTGAGGCATCCGGGCATCAGGTTTCGCTTCCGAAACCACCGCCGCCTCGGGCGCTGCTCGAGGTCCGGGATGTGGTTCGAGACTATCGGTTGCCGCGCACCGGTTTGTTTGAGCGTCCGGACCATCACCGGGCGGTCGATCAGGTTAGTTTCGACGTGAACCGGGGCGAACGAATGGGTCTTGTCGGCGAGTCCGGCTGTGGAAAATCGACCCTAACAAGGGCCATATTGGGACTAGAGCGCATTCAGGGCGGTCAGATTCTGCTCGACGGTCAACCGATCCTGTCAGGCCATCGGCCCGACTTGGCTGTGCGACGCAAGATGCAGGTCGTGTTCCAAGACCCGTTCGGCAGTTTCAATCCGCGCCACCGGGTTGACCGACTGATCACCGAGCCCTTTCATTTACTGGACACACCTCCGACGCGGACTGAGCGGCGCGATCGCATAGCCGAAATGCTGACCGCCGTGGGTTTGAGCCCGGATGACGCGGGTAAATACATCCATGAATTCTCGGGCGGTCAGCGGCAACGCATCGCCATTGCCCGCGCCCTGATCATCCGGCCCGAGCTCGTCATCTTTGACGAGGCGGTCTCGGCTCTTGATGTTTCGGTCCGAGCACAGATCCTTGATCTGCTGGCAGAGCTGTGTGCCGCGTTTGGTTTGACCTATCTTTTCATCAGCCACGATCTGAGCGTGGTACGTACGATTACGGATCGGGTCATGGTGATGCAGGCAGGAAAGATCGTTGAACGCGGAGAGACCGAACAGGTGTTCACCAATCCGCAACATCCTTATACGCGCGATCTGATCGCAGCAGCGCCGCAATTGCCGGCAATTCGGCCAGATATCGCGATATCCCCCATATTAGAGCCTTAGTTCGGAGGAAATCATGTCTCAATCTCTTTGGTTCGATCCAAGCCTGATGCTGACGGCAGGCAGATGGCATTCGGCGGCGTCCGGGCAGACGTTGACGCTCATCAACCCGTCAGATGGGTCTGAGCTGTGTCAGATCGCGCGAGGCGATGCGCCGGATATTGATGCAGCCGTGCGTGCGGCTGAAAACGCGCGAAACGGAGATTGGGGCCAGGTTCCGGCATTTGAACGTGGTCGTATCCTGACCCGCCTTGGCCAACTGGTTCTGGATCGTGTCGACGATCTTGCGCAGCTTGAGGCGCTGGACGTGGGCAAACCACTGACGCAGGCGCGCGCTGACGCGGTGGCGCTGGCGCGCTATTGCGAATTCTACGGCGGGGCAGCGGACAAGGTGATGGGCCAGACCATCCCATATCTGGACGGGTACACGGTTTACACTCTGCGCGAGCCGCATGGAGTGACCGGCCATATCGTTCCGTGGAACTACCCGATGCAGATCATTGGGCGCTCGGTCGGGGCAGCATTGGCCATGGGCAACGCTTGCGTTTTGAAACCGGCGGAAGAGGCCTGCCTGACGGCGCTGGCCTTTGCGCATTTGGCAATCGAGGCGGGTTTGCCCGCAGGCGCGTTGAACGTGGTGCCGGGTCTTGGAGCCGAGGCCGGGGCGGCGTTGTCCGCGCATCCCGGTGTCGATCACATATCCTTCACTGGATCCGTGGCCACCGGTGCGTTGGTACAGCAAGCGGCGGGCCGCAACGTGGTTCCCGTCACGTTGGAGTTGGGCGGAAAATCCCCGCAACTTGTGTTTGACGATGCCGATCTGGACGCGGCGCTGCCCTTTCTGGTCAACGCGGGTATTCAGAATGCAGGCCAGACCTGTTCAGCGTCGTCACGCATTCTTGTGCAGCACGGGGTCTATGAGCAGGTCAAAGCGCGCATGGCGGATGCCTACACACAATTGGCCGTTGGTCCGGCCTTGCAGGACCTGCGGGTTGGCCCGCTTATATCCGACAGGCAGAAACAGATTGTCAGCGGGTTTCTTGCACAGGGTCAGGACCTGACCATTGCGGCGCAGGGTCAGATCGCATCAGACGCGCCGCCTAACGGGGCCTATGTGCGACCGACTTTGTTCTGTGATGTGCCATCGGATCATGCATTGGCGCGGGATGAGATCTTTGGTCCGGTGCAGGTTCTGATCCCGTTTGAAACCGAAGAACAGGCTCTAACCATAGCCAATAGCACCGAATATGGGCTGGTCGCGAGTATCTGGACCAGCGACGGCGCGCGCCAGATGCGCCTGGCCAAGCAGCTGCGTTCCGGGCAGGTTTTCATCAACAACTATGGTGCTGGTGGCGGTGTCGAGCTGCCATTTGGAGGGGTCGGAAAATCCGGGCATGGCCGGGAAAAAGGGTTCGAGGCCCTTTACGGCTTTTCACAACTCAAAACAGTTGCGGCCTATCACGGCTGACCGTCAGACAATCACTTCAATCGGCTTCTGTGCACCGACGCCGAAGACACGTTTGTAGCGATCGATCTGATCGGCAGGGCCCATGGCCTTTTCCGGGTTGTCGGACAGTTTGACCGTTGGGCGACCATTGGCCGAGACAGCCTTGCAGACCAACGAGAACGGGGCCAGCGCATCCTGGGGCACCAGGTTGCGGAAATCATTGGTCAGCAACGTGCCCCAGCCGAATGACACATTGGTCCGCGTGGCGAATTGCGTATGAAGCTCGCCGATCTTGTCCACGTCCAACCCGTCCGAGAAGATGACGCGTTTCTGTTTCGGGTCCTCGCCGCGCGCTTTCCACCAATCGATTGCTATCTCGGCCGCGGCGGCGGGATCGCCACTGTCGATGCGAATGCCGGTCCACCCTGCCAGCCAGTTTGGCGCGTGATCCAGAAAACCTTTGGTGCCGTAGGTGTCGGGCAGAATGATCCTGAGATTTCCGTCATGTTCTTCGTGCCAGTCACTGAGCACGTCGTAGGGGGCCTGAGCCAATTCTTCATCCGTGGTGGCCAGTGCGGAATAGACCATGGGCAATTCGTGGGCGTTGGTGCCGATTGCCTCAACCTCGCGCCGCATCGCGATCAGGCAGTTTGACGTGCCGGTGAAGGACTCGCCCAACCCTTCGATCATTGCCTGAACGCACCAGTCCTGCCACAGAAACGAATGTCGCCGCCGCGTACCGAAATCCGCGATGCCCAGCCCGTCTATGTGGCGCAGCTTTTCGATCTTTTCCCAGACCCGCGTCATCGCGCGCGCGTATAACACCTGCAATTCGAACCGGCGCATGTCATTCAGAACCGCGCGCGACCGCAGCTCCATCAGCACCGCCAGGGCGGGAATTTCCCACAACATGACTTCGTGCCATTTGCCTTCGAATGTCAGCTCGTACTGGTCGCCCTTGCGTTCCAGATGGTAGGGCGGCAGACGCAGATTCTCGAACCACTCCATGAAATCCGACCGGAACATCTGGCGTTTTCCGTAGAAAGTATTGCCGCGCAACCATGTGCTTTCGCCCCGGCTGAGGCTGAGGGACCGGATGTGATCCAACTGCTCGCGCAGCTCGCCTTCGTCGATCAAACGGGCCAACGGAACGTGATTCGACCGGTTGATCAGGGAAAAGGTGACGTCTGTTTGGGGCTTATTTCGAAACACTGACTGGCACATCAGCAGTTTGTAGAAATCCGTGTCGATCAAAGACCTTACAATTGGGTCGATCTTCCATTTGTGATTGTAGACGCGCGTTGCAATGTCGACCATGGGACGCTCCTGCCATTTCCGCTGTTAGATCAATCGGCGCGCTGAATGGCAAGAGTCACCGATCTGATGACAATGACAAGGTCACGTCACAATGCCGGCAAAATGTGTGTACTCCTCGCGCGTTAGTGAGGGGGTGGGGATGGTTAGAAGGTTGAAATTGGTGAATGGGTCTGGAGTACGACTTTGATATAGTGGCGGTCGCGCAGGACGCGGTTGATCCTGAGCATGCCATGACAGCGGTGACCGGAGCGCCTGCGGTGCGGGCGCAGTTCCGGGACATCAAGACAGCAGATGCGCTGCGGGGAGCGTCGCCAAAGATACGGCGAATTTTCACCGAGTCCGGCTTTAGTCTGGAAACGGGGGAAAGCGGATTGGCGCATGGGTTTTACGCCTCGGATGAAGAGGCGGATCGCCATCGCATACTGGGGCGGCTGTTCTCGAACATCCGGAACATGGGTGTTCAGGGCGAGTATTGCGGCGAATTTGATTTCTGGCAGTTCCTGGATCAAGTCAGGACGGCGCAACCGGGTGGGGCGGCGAACAAGGTGCGCGCGCGCCAGAGGCTGGTGCGACGCCCGACGGCGGATCCGAACCGCCCGAACCGTCAAACGGTGCCCGGGCGGATTGGATTCGCGCTGGGGCTCGCGGTCATTCTGTTTGTCACGCTGAAATTTCTGGCCGAGCAGGGTGCGACGCCCTGAACGTCAGTCCAGCTTGACGCCCGCCGCTGTCATCGCTTGTTCGGCTGCTGCCAGTGACCCGTCCATGTCGATGGCGCGGCAGGCAGCGGTCCTGACAGTGACGTCGAACCCAAGCCCGGCGGCATCGACGGCCGAGTAGTGGACGCAAAAATCCGTGGCGAGGCCGACCAGCGTAAGTGCCGTGATCCCGCGCGTGTCCAGATAGCCCTTCAGACCGGTCGGGGTGGTCTTGTCGTTTTCGAAAAACGCCGAATAGCTGTCGATGGCGCGCCGAAACCCTTTGCGCAGGATCAGGTCGCCATCGGTGCGCAAATCGCGGTGGAATGCTGCGCCGTTGCTGCCTTGCACGCAATGATCCGGCCACAGAACCTGCGGGCCATAAGGCGTCTGGGTTGTCTCGAAGGGGGACAGCCCCGGATGCGCGCTGGCAAAGGAAGAATGGCCCGCCGGGTGCCAATCCTGCGTCAGGATCACCGCATCGAATTCGTCCATCATCGCGTTGATGGGGGCGACGATCTCATCTCCTCCGGGGACGGCCAGGGCACCACCGGGGCAGAAATCGTTCTGGACATCGATGACAAGCAGCGCATGGGTCATTGGGGCCTCCTTTGGATGTCCTATCGGTATGGGGCGCGGCGAAGGGCGTCAATGCGGTCTCTTGCGTCTTTGTCGCGTGCGCAGTAGATCGCGCGCATGTACACAATCGCTGCCCTGTATCACTTTACCCGGTTCTCGGACCCCGATGCCCTGCGCCCTGCGCTGCAAGAGATCTGCCGTGCCAATTCGGTCAAGGGTACGCTGTTGCTGGCGCAGGAAGGCATCAACGGCACGATCGCCGGACCGCGCGCCGGTATTGATGCGGTGCTTGCCCATATCAGGGCATTGCCCGGTTGCGCCGAACTGGAGTGGAAAGAGGCGACCTCGGACCATCCGCCTTTCGGCAAGATGAAGGTGCGCCTGAAAAAAGAAATCGTCACCATGGGCCAGCCCGATGTCGATCCGCGCGCCAGTGTCGGGCACTATGTGGAACCGCAGGACTGGAACGATCTGATCCGGGCGGACGACGTGGTTGTGATCGACACCCGCAACGACTACGAGGTTGAGATTGGCACGTTTGAAGGCGCAGTAGACCCTGAAACTGCCAGTTTCCGCGAATTTCCCGATTGGTGGGAACAGAACAAGGACCGTTTCCACAACAAACGCGTAGCCATGTTCTGCACCGGCGGTATCCGCTGCGAGAAATCCACCAACTATCTGCTGGGGCAGGGGGTCGAGGATGTCTATCACCTCAAAGGTGGTATCCTGCGCTATCTCGAAGAGATGCCCGCCGAAGACAGCACGTGGCAAGGCGAGTGCTTTGTCTTCGACAATCGCGTGTCGGTCGGTCACGGTCTCGTCGAGGGACCGCATCGACTGTGCCACGGGTGCCGCCGCCCGATCTTGCCCGAGGACGTGAAACGCCCGGAATACGAGCATGGTGTCTCGTGCCATCGCTGCATCGACGAAACCTCGGAACAGGACAAAGCCCGCTTTCGTGAACGCCAGAAACAGATTCTTTTGGCCCGCGGCAGGGGTGTTGAACATCTGGGGTCCAACTGATCCTGCCTCCATCAGGGCTTGCAGGCGGGCGCCCGAGCCGGAATGATCTCTCTCAGGCAGGAAATCGGAGTGCCCATGTCGCGCGAACCCAGAACTCTGGATGAATGGAAATCGACCCTCTATGCCGCGTTGGGTCTTGCAATCGCCAGCTTTCTGGCCTGGTACGGGCTGTCACGCCTGAGCGAAGCCACCGCCGGGGACACGATCGGAACCTTCGCTGCCGTCGGCCTGGTGATCTGGATTGTCTCGCAGTCGTGGTTCTACATGACGCAGGTAAAGTCCCCCAAGCGTCTTTTGTTCCTAATGGGTGTGTCGTTCATTCAGGTCGTGCCGTTCTTGTTCGCAGCCGTCTATGGAGCGTTCGGATACAACGATATTTGCGTCATCGGAGCAAACGGGCCTGCGGATATCCTGTATTTTTCCTATGTCACCTTCACGACCGTTGGATATGGCGACATGGCCCCCACGGGCCTGTGCCGTGGGCTGGCGGTGGCCGAAGCGGTGACAGGTTACATTCTGCTGGGCATGTTCGTTGCCGCCGCAGTCGCGCTGTATTCACGCAACCACGGTCACTGACCGGCGCTATTTGTTCCGGTCGATCCATTGCGACATCATCTGTTTGTCGCGAAAGCACTCGGACGGAATGGGGCGACGTTTGCTGCGCGAGATTCGCTCGGCAAAGGCGACCTGCTTGCCGGTCGGATAGTTGGCAAAGGGCGACGGATCCTGCGGTTTATGCGCGGAAATCCAGTCAGACAGGGATTTGCGATCCCGCTGCGCCTCTACCGGGATCTCCATTGCGGACCTCTCGGCGATTGCGCGGGCATATCTCATCTGTCGGTCGGTCACCGGCAGCATGTGGTAATCGTTGCTGGGCGCATCGAACCAGCTTTGACGGGCAGCGTTGGTCATAGCTCGAAAACCTCCGTTCCACTTGAGAACATATATAGAACATTTTAGGAACTTTTTCAACATTTCTGCTGGCCGAGGTGCTTGGTGCACCTGTCTTTGCCCAGCCTGTCCCGTCGCTTGACGCCTATTTGCAACGCTTTTTCTGCGCTTTCCTGAATAATCAAAGAATCACGGCCTCACATTTCAATACACGTCGATTCACATCCGCGCGGGCAGGCGGCAAAGGCGCGGAATCCCGCGCATGTTTTGGCCAGGGCAAGGCTGAAACGGCACTTCACGACCCGTTACCGACATTTCGCGTCGGGAACGGAGTATCAGCGACCCCGGACCTATGGCTGACTTCGATGAGGCACCGAATTTGCGCATTGGAGAGAGACGATGAAAACCCACGCCCAGGCCGTCGTGATCGGAGGCGGGCTTGTTGGCTGCTCGATCCTGTACCATCTGGCCAAACTGGGCTGGACCGATGTGGTGCTGCTGGAGCGCGACGAACTAACCAGCGGATCCACCTGGCATGCGGCGGCCAACATCCATGGGCTGCACGACAACAACAACATCACCCGCATCCAGCACTATACGATGAACCTGTACAAGGAACTGGAGAAGGAAACCGGGCAAGGCTGCGGCGTGTTTCAATCCGGCTCGCTGTACCTCGCTCAGACCGAAGATCGTGAGCACCAGCTGCGTCTGCAAGAGGCCAAAGCCAGGTTCTATGGGCTGAACTTCTATGAAGTCAGCCGTGACCGGGCTAAAGAACTGCACCCGCTGGCACAGTTTGATGACGTCCGTTGCATCATGTTTGAACCCGATGGTGGCAATGTCGACCCGTCAGGCGTAACCCACGCCTACGCCGCTGGCGCCCGCGCCATGGGCGCGACGATTGAACGGTTTTGCCCTGTAATAGGGACTGAACAACAGCCTGATGGCTCGTGGATCGTCCGGACCGAGAAGGGCGAGATTCACACACAATGGGTGGTGAACGCCGGTGGGCTGTGGGGGCGCGAGGTCGCGGCGATGGCCGGAATAGAGCTGCCGCTGCAACCGACCGAGCATCAGTACTTCGTCACCGAGGCAATCGACGAGGTTGCAGCGTTGGGTCGACGCCTGCCCTCGATTGCGGACCGCGACGGCGAGTATTACTTTCGGCAGGAAGGCAACGGCCTGCTGATCGGGGCCTACGAGAAAGACATGCGGTTCTGGGCCGAAAACGGCACGCCGCTGGATTTCGCCCACGACCTGTTCCCCGACGATCTGGACCGGATCATGGAAAACGTCATCCGCGCCACTGAACGCGTGCCGGTCGCTGCCACAGCAGGCGTCAAACGGGTGATCAACGGGCCGATGATCTGGTCTCCGGACAGTAACGCGATCTGGGGGCCGGTGCCGGAACTCAGGAACTATTTCTGTTGCACCGGGATCATACCCGGGTTCTCTCAATCCGGCGGGCTGGGGCTGTTGTCGGCGCAATGGATGATCGAGGGTGAGCCGCAGTATGACATGTTCGCCTGGGATCTCGCACGATTTGGCGACTGGGCAGACAAGGCCTTTACCAAGGCGCGGGTCGAAGACGTCTATACGCATCGCTTTGCCATTCATTTCCCGAACGAAGAACGCAGCGCCGGGCGTCCGGCCCGTGTGCGCCCAGCCTATCAGATGCAAAAGGACATGGGCGCGGTCTTTGGTCTGAACTGCGGGTGGGAACACCCACTATGGTTCGCTGATCAGCCCGGAAAGGTCGAAACCAACGGCTTTACTCGTCAGAACTGGTGGGAGCCGGTTGGGCGCGAAGTTCGGATGCTGCGCGATACCGTTGGCGTCATCGACATCTCGAATTTCGCCAACTACGTCATCAAGGGCCCGGGGGCGCAGGTCTGGTTGGATCGTTTGGTCGCCAATCGGGTTCCGTCTGAAATTGGCCGCTCGTGCCTGACGCCGTTAATCTCGGCGCGCGGTGGCGTGGCCGGTGATTTCACGATCACTAAAACCGCCGCAGATGAATACATGATGATCGGTTCGGGCATGGCAGAGCGCTATCATCAGCGGTTCTTCAACATGGTGGACCTGCCCGAAGGAACGACGTTCGAGGTCGCGACCAACCGCATCGCCGGGTTCAATGTGGCTGGCCCAAAATCTCGGGACGTGTTGCAACGGTTAACCAATGCGGACCTGTCGAACGATGCGTTCCGTTTTATGCGATCGGCCACGATCGAAGTCGCTGGAGTAGCTTGCCTGGCGATCCGCGTCAGCTTTACCGGCGATCTGGGGTGGGAGTTGCATTGCGCCGAATCCGACCAGATCAGGCTCTATCAAGCGCTTTTGGACGCTGCGCGCGCATTGAGCGGTGGGCCCGTCGGTGGCCGCGCGCTGGGGTCTTTGCGGATCGAAAAGGGCTATGGATCCTGGGGGCGCGAATACTCGCAGGAATACTGGCCGCAGGAGGTTGCGCTGGAGCGTCTGATCAAACTGGAAAAGGACTTCCTGCACAAGGACGCTTACCTGGCGATCAAAGACAGCGCACCGCGTGAGGTTCTGTCGATGCTTGCGGTTGAGGCCACCGTCGCCGACGCCTCGGGTGGCGAGCCGATATTCACACCGGATGGCCAACCGGTTGGGCGCGTGACCTCTGGCGCTTACGGGTATTCCGTCGACCAGTCTTTGGCGATCGGATATGTCGACCCCAAGGTTGCCGGGCCGGGCGATAGGGTTGAGGTTTTCATTCTGGGCAAGCCACACAGCGCGGTGATCCTGTCCGATCCACCCTTTGATCCGGCCGGGCATCGCCTGCGCGGCACTCGGTCGGCTGAGCCAGAGATGGCCAAATGACCAACGCTTTTGACCGCATCGCAGATTTTACCCTCGCGACGTCTGCGGATCAGATACCTGCCAGGGCGAAGGACGCTGCAGCATTGATGATGCTGGACACGATGGGTGTTCTGATCGGCGCAGGCCCGATGGAGGCTGGGGTCATCGCTCGGGATACGGCGGCATTGCTTTATGGCAGCACCTCGCCCGATTACAGCGCGCGGATGCTGTTCGACGGCCGCCGTGTCAGCCTGGCGGGTGCGGCCTATGCAGCCGCGACCCAGACCGACAATCTGGACGCGCATGACGGCTACAATCCGACCAAGGGCCATATCGGCGTGGTCGTGATCCCTGCGCTGGCGGCCTTGGCGGAAAACTGCCCGGGCCTGAACGGGCCGGACGCGCTGGCAGCCGTCATCGTGGGGTATGAGGTTGCGGGCCGCGCGGGGCTGTCTCTGCACGCCTCTGTTAGTGACTATCATGCCTCCGGCGCGTGGAATGCGTTGGGGGTTGCGGCGATGGCGGCGCGTCTGCGGGGGCAAAGCCCCGAACAGTTAAGGCATGCGTTCGGGATTGCAGAATACCATGGGCCACGCAGCCAGATGATGCGCGAAATTGCCAACCCCACCATGTTGCACGATGGGTCGGGCTGGGGTGCGCTGGTGGGTTTGTCTGCCGCGATCCTGGCCGAGCAGGGCTTTACCGGAGCACCTGCGCTGACAGTGGAAGCTGACCGCGCTGCGCCGCACTGGGACGATCTGGGCACGTTCTGGCAGATGAAGCATCAATATGTGAAGCCCTATCCGATTTGCCGATGGGCGCATGCGGCCATAGACGGCGCGCGCCATTTGATGCTTGAGCATGATCTCACCCACGATCAGATCGCGAGCCTGCATATCAACAGTTTTCATGAGGCTGCGTGTCTTTTTGCCGAGATACCCAAGACAACATCGCAAGCTCAGTATTCGCTGCCCTTCGCGGTCTCCGCTTTTGCCGTTCACGGTCGGATTGGTGTCGAGCATATCTCGGGCGCGGGTCTGACCGACCCGGTCGTCGCCGATTTTATGTCTCGCATCACTGTCGCCGAAGAACCGCGCCACAATCAACGTTTCCCGCAGGGGCGTTGGGCGGATGTCACGATCGAAACGGTGGATGGGCGAGTGTTGGAGAGTGGAGATATCCATGCTCGTGGTGGCCCCGAAGCACCGCTGAGCCGACAGGAGATCATCGACAAGTTCATGAGTTTTTCAGCGCCGACGATTGGACAAGCCCGTGCGGCTGCTGTCAGAGACGCCGTTCTGGGTCTAACCGACCCTAACGTGCGCTTTTCCGAATTGCAGTCACTACTATACGAAGCGCCGTTGGCAAGCCGATGAACGGCGGTGTCGCGCTCTGCCACGTGGCGGGAAGCCTTGAATCTTGTTCGGATCAATACCCTGCGGTGCAAGGTCCTCACTGCGAAGTACCGCCGCGCGCCTTTTCCAGCATTTCGGCAATCAATTCGCGTGCTTCGGCGCTGTTTTCGAGCAGAGCCTTTGCATCCGCCAAAGGTTTTTCGGCGACGCGCTGAGGCGGGTGTGACAAACTTTGGCTTATCCGCGCCAGTTCGCCATATTTCCCGGACCCCTCCGCACTGACCGCTTCCAATTTTCCTGACAACCAATAGTACCGCCCGGCGCTGTCCGTCTCACCAAGCTCCGCCAAAGCAGCCGCAGCTTGAGGATAGTCCTTGGCATCTATCAATGCGCGCGCCTTCAGCCGTTGGGCCGGTTCGGAGGCGTCGTTCTGTAGTTCAAGCAGCGCGTGACGCGGACGACCTTTCAGCAGCGCAGCTTGGGCCCGCAGCCGCGCCCGGGTCTTGCGCTGGATTTGGTCCGTTGGGCGGTTTGCCAGGGCCAGGGCCTGTTCTGCAAAACCCAGCGCGGCCAACCGTTCGGACAGAGTTACCGCCGTGCCAGTCTCAAGTTGCTGCCGCGTCTCAGGCGAAAGGGTCAACATGTGGTACAGAAAGGTCAGATCATCTGCCCGCTCAGTCAGCAATTGCGCGGTCTGATCTTGTGTCCTGCGCCAATCCCTGTCCGGTGCCGACGACGGAATCAGGTCAAAAGCACCCTCAAACTGCTGATCGAGAGCCAGAGCCAGAGCATGCGCACGCGCCATCATTGGCCCATAATCCGACCTGCGCAATTCCACCGCATAAGTTGCCACAAGGTCAATTTCACGGGCCGAAACCGCACCCCGATCAGACCAGCGTTTTTCGACCAGCCGTGCCAGTGCCAATGCGGCCTCTTCATTGGCTTCGGCTGTATCCGTCACCTTGGACAAGAGTTGCTCGGTCCGCGCATCATTGCCTTCAGCCTCGGCGATCCTTGCCTGCGCCAATGTCGCAGCAGGGCTGCTTTGTTTCTCCACACGCCCGACCGCGCGCAGGACGCGCCGCGACGCCTCAAGCTTGCCAGCCCTGACCAGTTTTTCGGCGAGTTCTGTCCCGAAATGCCGCCGCAGATGCGCAGGCAAACGGGTGAAGGCTTGCTCGATCGTGTTCAGTTCCGCATCCGCATTCAGCGATTGCCCGATCAACAGCGCCCACAGACCCGCATCGCCGCCACATCGTTGCTGTCCATCGAAGGGGTTTTCAGCGGATGACGCCTCACTGTCCATCGCGTGCGCAATAGCAGAAATGCGTGCGCTTTCCGATGATTGAACGGGCGGCAGCTCCAAAACCTGTATGGCCTCGGCACCAAATCCAAAAAAGGTATACAACTTGGCCAACGCAATGGCTCGGTCAGAGTCCACGCGATCAAATTCCTGAAACAGACCGTTGCGGAGCGTCGTGAGTTGTTTCTCGAACGGTTCAGCGGTTGACCAGGACGAGAAACCCAGTTCGGCATCCGTGATACAAACCGGTTTCTTTTGAATATTGGGATCTGAAAACCCGCCAAAACCCTGAAATTCATCCAGAATTGTCGACACTTGTATGTTTTGCGTTAGCGTTTGGGGAACGCGTAACGGGCCGGGCTGGGTTGACTGTCTTGGCCCGGGTTCAGAGAGCGTCAGATCGACCACATCCCTGTCGATCCCGTGCAAAATGCGGGACATCAGAAGCGTCTCTAGGTCCCGGCTGCTCAGCTCCAACAGGGGCAGAGCCAGCGCGTCGGAGGGCAAATCCACAGGCGGTACCTGTTCGGGTTTTTGCGTCAACGACCAAAGCGGGGCGGTTGTATCCGCGTGCGGCGAACTCGCAATCTCGCCTGCGGCGATGTCGATCACAACCATCGTTTCGCGATGCAGGAACGCCGTCGCGACGCAGTCGCAGCCAAAGCTCAACACCAGCGCATCACCAGCCTTGGCCTGAGAAAGATCTTTCAGTCGGTTGGCGGATAAACGGTCAAAGACGCCATCCGTTTCAAAAACCACATCTTTCAGCCCGACGCTCAATGACGCGCCATTAGGGGCCTGTTTCAAAGTCCAATTTGCATCCGCAGGGATCTGAACGACCAATCGGGTATAGTCGCCATGTTCTCCGGACCGGACGCGCAGGTTCTGCGCAACTGCGCCAGAAGCCGTGACGCTAAATGCGCCTGCAAGCAGCAGTCCCCGGATCATGCCGCGACCTTTTTGATTTCCTTCAATGCGTCTTCGAGGTCTGAAAACCCGGGGCGGTTATGGGTCGGCGTGTTCTGGCGCCCAACCTCGATGCACATCGCGGCATTATGGTTATGCAGGTTGGCGACCAGAACCTCTTTGATTAGCTGATAGAAGTGGTTGTCTTCCTCAACCACCGCTTTCAGCTTTCCGGCAAACGGACCAACCAGCCCGTAGGCCAGAAACACACCCAGGAAGGTGCCCACCAATGCGCCGCCGATCAGCTTTCCCAGCACTTCGGGCGGCTGGTCGATAGACCCCATCGTCTTGATGACGCCCAGAACCGCAGCCACGATACCCAGCGCCGGCAGCCCGTCGGCCACGGTTTGCAACGCGTGGCTGGAATGCATGGCGTGATGGAAGTTTGCTTCCATGCGTTTTTCCAGTACCTCTTCGACCTGGTGGGGGTCGTCATAATTCATTGCGGCAGATCGCAGAGTGTCGCAGATCACATCCACCGCCTCTTTGTCCGCCTGTATCTTCGGATAGGCCGAAAACAAAGTTGAGTTCTCCGGCTCTTCAATATGCTGTTCCAGTTCGACAGGGTTGGCACGGGCGATCCTGATCAGCGAAAACAGCAGGCAAAGAAGATCGCGATAGTCGTCGGGTTTCCATTTGGCTCCCTTGAACACCTTGCCCATGTCCTTGAGCGTGTGTTTGACCGCGCTCATGTCATTGCTGATCAAAAAGGCACCAACAGCCGCCCCGCCGATCATCATCATTTCGAATGGCAGCGATTTCATGATGATGGTCATTTTGCCGCCTGCGGCCAGATAGCCGCCGAAAACCATGACAAAAATGACGGCGATTCCTACGATTCCGATCATGGGTGATCTCCGGTGGCTAATGAATTCGGGGTCAAGGCAATCACTCCTGTGGCGCGCGCGCGTTGCGTCCGGCCATCACGACGCTGATGGTATAGGCCGCCTCGGGGCTGAGACCGGCCATTACGCCAGCAGCTGCGTCAGGTGGCATGCGCGAAAGAAAACCGGCGGCAAAGACCGGATCCATCGTTTCGAACAGGGCCGAGGCGTCCTTTGGTTTCATGCTCTGATACACGTCTGTGAGTTGCGTCAGATCATTTTCGGCTGCCTTTTCGGCGATCATCAGGGTCTCTTGCAGGGAGGTTTCCGCCTGTTGCAGCGCAGCCATCCGCGAATCGATCGCGGCCTCCGCAATTTCCAGCGCTCTTTCCATGTCCTGAATAGTGCTCTCGCGCTTATTCAGGTCCTGTTCTCGGCGCAACAATTCCGACAACAGAACGTTCATATCGGGCGCGTTAGAGCCTGATCTTGATTGGGTACCTTGCGTGTCGTTGACACTGCGCGCCAGCACAGGTCCGGCCTCGAACCCCAGGCGCAATGTGGCCGAGCAGATCATCAACAGTGAAATCACCGTCAATACTCCGCTCCGGGGGCGCGCTTGAGGTTTTGACGCCGCACGTCTCATCGCACGGCACCGTTTTGCGGCCTCGCATGCCGCAGGAACATCACGCCTTCGGGGGCCTTGGGCGGATCCTCTGGTGAGGTATCGTCCTCGTCCTTTCCGGCGCCTGCATCGGCGTTCTCAGCTTCTTTGGGCGGAGTTTCAGAGGGCACCTCTTGGGTTTGCGTCACCGGCTTTTCCGGTTCGTCGGCATCTTTTGGGATCACGTCGTGCATCGAGGCCATCATCAGCTCCAACCGCTGCGCAACAGCCTCAGCACGCTGGGTCAGGTCTCGCAATTCCTCACCCGACCGGTCAGACGCCGCTTTCGCGGATTCAAGCGAGGTCCTCAGTTCATCCGCATGTGTGGACAAGACCGCAACCGCGCCGCCCACGCCTTTTTCGAGATCGGTAAACCGTTTCAATCGTCGCGCCAGAACGAAACAGTACAGACCCGCCCCCAATGCGCCCGCGACAAGCAGAATATCCGCGATCAGTTCCAACATTGCCTCCTAGTTCAATACGAATTCCGACACCAAGACGTCGCGAACCCGGCCCTCGCCAACGACGATGCCGATGCGACGCAACAGGTGACCACGGATGCGTATCAACGCCAGCGAATCGTCCAGATCAGACAGTTCGACCGCGCGCAGATAGCTGTTCATGACATCCATGATTCGCGGCTGCAGCTGTTCCACGTCGGCGGCATACTTGGCGTGCACTTCAAGCTGTGCGTGAAATTTCAGATGCCGCGAATCGCCTGCCTTGACCGAAACGATCACGGCAGGAAGGTCGATAAAGGCAACCTCGGGCATCGCCTCGACGCCTTTGTTTTCCTTGCCCTCGGGCGCGGTCTGGGGCGCTGCTTTCCCACCTATCGGAAGCAATCCGGCGCTGGTTACAAAGTACCCGCCCACAGCCCCCGCGACGGCCAGAATCAGCCAAAGAACCAGGCCTTTTTTCCCTGATTTCTCAGCGGCTTCCACCTCAACTGCCGTTGTATCGGTCATGATGTCCTCATTGATCCGTTCGGCAACTGTCATAACCCCGCAGGGACTAACCGATTGTTAAGGGCAATCGTTCAAACAGGGTCCGAGCCGCACAGAATGTCGGCGAGTCGGAGGTGAGCGTGCAGCAGATCGGAACTGTCTGGGCAAGTTTGGACAGGCGCAAACAAATCATAGTCGTCGGAGCGGTTGCGCTGGTGTTTCTTGGTATCCTGGCCATGTCGCGGATTGCGACGGCGCCGGGGATGACGTTGCTATATGCGGGACTGGAAAGCGGTGCTGCGGGCGACGTCGTACGCGCATTGGATCAGCGTGGTATGCCCTACGAAATCAGGGGCGGATCGATTTACGTGCCCGGAACGCAGCGGGACGAATTGCGTATGACCCTGGCCAGCGAAGGGCTGCCCGCCAACGGAAATCAGGGGTACGAACTGTTGGATTCGCTCAGCGGGTTTGGCACCACCTCCCAGATGTTCGACGCTGCCTATTGGCGTGCGAAAGAAGGCGAGCTGGCGCGGACGATTGTTGGCAGTCCGCATATTGGCCAAGCGCGCGTGCATATCGCCAACAGTGCGGCCAACCCGTTTCAGCGCAGCGTGACGCCGACCGCGTCGGTCTATGTTGTGCCCTCAGGGGCGAAGATCACCGGCGATCAGGCCCGGGCAATCCGGTTTCTGGTGGCCTCGGCGGTCAGTGGGCTTGCGCCTGAAAATGTCACTGTCATTGATTCAAGCGGTGCTGTGATTGGGGCGCAGGAAAGTGCTGCCGCGTCAGACGGCGCGGATGACAAGGCCCGCCAAATGCGCGAACGGGTGCTGCGCTTGGTCGAGGCGCGCGTGGGCATGGGTAACGCGGTGGTCGAGGTCAGCGTCGATACCGTGACCGAGACCGAATCGATCCGCGAGCGCCGCTTTGACCCCGACAGCCGCGTCGCAATCAGCACGGATGTCGAAGAGCGTTCGGACAGCGCCCGCAATCAGTCGGCGGATGTCACTGTGGCCTCCAATCTGCCGGACGGGGATGGCGCGGGCGGCGACGAATCGAACTCGACGGCCAGCCAGACCCGCGAGCGTGTGAACTACGAGGTCTCGGAGACCGAGGTGGAGGTGCATCGCGCACCGGGTGCGGTCAAGCGGCTGACCGTTGCCGTTTTGGTAAACGGTGCCAAGACCATTGGTGCGGATGGGGTCGAAACCTTCGAACCGATGCCGCAGGCCGAGCTTGACGCGCTGGAAGAGCTTGTCGCGTCTGCAGTGGGTTTCAATGCAGATCGCGGCGACGTGATCACGCTGAAGTCGTTGGATCTGCCCGTGGTTGAACCTCAGGGAACGCTTGTCGCAGGGTCCATCTGGCAGAGCATTCATCTGGACGCGATGTCTTTGATTCAAATGGCAGTTCTGGCGGTGGTATCGTTGATCCTGGGCTTGTTTGTGATCCGCCCCATCCTGACGAAGCCAGCGGGAGCCCCGGCTTTGCTGCCCCCATCGCCACCACCTGCTGAAGATACGCAAGCTGTACTGGTGGGAGAGGTGGCATCGGGCGACGCGACCGAGTTCACTCCGCTGGCCGATACGGCCCAGCCGGGTGTACCCACGCTTCCCGGACCCGCAGGCTCGGACGCGGTCGACCGCTTGCGTTCGATGATCGGCGACAAGCAGGAGGAAACAGTGGAGATTTTGCGCAGCTGGCTTGAGGAAAGCGAGGAGAAGGTGTGATGTCGATTGCCCATCTTCTTGAGGATTTCGCAGCAAGCGCCAGCAGCACCGGTGTCCATTTGCTGGACGATGATGCGCTGGAAGAGCAGCGGCTTGCATCGTTCGAACGCGGATACGGGGCCGGTTGGGAAGATGCGATAGCGGCGCAACAGACCCAGAATGACCAGTTGGGCGCTGACCTGTCAGCCACTCTGTCCGATCTTTCATTCACCTATCACGAGGCAATGACGCGCATGTCGCTGTCGCTTGAACCCATGTTTGACAGCCTGTCCCGCGTCGTTTTGCCCGAGATCATCGACAAGGGTTTTGCCACCCGCCTGACCGCAGAACTGAACAAGATGGCGCGCGATCAAATCGGCCAACAGATGCAGCTTATCGTACCCGCAGGCGCGG
This sequence comes from Ruegeria sp. AM4, assembly GCF_056540665.1. Taxonomy (NCBI): domain Bacteria; kingdom Pseudomonadati; phylum Pseudomonadota; class Alphaproteobacteria; order Rhodobacterales; family Roseobacteraceae; genus Ruegeria; species Ruegeria sp. AM4. The sequence continues at coordinate 85,779 of NZ_JBQFXD010000011.1, read as the reverse complement.
CGAGCGGCGTCGAAGCTGTCCTGCCGCCTGATCTGTCCCCACCCGTGCAAGTGGTCGAAGACCCGTCGCTGCAATCGGGGCAGGCGCGCATTCAGGTCGGCACGTCCCGACGCCAGGTGGATTGCAGCGCCTTGCTGGCCTCGGTCAGCGGCGCCTTTGACGCGTATATCTTTGAAGCGAAAGAGGCATTGTCCAATGACTGATACGACCCAGGCAAGTCCCGAAAAATCCAACCCGTTCGACTCTGTCCCGATTGAGGTGACCGTTTCAGTCGGGCGGGCACGGCCGCTTGTTCGCGACCTTCTGAACATGGGAGAAAACGCCGTTCTGACCTTGGACAAAAGGGTCGAGGACCCCGTTGAACTTTATGTCGGCGATCAGCTTGTGGCGCGCGGCACGTTGGAAGAGGTCGAGGGTGACCAACCCGGGCAGCTCGCCGTGCGTCTGACCGAAATCGCGGACCTGCGAAATGGAATCGGTTGATGCGCGGACTGATCTGCCTGGCGGTCCTGCTGCTGATACCGTCCTTGGTGTCAGCGCAGGAGCTGTCGCTGTCCCTCGGCGAGGGCGGATCGATCTCGGCGCGGTCGATTCAGCTGATTCTGCTGATCACAGTGCTGAGCCTGGCCCCCGGGCTGGCTATCATGATCACCTGTTTTCCGTTTCTGATCACGGTGTTTGCGATCCTGCGTCAAGGGATCGGGTTGCAGCAATCGCCGCCGAATATGTTGATCGTAAGCCTTGCTCTGTTCTTGACCTATTTCATCATGGAGCCCGTATTTGCACAGGCTTGGGCTACGGGTATCCGTCCGATGGTCGACGAAACGCTTGCGGTTGAACCTGCGCTCGAGCGCGCGCTTATTCCGTTTCGCGAATTCATGGCCGCTCGGCTGGACGCTGATACATTTCAGGCGATGGCAGCGCTGCGCCCGGGTGGCAACGACCTGCAACCCGGACCAGAAGCACCGCTTTCAGTGCTGATGCCGTCTTTCATGCTGTCGGAAATTGCGCGCGCGTTTCAGATAGGGTTTCTTGTTTTCCTTCCGTTTCTGATCATCGATCTGGTGGTTGCGGCCGTGCTGATGTCGATGGGGATGATGATGGTGCCCCCTGCCACTGTTTCACTGCCATTCAAGCTGGCCTTTTTTGTGATCGCGGACGGCTGGAGCCTGATCGCCAGCGCCCTGGTGCGCAGCTATGTGCCGTAGGGCGCTATTGCCTGCAAATTTCCAGACGCGCGCGCAAACCCTGCCCTCCGGCCTCGAAACTCAGCGCGCCGCCATGCTGTTCAGCGACGGTCGCCGCGATCGTCAGGCCAAGGCCGTACCCGTCAGAGGACCCGGTGTTCGAGCCGCGTTTGAACGGGGTCAGGAGAGCTTCGATGTCGGAAACGGAAAGATCATTGCCTTCGTCTTCAACAATTATGGTGGCGAATTCTGCATCCGTCTCGAGATCAACTTTGGCGTGCCGCCCATATTTCAGCGCGTTGTCGATCAGGTTGGTCAGAGCCCGTTTCAGGGAAATCGGGCGTGCCATTACAAGAATGCGCCGGGTTTCCGGCAACATGCCATGGCCTCGGCGCGACATGAAAACAGATGGTGCGCCCTGAACCGCAACCGGCGCGATCTGTCTGAGCGTGACTGGCAGGTCCATGTCCTGATAGTCGGCGACCAATGCCTCGACCAAGGCGGTCAGCGAGATTTGCCTGGGCGCTTCGACGCTGAGTTCGGACCGCGTATAGGTCAGTACGCTTTCGATCATGCCGGTCATCTGATCCACATCTGCCTCAAGCTTTTCGCGCAATTCGGCATCGGGGATCAGGGCTGCGCGCAAGCGGACTCGGGTGGCAGGTGTGCCAAGATCGTGGCTGACGCCTGATAAGACGGTTGCGCGCTTTTCCAGTTGGGCGCGTTCCTGATCCAGATGCGCGTTGACCGCCGATACGATTTCGCGCAGCTCGGTCGGGCCTTCGGTGTCATAGGCGTCGGGCCCGCCGCGCCGCTTTCGGTCGCGCAAAGCTTGCGCAAATCGGCTTAGCGTGTCGGCGACATTACTGACCGAGGTCAGGATGATCGCAATCGCCACAATAGCGGCAAGGATCGCCGGCAGCCGAAGATCGACCGGCTTGGCGTGGCACCCCCAGGTATCGGTCCCGTCCACCTGCTGCCAGGCACCGCGTCCAAACCGTGCGATCAAAATCGGTTCGCTGCAATAGGTCGCCAGCAAACGGGTCAGGTTGCCCATCTTCTCGGGCGCTGTCTGATCGATGCCGGATATGATACCCGAGACGGGATAGACCAACCGGTCAGACATGACCGCAAGCGTCAGCTCGCGCGCGCTGAGGGGGGCGGAGCTGTCCGTTAGGATCGACAGGTTGGTGACGAAGCTGCGGTTTGAAAACCCCGGCACCTGTTCGAACAGCCCCAGATCGGCCAATGCTGCGGACTCGGCAGACAGCGGGGCAATTGTTATGCCTGCGGCAGGCGCTTTACCGGTGCGCAGTTCTTCGTAAACGGCAAAACCGGCCACGTAAGCGCGCGTTAGAAACTGGTCCCAGGCACGGGCCGAGGCGAACCACAGACCGGCGGCCAAAAGACCGGCGCCGAAGGCCCCCAAGGTCCACAAAATGCCCAGACTGCGCAATCGCAGCGTCATGCGTCCTCTTCCACCGAAACGTCGGCGGTAAACAGATAGCCGACACCGCGTTCCGTGCGCAGCATCTGCGGGTCTTTCGGGTTCACCTCAATCTTGGACCGCAGCCGCCCGACCAACATGTCAATGGCGCGTCCCTGCGCCTCGGGCTTGTCTCCGTCTCCGGTCACATCAAGCGCAGCGGCGATCTCATCCCGGGTCAGTGGGATATGCGGATTGGCCAGCAGAACCTTGAGCAGCGCGCTTTCCCTTTGAGACAGCGACACCAGATACCCCTCGGGCGAGAACACCTCGTCCTGCTTGCCGTCATACGACCAGCCATCAAAGCGAAAGGACTGGGTGCGACGGCGGTACGCCAGCGAGGGCGTGCGGCGCGCCCGCTGCATTACCGCCCGGACCCGGGCCAACAGAAGCTGCGGGTTGAAGGGTTTGGCGATGTAGTCATCAGCGCCAACCTCGTATCCGGCCATCCGTTGATGATCGGCGGATAGCGCCGAGACCAGAATGATCGGCACGTCCTGTTCGGACCGCAGGCGCGCACAGATCTCGACCCCGTTCTCATCCCCCAGCATCACGTCCAGAAGGACCAGATCGATACGCCCCGACGACAGATGGGTGCGAATCTCGTTCTCGGAACTGGCGGGCAGGGCGATGAAACCGTTTTGCTGCAGAAACTGCGTCATCATCAACCGCATCTCGGGGTCGTCATCCACCACCAGCAGGCGTGGTATGCTCATGGTGTTGATCCTCCCAATCTCTGCCGCAGTGTCCCGTCAATTGTAACGAACGGAAACAGATTCAATGCCAAAGTAACACGCTGTAACAAAAGCGGCGAAAATTAACGCTGCGTCAGGGATTTGCAGCGGATTACACGTTGCCAGAATGCTTCCAAAAGCCAGTATGGCGGCCATCGCTGCTGTTTGGGCAGTCACTGAATTCTCTAGGGAGGAGAAAATAATGAAACGTTTTGCATTGGCCTCGGTGTCGACACTGGCCGTTGTGGCCGGGTCGTCGGTTGTGGCCGAGCCGCAGGCCGAAGTTCTGCACTGGTGGACCTCGGGCGGCGAGGCGAAATCGGTTGCCGTGCTGCAGGAAGAGTTCGCCTCGAACGGTGGTACATGGACTGACATGCCGGTTGCTGGTGGCGGCGGTGACGCGGCGATGACCGCGCTGCGCGCCCGGGTTCTGGCGGGTAACGCGCCGACTGCGGTTCAGCTGAAAGGCCCTGCGATCCAGGAATGGTATGAAGAGGGCGTTCTGGCCGATATCTCGGCAGTCGCCGAGGCCGAAGGCTGGGCAGATGTTCTGCCTGCCTCGATTGCTGGTCACATGCAATGCGAAGGCACATGGTGTGCAGCACCTGTCAACGTGCACCGTGTTGACTGGATCTGGGCCAATGCTGATGTTCTGGCGGCAAACGGCATTGAAATGCCGACCACCTGGGACGAGTTCAACGCCGCCGCCGAGAAACTGCAGGCCGCTGGAGTTATTCCGCTGGCACATGGCGGTCAGGCTTGGCAGGACGCCACCGTGTTCGAAGCGGTTGTGCTTGGCATCGGCGGACCGGAATTCTATCAGAAGGCGCTGGTCGATCTGGACCCCGAGGCGCTGACCTCGGACACGATGGTGCAGGCCTTTGATCAGATGCGCACCCTGCGCGGTTTCGTGGACGAGAACTTCTCGGGCCGCGATTGGAACTTGGCGACCTCGATGGTGATGAATGGCGAAGCGGCATTCCAGATCATGGGGGATTGGGCCAAGGGTGAATTCCTGGCGGCGGGCAAGAAGCCCGGCGAGGACTTCCTGTGCGCCTCGACCCCCGGTGATGGCTATCTTTACAACGTTGATAGCTTTGCCATGTTCGACGTGGAAGGCGACGACAAGAAAGCCGGTCAGGACCTACTTGCCAAGCTGATCGTGGCGCCGAACTTCCAGAAGGTGTTCAACCTGAACAAAGGCTCGATCCCGGCGCGGACCGATGTGGGTCTGGAAGACTTCGACATCTGTGCCAACCTGTCGGCTGAAGATATGGGCTCGACCTCTGCTGCGGGTTCGCTGCTGCCGTCCTATGCCCACGGCATGGCGCTGCGCGGTTCGCAGTCCGGTGCGATCACCGATGTTGTGACCGCACATTTCAACTCGGATATGTCCTCGGCTGACGCGGTTCAGCAATTGGCGGACGCGGTAGCAAACAGCTACTGATCCAATACGCTCTGCCCCCTATACTGAGGGGCAGAGCATCTTTCCCCGGAGGCTAAAATGTCCGAATGGCTGGAAAACCACCTGCCCAAGGTGGTGCTGGCACCGTCGTTCATTGCCGTATTGATTTTTGTCTACGGCTTTATCGGATGGACGGCTTGGGTGTCACTGACCCGATCGAAACTACTGCCGAAATACGAGATTAACGGCTTCATCCAATATGAACGCCTGTTTGACTCACCCCGCTGGGACACGGCAATTAACAACCTGTATATCTTTGGCGCGCTGTTCATCGTGATCGCGATGGTGCTGGGCCTGTTGCTGGCCATCCTGCTGGATCAGAAGATACGCGTCGAAGGAGCGATCCGTACGATCTACCTCTACCCCATGGCGCTGTCGATGATCGTCACCGGCACCGCATGGAAGTGGATTTTGAACCCGGGTCTGGGCATTGAATCCATGGTACAGGGTTGGGGCTTTACGAACTTCGAATTCGACTGGCTGGTGAATCCAGATTACGCCATCTACACCATCGTGATGGCCGCGATCTGGCAAAGCTCGGGCTTTGTCATGGCGCTGTTTCTGGCCGGTCTGCGGTCGGTGGACGGTGAGATCATCAAGGCCGCGCAGGTCGATGGCATCCCCACTTGGCGCATCTACACGGCGATCATCATCCCCTCGATGGCCCCGATCTTTCTGTCGGCCTTTATCGTGTTGGCGCACCTGGCAATCAAGAGCTTTGACCTTGTCATCGCCCTGACCGGTGGCGGTCCGGGTTACGCGACCGATCTGCCGGCCACATACATGTACGCCATGGCGTTTTCGCGCGGCGATATCGGTCAGGCGGCTTCGTCCGCGATGATCATGATGCTGGTCGTCTTTGCCATCGTGGTTCCCTATCTTTACTCAGAGCTGAGGGCGAAAAATGACTGATCTGTCGATGCCCCAAACCCAAACCCGCACCCAAAGCGCTACTGGCAAGATTGCCCTGCGTTGGTTGCTTTATGTCCTGCTGGGCCTGTTTGCGCTGTATTACCTGATGCCGCTGTTCGTGATGTTGACCACATCGCTGAAAAGCCTTGAGGAAATTCGCACCGGGTCGCTGATCTCGCTTCCACGCGAAGTCAGTTTCGGCGCGTGGAAAACGGCATGGTCCGGCGCCTGTACCGGCATCCAGTGCGAAGGCCTGCGGCCCTACTTCTGGAACTCGGTCCTGATCGCGGTGCCTGCGGTGGCTCTCTCGACCCTGTTGGGTGCTCTGAACGGCTATGTTGTGGCGCAATGGCGGTTCAAGGGCGCGAACATCATCTTCTCGCTGATGCTGTTTGGTTGCTTCATTCCGTTTCAGGTGGTTCTGCTGCCCATGGCGCGCCTTCTGGGCATGATGGGGATCGCCGGAACCATTCCGGGTCTGATCTTCGTCCACGTCATCTACGGACTGGGCTTCACCACGCTGTTCTTCCGCAACTACTATGTCACCATTCCGTCCGAGCTGACCAAGGCCGCGCGGGTTGATGGGGCCGGGTTCCTGCGGATTTTCTGGTCGATTTTCCTGCCGCTGTCGCTGCCGATCATCGTGGTGACCGTGATCTGGCAGTTCACGCAGATCTGGAATGACTTCCTGTTCGGCGTGTCGTTCAGCCAGGCGGGGACACAGCCCGTGACCGTGGCCCTCAACAACATCGTTAACTCCACCACCGGCGTCAAAGAATACAACGTCGACATGGCTGCCGCGATCATCGCGGGGCTGCCGACGCTGCTCGTCTATGTCGTTGCCGGTAAGTATTTCATTCGCGGTCTGACCGCTGGCTCAGTGAAGGGATAGACCAATGGCTCCCATCCTCGATATCAACAAACTCTATAAGAATTACGGCCCTGTCGAAATTCTGAAAGACATCAACATCTCGATCGAACCGGGCGATTTCCTGGTGCTGGTCGGCCCTTCGGGCTGCGGTAAGTCCACCCTGCTGAACTGTATCGCGGGGTTGGAGGAGATCACCGGTGGCACCCTGTCCATCGGTGGTAATGACATGACGCATGTCAGCCCCAAGGACCGCGACATCGCTATGGTGTTCCAGTCCTATGCGCTCTACCCGACCATGACCGTCGCCAAGAACATCACCTTCGGCATGAAGGTGCGAGGCGTCGATCAGGCTACGCAGGACGCAAAGCTGAAAGAGGTCGCCGCGCTGCTGCAGATCGAACCGCTTTTGAACCGCCGCCCCAGCCAGTTGTCCGGTGGTCAACGACAGCGCGTGGCCATGGGCCGGGCTCTGGTGCGTGACCCCAAACTGTTCCTGTTTGACGAGCCCTTGTCGAATCTCGACGCCAAACTGCGGGTTGAAATGCGGACCGAGATCAAGAAGCTTCACCAGACGTTGGACGCTTCGATCGTCTATGTGACCCACGACCAGATCGAGGCGATGACACTGGCAACCAAGATTGTGGTTCTGAAAGGCGGCATCGTGCAGCAGATCGGAACACCGGCCGAGATCTACAACAATCCCGCCAACCTGTTTGTGGCCGACTTCATGGGCTCGCCCGCGATGAACCTGATCCCCGCGCAGGCGTCGAACAATGGATCGGGAACGCAGATCTCAATCGCCCGCGAAACCGGTGACACGCTGGTGCTGAACGATGCCCGAGACCTGTCGCTGCCGCAGGATGTCATCCTCGGCTTGCGCCCCGAAGACATTGCCGAGGCCGGTTTCCGCGCCGGTGCTGGCGTGCAAGAGGCCGAGTGCCTCATCGACATGGTCGAACCCGCTGGTGCCGACACCTATGTCGTTTCCGAACTGGGCGGCAAACATGTCACGGCGCGGTTGCACGCAGAAACCAGCGCGCAGGCAGGCAAGGTGTTGAACCTGGCCTTCGACATGAGTAAGGTATCGTATTTCGCGAAGGAAACCGGCGAACGGCTGAACTGACGAAAAACGCCGCGCGACCGGGTCGCGCGGCGCTTCTTGTTCAGATGCTACGGGCCTTAGCTGGTCCGTTTCATATCCTTGATCAGACGGTTCAGGTCGCCGCCGCGCGCATCCAGCATTGCTCCGACTTCGGTACGCTCGGTCAGCAGCATGTTCACCCCTTCGATGAACATGTTGAAGAACTTGTCGCGGCCCGATTTGTCCGACACCAGGAATGTCACCTCGAACGGTGAGGAGCCTTGCAGTTTGACCGAGGTGCGGACCTCGTAACCTGCCTTGATCTTGCGAGCATTGCGCACCGTTACCTGCCCACCGATGAATTCGCGGAAGCGGCGGCCATATTTGCTGGCAATATACCCTTGGAATGCCCTGGTGAACTGCTTGATCTGTGAGGCGCTGGCCGAGCGCCCGTCGGCACCCAGCACATAGCGTGCCATGATCGGCACATCTGCATATTTCACAAAGATCTTCTCGAAATCGCGGATCATCGCGTTTTCGGATTTGCCCGAGGCGATCACGCGGTTGATTTCGTCCACGACGCTGACAACCAACGCTTTTGCGCTGGCTTCGGTCTGGGCAAAGGCGGGTAGCGCGGTCAGCGCCAATCCGGCAATGCCGGTGGCGACAAATTCGCGTCGATTCAGGGGGTTATTCGGCATAGGGGTCCTCGTAGGGGTCTAGGTAGGGGTCCCTGACTGGGTCGGTCCCGGTTTCGGCATAGGGGTCATCATACAGACCCAGATAGGCGCCCTCATCGTCGCGTGCCAGTTCAAAGCGGCGATTTTGCAGGTAAATGGTCTGTGCCTGCGCATAGCTGTCGGCACTTTCGTAAAGAATCGAATCCACCGTATCCGAGAACCTGCCCCGGTCGCCCATGCGGCGCACGATCTCGGCATAGACACCAATGTTGTCCACCGGGCGCACTGGTGAAAAGTTGATCGGGTTCGAGAACAGGTTGAACACGACGCCCACCGCGTCGCGCGCCGTCGATGGGCCATAAAACGGCAGCTCGATATAGGCGCCTTCTTCGACACCCCAGACATGCAGGGTTTCGCCGAAATCGGTGTCGACAGGCGGCAGGTTCAGTTCGTCAGCAGGTTTTGAAAGCCCGAACCCGCCTACGGTCGAATTGATCACAAAACGCAGCAGCGCGTTGCCGGATTGCTTGAGGTTGCCTTGCAACAGGTAGTCCAGCGCCTGGCTGGGCATCGTCAGGTTTTCGGCAAAATTGCTGAAACTGGTCACCATCGGGTCGGGAACGATCTTTACATAGCCCTTCGAGGCCGGGCGGAACAACAGCCGGTCCACACCGAGGTTAAAGCTGTGAATGCCGCGGTTGGTTCGTTCGTAGGGGTCAAAGACCTCACCCCGCGCTGCCTCGTCTGCCGGTTGCGTCGCGCAGGCCGACAAGACCGTCAGCAACGACAGTACGATCAAATGTTTCAGGCGAATTCGGCTGGGCACGGGTCTCGTTACTCCAAATACCGCCCGGCAATGTCGCCGGGGTCAAAATCAATACATCCGATGCGCTGTGGTGGCGCCATTCGATCTCACATAAACGGTTCGACCGATTTTTGAAACTCCTCGCGTTTAACCTGCTTGTTAGTGGAAGGTAAAGTGGCACCACATCAACACATTCTGAACAAGAGAAGAAACGCCGACCCTGCATATGGTAGCGATTTGCCGTATTAACGCTTTTCGGCACCGCCGTTCCCGGTTAGCGTCCGCCCGAGTCGCATTTAGCTGAGGATCATGACATGAGCATCGCCGATAAACTGGAAAGCCTGGGCATCACCTTGCCGGACGCGCCCGCACCGGCAGCCAACTACGTACCCTTCGTCCGTATGGGCAATATCGTCTATGTTTCGGGCCAGATCTCAAAGACGGATGACCTGATCACCGGCAAGCTGGGCGAAGATATGGATGTGGACGCTGGCGCGGCGGCTGCCAAGGTCTGTGCCATCAATCTGCTGGCGCAGGTCAAAGCCGCCTGTGAGGGCGACATCAACAAACTGGTTCGGGTGATCAAGCTGACCGGGTTCGTCAATTCGACTGTTGATTTCACCGCGCAGCCGCAGGTGATCAACGGAGCCTCGGATTTTCTGGTCGAGGTGCTGGGTGACGCCGGTCGTCATTCGCGTTCTGCCGTCAGCGCGGCGTCGCTGCCTTTGGGTGTGGCCGTCGAAATCGAAGGCATCTTCGAAGTTCAATGATACCGCCCCTGCCAGATGCGTTTCTGCAAATTCCGATCGCGCATCGGGCGCTGCACGACAAGTCTGAGAACCGCCCGGAAAACAGCCGGGCGGCGATCCGCGCCGCTGTCGAGGCCGGGTATGGGATTGAACTTGATCTGCAACTGACCTCGGACAACCGGGCCGTTGTGTTTCACGACTACGACATGCAGCGCCTGACCGGTCAGCAAGGTCCGATTCGGCAGATCACCGCGGCGCAGGCGGCCGAGACGGCGTTGTTGCATGCAGATGACGGCATCCCGGCGCTGGACGAGGTTCTTGATATGGTGGCAGGTCGGGTTCCGCTGCTGATCGAGCTGAAGGATCAGGACGGGGCCATGGGGTCAGCCATCGGACAATTGGAACAGGATGCGGTGCAGTCGTTGCAGGGCTATGACGGGCCTGTGGCTTTGATGTCCTTCAATCCGCATTCCGTAGCGGAACTGGCGCGGCTGGCACCGCACCTGCCGCGCGGACTTGTAACCGGGGCTTATCAGCCCAAGGTGGAACTGCTGCCGCAGAACGTATGCGACCGTCTGCGGGAAATACCTGATTTCGATCGCGTCGGCGCGAGTTTTGTCAGTCACGAGGCCGCCGACCTCGACCGTCCTCGCGTGGCAGAATTGAAGGCGCGCGGGGTTCCGATCCTGACATGGACGATTCGGTCCGCCGAACAAGAGGCCAAAGCGCGCAAGATCGCTGATAACGTGACATTTGAGGGCTACCTGGCTTGATCCCGCCCTGTGCAATCACAGATAAGGGTCAGACGCGGAGGGCAAATGGATCAGGCACAGATCGAGGTTCAGGTTCTGGGATCGCTCTCACAGATCTCTGCGGTCGAGTGGGATGCCTGTGCCTGTCCCGAGGCGGCCGAGGGTGGCCGTCCCTTTGATCCCTTTACAACGCACCGGTTTCTTTCGGCGCTTGAGGAAAGCGGTTCGGTCGGGCGTGGCACGGGGTGGCAGCCGCAATATCTGACGGCCTATCTGGACGGCGTGCTGATCGGGGCAGCGCCAATGTATGCCAAATCGCACAGTCAGGGCGAGTACATCTTTGACCATAGCTGGGCGCATGCCTACGAAAGCGCAGGTGGACGGTATTATCCCAAGCTCCAGATCTCGGTCCCCTTTACGCCGGCCACCGGGCGCCGGTTTCTTGTGCGGCCCGGGTATGAGGCAATCGGCATGTCCGCGCTGGTGCAAGGAGCCGTGCAACTGGCCGCCGACAACCGGGTCTCATCCTTGCACGCGACATTCTGCACCGAGGATGAGGCGCAGGCGGGTGAACAGATGGGGCTGATGGTGCGCCACACGCAGCAGTTTCACTGGCTGAACGACGCTTATGCAGATTTTGACGGTTTCCTAACTGCACTATCGTCGCGCAAACGCAAGAATATCCGCAAGGAACGTGCCCAAGCCTGCGCCTTCGGTGGCCAAATTCGCACATTGACCGGCGATGAACTGCGACCCGAGCATTGGGACGCGTTCTGGCAGTTTTATCAGGACACAGGATCGCGCAAATGGGGCTCACCTTATCTGACGCGTCAATTCTTTGATATCGCACAGGAAACCATGGCTGACGACATGGCTTTGGTTCTGGCTGAAAGGAACGGGTACGCGGTGGCGGGTGCGCTCAACTTTGTTGGGCGCGAAACGCTATTTGGCCGATATTGGGGCTGCACCGAGCACCACCCCTGCCTGCATTTCGAACTGTGCTACTATAGGGCGATTGATTTTGCCATTGCCAACGGGTTGAACCGTGTCGAGGCTGGCGCGCAGGGCGAACACAAACTGGCGCGTGGCTATTTGCCGACACGTACGCATAGCTTGCATTGGGTCGCAGATCCCGGTTTTGCGGACGCGGTTCAGAAATTTCTGGACGCCGAGGCCCGCGCAGTGGGAGAAGAGATCGAGATTCTGACGGATTACGGCCCGTTCAGAAAATCGAACCCGGAGGAACAGCAATGACCGAACTTTTGTCGACCGAGACCCGAGGGCCACTGCTGGACCCGCTGTTCAAGAACGGCTGGACCATGGCGGAACAGCGGGACGCGATCACCAAGACCTTCATCTTTGACGATTTTGTCCACGCATTCGGGTGGATGACGCAGGTGGCGATCTGGGCCGAGAAATGGAACCACCATCCAGAATGGTCCAACGTCTACCGCACTGTCGAGGTGGTGCTGTCGACCCATGATGTCGGGGGGCTGTCTGCGCTGGATGCCAAGCTGGCGCGCAAGATGGACAGTCTTCTTTAGTCGCGATCGTCCCGCGATCCGGTCCCGCCAGCCAGCAATGTCGCAGCGCCCATCTGCCTGAACTGCGCGGGCGTCACCGTCCCATCACTGACATTGATGTCGCCGGGAATGCGAATTGTGCGGGTGCCGACGGACCGAACCGAACGCGCCGCCGGGTTAATCTCGAGGCACCGGTTTTCATAACAGGTCAGGCCATTGGGGTTGATCTGAATGCGCGGCTGCCCGTCCGGGCCCGTAACCACCGGCGCTTGCGGTACATCGCAGGCCGCAACCAGCGCCAAAGCGCCTATTCCAATCCACTTGTTCATGCCAATCTCCGGGCTTTAATCAAGTTGGCCGTTTCCATTCTTGTCTGCCGCGTCGAAGTCATCCGACATCTGCGCGTCATACTCTCCTCGTGAAATAAGGCTATCGCCGTTTCGGTCAACATCCTGGAACTGCTTGATGTCCAGAAACGGTTTTGCCTCGTTCAGACCGAGTGTCCCGTTTTTGTCCTCATCCATTTCCTGAAACGCATAGTCGGAAAAGGCATTGAATTCGTCACGGGACAAGAAGCCGTCATTGTTGGCGTCGATCGCGTTCAGCTCTTTCTCGTTCAGCTCCGCTACGGTTTCGGCACTGGCGGTGCCAGTCAGGACCATCGCGGCAATCATGAATATTGCAGGTTTCATACCGTTTCTCCTCAGCACGCGAATCTTTGGCCTTCAAATCCGCCTGCCGCAGCCCCTGCAGCGGTCAGGATGGTCTTGCCGGAACCACCGCCAAACTGATTGCCAATCGCGCCGCCGATCAGGGCACCGCCCAGGGTACCGGCCATGCAGGCGATCTCATGCTGTCGGGCGGCTTGTTGCTGAGGCGTCGGGGCCGGTCCGCAAGCGGCCAGAAGGCCGGCGCCGGTCAGGGTCAATGTGAATAACTTGGCGTTCATAAATACTTCTCCCCATTTCTATGCTTCAACTATTGGCTGAACGGGGTGCTCTATCAAGTGAATTGCAAAATGACGGGTCCCGGATGGACCGGGACCCGACGAACTCAGATCACCTCGAGCAGACCTTCGCCTGCGGAAATCTCGCATGCGCCTGGGCTTTCTTCGAGGTTCAGCGCAACCACCTTGCCATCATCGACCAGCATCGCATAGCGCTTGGATCGCGCGATCAGACCGGCGGGTGGTGCGTCAAAATCCATGCCGATGGCTTTGGTGAATTCGGATGCGGCATCGGCCAGCATGGTCAGGCCTGCATCAGTTGCGCCGGTGGCCTCGCCCCAGGCTTTCATCACGAATGGGTCGTTGACCGAGACACAGATGATCTCGTCCACACCTTTGGCGGCAAACTGGTCCTTGGTGCGCATGAAGCTGGGCACATGGGCCGAATGGCAGGTTGGCGTGTAAGCGCCGGGAACTGCAAAGATAACGACCTTGCGCCCTTTGGTCTTGTCTGAAACCCGCACCTCTTCTGGGCCTTCCGCGCCCAATTGGGTCAGCGTGGCGTCGGGCAGCGTATCACCTGTTGAAATCATAGTTATTAGCTCCTGTCGTTAGGATTTGCAGAGTCGGGCTTATCCGCAATATAGGTGGTCGCGTGGAGGAGACCACGGGAATTCGACAGGGCAGGAGAAACATGAGCCATATTGTCGTGATTGGCGCGGGGCAGGCGGGGTCCTCGCTTGTCGCCAGACTGCGCAAGGACGGGTTTGAAGGGGGCATCACTCTGATCGGCGCCGAGCCGCATTTGCCCTATCAGCGCCCGCCTTTGTCCAAAGCCTACCTGCTGGGCGAGATGGAGCTGGACCGCCTGTTTTTGCGGCCCGAGAGTTTCTATGCCGAAAACAACATCACCCTCCGACTGGGTCAGCGTGTGACGGCGATCGATCCGCAAGCCAAGACAGTGACGGTTGGCGATGATGTGATCTCCTATGACGAACTTGCCTTGACCACCGGGTCTGATCCGCGCCGCCTGCCCGCAGCAATCGGTGGGGACCTTGGCGGCGTCCATGTGGTGCGCGATCTTGCCCATATCGACGAGATGGAGCCGCGTGTGAAGGAGGGCGCGCGCGCCCTGATTGTGGGGGGTGGGTATATCGGCCTCGAGGCTGCAGCGGTTTGTGCCAAGCGTGGCGTCAAGGTGACGCTGGTAGAAATGGCCGAGCGTATCCTGCAACGGGTGGCCGCGCCCGAGACCAGTGATTACTTTCGCACGTTGCATACGGATTATGGTGCCGACATCCGCGAAGGCGTCGGGCTCGACCGCCTGATCGGCGACAACGGCAAGGTGGTTGCCGCGGTTCTGACCGATGGCAGCGAGGTGGACGTTGATTTCGTCGTTGTCGGCGTCGGCATTGCACCCTCGACCCAACTGGCCGAGATGGCCGGGCTTGAGCTGGACAACGGCATCAAGACCGACGCCCATGGCCGCACCTCAGACCCCTCGATCTGGGCGGCGGGCGATTGCGCCTCGTTCCCGCACAAGGGCGACCGCATCCGTCTGGAAAGTGTACCCAACGCCATTGATCAGGCCGAGATCGTGGCGCAGAATATGCTGGGCGCGGCAAAGGACTATGTCGCGACGCCATGGTTCTGGTCGGATCAGTATGACGTCAAATTGCAGATCGCCGGTCTGAACACCGGATATGACCGCGTCGTGACCCGTCAGGGCGAAGGCGCGACCGTATCGTTCTGGTATTACAGCGGCGATAAGCTGATTGCCGTGGATGCCATGAACGACCCTCGCGCTTATATGGTCGGCAAACGCCTGATCGAGGCCGGCAAGACCGCCGATCCGGCAGTGGTGGCCGATCCGGATGCGGATTTGAAACCGTTGCTCAAGGCGTGAGGATTATCGCCGGAGAGTTCCGGGGACGGGCCTTGGCCCCGGTCGGAAAGGGGGACGCGGGCGCGCATTTGCGCCCCACCACCGACCGCGTGCGCGAAAGCCTGTTCAACGTTCTGACCCATCAGATCGACTTTGCAGGGCGGCGCGTGCTGGATCTGTTCGCGGGCACCGGCGCGCTGGGGCTCGAGGCGCTGTCGCGCGGGGCTGCCCATGTCACCTTTGTGGATGACGGTCGTATCGCGCAGGGTCTGATCCGCAAGAATATCGACCTGACCCGCAGCACCGATCGCACCACCCTGATCCGCCGGGATGCCACCCGATTGCCCGAGAATTCCGACGACCCGTTTGATCTGATCTTTCTGGACCCGCCTTATGGCAAGAACCTTGGGCAAAAGGCGGTTGCAACCGCAGTAGCCGGTGGATGGGTCGCTGAAACCGCACTGCTGGTTTGGGAAGAAAACGCACCCATGGCCACGCCCGACGGTTTCAACCTGCACAGCGCGCGGAAATATGGCGACACGCATATCTCTTTGATGTGGAAGGGTGCCCCGGATGCATGATCTGGTGATTTTCGATTGCGACGGCGTGCTGGTCGATAGCGAGGTTCTGTCCAATCAGGTCATGGTCGATAATCTGGCGGGCTACGGTCTGCATCTGTCCCTGACAGAATGCATGTCGATGTTTGTCGGCGGCACCATGACCGGTGTACGCGACAAGGCGCGCGGTCTGGGGGCGGACCTTCCGGATAACTGGACCGATCAGATTTACGCGGAAATCTACGAGAGACTGAAAGCTGGTACGCCACTGGTCGCAGGTATCCGCGAGTTGTTGGCGCATCTGGATGCAAACGGCATTCCCTACTGCGTCGCCTCGAATGGTCGGCCTGAAAAAATGCAGATTACACTGGGCCAGAACGGGCTGTGGGACAGGTTCAGCGACGTGATGTTCTCGGCCTACGTGCTGGGCACGAGCAAACCCGACCCGGCGCTGTTTCTGACGGCGGCGCAGCACTTCAACGCCAATTCCGCTGTTGTCATCGAAGACAGCGAGAACGGTGTGACCGCGGCGATGCGGGCCAATATGCGGTGCCTCGCCTATGCCGCCCACGATGACGGAGCTGGCCTGGGCGCGCTGGGCGCAGAGGTTTTCACGGATATGTCACAGGTGCCCGCGCTCTTGGGACTCTGACCGCGAAACATGTTATGGTATCCGCATGGAACACGCCATCACACTGCCACTTTGGGCTTTTACGAAGGACAGTGACACCACCACTGGCCCGCCTTCCAAGCCGATGCGTGCGCCGGTATTCATCCATGATGCGGTGATCCCTTGGCGGGATGAGACGCTACTGCTCAAGCTGTCGCGTGATCAGGCTGCCGATCAGGACGAATAAGTCGGGTGATATTTACCGCCAGGTGACAGGGTGAAAATCTCAACCCCGTCTGCGGTCACGCCAACAGAATGCTCGAACTGCGCCGACAACGACTTGTCGCGGGTCACGGCGGTCCAGTCATCAGCCAGTGTCTTGGTTTCGGGACGGCCCAGATTGACCATCGGTTCGATGGTGAAGAACATACCTTCTTCCAGCACCGCGCCCGTCCCCGGGCGGCCATAATGCAGAACATTCGGCGGCGCGTGGAACACCCGGCCCAGCCCGTGGCCGCAGAAGTCGCGCACGACGCTCATCCGGTGCGCTTCGACATAGGCCTGAATGGCGTGGCCGATATCGCCGAACGTATTGCCCGGCTTGACCATCTCGATCCCCTTGAACAGCGCGTCATGGGTCACTTGGATCAAACGCTCGGCCTTGCGCGGCAGCTTTCCGGCCACGTACATGCGTGACGTATCGCCGAACCAGCCATCAACGATGACGGTGACGTCGATATTCAGGATATCGCCATCCTTCAGTTTCTTGTCGCCGGGGATGCCGTGGCAGACCACGTGATTGACGCTGATGCAGCTGGCGTGCTGATAGCCCTTGTAGCCGATCGTGGCCGAGGTCGCGCCAGCATCTTCGACCATCTGGGTGATCATCCCGTCGATGGCGCCGGTTGTCTGGCCGACAAACACATGCTCGGCAATGTCATCCAGTATCCGCGCAGCCAAGGCCCCTGCCGCGTGCATCCCGGCAAAGTCACCTTGTTCATAGATGCGGATCCCGTCCTTGGTCAGACGGCCACGATGTTCCTTCATCGACGCTGAACTCCAAATGTTGCGCGCAGCATTCCTTTTACGCTGCTTGTGCAGAAAGTTCCAGAGGGTACCGGTCAAGCGTATCAGATAAGTCGATTCATATTGTGTTCTAAGACCAGTGAATTACTGTCACAACGACTTGATCAGAGGGCGGCAGACAGTTCGTTTTTTTGCCGCGCAGCAATTTTGACTTGGAGTTTCAGTTGAGTTTGGTCAATCTTTAGTCGTTTTGTCGGTGCTGCTTCTTTTGGGCGTTTGTGCAGCCGGGTTCATTCTGGGGCGAAAGGCAAAGAAGAGCGCGGCGCGACAAACACATGGTCCACATTCACCCGCGCTGGGCCGTGATCAAGCAAAAATTGTGGAAAGCAAAGGGGCCGGAATGGCTGATGGCGGTCGATGATTGTCCTTTTATCGCGTAGCTGAGGCTAATCGCCGATCAAACTGTTCCACTAATTAGAATTCGAAGCGGTCCCCCAGCTTAACACCTTCCGGCGATACCCGCGTCCCGTAGACCAACCTCTCAACCCCCTGCGCCTGCGCCGCGTCAAACGCCGTTGCATAGGCCGGGTCAATATCCGCAGCCAGCGCGAAGTGGTCGCAATCGGTGCGTTGCACCAGGTAGAGCATGATCGCACGGTGCCCCTGTGCGACCATCGTTGCCAGTTCACCCAGATGTTTGGTGCCGCGCGCGGTGACGCTGTCGGGGAACTCGGCCAGACCGGGCTGGCGAGACAGGGTGACGCTTTTGACCTCGACATAGATGTCGGGCAGCCCGGGCTGGGTCAGCAGGAAATCAATACGGCTGTTTTCGCCATATTTGACCTCTGGCCTCACGGTCTCATAAGCCGCCAATTCGGGAATCTGACGTGCCTCCAGCGCCGCGCGCAGCGCCCTGTTGGGGACCGAGGTATCGACGCCGGTGAAATGGCCGTTCTCGTGATCGACCAGCCGCCAGCCGTATTTCAGCTTTTTCTTCGGATCGTCGTTGGGTTCCAACCAGATCTTCTCACCCGGTTCAGCCAGCCCCAACATCGAGCCGGGATTGGCGCAATGCGCGGTGACTTCGCGCCCGTCTTCCAGGGTGCAATCGGCCAGAAAGCGTTTGTAGCGGCGGACAAGGCGGGCGGGAACAAGGGGGGTTTCAAATCGCATGTCTCAGGGCCTATACCTGCGGAAAGGGTCGATCAAGGGGAGCACGCGCCATGCCGAACCCAACCGCAGCCATGCTGGTCATTGGCGATGAAATCCTGTCTGGCCGCACCCGCGACGCCAACATGCACTTTCTTGCGCAGGAACTGACAAAACACGGTATCGATCTGAAAGAGGTTCGCATCGTCAGCGATGACGCGCCCGCGATCGAAGCGTCGGTCAAAGCCCTGTCCGAAAATTTCGAGCATGTGTTCACCAGCGGCGGGATCGGTCCGACCCATGACGACATCACTGCCGATTGTATCGCGCGGGCCTTTGGCGCGGCGATTGACGTCCGCGCCGACGCGCGCGCGCTGCTTGAGGCGCATTACGACAAGTCGGGCCTTGAGCTGAACGCGGCGCGCCTGCGCATGGCGCGCATACCTGATGGCGCCACGCTGATCGATAATCCGGTCTCAACCGCGCCGGGCTTCACTCTTGCGAATGTGCACGTCATGGCCGGGGTGCCTTTGGTCTTTCAGGCGATGGTTGCCAGTGTTCTGCCGACCCTGACGGGTGGCGCGCCATTGTTGTCACAAACCCTGCGCGTGGATCGGGGCGAAGGTGATATCGCGGCGACCCTTTCGTCGTTGGCAGAGGATTATGGCGATCTGTCTATCGGGTGCTATCCGTTCCAGACCAACGGTGTTTTCGGGGCCAATGTCGTGATCCGGGGAACCGAAGGCGGTCGCATCGACGCGGCGATGACCAGATTGGCCCGCGAGCTGGATCAGTGAGCACCAACTGGGCGGATATTGTCGACGGTACCTGGCCCGCGGCGCGATATGAAAGGCTCGGCCCGTTTCAGTTGCGCGCAGGGCAGGGCGGTGGCTCGCGCGTGTCCGCGGCCAATCCGGTCGGGGCGTTCACGGTGCAGGATGTAGAGGCTGCAGAACAGGCCATGCTGGCCATGGGTCAGCGGCGTATTTTCTGCTTGCGCCCGGGCGACGAGGATCTGGACGCGCAACTGGCGCAGCGCGGTTACGACATACTGGATCCGGTCAATATTTACACCTGCCCGGTCGAACATCTGACTGACATCCCGATCCCGCGCGTCACGGTATTCACCATTTGGGAGCCACTGGCGATCATGCGTGAAATATGGGCGCAGGGCGGCATTGGTCCTGAACGTGTGGCGGTGATGGAACGTGCGCCCGGGCCAAAAACCGGCTTGTTGATGCGGTCGAAAGACCAATCGGCGGGCACTGGATTTGTCGCGATTCACGATGGTGTTGCCGTTGTTCACGCGTTGGAGATCCTACCTGCGCATCGCCGTCAGGGGCTGGGGCAATGGGCCATGCGCACCGCGGCCATCTGGGCGCGGAATATAGGTGCTCATACCCTTGGGGTGATCTGCACCAAGGCGAATGTCGGCGCGAACGGCCTTTACCATTCACTCGGCATGCGGATCGTGGGAGAGTACCACTATCGCGTCAAAGGAGACTGAGCCACCGTGACAGACCAGACCAAGCCCACCGCGCTGAATTTGCACATGGTGGATCCGTTGCCGCCTGAGACACAGAAATATTTCGACATCTGTGTCGAGAAACTGGGCATGGTGCCGAATGTGCTGAAGGCCTATGCCTTCGACATCGACAAGCTGAACGCTTTCACCACGATGTATAACGACCTGATGCTGGCCGACAGTGGGTTGTCGAAACTGGAACGCGAGATGATTGCGGTGGTCGTGTCATCGATCAACAAGTGCTACTATTGTCTGGTTGCCCACGGCGCCGCGGTCAGGCAATTGTCGGGTGATCCGCAATTGGGTGAGATGCTGGTGATGAACTATCGCGTTGCACCTCTGGACGTGCGGCAGCGTGCCATGCTGGACTTTGCCGCCAAAATGACAACGGGCAGTGCCGAGATTGAGGACTCTGATCGTCAAAGACTGCGGGATGCGGGTTTCTCTGGCCGCGACATCTGGGATATCGCCAATGTGGTCGGATTTTTCAACATGACCAACCGGGTGGCCAGCGCAACGGGCATGGTGCCGAACCCCGAATACCACGCGCAATCCCGATGATCCGGCCGCTGTCGCTCTGCCTCGTCCTGCTGGCCCAAGCGGCTATTGCGCAAGACCTGAGCCTGCCAAACAACGCGCGCCAGATCAGCGAGCGGATCAGCCCGCTGGACAGCTACGACCTGCCGACGGGTGTTTATACCGACGATGCGGTGCCAGCCCGCACCGTCGAAGGTCGCGTCGAGCGCACGACTTGGCGATTGCAATCCGGGTCCAGCACGACGCTGCAAATCCTCGCCCCGCTGCGCACCCAACTTGAGGCGCAGGGTTATGACATTCTGTTCGAATGCGAGGCGCGTGCCTGCGGCGGGTTCGATTTCCGCTTCGGGACCGAGGTGGTTCCGACCCCCGATATGTATGTGGCCATTCAGGACTATCGGTTTCTGTCCGCCACACGCGGCGAGGATGTGCTGAGCCTGTTGATCAGCCGCAACCCGCCTGATGGTTTCATTCAGCTGATCCGGGTGAGTCCGGTTGCCGCGTCCGCGCCGCCGCCTTTGGTGGTTGAGGACGCGGTCAGCGATCCGGGCGACGTTTTGCGGGTGTTGCAACGCGACGGGCATGTGATCCTGGACGATCTGCACTTTTCAACAGGCGAGGTAGCGCTTGGTCCGGGGCCATTTGCGTCGCTGAAACTCCTCGCAGGTTACCTGGCCGAAAATCCGCAGGTCAGACTGGCTCTGGTTGGGCACACGGATGATACCGGTAGCCTTCAGGCCAATACTGCGGTCAGCACGAAACGTGCGCAGGCGGTTCGGACCCGACTGATCGATGCACATGAAATCGCCGCCGATCGCATTGAGGCGCAAGGCGTTGGATACCTGGCGCCGATCACGTCGAACGCGACCCCCGAAGGCCGCGATACCAACCGTAGGGTCGAGGCCGTTCTGCTGGTCAACTGACCCTGATACTGCCTTTCAAAGGAAGGGTGGCGGATCGCTTCCCCAAATTTCTTGGACCGCTCACATTCAGGGGCGACCGGTGAGGCGGACAAAAAGGCTCAACCTCTTGGATGCAGTGATGTGCCCTTCGAAATGCTCGGTCGGACCTTGAGACCGTCAAGTCATCGAAAGCAGCCATTCATTGCGGCAAGGCCACCCTCATTCGCCATAAATTCTTTCGTGACTTCCTTGCGGGCGAAACGCACTTTCGTGCAGTCATTGTCTCACCCCTTTATTCGATCGAGCGGAACCGCACGAAGCTTAAGTTACTGCGTTCGATCAACACCGCGGCGAAAGGCGCTCAATCACAGAGCTTTCTAAACAAGCCCCATTCCAAAGGTAATCACAAAGAAGATAATCGCTGAGAGAATGGCGGCGGCAGGCACCGTTACCACCCATGCCGCAATGATGGTCATAAAGTGAGACCGGCGAACGAGTTTGCGACGGCGCCGTTCTTCAGGGGCATAGACAGGGCGAGATGGCATGGCAATTCGGGCCTTTCGAATACGACGCTCGGCATCCCATTCACGGAAAAATCCGACGCCAAAAACACCGCCTACAGCAATATGGGTCGAGCTTACGGGTAAGCCTAGCCAACTTGCTATGATGACCGTGATCGCTGCTGAAAGAGCCACACAATAAGCACGCATTGGGTTCAGCTTCGTAATCTGGCTGCCAACCATTCGAATGAGTTTCGGACCAAATAGGAACAAGCCGAACGATATACCGAATGCGCCGATAACCATCACCCAAACGGGGATGGTAATAGCGTCGGTAAAGTTGCCGGACTTTGAGGCCTGCACGATCGCTGCAAGAGGGCCTACTGCGTTGGCTACGTCGTTTGCACCATGCGCAAAACTCAGCAAAGCCGCAGAAACAATCAAGGGAATCCCAAATAGGACTTTCAAAGACTTGTTACGATTCTCCAGACCTTGTGATTGCTTGCGAATGACAGGGACCATTGCCGCCCAGATGATGCCACCGACAACAACACCGATCAGAAGTGCGGTTGGCAGGTCAATCTTGATGATCTTCTTTAGACCCTTCAAAGCAAGATAAGTTGCAAACGCACCGGCCATGATGCCAACAAGTACAGGTACCCATTTGCGTGCCGCGGCAATTTTGTCGTCCTGATAGATGATCCGCGATTTGATCAGTGCCAGGAATAGCGCGGCAATCAAGCCACCTAGGACAGGTGAAATCACCCAACTGGCTGCTATCGCACTCATGGTCGACCAGTTGACCGCGGAAAAACCGGCCGCAGCGATGCCCGCGCCCATCACTCCGCCAACGACAGAATGGGTTGTGGATACTGGTGCACCAACCCAAGTTGCCAGGTTCACCCACAGCGCAGCAGAGAGGAGCGCTGCCATCATTGCCCAGATAAATACTTCGGCTGTGGCCATGCTTTCAGGCTCGGTGATGCCCTTCGCGATAGTTGAAACCACATCTCCACCGGCAATAAGCGCTCCTGCACTTTCGAATACAGCCGCTATCGCAATGGCTCCACCCATGCTCAGTGCATTTGCGCCAACCGCCGGACCCATGTTGTTGGCAACATCATTTGCACCGATGTTCAGCGCCATATAAGCGCCGAAACAAGCTGCCACGACAACAATCATTGAGTTGTTGGTTTGTCCAAACAACAACATCGCCGCCAGCCCAGCTAGGACGACAAAAACCAGCGAAATACCGGGCCCGACCAATGGCCGTCCAACATAACTTGTGGCCCGTTCAAGACTCGATAGTCGATCCAGGTCACGATCAAGCGTTTCAAGGTGGCGCGGATCGCCTTGTCGGTCGGTCATGTTGTTTCCCCAAAATCCGCGATGTGGTTACATTGGATGTGGGTGGACAATCAATTGCAACTTGCCGTTAACTCAGATTACAGCGCAAAAAATGTTGCAAGCTTTTTCAAGACAACCGTGTGTATTGAATTAAGTGCCTTCGATCCGCAATCTTACGTGCGGGGTCCAACACATCCTTTTCAGACCCTACCTGAACCTCCGCAGCGGGCTCATTGCGGTCGCTTGAGGCGAACGACACCCGGCAGCGCCTTTTTGTACGCTTAACTTTCGCACATAAAAAAGAGGCCCGCGAAATTCAACGCAGGCCGTTAGTTTACCGTAGGGAGAATCTTACCAGTTCATCGGTCCCTTTTCGGAGAAGGACTCGACAAGGAAATCAATGAACGCGCGTACTTTGGGCTGAGTAAACCGCCCCGGTGGGTAGACTGCAAAGACGCCCTGAACCTCGTCCGGCAGCGACGGCATTGCGTCCACAACTTCGCCGGTTTTCAACGCGTCGGCATAAAGATAGCTGGGCAAATAGGCGATACCGAGGCCCGAGATGGCGGCATTCAGCAGAGATTGCCCGTCATTCACGCTCAGCCAGCCAGCGGTGCGAACCTGACGTTTTTCACCCGAAGGGGCTGTCAGTCGCCAGACATTTCCGGACGACTGGCTCGAGTAATGCAGCAGCTTGTGTTCGTTCAGGTCGTCGATCTTTTGCGGATGACCGAACTGTTCGATGTATTTCGGCGATGCGACCATGCGTTTGACCGTTTCGGTCAGCTTGCGGGCGCGCAGGGTGCTGTCCTCCAACTCGCCAATGCGCACGGCCACGTCAAACCCTTCGGAAATCAGTTCCACATAGCGGTTGTTCAGCACCATATTCACGGTGATCTCGGGATAGGCGGACAGAAAGTCCGACAGAACCGGCGACAGGTGGTTCACCCCGAAATCCGTGGCCACGCTGATCCGCAGCAGACCAGATGGTGCCGACTGCATCGACGTGACTAGCGCGTCAGCCTCGCCTGCATCGTTCAGGACACGGCGCGCGCGGTCATAATAGGCCAAGCCAATTTCGGTTGGTGATACCCGGCGCGTTGTCCGGTTCAGCAGCCTTGCACCCAATCGCGCCTCAAGGCTCGACACGTGCTTGGACACGGCCGATTTGGAGATGCCCATCTTCTTGGCCGCGTCGGTGAAGCCACCCTGGTCCACCACGTTGGAAAAGGCCTCCATTTCGGTCAGTCGATCCATTCTCGTTCCCCAGGTCTTCTGTTCGTTGTCTCACTTTCGCGATCAATCTGGGCGAGAACTGGGCAGACATGGGATAATATCAGGGTTTTGAATCGGATCGTTTGCGACTGGGAAACGCCGAAAACACCGACCCAGCACGATTTGGGCTTATAAAAATGCTGAGATTTCAGGCAATCGCCTGAAATGTGCTATGTTGAGAATGGCATTTTTGTGACCACGGAGGAGAAGATGAAAACAATTCTGACATCCCTGGCGATGATCCTGATGGCCGGTTTTGCAATGGCCGGAGGCGAAACACCGTCGAACCCCGACGCGAAGGTCTATTTCGTGAACCTGTCGGACGGCGACACCGTGACATCGCCAGTCACAGTCGTCTTTGGCCTCAGCGGTATGGGCGTGGCCCCTGCAGGGACCGAGAAGGAAAATACCGGGCACCACCATCTTCTGGTCGACCGCCCACCTTTGGGCGAAGGTGAGGACGGCGCGGATGAACTCGCCTATGGGTTGCCGTCAGATGACAATCACCTTCATTTCGGCGGTGGTCAGACCGAGGTCACGCTGGACCTGGCGCCGGGCGAGCATACGCTGCAACTGGTGCTGGGCGATGCCGGCCACGTGCCGCACGCCACGCCGATTGTGTCCGAGGTGATAACAATTACAGTGGAATAGGCTGCGTGGCCGTTCCGCCGAATTAACTATGCAGCTGGGGGCAACAGAAATACCCCGCGCGCCAGGCCCGAGTTCAACCGCTCATTTGAATACCATTGGTTAAGCACAGTCTTGGTCATCAAATCGGGGTTTTCCAGAATGAAGTCTTCAAAATCGTCGGTTTTGGTAGTGGCAAGGCGCTCTGCAATCAGGCTCATGAACGCGTAGGTGATCGTAAGGTTGAACTTGTCCGGAGCGCCTGCCTTCGCAGCCAGCGCGCGGATTCCTTTGGCGTACGTCGCGGCGGCATCAATGAAGTCATACTTGTGCAGCAGATCGTATGCGACCCGCACATGTTCGGCATGCCCGAATGTCGAGTTGTCTATGGCGTGTGCCTCGAACGCGCGGGTGATGTCGGCGCTCATTCCTCGTCCTCCTTGAAACGGTGGCTGTCTTCCGCTGTCCAGTCGAGGTCGTAGACATTTTTGAGCTGTTTGATCTTTTTAAGCGTCTCTTCGGAAAACGCCGGTTTGTTTTCAAAACTGTGCAGGGCGATACCTTCGATCAGATCGCCAAGCGTCATGTCCAGCGACTCTGCCAGTCCCTTGAGGACTTTCAGCAAACGCTTCTCGATTCGAATCCCCGTCTGGGTGCGTTCTATATTACGTCTCATGGGCGTACATATGTATATTGTTACCATTTGAGTCAAGCGGCACAAAAAAGCCGCCTCAATTGAGACGGCTTCCCTCAATGCCAATGTAGTTGTCGCTTTATAGTGAGGCCGCCAACCGCGTGCCCTGATTGATCGCGCGCTTTGCGTCCAGCTCGGCGGCCACGTCGGCGCCGCCGATCACGTGCGGTTCGATCCCCAGTTTGATAAGGTCGTCGGCAAGGCTGCGATCAGATACCTGTCCTGCGCACAGAACAATCGTATCCGCTGCCACCACCTGCGGGTTTTCGCGCGTTTCACCAAAACTGATATGCAACCCGTCGTCATCGATCCGCTCATAGTTCACGCCGCCGACAAACTCGACATTCTTCATCTTCAGCGTCGCGCGGTGAATCCAGCCGGTTGTTTTGCCCAGCCCCTTGCCGTGCCGCTGCGCCTTGCGTTGCAGCAAGGTGACCTGCCGCGCCGGGGCCTGAGGTTGCGGGCCTTCCGGGGCCAGGCCCGAGCGGTGCTCGGCCGGGTCGGTGACGCCCCATTCCTTCATCCATGCGGGCAGGTCGGTGGTGACGCTGTGACCGTCTTCCAGCAGGAATTCCGACACATCAAATCCGATCCCACCAGCGCCGATGACGGCAACGGACTGTCCCACGGCAGCCTTGCCACGCAACACATCGACATAGCTGAGGACATTTTCGCGTTCTTGCCCGGGAATTTGCGGGTCGCGCGGGGTAACACCGGTGGCGATGATCACCTCGTCATAGCCGGTCAGGTCGTCGGCCTTCACCTCGCGGTTGAGTTCCACCTGCACGCCCAGATCGGACATCATGGTGCGATACCAGTCGACGAGGCCCCAGAACTCCTCTTTACCTGGCACCTGTTTGGCCATGTTCAACTGGCCGCCGACCTCTGGCGCGCGGTCGAAAAGGGTCACGTTGTGGCCGCGCTGGGCTGCGGTCATTGCGGTGGACAATCCGGCGGGACCAGCGCCGACGATGGCGACGCTCTTCGGTGTCTCGGCCTTGCCGATTACCAACTCTGTTTCATGACAGGCACGCGGGTTCACAAGGCATGAGGTCAGTTTGCCGCCGAAAGTGTGATCCAGACAGGCCTGGTTGCAGGCAATACAGGGTGCGATGCGTGCGCCTTGACCGGCAATGGCCTTGTTGACGAAATCCGCATCTGCAAGCATCGGTCGCGCCAGTGAGACCATATCGGCACAGCCCGTTGCCAGAACCTCTTCGGCCACTTCGGGTGTGTTGATCCGGTTCGATGTGATCAACGGGATCCCGACCTTGCCCATCAGCTTTTGCGTCACCCACGCGAATGCCGCACGCGGTACGCTCGTGGCGATGGTCGGAATACGGGCTTCGTGCCAGCCAATGCCGGTGTTGATGATCGTAGCCCCGGCCTGTTCGATCCGCTGCGCCAGTTGCACAACTTCGTCATGGGTGGAGCCGTTGGGGATCAGATCAATCATCGACAGGCGGTAGATGATGATGAAGTTGGTGCCGACCGCCTGACGCGTACGGCGTACCACCTCGATCGGCAATCGCATCCGGTTCTCATACGACCCGCCCCAACGGTCGGCGCGTTTGTTCGTGTGGGTCACCAGGAACTGATTGAGGAAATACCCCTCGGACCCCATGATCTCGACCCCGTCATAACCGGCCTGCTGCGCCAGCACCGCGGCGTTGACAATGTCGCTGATCTGCTTTTCGATGCCTTCTTCGTCCAGCTCATGCGGCGGGAACGGCGAAATTGGAGACTTCACCGGGCTGGGCGCAACGCATTTGGGACCATAGGCATATCGACCCGCGTGCAGGATCTGCATGGCGATCTTGCCACCTGCTTTGTGCACGCGCCGCGTGACGATGGAGTGGTTCGCGACCTCTTGGTCATTGGTCATCATCGACGCGCCGGGCAGAACCGAGCCTTCGAGGTTCGGACCAATGCCGCCCGTGACCATCAGTGCCACACCCCCGCGCGCTCGGTCGGCATAAAACTCGGCCACCCGGTTCCAGTCGCCGGTTTCCTCAAGGCCTGTATGCATCGAGCCCATCAGCACGCGGTTCTTCAGCGTGGTAAAGCCCAGATCCAGCGGGGCCAGCATGTTTGGGTACGCAGTCATGACGAACTCTCCCTCGCGTATTTGCCGCTTAGATTGACCTTCGCGTCAACGTTGTCACGCGAAACCTAACGTCAAACTCTTTGCGCCGGGCCCGGGGCTTGGTAGAGACGTGCCACCCCACTTGCACGAGGCCGAACATGACCCCCGAAGAAATTGCCAAACTGCCCTACCGCCCCTGCGTCGGGCTGATGTTGATGAATGCCGACGGGAAGATATTTGTCGGCCAGCGCAATGACCGCCACAAAGATGCCTGGCAGATGCCCCAAGGCGGCGTGGACAAGGGCGAAGACACGCGCGATGCAGCCTTGCGAGAACTGTGGGAGGAAACAGGCGTTACTGCCGATCTGGTCGAGGTCGTCGCCGAAACCGACGGTTGGCTGCCCTACGATCTGCCCCACGATATCGTACCCAAAATCTGGAAAGGTCGCTATCGCGGGCAGGAACAGAAATGGTATCTGCTGCGGTTCACCGGCCGCGACGATCAGATCAATATTGAAACGGACCATCCCGAATTTACACATTGGAAGTGGCAGGAGCCGAACCGGCTGATCGAAGAGATCGTGCCCTTCAAACGTGATGTTTATGCGCGTGTGGTAGAGGCCTTTCGAGGATTCTTACTCGAGTTTTGACTACGGTTCGCTTTGTTGAGCGTATTCTGGATCGCGGACAATTCCGTCACCTTCTGCGAAGCGATACTGGAAGGCTTGAAGAATGGTCGCTGTGCGGACAAACCTGCCATTCACTCTCAAGAGCCAGATGTCTGCTTAAAAGGGCACAATCAGTTCTGCTCAATCCAGCTAACTATGACTTCGCGCACGTATTGATCGATCAAGATCCAATCTGGAGGTGCGGAGTTGCCTTCTATCCAAAGTTCGTAACGGACCTGAAGGTTCTGCCTCATACGGTACTGCACAGAACAAGTCCTACTTCCGCAGCCAATCCTTATCCGCGTTCCAATCGGTGATGTATAGCTTTCTGGGAAGAGCCAACCTCCGGAAATTGGAGTAGCATTTTCCCCCGAACGCCTAACAAACCCATCAGATACCTCGACACCTTCTGCTAGAATGGTGCCATTCCGCCGGGTTTCGCTGTCTTCGGCAGCTTTTGTTCCAGGCGAGGAAAACCTTACAGATCTGACGCGCACACCCTCGATGCCTGCTATGCTGAATTTCCCGTGACTCAGCCTAGGATCAATGAAACCGCCCCAAAGGCCAGTTGCATTTATCGGTTCGATTTGGCAGGGCAGGAAATTCAAAAGCTGCCCGCCGGTTCCGAGGACAGTTACCAGCCAGCCACTCGGGTTAGGGAACGCGAAAACCGTACGCTCAAGTACATTACCGTCAGCATCAATCACTGTACGCAAAGAGACTTCCAATTCGTCGCCGTAACACTCAGCGAGATTAGTTTCATTGGAAGAAGCTGTTAAAATCATCTGCTCAGAAGCAGCGTCCTCGGCTAGTGCCCCAGTTTCGATTTCTGCTGGGAAAGCCTGCCCACTACCTTCATACCCGAGTGTATTTGACAGATATGCATATGCCTGTTGGCTCCCGAGCCAAATAAACACCGTACAAAATGAGAGCAATGCACGTCCCCGGCGTTTATTCAATAAATTCAATTTCGTGCACTCGACTAGAAGTCGCCACGGCAATCCAGTTGATGCATGCATACTTTGATAGTGCGGTCAATGTTGTTCTTAATAGTTGCTCGCGTGATTGTGCCTGACAGTTGATTGCAAAGCCGACATTTATCCATTGAGCAGCATTTGACACATTGGCCTCAAAGCAGTCCTTCGGCGCGCAGAAGCTCGCGCATGTTCGCCTCCGGCCTTGGGCCAATATGGCTGATGACTTCGCGGGCACAGACATTGCCGATGCGGGCACAGGTTTCAAAGTCGCGGCCTGTGGCCATGCCAAACAGGAACCCTGCGGCGAACTGGTCGCCTGCGCCGGTCGCATCCACCGGCACCACCTTTTCCACGGCAACATCCGTGCGCTGGCCGTCGTTCAGAACGGTGACGCCGTCGCCAGAGCGGGTGCACACGACCAGAGGGCAAATCGCGGCGGTTTTTGCCAATGCCTCTTCCAGATCGTCGGTTTCGAACAGCGACTTGATCTCAGCTTCGTTGCCGATCAAAAAATCCAGTTCGTTTTCGATCAGCAGCAGGAAATCGACCCGGTGACGCTCGACGCAGAACGGGTCGGAAATGGCGATACCGGCCTTGCCGCCGCCCTTGTGGCAGTTGCGCGCCGCCTCAAGAAAAGCCGCCTTGCCTTTTTCCTTGTCGAACAAATAGCCCTCGAGGAACATGATCTGGCTATTGCCAGCCACATCGGCCGATACGTCCTGCGACGAAAGCTCGGACGAGATGCCCAGATAGGTGTTCATCGACCGCTCACCATCGGGTGAGACAAAGATCATCGACCGCGATGTCGGCAATTCACCCCCGGGCACCGGGGGATTGACGAAATCGACGCCATCCTCGTTCATCGCATCCGCGTAGAACCGGCCCAAAGCGTCATCGTGCACACGTCCGATGAACGCCGCGTCCAGACCCAGCGCTCCGGCCCCTGCGATCGTGTTTGCAACCGACCCGCCCGGCGTCTGCACCCGTCCTTCCATCGCACCGTAAAGGACCTCGCCGCGATCGCGTTCGATCAGCTGCATGATGCCTTTTTCGATGCCCATCAATTCCAGGAAACTGTCATCGGCCTGGGAGATCACGTCCACAACGGCATTACCGATGCCAGTCAATTGGTAGGTTTTCATAGAGTCTTATCCTCAAATTCGCAGAGATCGCGGATGATACAGGTCGGGCACTGCGGTTTGCGTGCCTTGCAGTGATAACGGCCATGCAGGATCAGCCAGTGATGTGCATGCAGCTGATAGTCGGTCGGGATGTTGTCTTCGATGGCGCGTTCGACAGCGTCCACGTTCTTGCCGGGGCAAATGCCGGTCCGGTTGCCGACGCGAAAGATATGGGTATCAACGGCCTGCGCCGGATACCGCCACCACATGTTCAGAACCACATTGGCGGTCTTGCGCCCGACACCGGGCAGCGATTGCAGGGCGGCGCGGGAATTGGGCACTTCGCCGCCATAATCATCGACCAGAATGCGGCTGAGTTTTATCACGTTCTTGGCCTTTTGCCGGAACAGCCCGATGGTTTTGATATGTTCGGTCAGCCCCTCTTCGCCCAGATCAAGCATCTTTTGCGGCGTGTCGGCGATCTTGAACAATGCCCGCGTCGCTTTGTTTACGCCTGCATCGGTCGCTTGCGCAGACAGTGCCACCGCCACGACCAGAGTGTAGACGTTCACATGCTCCAACTCGCCCTTCGGTTCGGGGTCGGCGTCATGAAACCGTGCAAAGATCTCGCGGATCTGGTGATATCCTAGCTGTTTGGCCATGCGGGGACGTATGCATGTATTGTCGCGCAGGGCAAGCAGTTGGCGTGCGGTATTTAACCAGCGGGATTCTGCTCAACGGGACGCAGCCTTTAGCGCTTTACGTAGGGTAAGGCAATTCTGTGTTACAATCCTGAGGCGCGTATCAGTTTGTATTTCAGCGCTTAGTTGCCCGCGACGGCGGGTTGTTTTCTTATTTCCTATTGAAAGGTTTACTCATGGCGAACCCAGATCTTGCCGCAAAGATGCAGTCCCTTCACCGGTCTGTTGAACTGGCACATCAAGGTGACGATGACCTCGGCCCACTCAAGCTTTTGCCGGGCGTATGGAAGAACGCAGAAGGCACGCGCGGGCGTGGCTGGAACATGATTGCGTTGCCCTTTGCGACCGAGCCGGGCAGTCGGATCAACTACCGCCTTCTGGTCAACCAGTACGAAGAAACGCTGCAATTCACCACAGTCGACAAGGCGGTGCCGAACCGGGGGATCGAACGCCCGGATCCATCGACGGGCAACCCGTCCTTCGACACCGATCAGTTCGTTGTTACGCTGGACTATCAGCAATCGATCGCGCAGCTCGCGGCCGAGGACAACCCCGTCAGCGGAAAGGCAGGTCCGGCAGATCTGCCGATCCACCACGAGCCCGGCCTGTTCCTGCATATGACGAATTTCACCACCAGCGAACTGGATGTGGCGCGGCTTGGGACAATCCCGCACGGCAACTCTCTGCTGGGATTGGGACAGGCGCAAGTCATCAACGGCCCGCCGACGATACCAGCGGTGGATGGTTTGCCAGAGGGTGCAACCAAGGACCTCAACAGCGGCTATCTGACGCCCTACAAACATTTCAACGACAACCCGTTCAAGGGCAACATCACGCACCCACAATTCGAGGGCTTCAACCCGGTTCATCCGCATCAGCTGTTGGAACTGGGCGTTCCCAACAATGTGGTGAGAACTACGGTGCTGCCCTTCAATACCGAGCTTGAGAAAGCCGGTATCGTCAACATCCCCTTCATCGAAAAACAGGCGGATGCGGCGGTTATGGATTCGATTTTCTGGATCATGGAACTGGATGAGCCTGGCGTCGGGAAAGAGCCAAAGCTGATGATGATGTATCTGCAAAATGTGGGGCTGGATTTCTTCCCGAAATTTGGTCAGCAGCCCGGTCTGATCCGTTGGCCGCATGTCAGCATCAACACGATGGAGAAAGTGGCGCCACCGGAAGAAGCTGAACGCTATCCCTACAAGCCCGGAGTCTGATAGCGCAAGAAACGGGTCGCACTTCGCATCGGATCGCGCCATGCTGATCCCGTAGAAGGAGTGCGACCATGAACGTTCAGACCCCCGAAAGCGGCTATCACTACAATGTCATGCGCCGGGCGATCGACCTGATCGACCAGGGCGGCGAGGGTCTCAGCCTGGACGAGCTGGCCCGCCAGATGGACATGAGCCCAGCGCATTTTCAGCGGCTGTTCTCACGCTGGACCGGCGTGTCGCCGAAACGGTACCAGCAATATCTTACGCTGGGCCATGCCAAGGCATTGCTGCGCGAACGCTTCACGACGCTTGAGACCGCACATAATGTCGGCCTGTCCGGCAGTGGTCGCCTGCACGATCTCTTCCTGAAGTGGGAATCCATGAGTCCCGGTGAATACGCCCGCAAGGGCGCGGGTCTGACCATCTATTGGGGCTGGTTCGAAAGCCCCTTTGGTCCGGCGCTGGTGATGGGCACCGACAAGGGCATCTGCGGCATCGCGTTTGGGGCCGAAACCGGCGAGGAAGACGCGATGGATGATATGCTCTCGCGCTGGCCGCAGGCGGTTTTTGTCGAGGATCCCATGCGCCTGCGCCCCTGGGTGCTGAGCGCATTTGGTGCGGCCAGCAACCGGGTAGAACCAACGCCGCTATACCTGATCGGCTCACCCTTGCAGATCAAGGTGTGGGAAGCACTGATGCACATCCCGTCGGGTCAGGTCACAACCTATTCCGAGATCGCACAGCGGGTCGGATCACCCCAGGCGGTTCGCGCCGTGGGCACTGCTGTTGGCCGCAACCCGGTCAGCTGGCTGATCCCGTGTCACCGTGCTTTGCGCAAATCCGGCGGTCTGGGTGGTTATCATTGGGGCCTGCCCGTGAAACGCGCCATGCTGGCCTATGAGGCCGCGCAGGCTGACGTCTGATTGACAGAACGGCCCGAGGCTGCCAAAAGGCGCGGCAGGTTCGGGTCCCCTGCCGTTCGCGGCCCTTTGGCTTTGGTGAAACCCGATGACTCAACATCTGTTGCCCTTTCCAGGCGCGCGGATGGCAATGCGAACCCCATCCTGATCTCGCGCCCCCTTTAGGAAACGAGGCAATCCATGACTGCATCAAACGAAATCGCTCCGATAAGGGAGCTGAAGGCGCAGGCGAAACGTCTGCGCGAAAGACTACGCGCAATGGGTGTTCACCTGTCGCACAGCGAAACGCTTGAGAGGTTGGCGCATCAGCACGGCCTGCGCGATTGGAACACGCTCAGCGCGCAGGCGGGCAATCGGGTCCATTTGCGCGTTGGTGGCCGAGTTAAAGGCAGATACCTGGGTCAGCCTTTCACAGCGGAAATTCGCAGCCTGTCGAAACTGGGCGACGGAGCATATCGCCGATTAACGCTGCACTTCGACACGCCAGTGGATGTCGTGCGCTTCGAAAGCTTCTCATCTTTCCGACAGCGCGTCAGCGGAGTGATCGGCTGGGATGGCCGCTCGTCGCACAAAACCTCGGACGGGGAACCCCAGCTTTTGGTCCGTCCAGCCTGAATACAAAGCGAGGCACCCGAATGGGTGCCTCACAACTGGATTACGCAAGGTGGAGGGGTTATTCTGCCGCCCAGCCTCCGACGGCTTTGACCTCAAGGAAATCTTCCAACCCCCAGACACCGCCTTCGCGCCCGTTGCCGGATTGCTTCATGCCCCCAAAAGGCGAGCCCGCGCTGCGCGACTGGCCGTTCATTTCGACCATGCCCGAACGCAGTTGCCGCGCCATCCGATTGGCGCGCGCGCCGTCCTGGGTCTGAACATAGTTTGTCAGGCCATAGGGCGTGTCATTGGCGATCTCGATGGCTTCTTCCTCGGAATCAAACGGGATCATGGTCAGAACCGGACCAAAGATTTCCTCGCGCGCGATGGTCATCTGATTGTTGGCATCGGCAAATACCGTCGGGCGCACATAGTAACCCTTGTTCAGGCCCTCCGGCCGCCCGGTACCACCCGCAACCAGACGCGCACCCTCATCAATGCCCTTCTGGATCAGGTCCTGAATTTTGGTCCACTGCACCTCGTTCACAACCGGACCGATATGGCGACCTTCGTCTTGTGCGCTGCCAACGCTGACCTTGCCGGCCACTTCGGCTGCGGTTTCCACGGCCTGATCGTAAATCGGGCGCTGCACCAGCATACGGCTCGGGGCGTTACAGCTTTGGCCGGTGTTGTTCATCATGTGCAGCACGCCGCGTTTGACCGCCTTTTCGTCTGCATCCGCAAAGATGACATTTGCACCCTTGCCGCCCAGTTCCAGATGCACTTTCTTCAACGTCTCAGCGGCGGCCTTAGAAATCGCGGTGCCCGCGCGCGTCGAGCCGGTAAAGCTGACCATGTCCACATCCGGATGGCTTGACAGTTGCGAGCCGACGCCCACCCCGTCGCCATTCACAAGGTTGAACACGCCCGCAGGGAACCCGGCCTCGTCCATCATCTCGGCAAAGATCATCGCGTTCAGAGGGCTTTGCTCGGACGGTTTCAGGACCATCGTGCACCCGGCGATTGCCGCTGCGCCCACCTTGAGGGTGATCTGGTTCATCGGCCAGTTCCAGGGTGTGATCAGGGCGGCAACTCCGACCGCCTCGTGGATGATCCGATCATTCGGGGCGTGCTCGCCCAGCGGGCGTTCGAACGGAAACGCCTTGGCGGCGCGAACAAAGTTCTTCAGGTGCCAGATCCCGGCCCCGGATTGCTGCGTGCGGGCCATGTCGATCGGGGCACCCATTTCAAGCGACATCGCTTGGGCAAGATCTTCGGACCGGGTCTGGTAGATCTCGACCAGCTTTTCAACCAATGCGATGCGGTCCTCGACCGGGGTGGCCATCCAGCCGGGCAGGGCGGCTTTGGCGGCGGCCACGGCGGCGTTGGTATCTGCCTGGGACCCAAGCGAAATTACCGCGCAGGCTTCTTCGGTCGACGGGTTGATGACCTGAAAATCATGTGTCGCGGATGGGGCCACCCATTCGCCGTTGATGTAGAAATTGCGCTTTTCGATCATGGCAGCTCCTCCTGACCCACGTTATGCCGACCATGCGGTCGGTTTTGTGGCACTCTGTCATTCGTCAAACGCCTGGGCAAGTCGATTCCCGAAGGCAGCTGCAAATCGCGCGAATTCGGATTTTCCTGGATTAGACGCATCTGAAAGGTTTATCGCAGCCGTAAAGTGATTAAGTTTGCTGCATCCGAGTCGCCTGCATTACGAAAAGGAGAATCCTTATGGGTTTGCGTATCAACGACACCGTCCCGAATTTTACCGCAGAAACGGATCAGGGCACTGTCCAGTTCCATGATTGGATTGGCGACAGCTGGGCCATTCTGTTCTCGCACCCCAAGGATTTCACGCCTGTCTGCACCACCGAGTTTTCGGCAGTCGCCCAGTTGAACGATGAATGGGCAGCGCGGAACACCAAAGTGATCGGAGTGTCGGTCGATGGGGTGGAAGACCACAAAAAGTGGAAGAAGGATATCGAGGCCTACGGCAATGCCAATCCCGGTTTCCCGATCATCGCCGATGACGGTCTGGCGGTGTCGAAAGCCTTCGACATGCTGCCCGCCGAGGCCTATCTGCCCGACGGTCGCACACCGGCTGACAGTGCCACCGTGCGTTCGGTCTTTATCATTGGCCCCGACAAGCAGTTGAAACTGTCGATGACCTACCCGATGACCGTGGGCCGCAACTTTGCCGAGATCCTGCGCGCGCTCGACGGGCTGCAGATGTCCGCCAAAGGTGTTGCCACCCCGGCCAACTGGGTGCCCGGAGAAGATGTGATCATCCCGCCAGCCGTGTCGAACGAAGACGCCAAGGAGAAGTTCGGCGAGTTCGAAACGATCTTCCCGTATCTGCGCAAAACCAAAGCGCCGTCGTAAGCCGGTATGACTATTTGGGGAGGCGTCACGCCTTCCCAACATTTCCGGTGATCCGCATCACTTGCAATGCGCACCGACAGCGAACGTATAGGCACGTCCAGACTTTTGCGGCACCGCTTCGGCTTGCATCCGATTGACACAGCATTCGACACCCTACAGACTTTGAACCTTTAGTCTTGGGGGCGTTGTCATGAGTAATTTCGAAGAATCTCTGGATCCGGAAGACTGGACCCTGTCGCGCGACGTTGCACATCGAATGGTTGACGACGCGATCGAACATTTGACCGAAGTCCGAGACCGCCATGTCTGGCAAGAGATGCCAGATACAGTGCGCAACTTCTTCAAATCGCCTGCTCCGATGGCACCTCAACCGCTGGATGCCGTCTACGCCGAACTTCAGACAAATCTTTTGCCGTATTCCATGGGCAATATTCATCCTCGGTTTTGGGGTTGGTACATGGGGTCATCCAATTTCACCGGCGCTTTGGGCGATTTTCTTGCGGCCGTTGACGGGTCAAACTTAGGTGGGGGCACGACCGCTGCCGCAATGATGGACACTCAGGTTGTCGACTGGTTCAAGGAACTGATGGGTTTTCCCGAGGATGCCAGTGGCACCCTCACCAGCGGTGGTTCGATGGCCAATATGGTTGCGCTGAATGTCGCGCGCAACGCGCTTGCCGGTGTGGATGTTCGCGTCGAAGGGATTCTGGGGATGCCGCAGCCGCTGAGGTTCTATGCATCAGATCAGGTCCATAGTTGTCATCAGAAGGCGCTTGAGACCATGGGTCACGGCGCGAAGGCACTTAGGGAAATTGAAAGCGACGACCATAACCGGATGAGCATTCCAGCGCTCGAGGCGGCTATTGCAGAGGATCGGGCCAACGGCATCAAACCGGCCTGTGTCATCGGAACGGCGGGCACGACGAATACCGGCGCCTTGGACGACTTGATTTCGATTGCCGAAATCTGTCGCCGCGAGGGCATGTGGTTCCATGTTGATGGATGTATCGGTGCATTTCTGCGCTTGTCTTCCCGCCATAGGGGGCTGGTCGATGGCATCGAATTGGCGGATTCCATTGCATTGGACCCGCACAAATGGTTGCACACCCCGTTCGAAGCAGGTTGCGTTCTGATCCGGGACGAACGGTTGCATTTCAACACTTTGGAGATGCATGGCGATTACCTGCAAATGCAGGAACGCGGGCTGATAGCGGGCAAGTTTCTGGCCGATTACAGTTTTGAACTCAGCCGGGGTTTCAAGGCGCTCAAGATATGGATGTCTTTGAAAGAAAACGGGGTCGAGAAGCTGGGTCGCCTGATTGACCAGAACATTGATCAGGCGCGGCATTTGGAGCAACTGATCGACGCCAACCCCAAGCTTGAGCTGATTGCACCAGTGGATCTGAACATCGTGTGTTTCAGATATGCCAACGGTGAGACGGACGAAGATCGCTTGAAAGAGATGAACACTGAAATCATGCTGCGCGTTCAGGAATCCGGTCTTGCGATCCCCTCGGACACGACGTTGGATGGAAAACACTGTCTGCGCGTCGCGGTTAACAATCACCGTACCCAGCGGCAGGATCTGGACCTGTTTATTGAGGGGGTACTGCGCGTCGGGGCTGAGGTCGAGAGCGAGCGCCACGCTGGTGTCCAGCCCGAAGGGCTCGCCTGATCAGTTTGGCATTTTTGTTTGGAGTGCAAAAAAAGACCCCGGAAAACCCGGGGTCTTTCGTGTTTGCGATGAAAGGTCAGATTACTCTGCGCTTTCCTCTTTCTTTTCTTTCTTCTCAGGCACGATCTCTTCGCCGGTTTCCTGATCGACAACTTTCATCGACAGGCGGACCTTGCCGCGATCGTCAAAGCCCAGCAGCTTGACCTTTACTTCCTGACCTTCCTTCAGAACATCCGACGGATGGTTCAGGCGGCGGTTTTCGATCTGGGACACGTGCACCAGACCGTCGCGCTTGCCAAAGAAGTTCACGAAGGCACCGAAGTCGACGATCTTGACGACCTTACCGGTATAGATCTGACCTTCTTCCGGCTCAGCAACGATCGAGTGGATCATCTCATAGGCTTTCTTGATCGATTCACCGTCGGGCGAGGCGATCTTGATCACGCCGTCGTCGTTGATGTCGACCTTGGCACCCGAAACCTCGACGATCTCGCGGATGACCTTACCGCCCGAGCCGATCACTTCGCGGATCTTGTCGGTCGGGATGTTCATGGTCTCGATGCGCGGGGCGTGGACCGAGAATTCGTTGGTCTCGGACAGGGCTTTGCCCATCTCACCCAGAATGTGCATCCGGCCGTCCTTGGCCTGCGCCAAGGCTTTCTCCATGATTTCGGGCGTGATGCCCGCGACCTTGATGTCCATCTGCAGCGAGGTGATGCCGTTTTCGGTACCCGCAACCTTGAAGTCCATGTCGCCCAGGTGGTCTTCATCACCCAGAATGTCCGACAGGATGGCGTATTCGCCGTCATCTTCCAGGATCAGACCCATGGCCACACCGGCAACCGGTGCTTTCAGCGGAACGCCTGCATCCATCATCGACAGCGAACCGCCGCAGACCGACGCCATCGAGGACGATCCGTTGGATTCGGTGATCTCCGACACGATGCGGATCGTGTAGGGGAAGTCGGTCGCCGCAGGCAGAACTGCCTGCAGGGCGCGCCATGCCAGCTTGCCGTGGCCGATCTCACGACGGCCGGGGCCACCGACGCGGCCAACTTCACCAACCGAATAGGGGGGGAAGTTGTAATGCAGCAGGAAGTTCGATTTGAAGTTGCCATGCAGCGCGTCGATGAACTGCTCATCATCACCGGTGCCCAGCGTGGTCACGGCCAGCGCCTGTGTTTCACCACGGGTGAACAGCGCGGAACCGTGCGTACGCGGCAGCATCGAGGTTTCTGCAACGATCGAACGGATATCGGTGGTCGAACGACCGTCGATCCGCTTGCCGCCTTTGACGACGTCGCCGCGCAGAATGCCTGCTTCCAGCTTTTTCATCGCGGAACCCAGGTTGCCGTCTTCCAGCTGTTCCTCGGTCAGTGCTTCCTTGATCGCTTCACGGGCAGCGGCAACAGCGGCGGTGCGCTCTTGCTTGTCGGTGATTGCGAAGGCGGCGCGCATCTGCTCTTCACCGGCGGCCTTAACGGCAGCATACAGCTCCGAGTAATCCGGTGCCTGGAAGTCAAACGGCTCTTTCGCGGCTTCTTCGGCGAGCGAGATGATCAGGTCGATGACCGGCTGAATCTGCTCATGCGCAAAGTTGACCGCACCCAGCATTTCGGCCTCGGACAGCTCGTAGGCTTCCGATTCCACCATCATCACGGCGTCTTTGGTACCGGCAACAACCAGATCCAGACGCTGTTCAGGGTTCAGGCGCAGGTCCTGCATGTCATCGACGGTCGGGTTCAGGACGTATTCGCCATCCTCGAAACCAACGCGGGCACCGGCGATCGGGCCCATGAACGGCGCGCCCGAGATGGTCAGCGCGGCAGAAGCAGCGATCATCGCGACGATATCGGGGTCGTTGACCAGATCGTGGGACAGCACGGTGCACATCACCAGAACTTCGTTCTTGAAGCCGTCAACGAACAGCGGGCGGATCGGACGGTCGATCAGACGCGCGGTCAGCGTCTCTTTCTCGGTCGGGCGCGCCTCGCGCTTGAAGAAGCCACCCGGAACCTTACCGGCGGCATAGTATTTCTCTTGGTAGTGGACGGTCAGCGGGAAAAAGTCCTGACCGGGTTTTTGCGCCCGCGCAAAGGTCACGTTCGCCATGACGCTGGTTTCGCCCAGCGTGGCGATCACGCTGCCGTCAGCCTGACGGGCAACCTTGCCGGTTTCCAGTGTCAGCGTCTCTTCGCCCCACTGCATTGATTTCTTTGTTACATCAAACATATGCGTATCCTAGAACGGAGCACTCCCGCCCCTGCGGGTCTCCGGTTTGCATGGCGGCCCCATTGCCGCCGACCCCACTTTATCTTCCATTCGAGTGCCGAGGTCAGGGCACAACGTCTCAGATATCGCGCGCATACATGAGAATGGACCCAAAGGAAAGGGGAACCGCACAGGGCCGGACGAAGACCGCCCAGCGTTTGCCCGGTCTGATGTGAACCTGGCCAGTTTTGCTCAGAGGATCGCGTGCGCGAGGATCATCACGACGCCACATCCCAGCGCGTAGCCGGTATCGACCATGATCGCAAAGCCACTTTTTTGTGCCCAGGCGCCGACCGATGCTGCCTGCGCCGCAACCGCGAGGATCGCCAGCAGGGCAACGCCCAAACTGTTGGTGGTTTCGGTAACGGCTATGATGGTGGCCAGCAGAACCAGAAACACGATCTGTGTGGCCATCTGCGCCAGAGGCGGTGAGACCGGCGGTGTCGGGTCAATCCGAGTTCCTTCGGCCCAGCGTTTCTGAAAACCAATCGGTCCATAAACCAGCCATCCCAGCAGGAATGCTGCGATCACCCCAGTTCCCAATGCCAACCAGTTCATTACAATGCCCCCTCCAGTGCCACAAGGATCGCAGTCCAGCCGCCTTCGTGATTGTCGCGGCTTTCCTGTGACGGGAAGCGAATGTGATGTAGGCGCAGTTCGGTCCCGGCATCGGTTGGCGTAAAGTCCAGGGTGACTGTGGAATCATCCTGACTGTAGGGAGAGTTCCAGGTGAATTGCAGCCGGTTGGGTCGGTCGATGACCTTGTATTCGCCCTCATGCGGCAGATCGCCCGCCTCGGGCGCGCGCATGATGATCTTGAACCGGCCCCCAACTTTTGCGTCGGACTGCGCCTCTGGCACGGTCATTCCTGGTCCGGGCAGCATGAACTTGGCCAACATTTCCGGGTTCAGCCACGCATCGAACACCTTTTCAGGCGGGTGCGGGATGGCACGTGTGATTTCAAGTGACAGTTCCGTCATCATCTGGGTCCTCCAAAGCAGTTTCCAGGGCGTCCAGCCGAAGCGCCCAAATCGAACGCAGCCCGGCAAACCAGTCGTCCACGGCTGACAAGGGGGCCATCTGCACCTCAATCAGGTGTTCGCGCCATTCGGTCCTGCGCTGCACCAGTTCGGCGTTTTCCAGCACCTTGATGTGCTTGGACACCGAGTTGAGGCTCATATCGAATTGCCGCGCGATATCCGTCACCCGCAAGGGACCTTGCTGCGCAAGCATTGTCAGTATCTCACGGCGCGTCGGATCGGATGCGGCTTTCAATATTGCATTGAGGTCATGCTGACTCTCTCGTTCAACCATTTGGATGAATTACATCCTTATACTGCTTCAGTCAACCATCTGGGTGAATAACATGAGTTCTGCCAGATTGGCCAGTCGTTCGGACGAGGTCGTGCAGCAAGAAGCGGCGCTAACATTCTGCGCATGGAATGCGTTTGGTAAAATTCTGGTGCGCGTGTAGGCTGTTACCACGAAGCCCGCGGTCGATACGACGGAAATACGCCAAGGGAAAACACACTCGTCTCCGTCCGCAGGTCAAAAACCTTGGCGTTTGCACTTAGCGAACAGAAGGGCAGACGAATGGCGGAAACAAAGAAAATGCTGGATCCGGATCCGCGGATCTATGACTTTGAAACGGAGTACGAACTGGGGCAGGACAATGTCAGACCGTTTGGTCTGGATATTCACAACCCGGTCTTTCTTATCTCGAGCATCCTGATCTTTGCCTTCGTGCTGATCTCATTGGCCAATCAGGAAGCAGCTGCAACCTTCTTTGGCTGGCTTCGGCCGTGGCTGACAAGCACGTTTGACTGGTTTCTGGTACTTTCAGTCGATGCGATTACCTTGTTCTGTCTGGCGCTGATCATTCTGCCTGTTGGTAAGGTCAGGATCGGCGGCAAGGACGCAAAACCAGACTATTCCTACGCCGGATGGATCGCGATGATGTTCGCGGCCGGCATCGGCATCGGTCTGCTGTTCTTCGGCGTGATGGAGCCGGTCTATTATAACTTTGCCGAAGACGGCAATGCGGTGCCTTTGGGTATCGATATCGCGGTTCCGGGCAATGAATACGCAGGCATCGTCGGCACCATTCACCATTGGGGTCTGGAAGGTTGGGCGGTCTATGCTGCGGTTGGCCTCAGTCTTGCGATTTTTGCCTACAACCTTGATCTGCCGCTGACTTTGCGCTCGGCATTCTATCCGATCCTCGGCGAGCGCGTGTGGGGCTGGTGGGGTCATATCATCGACACGCTGGCGGTGTTTGCCACGCTGTTCGGCCTGACGACCTCGCTGGGTCTGGGGGCGCAACAGGTTGCTTCGGGGTTGAATGCGGTCTTCGGGATCGAACCAAGCCCGACCGTAACCGTTCTTTTGATCATCGGCATCACGATGATTGCGATGGGCTCGGTCCTTATGGGCATGGATGCTGGCGTCAAACGGTTGAGCGAGATCAACATGATCATGGCGGTTGGCCTGTTCATCTTTGTCATCCTCGTCACCGGCATCGGCACAGCCATCGCACGGTATTTCAACGTGATGGTGGACTACGTGCTGCACCTTCCGGCGCTGTCCAACCCGTTCGGGCGAGAGGACACGAGCTATTTCCACGGCTGGACGACCTTCTATTGGGCGTGGTGGATCGCGTGGTCGCCGTTTGTAGGCATGTTCATCGCCCGCATCTCCAAAGGTCGCACGGTACGTGAGTTCGTGATCTGCGCCTTGCTGGCCCCCACGGCTGTCTGCGCCCTTTGGATGTCGACCTTTGGCGGTGCGGCCATCGACATGCTGAACGCAGGCGGAGCCGAAGGTGTCCGCGCCACGGTGATCGACAGCTATGCCCCCGAGGGTGCGCTGTTCGGCTTCCTGCAAGAGCTTCCGCTCTACGGCCTGATCGCTCCGATCGCGTTGGTCCTGATCGTTGTCTTCTTTGTCACCTCGTCCGACTCGGGATCACTGGTGATCGACACGATTACTGCGGGCGGCAAGATGGACGCCCCGGTGATCCAGCGCGTGTTCTGGTGCACGCTTGAAGGCCTGGTCGCCATTGCCTTGCTATTGGGCGGAGGCCTTTCAGCGCTGCAAGGGGCTGCGGTATCAACCGGCATCCCCTTCACGCTGGTGGTTTTGATCATGTGCTACTGCCTGTGGCTGGCGCTGAAATCGGAACAGTCGAAGATGTAGGGAAAGCTCCCTAGCTAATGGAAGCGCCCGCCGGACGGCGGGCGTTTTTCTCTGCAGCGAAAATTTTTTTGTACCGAATTGTCTTAAGCCGTCGGGCGCAACGCGACGAGCGCATTTGACAGGTCAGAGCCCAATGTACCGAGTGCTGCAACTTGAACGAACGATTATTTTCACAGAAACTTCGGCAGCAGAGGGGTCCGCTTATTCTCAAAACCTTTCTCGGGGTTGCTTACGGATGTGAGCATGTAGAGAAATCGGGCGAAACTCCGGGCAGTTAAAAGGTAAGTGATATGTGGAATTCTTCAAAATTCAGCGAGCGGCTAGGGCTGAAGCATCCAATCGTACAAGCGCCGATGATTCTGCAGAAACCGCTCGTTCCGCTTGCATCCGCAGTATGCAACGCCGGAGGCCTGGGTTCGCTCGGATGCTCCGAGATGTCGGTAGACGAGCTGGGCCAGCGTATCGCAGAAATGAAGCAGTTGACGGACAAACCTTTCAATCTGAACTTTTTTCTTCACAAACAACCAGAGTTTGATCCTGATTTGGACGAACAAGCTCGCGCACTTGTCGCCCCATTCTATCGGGATTTAGGATTGGACCTCCCTGCCGACGCCTCGGAGACAGAAGCAGAGACGTTTGATACGGACAAACTCAACCTACTGATCGAAGAAGCGCCTGCGATGGTCAGTTTTCACTTCGGTTGCCCGGACCCTTCCATCATCTCCAAACTTCAGGGCGCGGATATTGTGACTGCGGCGACTGCAACAACTGTCAACGAAGCACTTGCGTTGGAACAAGCGGGCATTGACGTTGTCGTTGCACAAGGCTGGGAAGCGGGGGGTCACCGAGGCTCCTTTGTCGCAGACTACGAAGATGTTGGCATCGGTACGCTGGCTCTTGTGCCTCAAATCCGCGATGCGGTGGATTGTCTGGTCGTCGCAGCGGGAGGA
Source organism: Ruegeria sp. AM4 (assembly GCF_056540665.1). Taxonomy (NCBI): domain Bacteria; kingdom Pseudomonadati; phylum Pseudomonadota; class Alphaproteobacteria; order Rhodobacterales; family Roseobacteraceae; genus Ruegeria; species Ruegeria sp. AM4. The sequence goes on along the minus strand of NZ_JBQFXD010000011.1, from coordinate 41,191 downwards.
ATTGCAGACGGGCGTGGAATTCTCGCCTGCCGTGCCCTGGGTGCAGACGCCGTATGGATGGGTACGGCCTTCCTCACCTGCGCGGAAGCTCCGACAACTGACCTACACCACAACGCGCTGATGAATGCCAGTGATGAAGATACCCATCTGTCCCGCGCTTTCTCGGGACGGCCCTGCAGAGCGCGAAAGACGCCGTATTCCACTCAACTGGCGCAAGGTCGACCTAAGCTGCCGGCCTTTCCGCTGATGTATAACTATAGCGGCCCAATCAAACGCCATGGCATTGCCGAAGATGATCTGGAGCATCAGTTTTTGCTGTATGGGCAAGCTGCGGCTTTGAATAAGGAAGGGACCGCAGAGCAGCTTATCGAGGGCCTGATGAAGGAAGCGCAGGACTTGGCTGGAACATTGTCAATCTAGGGCCGGCCGGTCAAATTCTTGAGTCCGAAAGCCCGCCATATACGCAACTGCGGCGAATTCACACTTAATCCGCAAAGTCGCCACCACGGATGGCCAGCACAACAAACGCAGCTAGGGTCCGCTTGGTGGCCATCTAAACGAAAAACGCCTGCCATGATGGCAGGCGTTAGCTTGAGATAAGCTGAGCTTTGAAGCCCATGGAAAGCGCCCAAGGTGCGCTTAGCGGCGGATGCCCAGCTTTTTGATCAGGTCCTGGTAGCGCGCCTCTTCTTTGCCCTTCAGGTAGTCCAGCAGTTTGCGGCGCTGGGCGACCATTTTCAGCAGACCGCGACGACCGTGGTTGTCTTTCTTGTGGGTCTTGAAGTGCTCGGTCAGGGTGGTGATGCGCGAGGTCAGGATGGCAACCTGGACTTCAGGCGAACCAGTGTCGCCGTCCTTGGTTGCGAATTCTTTCATGACGCGTGCTTTTTCAGCGGCAGTAATCGACATCGGGGTCTCCTTTGAAGGTTAGAGTTGATGGCGCAGGCCGGGATGTCGTCCAGCACAGGCCCATGGAGAAAACCGCACCGATTCCGATGCGGATGGGCGCGTATAAGCGCTTTTCTATGGAATGGCAAAGGGATTCTTCCCCTCAGCCGGTGGCGGCGAATTGCGCCAGTTGCGCCTCGGTCACCAGTTGGATGTCGGCTGGGCTCAGACCTTCGGCACCCAGCAGGCGCGCGATTTCCTGACCGTCTATCATGACCCGTGTCACCGAGTCCGTCGCGTCCCCGGCTTCGATCTTGATGTCGGGCGCATCGGGTTGATCCCACGTGACCAGCAGTTTGTCCTGACCGACCTGAAAATCCATGATCGTCACGGGGTCCGGATCGTCTTCGGCTGCTGTATCCAGCGCAATATTGTCTTCCCCTTCGCCACCAGTAACGCTGTCCCCAGCGCCTGTGAGGATAAAGTCGTCCCCGGCGCCGCCGTTCAGGAAATCCGCAGCGAAATCGCCGGAATCGTCGGCACCGGTCAGAACATCGTCGCCATCGCCGCCAAAGAGCGTGTCCTCACCCGCCCCTCCTGACAGATGGTCATTTCCATCGCCGCCCTGCAAGGCGTCGTCGCCGTCACCGCCCTGCAAGGAATCGTCGCCCTGACCACCATAAAGCCGGTCGTCGCCTTCGCTACCATGCAGATCGTCATCGCCGAGATGCCCGAAAAGGGCATCATCCCCGGCATCCCCCGCCAGCATATCGTCATCGTCTTCACCGTGCAGAATGTCGTGACCTTCGCCGCCGGACATCACGTCGGCACCGCCGCCCCCATACAGGATGTCGTTGCCCGACCCGCCGTCAATCAGATCGTCCCCATCGAACGGGTTGATCAGGTCCTCTCCGCCCATCCCGGCTGGTTCGTTAGAACTTTCGATTACCAGATCCCCGTCGAGGTTCGAGTCGACCTCACCCTCAGACGGCTCTTCGTCCTTCGGGTCGTCAAAGTCGGCCTCGGCGGGTTCGTCGACGTTTTCGCCGTCCTCCAACAGGTTTCCTGTGGGGATGTCCTCGGCCTCGGCTTCTTCGATGCGGTCCTCGTCATCCTCGTCCGGCTCTTCGACGGTGAAAACATCGCTGATCGCGTAGGCCGCACCTCCGACCGCTGCAAGGCTGAACAGGCCAATCAGAAACATGGGAACCCTCCGCAAGCATACCGCTCCGAGTGTGAAACGTCCCATAATGTCAATCGGTTGGTCAAAGCCAACCTGAGTCCGTGGTTAACCCTTTGTCACCAAGGCTCGGGTTGTTGAGTGTAGGCGATGTAAAGCGGGTGCTTTGGGTGACCGTCCTTGGTCAGTCCCAGATGGTGCAGCGGCTGCCCAGTGCCGCGTAGCAGTTGCTCCACTACCGGTCCTCGTTCCATATGGGCGCCATGGGTGCCCCAGGCCGCGATCACCTGATCAGCCCAAGCGACGCCGTCCAGAATGGCTGCATCGTTGCCGGGTCCGACGGGATCTGCCGCGGCGCGCATTTTGCGTGGATCGGTGTCGCGCCAGGCGAAAATATTGGTGACTTGAAACGCCCCGAACCCCAGCGCACGCGCCCGGCGTTCGCAACGTTCCACTGTCGGGTCATTCTGAACCTCGGTCGCGGTAGAGGGATTTAGCATCACAAACAGAGCCTTGCGTCCGCCCGCGTCCCAGATGCGGGTCAGGCTATAGCGGTATTTCTCGCAATCGGAGTAGACGGCGGTCGAGGGCGCATCGCCCTTGGTATGGGTGCGGGTGATCATGCATTTCGCCTAACACGTGGCTCAGGTGACGAACACCCTGCTGGGATGCAATTCGCCGGATTTGTAGATACCCACGGCCACGGCTTTGCCATCCAGCGACGCCCAGGCCTCGTCGCCATATTCCACATCCGACGCCAGCACCATGCCGGGATTGCCGTTGCGCAAGCGGGTGGCACCTTCGGGGGTGCATTTCAACTCGGGCAGATCGGCGAGGCCGGTTTCAAGCGGGTGCAGGTGTTCGTCCAGCGCCGTGGTCTTGGCCATCTTGTCGATCTGTTCGATAGTCAGACCGTCTTCTGCTTCGAACGGACCGGACCAGATGCGCCGCAATTCCTTTACGTGGCCGTGGCATCCCAAGGCCGCACCCAGATCGCGTGCGATGGACCGGACATAACCGCCTTTGCCACAGGTCATTTCCAGCATCACATGGTCATCGTCCGGGCGATCAACCAGGATCAGTTCCTCGACCCACAAAGGTCGGGCGGACAGCTCCACATCCTCGCCGTCGCGAGCGAGTTTATAGGCGCGCTGGCCGTCGATCTTCACGGCCGAGAACTTGGGCGGCACCTGCATGATCTCGCCCAGAAACGGGTTGAGCGCCTGTTTGATATCGTCATCCGAAGGGCGCGCATTGCTTTCGGCAATTACTTCGCCTTCGGCATCATCGGTATTGGTGGCCTGTCCCAGCCGCACCGTGAAAGTATAGGCTTTCAAAGCATCGGTGATGTAGGGAACCGTCTTGGTCGCCTCACCCAAGGCCACGGCCAGAACGCCGGTTGCCTCGGGGTCCAGCGTGCCCGCATGGCCTGCCTTTTTTGCGTCCATCGCCCAACGCACCTTGTTGACGACAGCGGTCGAGGTCATGCCCGCGGGCTTGTCCACCGCCAGCCAACCGGAAATGTCGCGACCCTTGCGTTTGCGTCCCATATTGCACCTTGCCCTTTGCTGAGGCGCGCGGGTTAGCGGATCACCCCGCCCCTGTCAATTTGCGGGCAGGTCTTCGACCACGCCTACGATCGGCCCCAACGAAAACCCGACATCGGACCGGTTGTTCGCCCGGTCATACATACGAGATATATTGCCATCCAGGAACAGTGCATTCGGGGTTTCCAGCACGTCGCGGAACAGGCTGCCGAATTCGTGGAAGGTGACATAGTCCTCGGAAATGGCGAACACCGCGCGGGTCCCATCGGCGCTGGTGCCAACCCCGTTGCGTACATAAAGCGAGGTCGAATCGGGCAGGAAACGCGGGTGCAACTCGCCATCGATCACCAGCATGGGGCCGGATTGGGTGGCGAAACGGCATTCAGGTGCCTGATCGATATAATCCAGCGTTTCATACACATCGGCACGGTCCTCGCGGATGCAGAACACGCCGTTGGGCAGCAGGCCAAAATTGCCGGGGCCGGCGTTGGGAATGACGCGCATTTGTTCCGTGCCGTTCTCGACGTAATGGCCGACAGGCGAGCGGTCGTCGTGATACATGCCCGCGTTCATCGCAAAGGCCAGCCGCTTGCCTCCGGGTTCCAGCGCCTCATTCACCGACGAGAAATGCCCCAGCAGATCGCCATCTTCGTCGTTGAGGAACAGGCGCAGGTCTTCGGATGCGGCGTCCACCTCGCAGATGGTGAACCGCTTGTCCTCATGGGTTAGCTTTTCGCACGTGACTGCTCCGGCTTGCGCCGCCCAGAGAACCGCGCCCAACTTGGTCAGGGTGCGGATCACTCGTCCAGATCGCGGCGCACCGCGTCCTGTTCGAACATGCGGCGGGTATCGTCCAGTCGATCAAACGTGTCATCCAGTCGGAACCGCAGATCGGGCGAGAATTTCAGGCCGACCTTCTTGCCGACCATGCGCCGCAACTCACCCTTATTGCGGGCGAGCAACTCGATCACGTCCTCCTGCCCTTTGCCGCCCAGAGGCAGCACATAGGCTGTGGCGATCTTCAGATCGGGTGAGGTGCGCACCTCACCCACGGTGATCGACATGCGGTTAAGGTCGGGGTCGTGGACATCTCCGCGCGCCAGTACCTCGGACAGGCTGCGGCGGATCAGTTCGCCGACGCGCAGCTGTCGTTGGGATGGGCCGGGGCCATCGTGGAATTTGTTCTTTGCCATAAACCCCGATCTAAGCGCAAAGCGGGGCTTTGCCAAGCGGGCGCGAACCGGGTAGGAGGCTTTGAGCAGTTTGCAGCAAGGGAACACCACCATGACCCATATTCCGGGGATCGTCATCACAGGGGCTTCGGGCCGTATGGGGCAGATGCTGATCAAGACCGTGACCGACAGCGATCAGGCGCGTCTGGTTGGTGTGGTTGAACGTAAGGGTCACGACTGGATCGGGCAGGACGTGGGCGAAGCGATGGGCGGTCAGTCACTGGGTGTGACCGTGACCGATGATCCGCTGGAAGCCTTCGCACAGGCACAGGCGGTGATCGATTTCACCGCGCCCGAGGCAACGCTGGAGTTCGCCGCACTGGCTGCTCAAGCGCGCTGTGTGCATGTGATCGGTACCACCGGCATGAGTGACGAACAGATCGCTGCGCTGGAACCGGCCGCGCGCCATGCGGTGATCGTACGGGCGGGCAACATGAGCCTTGGGGTCAACCTGTTGGTGCAACTGACCAAAAAGGTCGCCGCCGCGCTGGATGAGGATTTCGACATCGAAGTGATCGAGGGTCACCACCACCACAAGGTCGATGCCCCATCGGGAACCGCGCTGATGCTGGGTGAAGCAGCCGCCGAAGGGCGCGGAGTCAATCTGGCAGACGTGTCCGACCGCGCCCGCGACGGCATCACCGGCGCGCGCAAACGGGGAGACATTGGGTTCCACGCCATTCGCGGTGGCGACATCGTTGGCGAACATGACGTCCTGTTCGCCGCGCCCGGCGAGCGCATTGTCCTGCGCCATCTGGCCACCGACCGCGCCATCTTTGCCCGCGGCGCGCTGAAAGCGGCGCTGTGGGGGCAGGGCAAGGCCCCCGGCCAGTATGACATGGTCGACGTGCTGGGGCTTTAGGCACTTAGCGGAACGCGGCCAATCCGGGTGGTTCAGATCCTTCCTGTTCCGCAGTGGCAAAGAGTAGCCCAAGTCGCTGATCCCATGTCGGGAACTGGCCAGTAAGCGCATAGGTCAGGCGTTCCGCCCCGATGGAGATCCCCAACGGTGCTGCCTCGCCGCCGATCACGATTTCACCGATCTCGGTCCAGTTAGGGGACGGAGGATAGGCCTTGGGCGCAGGTTCATCCGTGTCCCCAATGCGATAATAGACGCCCATGGTCACGATGTAGTCGTAGCCGAACGGATCGGGAAAGAAAAAGCCCGAGGCGTCGCGGGCGGCCAGCGCCTCGGCCTCATCGCGCAACAAAACCTTTTCGACGAAGGGCAGGCCCATATCATCCAGAACCGGTCGCATACCTTCGGATTGTGGCACGCTGACAAAGGCGATGCGGGACGGGTCGAGGCCGAACCCTTCGGTCAGCAGGCGCAGCATCAGACGGGTCGTGGTCTGACCGTCAGCTTCCGCCGGATGGCATCCGACTTCATGGAACAAGGGCAACACATCTGCGCGTGATTTCTCGCCGACGTCAGCAACCCTTGCCAACGGTTGGATCACAAAGGCGTTCGAGCCCAGGGCTGATTGGTCGAAATCGTGCCGCAACCCGCCATTATAGTCTTCGTTACCGGACACAATTGATAGTGGTTGGGCTTCGGCGAACCCAAGCTCGGCAAACGTTGTTCTGAGGCGGGCAAGTGTCTCGGCCAGGGCTTGTTCGAACGACTCGTTCTGGCCTGTCGCAGCAATTGTCAATCGCGGCAGCATCGATCCGACCGTCGCTGCCGTCCCCAATTGCACGACTCTACGCCTGTTCAATCCCATCTGAGGTCTCCCGTACCCATTGGACTCGGTCCGAGATTAACACAGATGCCTCAGATAAGGGTTAAGGCTTTCTGAAGACACGCCGTTCGGAATGGCGGCGCGCGTGTTTATAGATCCTTGATCTTGTCCGCCCGCAGCGGACAGGCGAGGTAGACACCGAATTCCTGGCCTATGTCGGCACTGACGCGGGCATGAACCTTTCCCTGACGGTCAAGAAAACGCTGGTTGTCTTCAACCGGAAAGATCCCCTCGTGCCAGATGCCGGGATGGATATAGAGACCGCGCGAGCCATCGCACCAGAACGCAACGACCTTATCGGGTGTCAGATTGTCTCCGGGCAGGGCAACAGGGACGATGAAGGGCTTTTTGTCCAGCGGCCAGAACATCTGACCGCCATCAGGGTGATAGTTCATGTGCCACAGCAGCACCTGATCGCGGGGCGCGGTTTTGCGGTCGGTCTGTGCCTGCTGCGGATCTACGGACCAGCCGAGGACATAGTGGCCTTTGACCGCCTCGTTCTCACCGTAGAGCACATCGCCTTGCCAGTCGCATTTGAATGTACCCTCAACCCAGCCGCCTTCGTCACCGGTGCCCTCATCAATCGGTCGCCAGCCCTGTTGCGGCCAGCGGGTAATCTCGATCTCAAAACTGTCGGGGTCATCGACCAGACAGCCATAGCCTTTGATCGACTCGTCGGTCGCACGGATCAGAGGAACCTCATGCCAGGGCAGTGACGGTTTCGAACGGGCCTCGAAGATATATTCCGGCGCGGTCATGACGCCCCCAGATGTCTGTCGACCATACGCTGCACCATCGGGGCGAAATGGGTAAAGTCGGGCGTTTCCATATCGGCGCGCTTGCCGGCCTCGTCCAGATAACGCACCTGAATGATCTCTTTCAGGTTCGGATTGGCTTCAAACTCGGCCACTTCCTCGGCACTCATCGGACCGCCCTGCAACTCCAGCGTATGCACCGAGGCAGCGGACAGGCGATTGAAATACTCCGGCTTGGTGGCGCAGAGATAGCGCTTGGCCGCAACGTGATAGCGGCAGCAATCGGTGATGACCGAGGGGAAGAACTGTTCCAGCACCTCTGCGCCCGCATCCTCGTGATGGCGGTCTTCGGTGTCGTCTGGATGGTAGGTGCCGAACTCAGAGGTAAAGTGACCGATATCATGCAGCAACGCGCCGACGATGATCTCTTCAGGCTGGCCGTTCTGCTCGGCGATAGTGGCACCTTGCAGCATATGTTCGGCCATGGTGACAGGTTCGCCCAGATATTCCTCTCCGCCGCGACGGTCGAATATGTCGCCGATGAAGGCCACGATATTATCCCGATTCAGGGTCGAAAAATCGGGTTTCATTCGGCGGCCTCCGGCTGTGCCATTTCCATCGCCGCCAGTGTCGACAGCAAACCATCCTTGTCGGCGTAACAGCCTTGCAACCAACGTGAACCCGCGCCCGAATATCCCAGGCGCGCATGCAGAACGCGGGTGTTGTCGACGATAAAGCTCTCGCCCGGTTCCAGCTTGAACGATACGCCCATTGCCGGGTCATCGATGATCTCAGCCAGTTGGCGGTAGGCCGCGTAGTAGGCCTGCATCTTGTCGAACGGGATATCGACTAGCGGCGCAGTCGAGCGGTTGTTGAAGCGGATGCCAATCAGCTCACCATCCGGCGACAGTTCGATCATCGGGCGGCGTGCGCGCAGGCAGACCCCATCGGATCCCTTGTATTCGAACCGCGCTGGGTAGCCTGCAAGCAGGGCAAAGCCTTCGGGGTTCTGATCGCGCAGCTTTTCGGCGGCGCGAAAGCCGTCAACCACGATCGAATCGCCGCCTTCGGCACTGTTTTCCAGGCAGTAGAGGATTTGCAGCGTCGGCACAGGGTCGCGATAGGGATTGTCGGTATGGGCCTGCAATCCGAGCCCGGTAAAGGCGAGGTTGGTCGGGTTCACCTCGGTCCGGACTTCGAAATAGGGGCCGTAGTTGGTTTCGCGGATATAGCCGAACAGATCAGCCACCTTCAGCAGCGATTCCGGTTCGGTGGGGCCACCCGTCAATTTGGCAAAGCCGAACTCGGCCACCGCGGCCAGCCAATCGAGTTTGGCGGCGGCGTTGGTGTGGACCGCACCCCAATCGCCGCAGGGCGCGTCGATTCCACGTTCCCAGGTGGTGATGCCAGCAGCGATGCGCCCTGTTTCCTGCGTCTTGTTCTGATCATAGGCATGGTTGGCCAACCAGTCGGAAGGGAAGGTGACTGTTTTACCTTCCGGTTGGAACGTAACGCTCAGATCACCGTTGATCAGGTCGGCGGCACTAACTGTTATTTCTACTGGAATGTCGCCGATGGTAATCAGGCGTTGACCATTTCCCGGAGCGCGCGTCTCGGGGTCCAACGCGTTGTCTCGCAGCCAGATGGCGTGAAATCGGCAGGTTGATCCGTCAGCAAACTCGACCGTGACAACCGAAGGATCAAAGGTGGCTTTGCGCAGCATGGGGATCTCCTGTTCAGCGCGGGCTGTGCTTGAGGACATACGCGTCACGTGGCATTATCACAATTAATCCTTCTTTCTGCTTAGGGCTGGAAAAACTAATGGCTAAGAAAAAGATCGGATTGCCACCATTAGACTGGCTTCGCGTGTTCGAAGCCGCCGGCCGGCTCGGCGGTTTTTCGGCGGCAGCACGCGAGTTTGGGCTTACCCAGGCGGCGGTCAGTCAAAGAATTGGCAATCTCGAAGCATGGCTGGGCCGAACATTGTTCGTGCGAGAGGCACGGGGCGTGTCGCTGACGGTCGAGGGGGAAAGCTATTTGCCGCTGGTGCAGGACAGTCTTCAGGCGCTGGAGCGCAACACTGAGGACCTGTTCGGCAAGTCCCCGCGTGAATTGCGCGTTGCCGGGCTGTCGTCGAACATCCACGCGCTGGTCCTGCCGGGTTTGGCGCGGTTCCAGCAGATGCGGCCCAAGGTGCGCGTGATGACAGATTCGGTGGCGCGGCGTTCGTCATTGGATGAAGAACGCACCTGGCTGCAAATCCGCTATGGGCGTGGTGTCTGGCCAGGTCGGGATGCTGCGTTGATTGCGCGGGAAGTGCTGGTTCCGATGGCCGCGCCCGGAGTGGTCTGGGGCGAACCGCTGATCGATCTACGCGGCGAGCGACCGGGATGGAGCGAATGGGCCGGGAAATCAGCTACGGCGGACTTGCCGCCGTCTCGGGTCAGTTTCGATTCGATGGAACATGCTATTTCTGCAGCCCGGCTGGGATTGGGCGTGGCACTGGGGTCGATGCCTCTGGCTGCGGGTGAATTGTCAGCGGGACGGTTGCGCAGGCTGAACCTGCCGGAATTGCAGACCAAGGATGGCTATTGGCTGACCTGGCCTGAAGATCGCGCCCAGTCAAAAAAGCAGCGTGCGCTGATCGATGATTTTCTGGCGGCGTTACAGGGCTGACTGTCAGAAATCGATTGCGATGCCCTTTTTCTCCCAATCGCCATAGCGTGCGGGATCGGGACCATCGCGCCCACCCAGCTCTTTTGGGCGGGCTTTTGCCTCAGCCTCGGCCTTGCGGCGACGTTCGTCAGCTTCGGCAAGTGCACGTTGGGCAGCAGGAGGCAGGTCTTTGCGGTCGTCGCTCATGACATCGGGTTCCTTTCCGGGCACGGGCTTGATATACGCCCGCGTCCGCCTTTGGCAATGCGGGCCAAAGTCACAGGAAAGGCGAAGCTCATGTCCGACAGCGCAATAGCGGCCCGTCGCAGCGCGATTTATCTGCTGGATCAGATTCTGGGCGAGGGGCGGTTGCTGTCCGAATGCCTGTCCGCTGGTGCTTTGGACCGGCTTGACCGCGAGGATCGCGCGCGGGCGCAGCGCCTGACGCTGGAAACCCTGCGCGGGCTCGAGCGTGCGGATCGCCTGCTGGACAATCATCTGAACCGCACACCTGCGCTGACTGTTCACAATGCGCTGCGTGTTGGCGCGGTCGAACTATGTCAGGGCGAAGCCGCGCATGGTGTGGTCAATTCGATGGTGGATATCGTTGGACGCTCGCGCAAACATGGTCGGCTCAAGGGGCTGGTGAACGCTGTACTGCGCAAGGTCGCGGCCGAAGGACCGGACGCCTGGCCCAAGATGCGGGTGCCACGCCTGCCCGAATGGCTGCGTGATCCGTTGGTGATGGCCTGGGGGGCCGAGCCTGTGTCCGGTATGGAACGCGCGCATTTTGCGGGCGCACCACTGGATGTGACAGTCAAATCGGGTGGCCAATCCCCCGGGGGGCAGACCTTGCCGACCGGGTCCATCAGGTTGACGGATGCGGGGCAGGTTTCGGCCTTGCCGGGCTTTGACACCGGCGATTGGTGGGTTCAGGACGCCGCTGCTGCCTTGCCGGTGCGCGTGCTTGCGCCGAAGTCGGGCGAGAAGGTGCTGGACCTATGCGCGGCCCCCGGTGGCAAGACCCTGCAACTGGCCGCCGCCGGGGCCGAGACCACTGCATTGGACATCTCGGAAAACCGACTGGAACGGGTCCGCGAGAACCTAGCGCGAACGGGTTTGACGGCAGACGTGGTCGCTGGCGACGCTTTGGAACATCAGGGCCAATACGACGCCATACTGCTGGACGCGCCCTGTTCGGCCACGGGCACCATCCGTCGCCACCCGGATTTGCCCTTTGCCAAAGACGGATCCGAGTTCGGCGGATTGATCGACTTGCAGGCGCGCATGCTGGCCCATGCCTGGACCCTTCTGAAACCTGGCGGGCGTCTGGTCTATTGCACCTGTTCTCTGTTGCCGGATGAGGGCGAGGTTCAGATAGAAGACGCGCTGGAGCAGCATCCTGACATGCGCGTGGATCGCGCGGCTTTGGAAATCGACGGCGTCGATCCTGCGTGGATCAGCGAAGAGGGCGGTTTGCGCCTGCGCCCGGACTATTGGCCCGACACTGGCGGTATGGACGGCTTCTATATCGCCCGTCTCAACAAATCGGCCTGAGCGCACGCTTTTCGATGACTTGACCTTCGGACCCGTCTATCGTTGGTTCAAACGCCAGCAGAGCGTCAGGGGCAGAGTAACAAGCGGCATGTCACAGTCAGACACCATGGCACACCGGTGGGCCCGGTTTCAGAACCGGCTTTATGCGCGGCTCAGCCAGCGGCGTCGGGCGGTGTCCGGGTTTGTCGGACAACCCGAACCGCGCACGGTAGGCGCGTTTGCGCGCGGACGGCAACTGGTTGCAGGCAACCTTCTGTTCGCTGGCTATCTGGTCGAGGCTGAAGATACCGATCTGTGGGATGTCGCCGCCCCCAGTGCCGAGTTTGATGACGAGCGCCACGGCTTTGCCTGGCTGGACGATCTGGCCGCTGTTGGCGACATGCGTGCGCGGGAAAAGGCGCAGCGTTGGGTCTGGGGCTGGATCGAGGCGCATGGCTCTGGTCGCGGCCCGGGCTGGGCTCCGGATTTGACCGGTCGGCGCGTCATGCGCTGGATCAACCATGCCCTGTTTCTGCTGCGCGGTGTCGATGAGGCGCAGAGCAAGCTGTTCTTCCGGTCGCTGTCGCAACAAACGTGGTTCCTGTCAAAACGCTGGTCTGCCGCCACACCAGGCCTGCCCCGGTTCGAAGCTCTGGCCGGGCTGGTGCAGGCCGGTCTGGCGCTTGAGGGGCTCGAACAGATGGCCGACCCGGCGCTACGCGCCATAGCCCGCGAATGCGACAAACAGGTGAGTGCTGAGGGTGGCATTCCAACCCGAAACCCCGAAGAACTGCTCGAGGTCTTCACGCTGTTGTGCTGGACCTCTGCCGCGCTCAGCGAGGTTGGTCGGGGTACCCCAGCCGCTCAGACCGAGGCGATCAAGCGCATGGCCCCGACCCTGCGCAATCTGCGTCATGCGGATGGAGCGCTTGCGCGATTTCACGGTGGCGGGCGTGGCGTCGACGGGCGGCTGGACCAGGCGCTGGCCCAAAGCGGGGTGAAACCGCAGCCGGTTTCGGGCCTGTCGATGGGGTTCGCCCGCCTGACCGCCGCGCGCAGCACCGTGATCGTCGATGCCAGCACCCCACCGTCGGGCGCAGCCTCTTATAACGCACACGCCTCGACCGCGGCGTTCGAACTGACTTCCGGGCGACGCCCGTTGGTCGTCAACTGCGGATCTGGCGACAGTTTCGGCGCGGATTGGCGCCGCGCCGGACGGGCCACTCCGTCACATTCGACCCTGAGTGTTGAAGGCTATTCCAGCGCCCGGCTGTCCGAGCCTTCACGCGGGGCCACGCGGCAAGCCCTGATCGACGGCCCCCAGAGTGTTCCCACCGACAGCGAGGAAGCCTTTGAGGGGCGGCGGTTCATGGTGGGGCATGACGGATATACCAAGGTTTTTGGCCTGACCCATGCCCGTACGCTTGAGCTGCGCTTTGACGGGCGCGAACTGATAGGAGAGGATATTCTGCTGACATCGACCGATAAGGCGAAGCGGCAGTTTGACAAGGCGATGGACGCCTCGGGACTGAAGGGTATCGGTTTCGATATCCGATTTCACCTGCATCCTGACGTCGATGCAGCACTGGATCTGGGGGGCGCGGCGGTGTCGATGGCGCTCAAAAGTGGCGAGATCTGGGTTTTCCGCCATGACAACATCGGAAAGTTGTCAGTTGAACCAAGCGTTTACCTGGAAAAAGGCCGTCTGAAGCCCCGCGCGACAAAACAGATCGTTCTATCTGGCCGCGCAATAGAGTATGCGACGCGCATCCGGTGGACGCTCAGCAAGGCTCAGGACACAGCCTATGCCGTGCGCGATCTGCACCGGGACGAGCCAGAATTCGACTGACGCCAAAAGGACCTTTGGACCCATGACCGATCTTCACCCCGTGCGCCGCGCGTTGCTTTCCGTTTCCGACAAGACCGGATTGACCGAGCTGGGAAAGGCGCTGGCCGAGCGCGGGGTCGAGTTGTTGTCGACCGGCGGCACCGCGAAGGCGCTGCGCGACGCGGGGCTTGAGGTCAAGGACGTCAGCGAGATCACCGGCTTCCCCGAGATGATGGATGGCCGGGTCAAGACCCTGCACCCGATGGTGCATGGCGGGTTGCTGGCCCTGCGCGACAACGAAAGCCACGCGGCTGCGATGAACGAACATGGCATTGGCGCGATCGATCTGCTGGTGGTGAACCTTTACCCGTTCGAGGCGACCGTTGCCAAAGGCGCTGACTACGACACTTGCATCGAGAACATCGATATCGGCGGCCCCGCGATGATCCGCGCAGCGTCCAAGAACCATGCTTTTGTGAACGTTGTCGTGGACGTACAGGATTATGAAGCGTTGCTGGCTGAACTGGCGGCCAATGACGGTCAGACCTCTTACGCGTTCCGTCAGCGTTTGGCTCAGACAGCCTATGCGCGTACGGCGGCCTATGACGCAGCCGTGTCGAACTGGATGGCTGATGCGCTGGCAACCGAAGCCCCGCGCCGCCGGGCGTTTGCCGGAGAGTTGAAACAAACCCTGCGCTATGGCGAGAACAGCCACCAGCACGCGGCATTCTATACCGATGGCACTGGCCGCCCCGGTGTGGCGACCGCCGTGCAGCATCAGGGCAAGGAACTGAGCTACAACAACATCAACGACACCGACGCAGCATTTGAACTGGCGGCGGAGTTCGACCCGACAGATGGCGCCGCCTGCGCCATCATCAAACACGCCAATCCCTGCGGTGTGGCAAAGGGGGCGACTCTGCTAGAGGCTTACAAGGCTGCGTTCGACTGCGACAGGACCTCGGCCTTTGGCGGGATCGTGGCGTTGAATCAGCCTCTGGATGCAGAAACCGCGCAGGAGATCACCGGTATCTTTACCGAGGTTGTCATCGCGCCGGGTGCGTCGGATGAGGCCAAGGCGATCTTTGCTGCCAAGAAAAATCTGCGTCTGCTGACAACCGATGGCCTGCCGGATGTGACTGCGGGTGGTAAAACCGTCCGGCAAGTGGCGGGCGGTCTTCTGGTTCAGGACAAGGACAATGGCTTTGTCGGCATGGATGACTTGAAAGTCGTGACCAAGAAGGCCCCGACCGAAGACCAGATGCGCGACCTGCTGTTTGCCTGGAAAGTCGCCAAACATGTCAAGTCCAACGCCATCGTCTATGTCAAGGACGGCGCAACCGTTGGTGTCGGCGCGGGCCAGATGAGCCGCGTGGATTCAGCCCTGATCGCGGCCAAGAAGGCCGAGCGCATGGCTGATGTGCTGGGCCTGCCGCAGCCGCTGACGATCGGATCGGCTGTGGCATCCGATGCGTTCTTCCCGTTCCCGGACGGATTGATGGAGGCGGCGCAAGCCGGGGCCACCTGTGTCATCCAGCCGGGCGGTTCGATGCGGGATGATGAGGTGATCGCGGCGGCGGATGAGGCCGGTTTGGCGATGGTCTTCACCGGCATGCGGCATTTCCGGCACTGATGCGGTCTCCTCTGTTACTCTGGGCCGGGCTGGCCGCGTTTCTGATCGACCAGATCTGCAAATATCTGGTCGTTCACGTGATGCGGGTGGCCGAGGGCAATATCGACGTTCTGCCGCCACTCGTGGTGTTCAAATACGGCGAGAATCGCGGCATCAACTTCGGCCTGTTCCAGGGCAACACCGAGACCACGCGCTGGGTGCTGATCGGTATATCTCTGGCCATCTGCGTCGGCGTTCTGATCTGGCTTGGCCGGAATACGCCGACCAGGTTCATGCAGATCTGCGGTGGGTTACTGATCGGCGGTGCGCTTGGAAACGTCGTCGATCGGGTACTTTACGGCTATGTTCTGGATTTCCTGAACATGTCCTGCTGTGGCATCAACAATCCGTTTGTTTTCAACCTGGCCGATGTGTTCATATTTGCAGGAGCTATCGGGCTGGTGCTGTTTGACGGTAAAAAGCCCTCGTGACCTGCTCGTTTATATGCGATAAAAGCGCCTGAAACTGGCCGGAGATACCCATGCGCATGCCGCACGCCATCCTTGTCCTGACACTTGCAGCCGTTGCGGTTGCGGGCTGTTCCAAGCGTAGCCTGCGGGATTTGCAGCCGCCGGGACAGGGTCCGGATGAGTTTTCGGTGTTGCCGGTCAAACCGCTGACGCAGCCCAAGGACTATGCCTTTTTGCCTGCGCCAACACCGGGCGGAGGCAATCTGACCGATCCGACGCCAAAGGCGGACGCGGTTGTGGCCTTGGGTGGCAGCGAGACGGCACTGAATCCGAACACGGCAATCCCGTCCACGGATGCAGCGCTGGTCACGGCCTCAAGCCGTTATGGTGTTCCGGCCAATACGCGGCAGGTGGTGGAACAGGACGATGCCGATTTCCGCAAGCGGCGCGGTCGCTGGACAAGCCTGCGACTGTTCCCGGTTGACCGTTACGCGCAGGTTTACGAACGTCAGTCGATCGACCCATATGCTGCGACCGACGCGGCCCGACAGCGGGGCTTGGAAACACCGTCGTCTCCGCCAAGTGAATAATTCTTAACTTTCCGTCATCGCCCTTGAACACGGGCCGTTCCACCGTAGTTTGAGACCTGAAACGAAACGGAGGACGCCCCATGGTTCGGGCTCTTGCATTGTCGGCTGCCCTGTTTGCGACCCCGCTGATGGCCAGCGAAGGCCACGAAGCCGTCACAACCTTCACTCTGGACAACGGGATGGACGTCGTGGTGATCGAAGATCACCGCGCGCCGGTCGTGCAGCATATGGTCTGGTATCGCGCGGGCTCGGCGGACGAACCCATCGGATCATCCGGCGTGGCGCATTTTCTGGAGCATCTGTTGTTCAAGGGCACGGATACGCTGGCACCGGGCGAGTTCTCGGCCACGGTCGCGGCCAATGGCGGCAACGACAACGCCTTCACCTCGTATGACTACACGGCCTATTTCCAGCGCGTTGCTGCGGACCGGCTTGAATTGATGATGCGGATGGAAGCGGATCGGATGCGCAACATCCGGTTGAGCGAGACTGACATTGCGACCGAGCGTGACGTGATCCTCGAAGAACGTAACCAGCGCACCGAAAACAATCCCCGCGCGCTGTTTGGCGAGCAGATGAGTGCGGCGCAATATCTCAATCACCGCTACGGCGTACCGATCATCGGCTGGAAGCACGAAATGGAAGAGCTGGATATGGACGACGCGCTGTCCTTCTACCAGACCCACTATGCGCCCAATAATGCCATTCTGGTGGTCACCGGCGATGTCGAGCCGGATGCTGTCAAGGCGCTGGCCGAGCAATATTATGGCGTCATCCCTGCAAACCCCGACCTGCCCGAACGGGTGCGTTCGCAAGAGCCTCCGCAAACGGCGGAACGCCGCCTGACCTACAAGGACCCGCGCGTGTCGCAGCCTTATGTGCAACGCAGCTATCTGGCTCCGGAACGCGACGCGGGCGCGCAGGAAAAGGCGGCCGCGCTGTATCTGCTGGCCGAGTTGCTGGGCGGCAGCACAACCTCGTATTTGAACGAAAAGCTGCAATTCGAACAGCAGATGGTGGTTTATACCGGGGCGTTCTATCGCGGCGTGTCGCTGGATGACACAACCTTTGATTTGATCGTGGTGCCCGCCGAAGGTGTGTCGCTGCAAGAGGCCGAGCACGCGATGGATCAGGTGGTTGCCGAGTTCATCGCCGAAGGTGTGAACGCAGAAGATCTGGACCGGATCAAGATGCAGTTGCGTGCCGCGCAGACTTACGCGCGCGACAATGTGGACGGGATCGGCAACCGCTATGGCCGCGCCCTGACCAGCGGCCTGACAGTGGAAGATGTGCAAGCCTGGCCCGATATTCTGCAGGCCGTCACCGGTGAGGAAATCATCGCCGCCGCCCGCGAAGTGTTGCGGCCCGAGGCATCGGTCACCGGCTGGCTGATGCGTGACGATGAGGTGACGCAATGAAACGGATTTTCGCGACTCTAATCGCCTTTGTCATCGCCCTGCCAGCCTGGGCTGAGATCGAGATCGAAGAGGTCACCTCACCCGGTGGCATCACCGCGTGGCTGGTCGAGGATCACTCGATCCCGTTCACCGCGCTAGAGCTGCGCTTTCGCGGCGGCACATCGCTTGATGACCCGGATAAACGCGGGGCTGTCTACCTGATGAGCGGTCTGATCGAAGAAGGCGCAGGTGATTTGGACGCCCGCACCTATGCGCGTGAACTCGAATCTCTGGCGGCCTCGTTCCGCTACAATGCATCGGATGACTCGGTGTCGGTCTCGGCGCAGTTCCTGACCGAAAATCGGGATCAGGTGATCGACCTGCTGCGGACGACCCTGCATGAGCCCCGGTTCGATCAGGACGCAGTCGACCGTGTCAGGGCGCAGGTTCTGTCTGGACTGCGGTCCGATCAGACCGATCCCAACGACATCGCCGGGCGCAGTTTTGCGCTGATGGCGTATGGCGATCACCCCTATGGAAGCGAAGGCAAAGGCACGATTGAAAGTGTCAGCGCGCTGACTCGGGATGACGTGGTTGCCGCTTACGACAGTGTTTTCGCCAAGGATCGGCTCTACGTCGGCGCTGTGGGTGATATCACGGCCGAAGAGCTTGGCGCATTGCTGGACACGCTTCTGGCCGATCTGCCGGAAACCGGCAAGCCCATCCCGGGGCGTGCAGATGTGACCATCCCCGGCGGCGTCAGCGTGGTCGAATTCGATACCCCGCAATCGGTCGCCTTGTTTGGCCATGCAGGTATTGATCGCGACGACGAAGATTTCTTTCCGGCTTTTCTGCTGAACCACATTCTGGGCGGAGGCGGGTTCGAAAGCCGCCTGATGCAGGAAGTGCGCGAGAAGCGCGGCCTGACCTACGGTGTGGCAACCTATCTGGTGCCCAAGGATCTGGCCTCGGTCTATCTCGGTTCGGTCTCGTCCGCCAATGATCGCATTGCCGAAGCGGTCGAGGTGATCCGTGCCGAATGGGCTCGCGCTGCCCAAGACGGCGTGACCCAGAAAGAACTGGATGACGCAAAGACCTATCTGACCGGTGCCTACCCGCTGCGCTTTGACGGCAACGGCCAGATTGCAGGAATCATGGTGGGGATGCAGATGCAGGGTCTGCCGATCGACTACATCGCCACCCGCAACGACAAGGTGAACGCGGTGACGCTGGAAGATGTGAACCGGGTAGCGGGTGAGTTGCTGGACCCTGAGGGGCTTCATTTCACAATCGTCGGCAAACCGGAAGGGCTGGACGGCTGACGTCGTCCGTCTACGCCCACCAGACAGGCTTGTTCGTTCTTTTTTCGAGTGATTTTTCTTGGATTTAACGCCAATGAGTGATGCGGTCCGCTGGCGGGCGCAATAAGTACGCGACCCCTTTCGCACCGTTTGAAAGGCGCGGCACCAGACACAGGATCGGCGATTCTCCGCCTTAAGTAACTGTTAACTCGTCTTGGCCATACTTTGGCCAGAAATGTCGAGAAATATGTGTTAGTCGGAAGAGAAGGCAGGATTCAGCAGATCAACTTCTCTTGTGACAAGGCTTGGGACGGATAGTGGCGCCATGATAGTTGCGATAATGGGATTGGGAACACTTGCAGGGTTGTTAACCTTTTCTGCAGCGTTGATCCTCGGTCAATCCCTGCTCAGCGCGTTTACACTTTATGTGGCAGCGGGCATGCTGACGTCGCTTTTGGTTGCGGCAGGCCTCTATTTCAGAAATTCCTAGGTTACGTGAGCCGGAAATAAGCCCAGCGACTGACAAGTTCAGCCTCTAGGCCAATCCCTGCGCCCTCACCTAAGATTTGTCCTTTTTAGCTGCGCGCAACATCTGTCCCATCATCTGACTGAACTTGCCCGAGCCTCGCTGATACAGCGCCCCATCCACGGACAGCACCGTGCCGCTGATATAGCTGGCCAGATCAGAACTGAGAAACAGACAGGCATTTGCCACATCCTGCGGTTGCCCCCAGCGCCCCAGCGGGACATCGGACCGGATCTCTTCATGTGTATTTTCCGTGGGGGCCAGACGTCTGGCCCCTTCGGTGCCTTCGATGAACCCCGGCACGACCGAGTTCACACGAATGCCCTCGATCCCCCATTCCATCGAAAGTGCACGGGTGATCTGATCGATTCCGGCCTTTGCGGCGCAAACATGGGCCTGACCTTCATAAGGCAGGAATGCCTGCGGTGCCGAGATGTTGATGATGCTACCGCCCGGGCGTTTAAGATAGGGATAGGCGCCTTTCAGCACGTGAACCGTACCCATCAGGTCGATGTCCACCACCGTCTTGAACGCGTTCACGGACATCTCGGACATCAGCGCTGGGAAGTTTCCCGCCGCGCCCGAGACCAGCACGTCAAATTCGCCGTATACGTCGTGGAACTGTTTCAAACCTGCTGCGACCGCCTCGGGGTCGCGCACATCAAAGGCCGCACCAATGGCGTCCTTTGCACCCGCCTCTTTCAGCGCCGCAACGGTGTCATCGACCTTTTCCTGAGATCGGCTGGCGACCGCCAGCTTGGCACCCGAGGCCGCAAAAGCCTCGGCAATGCCGCGATTGATACCGCTGGTGCCGCCAATGACGATGACGGTTTTTCCAGAAAAATCCATGTAGGCCTCCCTGATGCGGGAGCCCTACTCGCCGTAGGGCACCCAGATATTTTTCACTTCGGTCGCAGCCTGAAGGAAGCGGCGGGAATGGTCCATGCTCCAGTCAAATGCCGTCGCGTTATTCGCCCAGGTCCGTTTCAGGTTCCCGGCTGACACAGCCTCGATCTCTTTCGACAGGTCAGTGGACGAGAACGACCAGACCGCATCGACATTCAGATGCGAGGCCAGTGGTTTCGCCAGTTCCGCGTGGCTGCCGGTCAGGATGTTGACCACGCCAGCAGGCACGTCCGAGGTTTCGAGTATCTGGTAGAAATCGGTTGCCGCCAGCGGATATGGCTCTGACGCCACCAGAACCGTCCGGTTGCCCATCGCAATTGCCGGAGCCATGGCCGAGACCAGACCCAGCAAAGGGGCCTCATCCGCACACAGCGCGCCGATGACTCCAACCGGTTCCTTCATGGCAATCGCCACGCCCCTGATCGGAACGCCGTGCACCTGACCGTCATATTTGTCGGCCCAGGCGGCGGCAGTGAAAAGGCGCTGGATCGCGGTCTCGACCTCTTTCGCGCCGTCCTTTTTGCCGGTCATTGCGTCGATACGTTCAGCGAACTCTCCGGCACGAGCCGAGAGGTTTTCGCCAATGTAGTAAAGGATCTGCGCCCGCAGATGGCCGGTGGTCTTGGACCATCCCTTGGCCCCTGCCGCTGCCTCGACGGCGTTACGGACGTCCTTGCGGTTGGCAACGCCCACATGCCCCAGCAGGCCGGACTTGCCCCAGACGGGTTGGGAATAGCCGCCATCAGGCCGTGCCTGCTTTCCGCCGACATACATCTTGGCGGTGCGATCGATAGGATCGACCGGGGCACCTTCGCCCATCACCGCCTCAACTTTCGCCAGCGATTTGCCCTTGCCCTTGGGCTTGGTATAGGCCGCCAGACCTTCCCAACCGCCTTCACGACCAAATCCGCTTTCGCGCACGCCGCCAAACCCGGCGGCAGCATCGAACAGATTGGTGGCATTGACCCAAACCACGCCCGCAACCAGCTTGGGTGCGATATCCAGCGCGAGGTTCACATTCTCGGTCCAGACCGTCGCGGCCAGACCGTAGCGGGTGTTGTTGGCCAGCTCGACCGCCTCTTCCGGTGTGCGGAAAGTGGACGAAACAAGCACCGGGCCAAAGATCTCCTCCTGCATCAATGGGTCCGACGTCTCGAGCCCCGAGATCAGCGTCGGCGGGTAATAGCAGCCATTGGCGGGCAGATCACAGGCGGCCTGATGTACGCGGCCAACCGTGTTGCTTTCGACCATTCCCTTGATGGTTTGCAGCTGGACCGGGTCAACAACCGCGCCCACATCGATGCATTTATCCAGCGGATCGCCGACGCGCAGCTTATCCATGCGGGCGCGCAACTTGTCGTGGAAGCGATCAGCGATGCCCTCTTGCACCAGCAAGCGCGAGCCGGCACAGCAGACCTGACCTTGATTGAACCAGATCGCGTCGACCAGACCTTCAATAGCCGAATCGATGTCGGCGTCGTCGAACACGACGTAGGCGGACTTTCCACCCAACTCCAAGGTCAGTTCCTTACCTGATCCAGCGGTTGCTTCGCGGATACGGCGACCAACCACGGTCGAGCCGGTAAAGGCAACCTTGTCCACATCCGCGTTCACGATCATCTCGCCCACAGCACCGTCGCCGGTCACGATGTTAACGACGCCCTTCGGCAATCCAGCCTGCGAGCAGATGTCGGCGAACAGCAGCGCGGTCAGCGAGGTATACTCGGCCGGCTTCAGAACCACTGTATTGCCCATCGCAATCGCAGGCGCGATCTTCCACGCCAGCATCAGCAAGGGGAAGTTCCACGGAATGATCTGCCCGCAAACGCCCAGTGCCTCGGCATCGGGCAACTCACTTTCCATCAGCTGCGCCATGCCCGCGTGATAATAGAAATGCCGCTGCACCAGTGGGATATCGATGTCGCGAGACTCGCGGATCGGTTTGCCGTTGTCCATGCTTTCCAGCACCGCAAACAGGCGCGAGTGCTTCTGCAACAGCCGCGCGATGGCATAAAGGTACCGCGCACGACCCGCGCCGCCCAGCTTCGCCCATTTGGGTTGCGCCTTGCGCGCGGCCGCAGCGGCGGCATCCACATCGGCCTGCTTCGCCTGTGTCAGTTTGGCCAGAACCTCTCCGGTCGCGGGATTTCGGCTTTCGAAGCCTTTGCCGGGCTTGGTGAACGTACCATCGATGTAGTGACCGAACTTATCGCCCTGATCGACCAGCCAGGCCAGAGCCTCGGCAGCGCTTTCGGGGGCGGGTCCGTAGTCCATGGTTTCGAAAATCTCTTTGACTGTCATGACTTCATCTTTTCCCAAATACTCACCGTCCAGACGTTGCCACAGGCTCAGCCCATCGAATGCCTGTAACCAGCCGAGTAAGCCCCGGTCACATAGTGTTCCAACTGCCGCTCAATATCACCAAGCAGCGATGACGCGCCAAAGCGGTACAGGTCAGGTTGCAACCAGCGGTCGCCCAACTCGTCCTTGATCAGCGACAGATAGACCAGCGCATCCTTGGCTTTCGAGATACCGCCCGCAGGCTTATAGCCCACCCGATACCCAGTGCGGTCATAGTAATCGCGGATTGCGCGGATCATCACCAGCGAAACGGGCAGGGTGGCGTTGACGCTTTCCTTGCCAGTCGAGGTCTTGATGAAATCCGCACCGGCAATCATGCACACCAATGAGGCGCGCGCGACGTTGCGCAGGCTGCCCAGTTCCCCGGTGGCAAGAATGGCTTTCACATGCGCATCGCCACAGGCCACGCGGAAGGCCTTCATCTCATCGTACAAGGCCTGCCAGTCGCCCGACAGCACATGGCGGCGTGAGATCACGATGTCGATTTCCTCGGCTCCGGCCTTCACGCTTTCCTCGATCTCGGCCACGCGCAGGTGAAACGGCGATAGACCAGCCGGAAAGCCGGTGGACACGGCGGCAACCGGGATGCCGGTACCTTCCAACGCCTTTACTGCGGTTTCGATCATGTCGTGATAGACGCAGACCGCGCCCGTGGTGATCGCAGGCATGTCCAACGCTTGCAAGACCGAACGGGCCACGGGCTGGCGCGCCTTGGCGCACAAGCGACGTACACGTCCGACCGTGTC
The DNA here is from genome assembly GCF_056540665.1 of Ruegeria sp. AM4. Taxonomy (NCBI): domain Bacteria; kingdom Pseudomonadati; phylum Pseudomonadota; class Alphaproteobacteria; order Rhodobacterales; family Roseobacteraceae; genus Ruegeria; species Ruegeria sp. AM4. Next base: position 17,919 of record NZ_JBQFXD010000011.1, on the reverse strand, counting down.
GTCGCCCGACAACGTGGTCAGGTCGATCATGGTGACCGCCTTCAGCAGCCACGCGGCCTGGTACTCTTTCTTGACCGAGCGCCGACCGGGCAGGGTCGCGGCGCGGCGCTCGATGGCCGAGGTATTGACCTGCACCGCGCGCACCCAGTCCAGATCCAGATCCATTCCGGGGTTCCTGGGCTCGGTCACTTGCGGCAGATGCGCGGTGCGCACGGGGCTTTCTGAGCTCTGCGGTTTCATCATCACGTCCTTTAGGGAGGTTTGCGCCAAAATCGCATGGGTTGCGGACAAATGGAAGGCTTGGCGATGGCTGAAAGTACAAAAATTTGACCATTTGGACAAATATTTGTTCTTTTCTGCGAATAATTCTCAATAGCATTGACTTAGTTGCGAATGGTTCGCATATTCATTTGCAACAGGACCCTTAATCCGAGGCCGTAGATGATTCGCCGAAGCTTTCTTGCTGCTCTTGCTTTTGCTGCCACCTTGCCGTTGGCGGGCTGGGCCGAGGCACCGCTGAAGGTCGTCGCCACCACCGGGATGATCGCCGATGCAGTTCGACAGGTCGGCGGTGATCAGGTCGAGGTTACGGGCCTCATGGGCCCCGGTGTCGACCCGCATGCTTATCGCCAGACCCGCAGCGACATCGTGGCGATGACCCGCGCCGACCTGGTGCTGTGGCACGGCCTGTATCTTGAGGCGCAGATGGAGGATTTCTTCCACGATCTGGGCCGCAAGCGGACCGTTGTGGCCGTAGCCGAGGGGATCGATCCGTCCAAGCTGCGTGCTCATGACGATTATGCCGAAAAATACGACCCGCATGTCTGGATGGCGCCGACGTTGTGGCGCGATGTGGTGCACGAGGTTCAGGCAGCTCTGACTGATGTCCGACCGGATGCCGCCAGCATCTTTGCCACCAACGCGCAGGCGCATCTGGCCGATCTGGATCGCCTGACGGCCTATGCGCAAAGCGCGATGGCCAGCATTCCAGACCACAACAAAGTGTTGCTTACCGCCCATGACGCATTTGGCTATTTCGGTGAAAGCTTCGGGTTCGAAGTCTTGGGCATTCAGGGCATCTCGACCCAGTCCGAGGCCGGTCTGAACCGAATCGGCGAGCTGGTTGACCTGCTGGTCGATCGTCAGATCTCGGCTGTTTTTGTTGAAAGTTCGGTCTCCGACCGCTCGATGCGAGCGCTGATCGAGGGTGCTGCGGCCAAGGGTCACGAGGTTAGGGTCGGGGGCGAGCTGTTCTCGGATGCGATGGGCGAACCGGGCACGTATGAGGGCACATATGTCGGCATGCTCGATCACAACATCACCGTTATCGCCGGTGCACTGGGCGGAGATGTGCCCGGACGCGGCATGGACGGCAAGCTTTCGGCGGGGTTTTAGACCATGCTGGATCTGGTCAGTGATCAGGGCGTAACCGTTCACGAACCCCAACCGGACAATAGCCCGCTGGCCGTGCGCGGGCTGACCGTTTCCTATGGCCAGAAACCGGCAGTGTTTTCGGTCGACATGACGGTACAGCCCGGGGCCATGACCGCGATCATCGGGCCGAACGGGGCTGGCAAGTCAACGCTGCTCAAGGCGGCATTGGGGATCGTGAAACCCCTGTCAGGGCAGGTGAGCGTTTTTGGCCAACCGCTTGAAGATCAACGGGCCCGTATCGCCTATGTGCCACAACGCGCAAGCGTCGATTGGGATTTCCCGACCCGGGTGATTGATGTGGTGCTGATGGGCCTGTCACGTCAACTTGGGCTTTTAGGTCGAATTCGCGCTCGGCATATGTCGCGCGCCATGGATTGCCTGAACAGGGTCGGCATGCGCGATTTCTCCGACCGTCAGATCGGGCAATTGTCCGGCGGACAGCAACAGAGGGTCTTTCTGGCCCGCGCGTTGGCGCAGGATGCCGACCTCTATTTACTGGACGAGCCCTTTGCCGGTGTCGACGCCGCCACCGAAAAGGCGATTATCGCGGTTTTGAAAGGGTTGAAACAGGCAGGCAAGACCGTTGTCGTTGTGCATCACGATCTGGCCACCGTCGCCGACTATTTCGACAATGTGTTTCTGATCAACACCCGCAAAGTGGCCGAAGGCCCGGTCGCCACGGCCTTTACCGCAGAAACCCTGCAATTGGCTTACGGAGGCCGTCTGGCCACGGCTCAGATCGACCAGATCTCGCGCGCGCTGGGGTAACCCATGCTTTGGGACGCGCTTGCCCTTCAGCTTGGATATAACGCCACGCTGGTTGCCATTGGGGCGACCCTGCTGGGTGTTTCGGCGGGGGTCACAGGGACGTTTCTGTTCCTGCGAAAGCGCGCTTTGGTCAGCGATGCGATCAGCCACGCCACTTTGCCCGGCGTCTGCCTTGCCTTCATGGTTTTGGTGGCGTTGGGAGGCGACGGACGTAACCTGATCGGGTTGCTTCTGGGTTCGGCCCTGTCTGCCTGGGCCGGTTTGCTGTGCATGACCTGGCTGACCCGGCACACAAGGCTGGCCGAGGACGCCGCAATTGGCGCAGTGCTGTCGGTCTTCTTCGGGTTCGGTATCGTGCTGCTGACTGTCATTCAGACCATGGGCGTTGGCCGTCAGGCCGGGTTGGAGGGGTTCCTGCTGGGCTCGACCGCAGGCATGCTCTGGGCAGATGCTCTGATCATCGCGCTGGGTGGCGCGGCCACGCTGTTGCTGGTTCTGGTGATCCGCCGTCCGATGTTGATGGTGGCGTTCGACCCTGAATATGCCGCCGCCCAGGGCGTGCAGGTACACCGCGTCGATCTGGCGATGATGGGGTTGGTGATGGCAGTCACGGTGGTTGGCCTGAAAATCGTTGGTCTGATCCTGATCGTTGCGCTGCTCATTATTCCACCGGTGACCGCGCGGTTCTGGTCCGAACGATCGGACCGGGTGGTCCTGCTGGCGGGACTGGCCGGAGGGCTGGCTGGGTATCTTGGCGCTGCCGTCTCTGCTTCAGCCCCGAACCTGCCGACGGGGCCGATTATCGTGCTGGTCAGTTTCGGATTTTTTGCCCTGTCGCTGCTTTTGGCCCCGGTGCGGGGTGTGTTGGCCGCCATATTGCGCCATCTGAGGTTCCAGCGCCGGGTGCATATCCGCCAGGGGCTTCTGGCACTGGCACAGGATCAGACGATATACGAGCCCCTAACCCTACGCCTGCTGCGCCGCGCAGGCCTGCTGCGCGCTGACGGTGTGCCGACCGACGCGGGCCGGGCACGCGCGGCCAAGGCCCTGCGCGACGAAAAACGATGGGCGATCGTGCGCGCCGATCAGACGCATGAGGCGACAGCCGCGCTCTATGACGGTTTGCGTGACATCGAAACCGTTCTTACCCAGGATCAGATCGACGAGATCGACCGCCGCATCGGTGGCCCGCAGGAGGTGCGCCCATGAGCGGAGCCGAGTTTGTCCCGCTGTCCCTGACGCCGCTGCTGATCGGTACCTTTGCAGCCATCGCCTGCGCCTTGCCCGGCAATTTTCTGGTTCTGCGCAAACAGGCGCTGATCGGGGACGCCATCAGCCATGTGGTTTTGCCCGGCATCGTCGTTGCGTTTCTGCTGACCGGCACGATCTCGACCTCGCCGATGATGCTGGGGGCCGCCGGGGCTGCCATTGTCGCCGTAGCGATGATCGAGGCGATCCGGCGTCTGGGTCGGATCGAACCGGGCGCTGCGATGGGGGTGGTGTTCACCACGATGTTTGCGGCGGGCGTCTTGCTGCTTGAACAGACCGATACGTCGACCGTGCATCTTGACGTGGAACACGCGCTGTACGGAAATTTGGAAAGTCTGATCTGGCTGGATGCCACCGGCTGGTCATCGGTGCTGGATGCACAGGCGCTGGCGGGACTGCCGCCCGAACTACCGCGCATCGCCCTGACTCTGCTCGGCGTATCTCTGTTCACATGGCTGTTCTGGCGGCCACTCAAGATTTCCACCTTTGACGAAGGGTTTGCGCGCACCATCGGAATCCGCACCGGCGTGCTGGGTTTGGGGCTGGTGATGACAGCTGCTATCGCCGCCGTCGCGGCGTTTGACGCAGTGGGTTCTATCATCGTGATCGCGATGTTCATTTGCCCGCCCGCTGCGGCGCGGATGATGACGAACCGGTTGGAAACCCAGATCGCGTGGAGCGTTGTTTTCGCCACTACTTCGGCAGTGTCCGGTTATGTTCTGGCCGGGTACGGGCCAATCTGGCTGGGTGGTGCCGCTGCAGTCAGCGCCGCAGGGATGATCGCCACGATGTCGGGCCTGATTCTTGCGCTGACGGCCAGGTTCGGTCCTTGCCGAACCCGTGGAGGCGCCCCGGCGACCGCTTGATTTGGCGTATTCACGCCAATGGGTTCCGCAGGGTTTCGGCTGATCTTCGCCAAACGGAAACAATCATGCATTCTTAATAAGATTTATGCGCAAACACGTGTTAACCGTCATTCAATTGTTAACAGGATGACCACCACTCACCTTGGATTGTCCGGCCGCTTATGCTCATGATCGCTTCCCCCTTGTCGACATGAGCCCAGCGGCCGGACATCTCGATTCTTGAGGGCAAGCTACTCTCTATTTGGTGGCAGAATCGGACTGGGCTATGCTAGGTATGGGGGTATGGCGCAGGCAAACCCCAATATCAGCGATATTCGCCCCGTAATTCGGCAGCTGGACGATTCTGCGATCAATCGCATCGCCGCCGGTGAAGTGGTTGAACGCCCAGCCTCTGCCATCAAAGAATTGGTGGAAAACGCCATTGATGCCGGTGCAGACCGGATCGCGATTGAAATCGCCGACGGGGGCAAGACGCTGATTCGTGTCACCGACAATGGTTGTGGCATCGCGGCACCGGATTTGCCACTGGCCCTGTCGCGTCACGCCACGTCGAAAATCGACGGCTCGGACCTGTTGAACATTCACACCTTCGGGTTTCGGGGTGAGGCGCTGCCATCGCTGGGCGCGGTTGGACGATTGACGATCACCAGCCGGGTCCCGGGGGCCGAGGCTGCACAGATTCACGTGTCCGGCGGCAAGTTGGAGGCGGTGAAACCCGCAGCCCTGCGCGCCGGCACAGTGGTCGAGCTGCGCGACCTGTTCTTTGCCACACCTGCGCGGCTGAAATTCATGCGCACAGACCGGGCCGAGGCGCAGGCAATCTCCGACACGGTCAAGCGGCTGGCGATGGCCGAGCCTGCGGTAACCTTTACCCTGCGCGATGTCTCGGGCGGGGGCGAGGGGCGCGTGACCTTCCGCGCCGATCGCGAGAACGGCGATCTGTTCGATGCGCTGCACGCGCGGCTGGCCCGCGTGATTGGGCGCGAGTTTGCCGAGAATGCCTTGCAGATCGATGCCACGCGCGACGGGATCAGGCTGTATGGCTATGCCGCCCTGCCAACCTATTCTCGCGGTGCGGCGGTGGCGCAGTACCTGTTCGTCAATGGCCGCCCGGTGCGGGACAAGATGCTGACGGGCGCGCTGCGCGTTGCCTATTTCGATTTCCTCAGCCGCGACCGGCATCCGGCGGCGGCGCTGTTTGTCGATTGCGATCCGACGCTTGTGGATGTGAATGTGCATCCGGCAAAATCCGAGGTCCGGTTCCGCGACCCCGGGGTGGCGCGTGGATTGATCGTCTCGGCGCTTCGGCACGCGCTGGCCGAGGCTGGTCATCGGGCGTCTTCAACCGTGGCAAACGCGACGCTGGGCGCGATGCGGCCCGAGCCTGCACAACCTGCCCCGGCGCGGGTCTACCAAATGGACCGGCCCTCACCTGCTGCGCGACAGGCAGCCTATCAGGCACAGTCCCCGGGATTTGCGGAACTGTCGCAGGATTACAGCGGTCGCATTGTGGAAACCGCCGCTGCTGTTGCCGACGAACCTCCGGTGCAGGATTTACCCTTGGGGACTGCGCGGGGGCAAGTGCATGAGAATTACATCATCGCCCAAACCGCCGATGGTATGGTGATCGTGGATCAGCATGCAGCGCATGAGCGGTTGGTTTATGAAAAGCTGAAAACCCAGATGGCCGAAAACGGAGTCGCCGCGCAGGCCTTGCTGATCCCCGAGATCATCGAATTGTCCGAAAGCGATTGTGCGCGCCTGCTGGCGGTGGCGGACGACCTGTCGCGCCTTGGTCTAACGCTGGAACCCTTTGGCGGCGGGGCCATCGCCGTGCGCGAAACCCCGGCCATTCTGGGCGAGGTCGACGCGCGGGCCCTGATCCTCGATATTCTCGACGAACTGGCCGATCAGGGCGATAGCCAGACCGTACAGGCACGGATCGAAGCGATCCTCAGCCGGGTGGCCTGCCATGGTTCGGTGCGGTCTGGCCGCCGGATGCGGGCCGAGGAAATGAACGCCCTGTTGCGTGAGATGGAGGCGACGCCTCATTCCGGGCAATGCAACCACGGGCGCCCGACATATGTGGAACTGAAACTGGCCGATATTGAACGTCTGTTCGGGCGGAGTTGATCCCCTTGCGCGCAGGCGCTATGAAGAATAAAACAAGAACATCCGAGGCGACATGATCGAGATTGCTGGCACCCAAGTTGCGCTGAATGACCCTGTGGTTTTGACCGTCGGCGGCGTGGTCGCGTTGATCCTGTTGCTGCTGTTTCTGTCCCTGCGCGCGGCCCAGCGATCTGCCCGGATGGCCGAGCCGTTGGCCCGTCAGATGGCGCATCTTGGCCAGCACGTACAGCAATTGGGGCAGGGCCAGGAACAGCTGCGCGGCGGATTGCAACACGTCTCGGACACGCAGGCCAATGCGCAGGTGCAAGTGATCCAGACGGTTGAATCCCGCCTGTCCTCGGTCCAGCAGCAGATGAATGACCGGCTGGCGGACAACGCGATGAAATCGGCACGTGCGCTGGCCGAGATGCAGGAACGGATGAAGGAATCGCTGCACGGCTCGTCGAAACAGACCGCGACCTCGCTGACGCAATTGCAGGAACGTCTGGCGGCCATCGACAAGGCGCAAGACAATATTACCAAGCTGTCCGGCGACGTGCTGTCCTTGCAGGATATCCTGTCGAACAAGCAGACGCGCGGGGCGTTTGGTGAGATTCAACTGAACGATATCGTGTCCAAAGCTCTGCCCTCGGACAGCTTTCAGCTACAGGCAACGCTGTCGAATGGGCGTCGGGCGGATTGTCTGATCAACTTGCCGAACCCTCCTGGGCCCATCGTGATCGACAGCAAGTTCCCTTTGGAAGCATACGAGGCGTTGATCGCCTCGACCAATGATACCGAACTGAAAGCGGCGGTGCAGATGTTCCGCAGCACCGTGCGCAAGCACATCACAGATATTTCCGAGAAGTACATTCTGGACGGTGAGACCGCAGATGGTGCGCTGATGTTCCTGCCGTCCGAGGCAGTCTATGCGGAACTGCACGCCAAGTTCCCCGAACTGGTGCAGGAAAGTTTCGGCAAGCGCGTCTGGATCGTCTCGCCCACCACCTGCATGGCGACGCTGAACACGATGCGCGCAATCCTCAAGGACGCACGGATGCGGGAACAGGCGGGTGCAATCCGTAAGGAATTGGGGATGCTGCACAAGGATGTGGAGCGGCTGGGCGACCGGGTGACCAATCTGGACCGCCATTTCGGGCAGGCGGCCAAGGACATTTCCGAGATCAAGATCAGCGCCGAAAAGGCCGGTCGCCGCGCGCAGCGGCTGGACAATTTCGATTTCGAAGAACTGGCCCCCGATGATCACACCAATGTGGTTCCATTGGGCAAGTCCGAAGGCTAGGCCCTACTGGATCGAGAGGTCCAGATTGTAGCCAACTGTCTTACCGGTATCGCGGTCATTGCCCATCAGGTAGACGCGGATCGTATAATCTCCGTCCTCGGGCAGATCGATCCGCGCAGTGTTTCCGTCCATTGAGCCGTTGTAGATCGCAGCACCGTCGCTGCCGGGTGGTAGAATGTTGAAATAGATCACACCGTTGCCGTTGGTATCGCTGACCTTGAGCTCTGCAAACATCTCCTGCCCAGCTTTCGCACCCAGTATGTAGTCGAAGTATTCGTTGCCTGTAACGGCCCCGTTTACCATCGTTCCGAAATTGCCTGGCTGGAACTTAACATCGGCCGTCATTTGCGCCGACGCGACCGACGCCGACCCTAACAGTGTCAAGGAAAGCGCAATTGCTTTAGTCATCGTGGCGTTCCTTTTCTTCTTATCCGGGCCGCAGGAAATGGCAGATCCGACTATCAGATGCGCAGGAAGGGCTGGAACAGGCGGGGCATCAGCTTACCGAATTTCAGCCGCGCATCCGTGACCGCAAGACAGATGCAGTCTTCGGTGATATCGGCGGTCGGTGTGTGGTGCAGGCTCTCATCCGCGATCTCGACATCGCCCCGGGCAAAATGGTCGACCTCGTCCGAAAAGGCACCTTTCAGGACCATGGTCAGTTCGATGCCCTTGTGGCTGTGATCCGGAACCGCTGTACCTGCAGGAATGAACAGCAGCCGCGCGGTGGCCTCGCGCGTGGTCGGCAGGATCGCTTGTTTCACGCCCATGCCGATGGGTTTCCAACGGATCGCATTTACGTCTCCGCCGACATAGTCCTGTAACGGGGTGGGCAGGACCGAACAGGCAGGCCGCGCGGGCTTGGGTGTCGGCGCACCCTGCGCGATCAGGGCCATCGTATCCGCCAACGCGCCATCGTCCATTGCGACCGACTGCTCTTCGAGCACGTGTCCGCCCACGGCCTCAAAGCTTTCGGCACGCGCCCGGCAATGGTCGCAGAGCGACAGATGTGTGGCGACCATCAGGTCGAACGCCTCGGGCAGAGTCCCTGCGGCATAGGCCATCAGCAGCTCGTCCGTCAGGTGATGTTTTATATCCTTGCTCATATTGTTCATCTCAGTTCATCGCATGGCGCAGGCGGTCCAGCGCCAGCCGTATCCGTGATTTGATCGTGCCCAGCGGTAATCCGGTCTGAGATGCAATCTCTCGATGGCTCAGATCTCCAAAATACGCCTTCTCGATCAGCTGTCTTTGCGCTTCGGGCAACGCCGTCATGGCGTCGCGCAACTGCGCGGTTTCCTGTTGTAACGCGATCACATCTGCCTGTTCAGGCTCTGCCTCGGGTCCCCAGCCCAGCTCTTCGGGTTCGGGACGGCGCTGCTTGCGCAGGACGTCGATGCGCTTGTTGCGGGCAATAGTGAACACCCAAGTGGCCACAGTGGCCCGGGTCGGATCGAACAGATGGGCCTTGTGCCACAAGGTCGCCATCACCTCTTGCGCGCATTCCTCGGCGGTTGTCGCGTCCGAGCCCGACTTGATCAGGAACGCTTTGACGCGGGGCGCGAAATGCCGGAAGAGTTCGGCAAACGCCGCCTGATCCTTGTCATCGCGAATGCGCTTTATGTGCAGCACCCATTCCTGGCGGGTATCGCTGTGCTTCGATCCGTTCACCGATTTGCCCCTGACGCGTTTGCGCACACCCCGCACTGCCACCGCATCGGCATCAGCCAATGGCGCGTCCAGGATCGCACTGTCAGTCTCGGTAAACATGTCCACATTACGTGGCTCTCCCCAGGCTGGATCACTTTTTTGGATCGTTTTAATCCAGATTTCGTTAAATATCGTAATGCGGGTCAGAAGATTGCAAGGAAAATCATTCCTCGTGAACAGTTTACGGGCAAAGCAGCAGGGCATGAACGCAGTGGATCATATTGCAGGGCATACCTATCACGGGCGAAAGGGCGCGATCGAAAACGCCTTTCGCTATTCCGTGGACTACATTCTGTTCGACCCCGAGGCAAAGCCCGAAACACCGCTACTGTTCTCTTTTGACCGACCCAATGTCACCAATTGGCGGGATCGCGATCATGGCGGCGTGCCGGGCAAAGGTACCGGCGCTGCGTGGTTGCGTGCGAGGTTTGACGAAATTGCGTTTCCGCAACCCGCCCGCATCACACTGCTGACGCAGCCGCGCGTTCTGGGCCACGTGTTCAACCCTGTCAGTTTCTGGTTCTGTTTCGATAAGGCCGACCGGCTTTATGCGGTGGTGGCCGAGGTGACAAACACATACGGCACGCGGCACAGCTATCTGTGCCACAAGCCCGACTTGTCAGAAATCGAGCCCACGGATCGCATTGTTGCCGACAAGCAGATGCATGTGTCACCGTTTCAGAAGATCGAAGGGACATATACGTTCCGCTTCGATTACCGCGCCGACCGTGTGGGCGTCTGGATCGACTACACACGGGAACAGGGCGGCTTGATCGCAACCCTGACGGGGTCGCGGCAAAGGCTGACCAACCGTGCAATCCTTTGGGCGCTGATACGGCGCCCTTTTGGGGCACGCCGCGCCTTTGCCCTGATCGTGTGGCAGGCGCTGAAACTCTGGGCGAAGAAGGCCCGTTTTGTCCCGTTCCGCTCGGTGCCTGTTCCGCCACAACCGGTATCTCGCTCGCACCAGCGGTGACCAGCGGGTTTGCGTAAGATCAAAGACGGCGCTGTTTCGGGATGCTTTGGATAGGTCAAAGCTGCGAACGCAAGGAGTTGGTCATATGCTGGAGATTTCGCCAAGAAAAGTTGCTCAGGTTGCCATGATGGGGCGTGAACTGCACCGGGCCGAGGGCGAAATGCGCGCCTTTGTCGACCGGATGAGCGAGGATGAACAGGCTGAACTGGTGGCGATCATGTGGATCGGCCGCGAGAGCTTCTTTGCCGAGGACCTGGCCGAAGCCGTCGCCACCGCCAAGGCCGAAGCCTCGACCCCCTGCGCCGACTATCTGATCGGCACCCCGCACATGTCTGACCATCTGGAAAATGGTCTCGATGCATTGGGAATATCGGCCGAAGATGTCGAAAATGATCTGATGTAGCGGTTCTCCGCCCGACCGTCCAAGATTAACAGACGTTAATTTCGGGATGTGGCAAGCTTAATGCAACGCTCCTTTATCTGAACTGTGACGACAAAACCCAGTCAGACCAGGAGGAGAATGCAATGCAGAATGTCAGCACAGTACGCCCACAAAACGGCATGTTTGCCGGGCTGTTCGCCGACTACGCCGAGGCGCGGGTCGAGCAATTCCGCCGCAAGCACTTTGCCCATACCGTACGCGAGCTTGAACGCCTGAACGACACGCAATTGGCAGATATCGGCGTGCCCCGCGATCAAATCAAACGGCGCGCTTACGACAGTGTCTATCACCAGAAACCATACCGGCACTGATCAGTCGGTGCACGTCTTGAAATGAAGTTTTGCGAAAGGTAGCCCGATGTTTGATGAAGTCCCGATGAACGAGCAGGACCCGATGGCCAGTTCTTTGCGGCTGTTTGACCGTGCAATGCGGATTCGCGTGATCAAGGATGATATCGTCCGCGCCGCACAGCAACTCGACGGTTTGAACGACAAACAACTGGCCGAGATCGGAGTCAACCGCAGCGATATCGAAGATACGATCCGAAGGTATATCTGAATGGACGGATCCAACTACGCTCGAGTCTGAAGGCCATTCCGAGTTGTCGGTGTGGCCTTTTTTCATCATCGGTTTATTGAGGTTTTGGTCGCGGTGATTGGCATGGACAGAACCGGGTGAATCGCCCATGCGTTGGGGGCCGATTTACTTTTGGTTGATTGAATGAACTCAGATACACTTGCTGATCCGCCCAAACGCAAATCGATACTTGCCCGGCTGCTGACCGGTCTTGTGCTGGTGGCCATCGGCGCGGTTATGATCTTGGGCCGTGAGCACCAAGATCTGGTTGAGACCTGCAACTTTGGTGTGGCGGACCCGGCTGAGAAACTTGCCGCTTGCGACACGTTGTTGAAATGGACGGCGTATAAACCATCGACGCGGTTGTTGATCCATCGGCACAAGATACGGGTTCATATGTTGCAAGAGGATTGGGAGGCGGCGCTGGGCGAAGCGGATCTGGCGATTGCAGCCGATCCGGAAAGCCCTGTTCCGTGGCAGTGGAAGGCCAAGATATTTGTTGGGCTTGATGATTATCGGGCCGCTCTGCGGGCGATAGATGAGGCACTGACACTCGAACCGGACAGTAAGCACTCCTTACGAACCAAATACAAATTGCTGACCAAGCTTGGAGAGTTTGAGGATTTAGATGAACTTGTCAGTGAGGATTGGGCCAATGGCGGAAATGCAGATTGGCTTCCACCTGGCGAACCTCAGAAAGTAACTTGGAACCCGTCTCAATTTCCCAAAAGCCACGCAGTTTTTCTAGATTTAACCGTGAAGCTGAGGGGCGAGCTATTAGATGACCTACACAATCCGGAACTTCGATGGAGATTTGCTTATCAGTGTATGATGTTGGCCCGTAGCTGTCCTCCATTGTTGCCTGAAAAACGATGGTCTTATCCGAACCTCGAATGCAATGATGTAGTAGAAGACTATTCACGGGAAAGATCCGTAGAAGTTGAGCGCATTCTAAAGAAAACAGAATATCAGACGCTGCGTGATCTTATGGATTCCGACGCTCAGCTCGCCAAGCACCGAATTTCAGGGGAATATGTGGGGACGGTTAGCAGTTGGCTCCACCACTCAGCCGATCAAACATTTCCATCTGATCTGGCCAGAAAGTTAATTCAAACTCACAATTTGTTTGACTGTGTATCTGGCGGAAAATTTGCCTATCTTGGAAAAACGGAAGAAGAAAAAGAGGAATTGGAGCGGGAAGTAGAGAAATATTATAACATGGCGTTTCGCATGAATTTGCTGGACTTGGCCCATGTTTACGCAAATTGAGCACAGACCGAGCCAAACCCGGTCGGCACCCTTAAATCAAACCGTGTGATCCACCACCTGCAAATGCTGCGCCAGCGTGTCGATTTCACCCATCCAGCCCTGCACCAGCTTCGAATCGCTCGGGGCCGCGTGGACGCCTGCCGGAATGGCGCGGTTCAGCACAGCCTCAACAGCCAGTGAAACCGGAATCGACACCAGGCGCGCCATGGCAGTGCCGCGCTCGTCGCCCCAGGCATCCATGACATAGGTTTTGTGCCAGACCGGGATGCCGTCTTTCTCGGCCTTCAGGCCCACGCATAGAACCACGCGGTCGGGTTCGCCCTCGTCATAGGCGTTCTCGGCCCAGAACTGATCCGACATCTCTTTCAGGCGGGCGTCGCCTTCGGGGCCGGACAGTGTTTCGATCTCGGTGAAGACATCCGACCACGCATCGGCCCAGCCGTTCAGACGCAGAGTGCCGCGGACGAATTCCTTGACGGTCCAGTGATCCTCGAACTGGTACTCGGCCATGAAGGGCAACGAGTCGCGGTTGGGGTAGACTTCAAAGCTTTCGGGGTTGGGCAGCGGCGCGATATAGCTGCTGATTGCGTCCCACGGGCGGGCGACGTCCAGCGGAGCGTAGTCGCGGATCGACTTGGACGGCGAACGCAGGGCCTTGAGAACCCCTAGCGGCGACCAACTGAACTTGTAGCGGAATGGGTTGGGGTTTTTGGGAATGCCGCCGCAGTAGGAGATGAAGCTCAGGTGGTTTTGCGCATCAAACGCGCCCGAGGCGCGGTAATCGGCGACCAGAGCGTGCGCCATCAAGTGGTCGATGCCGGGGTCCAGTCCGACCTCATTGACGAGCGCAACACCCGCGTCGCGCGCCTTGTCATCCAGCGCGCGCATCTCAGGTGCGATGTAGGACGATGAGACAAAGTTGGCCTGCTTTGAGATCGCCAGTTCCGCCAGCGGCACGTGCCAGTCGCCGGGCAGCATTGAGACGATCACATCGCCCTTTTCCAGCACCGCGCCAAGCGCTTCGATTTCAAAGGCGCGGATGTCGTCGGTCAGGTCTCCGACCTCGGCCTTGGCCTTGTCGATGGTCCGGTTCCAGACCGTGACCTTGTGCCCGCCTTCGATCAGGCGGCGCAGGCCGGGAATGGCCGACAGGCCGGTGCCACACCAATGAATCGTCATCGCTCAGATCCCTTCAATATGGGTTTTGTAGGTAACTTCTGCCCGACCCCAGACACCGCTGTCCAGATCGGACAGGGTCATAAGGGATGGCAGCAATTGCGCGGCATAGTCTTCCGAGCTTTCGACCGGCAGCATCGATGGCAGGTTGTCGATGGCCATAACGTCCATCACCGGGTCGATCGCCACGCGCAGCGCCGGGGCATCCCATGAGGTGGCGCGGTCATAGACCGGCACCGGGTTGTAGTCGCTGTCCGGGTCGCAGGCCACATCGCCGATTGCCGTCAGCTTACGTGGCGCAGTCAGCGCCTCTTGCGGGACAAATACCGGCGTGCCGGGACGTGCGAAGATGCAGTTCAGGAAGAGATCGTGGCCCAGAATTTCAGGGAACGGGCCACCGCTGGCGGTTTCGGCCATGTCCCATTTGGTGACGGAGACGCCCATCGCCTCGCACAGATCGGCCGCCCCGGTTCCCACGCGGCCCAAGGCGCCGATGACGATGGCGCGAGGGCGGTCTGCCCCGGTCGCATCCAGCTCGTCCAGCAGCTCCGCATTCAAAGCGTCTTTGCCTGCATAGACCCCAACTGGCGGGCATTCCTGCCCCCGTTGCTGCGCCGCCCATGTCTTCAGCGTGACCGCCGCACCTGCATATCCGGCCCAATAGCCAAAGGCGGCAACCCGGCGGCCATCCGCGTCCACCAGATACTCCAGATCGTAAAGTGTGCCGCCCCCTGCCTTAAACCGCTGCAACAGCGCGCGACCGGAATGCTGGCCCTTATAGGCATGGCCGAACATGATGTGGCGGTGGGGCAGGGGTGTGCCGTCCTCGGGCAATTCCTTGAGGCCAAAGATGATCGCATCCAGCGGGGCCTCGGGCCAGGAGTTTTCGGCGGCAATCTCGCAACCTACGTCCTTGTAACCCTTGGTCGGGATCGCCCGCACCGAGCTTTCCTCGACCGTCACCCGGATGCCTGCGGCGATCAGCATGGCCGCACCTTCAGGCGTCAAGCCAACCCGTTCCTCGTTCGGGCGCTGTTCTGCCCGGACCCAGAGATGTGTCATTTCAATTCCTTTAGTCAGAGCATTCCGGCGGCTCGGACCGCCTGAACGGAAGGGCGCGCCTCCATCGCGTCACGAAAGGCGAGAATCTTGGGAAAGGCACCGACATCGACACCGTCACCTTCCAGCCAGCTGCAAACCACATACAGATAGGCGTCGGCCAGCGAAAATGCCTCGCCCAGTACAAACGGCCCGCGCAGCCCGTTCGAAACGACATAGTCGCAGGATGCCGTCATCGTTTGGGGCACCTTGTCCTTCATGTCTTTCCAACTGGCCTTTTTGTCCGCCCAACGCGGCCCGCGCAGCCTGTGCGCGTGGTTCACATGCATGGTCGAGGCCAAATAGTACATCACCTCGCGCATCCGGGCCGCCATGATCGGATCGGCGGGTACCAGCCCGGCCTGGGGCGCAACCGCCGCGATATAATCCAGCAACGCGCCGGTTTCTGTCAGGATGCCGCCATCCACCACCAATGCCGGAACCCGGCCCTTTGGATTAATCTGTTTGTAGGCGGGTTTGGTTTGCTCGCCCGAGGCAAAGTCCAGCTTGATCGCCTCGTATTCCAGCCCGGCCTCTTCCAACGCGATGGCAACTGCGACCGAGATTGTGCGGGGGGCATAGTATAGCTGCATCATGTGTCTCCGATCCTGTTACAGATGGGTCTGCGCAAATTGCCGGTCCGGTGCTTCCAAATGCGGAACCGCATTGAAAAGAACCGGGCTCAGCTGCGCGCCAATCGGGTGCAGACGATGCATTGACGTGTTCATGATGGCAAGGGCCACCCTGGCCATGTTCGGTATGTCCAGACCCATCGCCTGTCGCACCACCATCGAAATCAGACCGCCCGAGGTCACCACGATCGCCGGCCCGCCCTCGGTTCCGATGTCGCGCAGTGCACCCCGGACGCGGGTTTCGAATTCGGCAAAGGTCTCAGGCGTGTTTTCAATCTCGCCATTGGCCCATGCGGCAAAGGTCCGGGGTAGATGCTCGACAAACCCCTCGCGGTCCGTGGGTACGGCGACGCCGTGCTGTTCCTGAAACAATTGCGCGATGGTGAAATATTCGATCTCGTTCAGCCGCGCGTCGCGGATCGGGTCACTCAACCCCATGCTGGCGGCGGTCTCGGCGTGGCGGGTCAGGGTGCCGCAATAGACCCTTGGATAGTGGCAGCGTGTATCCCGCAGATGCGTACCCAGCCAGCGCGCCTGCTGGTGGCCCAGATCGCTGAGCTTGTCGTAGTTAATCTCGTCCCGCGCCGCCGTGTTGGCCTGCCCGTGACGCACCAATGTGATATGCGACATGTCGGTCCCTCTTGCGCCGAAGTCTTAGGGCAGGTTCAGGGCAGGGACCAGAGGGGTTTGACCGGCATCATAAAAATTCCTCGCGCGGGGCAGGTATATGACTATGGTTGGGCGGACAAAATTCCGGAGACCCCTATGGCTGTCGATCCTGCGCGCTTTCTGACTGATCTTCACAAACTGCGTTCCTTTGGGGCGTCTGGGGTCGGCAAGGGCGTCATTCGCCCGGCCTATTCCCAAGCGGACATTGCCGCGCGCAAATGGCTTGCCGAACGCATGGCCGAGGCTGGTTTGACACCGCATTTCGATCCGGTCGGCAATCTGTTCGGTTTGGCCCCGGGCACGTCCCTACTGATGGGATCGCATTCCGACAGCCAACCGGAAGGGGGGTGGCTGGACGGCGCGCTGGGCGTGATCGCAGCGCTCGAGGTCGCGCGGGCCAGCGACGTGCCCATCTCGGTCGTGAGCTTTCAGGACGAAGAGGGCCGGTTCGGCGTGACGACCGGGTCCGCTGTCTGGTCCGGCGGGTTGCCGCTGGAACGGGCCGACACCCTGACGGACGCGTCGGGGACAAGCTTTGGCGATGCGCGATCCTCAATGGCTGACTTGACTGCCGAGTTTGTCGATCCCGCACGGTTTTCCGGCTTTATCGAGATGCATATCGAACAAGGGCCAACTTTGGACACCCATAACGAACAGATCGGCGTCGTGACGGATATCGTCGGCATTCGCGATATGGTCATCACCTTTGAGGGCCAGCAGAACCATGCCGGAACCACGCCCATGCATCTGCGTCGGGATGCGTTTCAGGCCGTTGCGCTGTTCAACCACCGGATCAACGACCGGTTCCGCAACGTGGTCACGCCGCAAACGGTCTGGACCATCGGTCGGGTGGACCTGCACCCCAACGCCTCTTCCATTGTGCCCGGCCGAGCGCGGTTTTCCATGCAATGGCGGGATGGCGACGCGGATCGACTCGCACGCATGGAAGCGATCATTCGCAACACTGCGCAAGAGGTATCAGAGGAACTGGGCCTGAACCTGGATTATGGCCCGATGCTCGGGCTCGAGCCTGTTGCCATGGATGGCACTCTGCGCCGCGCCTTGCAGGTCGGGGCCGAAGAGGTCGCGCCGGGGAAATGGCGGGACATGCCGTCCGGCGCGCTGCACGATGCCACCAATGTCTCGCGATTGATGCCTGTCGCGATGCTGTTTGTTCCGTCAATAAACGGGATCAGCCATGATTTCGCCGAAGACACTGCAGAAGGCGATCTGGTCGCCGGCCTGCATGTGCTGGAACAGGCGGTTCGCACTTTGAACGCGTAACGACAGGTATCTTGTGTTGCGTAACGGAAAAAAGTTTCCTAAAGGAAATATTGAAGCATACACCCGCATACATCCAGTCGCGCGCCGCTGGCGTTCGCCACAAAAAGAAACTTCAAATGCGGGCGCGGCCTCGCTGCTGAAGCCGACGCATTCGAACGTTGCAAAATGAACCGGTTGCGTCAGACTGACGGCATAAGCGCGGACAAATTGGAAAGAAACGGAACTTGCCATGACCGATACATTAAAACGCACTCCTCTTTATGCGCTACACGTTGAGTTGGGGGGTAAGTTGGTTGATTTTGCGGGTTGGGAGATGCCTGTTCAGTATCCGTTGG